>JFBG01000001.1 GCA_000583135.1 Thioalkalivibrio sp. HK1
CATCTCGGTCTCGGCATCGGGCGGCGGCTATGACAACGCCACCGGCACGGTGAGCGTCTCCTTGTCGGATAACGATAGCGGAGGGACTTTGACCCTTCCGTCGGGTGCCGTGGCGCTTGCCGAGGGCGGCACCGCCACATTCGATGTGCAGTTGTCGGTGCAGCCCACCGGGGACGTGACGGTCACGCTGACCCAGCCGAGCAACGCCGACGTCAAGGTGGATACCGATCCATCGGTCAGCGGCGATCAGACGACGCTGACCTTCACGACCTCCAACTGGAACGAAGATCAAACGGTCACGGTCAGAGCGGCGGAGGACGGCGATACCGCCGACGAGAGCGCGAGCATCTCGGTGTCGGCATCGGGCGGCGGTTACGACAACGTCTCCGGTACGGTGAGCGTCTCCTTGACGGATAACGATGGGAGGAGTCTGACCCTTCCCTCCGATGCCGTTGCGGTCACCGAAGGCGGCACCGCAATCTTCGAGGTGAAACTGTCGTCGCAGCCGAGCGCGAATGTGACGGTCACCTTGACCCAGCCAAGCAATACCGACATCAGGGTGGATAGCAATATCGCAGCGAACGGCGATCAGACAACGCTGACCTTCACCACCTCCAACTGGAATACGGCTCAAGCGGTCGTGGTCAGGGCGGCCGAAGACGGCGATACCGCCGACGAGAGCGCGACCATCTCGGCGTCGGCAACGGGCGGCGGCTACGACAACATCACCGGTACGGTGAGCGTCTCCTTGACGGATAACGATACCGGTACCTTGTCCCTCCCGTCCGGCACTGTTTCGGTCACCGAGGGCGGCACCGCCAACTTCGATGTGAGGCTGTCGGCGCTACCGACCGGAACGGTCACGGTCACGCTGACCCAGCCGAGCAACACCGCCGTCAGAGTCGATACCGATCCATCGGCGAGCGGCGATCAGACGACGCTGACCTTCACCGCCGCCAACTGGAGCGTGGCTCGAGCGGTGACGGTCAGAGCGGCCGAGGACGGCGATATCTTGAACGAGAGCGCGAGCGTCTCCGTCTCGGCTTCGGGCGGCGGTTATGACAACACCACCGGCACGGTGCGCATCGATGTGACGGATAACGATTCGGGGAGCCTGACCCTCCCCTCGGCCGCCGTGAGCGTTGCCGAGGGCGGTACCGCCACCTTCGAGGTGAGTCTGGGGGCGAGGCCGAGCGGAAACGTCTCGGTAACCTTGACCCAGCCGAGCAACAGCGATGTGAGTGTGGACAAGACCCGGCTTACCTTCACGACCGGCGATTGGAATGCGGCGCAGACGGTGACGGTGAGTGCGGATCAAGACCCCGATGCCTCGAACGAGAGCGCGAGCATCTCGGTATCGGCATCGGGCGGTGGTTATAACGTCACAAACGGCCGCGTCAGCGTTTCCATCACGGACGACGACACGCCGGCCCTGTCCCTCGCATCGGGTTCGCTGAGCGTCACCGAGGGCGACAGCGCCACCTTCGGCGTGAAATTGGCGACCCTGCCGAGCGCGAGCGTTTCGGTGACGCTGACCCTGCCGAGCGGTACCGACCTGAGCGTGGACAAGACGACGCTCACCTTCAACAGCGGCAACTGGAATACGGCGCAGACGGTGACGGTGAGCGCCGGCGAAGACGACGATCTGGATCCCGATAGCGCCAGCATCGCCTTGTCGGCGACGGGCGGCGATTACGGCGATGCAAGCGCGAGCGTGAGCGTCAAGGTTGCGGACAACGACAGGGCGGATCTGACGGTCTCGCCGACCGCGTTCGATCTGACCGAAGGGGTGCAAGGCACCTTCACGGTACGGTTGACGCAGCAGCCGACCGGCGATGTCAGCGTGTCCTTGACCTTGCCGAGCGGTTCCGATGTGAGCGTGGACAAGACCTCGCTCACCTTCACCGACGACGATTGGGATACGGCGCAGACGGTGACGGTGAGCGCAGGCGAGGACGACGATGCTTGGGACGACGGCACGAGTGTCATCTCCTTGGCAGCCTCGGGCGGCGGCTACGACAATCTGAGCGAAAGCGTGAGCGTCGATGTGGCGGACGACGACGAAGAGTCACTGGTTCTTCCGCCGAGCGCGCTGAAGGTCAACGAGGGGTCGAGCGGACGCTTCGCGGTGAGCCTTGCGACCTTGCCGAGCGGCACCGTTTCGGTGACGCTCGCCCAGCCGAGCAACGCCGATGTGAGGGTGGATACCGACCCCGCCACCACCGGGGACCAGACCGGGCTGACCTTCACGAGTTCGAACTGGAACACCCCCCGATTGGTGACGGTGAGGGCGACCGACGACGACGACGCCTCGAACGAGAGCGCGCGCATCGCCCTGTCGGCCACCGGCGGCGGCTACGCGGGCAAGACCGGAGGCGTGGATGTCGATGTCGCCGATGACGATACCGAGGCCATGATCGTCGCCCCCGATCCGTTGAACATCACCGAGGGCGAGAGCGGCACCTTCACGGTGAGGCTGGCAACGCTGCCGAGCGGGGATGTGACGGTGACGGCGCGGCCGAGCGACAGCGAGGATATCTCGCTCGACAAGCGTTCGTTGGTCTTCACCGAAGCGAACTGGGATCAAGCGCAGTCCATCACCGTCAGGGCCCCCGAGGACGACGATATCGTCCGCGACGAACCGACCGTCGGGCTCACTGCCTCCGGTGGCGGCTACGACGGCGTGAGCGACACTTTGAACGTCGGCATCACGGATAACGATACCGCAGGGGTGACCGTCTCACCGGATGCGCTGCAGATCGTCGAGGGGGGCAGCGCCACCTTCACGGTGAAGTTGGCGAAGCAACCGAGCGAGAACGTGACGGTGAGCCTGACCCAGCCGAGCAATCCCGATGTGAGGGTGGACAAGATAGCCCTTGTCTTCACCCCTGCTACGTGGAATACGGTCCAAACGGTGAGGGTGAGCGCAAGCCAGGATATCGACAGGCTCGACGACGAGACGTCGATCGCCTATTCGGGCTCGGGGGAGGAGTACGGCGGGATTCGAGGCAGCGTGACGGTTCAGGTGCTCGACGACGATTCTTTGACCACGGCTCCGGGCGGCATTCAAAATACGATCGTCGTCGATCCCGGCTCGCTCGAGCTCGAAGAGGACTCGACGGGGTTGCTCCGGGTCAGGCTCGAGGGCATCCCCCCGACCTCGGATATCACCATGGTGTTGACGAACGACAACCCGGATATCACGCTTTCGCCGGGCTCTTTGACTTTCACGTCCTCGAATTGGAACCAAAATCAGAACATCTCCGTCAGCGCGGCCGCCGATGCGGATGCCGTCGACGATAGCGACACCATCACCTTGGCCGCCGCCGATTTCAATGCGCCGGTGATGAAAGTGAGCGTCAGCGTGAGAGACGACGACGAGCCCCTCGTACCCCCCGCACCGCCGCCCGTCGGCGTTCTGGGCACGATCGTCGTCAACCCCGGAACGCTGGTGCTCGGCGAAGGGACATCGAAGACCTTCACCGTCGGGCTTGACGGGAGAGCGCCGAGCGGGGCCGTGACCGTCTCGCTGAGCAAGACCAACGAGGATGTCACGATCACCCCGCAGTCGCTGACCTTCGATGCGTCGAATTGGGAGTCGCAGCAAACCGTCACCGTGGCCTTGGCGGTGGACGCCGATGCCGTGGGCGATAGCGACACCATCACCTTGACGGCGAGCGGTGGCGGCTACGAGGGAGCGACAAGCCGCCTTTCACTCGCAGGTATCGACAATCCGGGCACGATGACCATCACCCCCGGTCGGATCGAGTTGACCGAAGGCGGTGGCCCGGTCGCTTTCAACGTACGCCTCGGAGTGAGGCCGGTGGGCACGCAGGCGGTCATCGTATCGCTGACGAGTTCGAATCCGGGCATCGGGCTCGTTCCGCCCTCGCTGGTGTTCACCGCCGATGATTGGGATAGGGATCGAAGGGTGGAGGCCGCCGCCGCTGCGGGCAGCGACCGACAAGGCGGATTGGATATCATCGCCTTGACCGCCACCGGCGGGAACTATTCGAGCGTGAGCGGGACGATCTCGGTGTCGTATACCGAGGACACGCCGGAGACACCCCCCCGGGCGACGCTGCTGTCGCCGATCAGAGCGCAGGCGTTGGCGATGCCGCCGATGGTTTCGGGGGATCGCTTCGCCCTGTTCATCCATTGCAAACAGAGTGCTTCGTGCACGGTATTCCTCGATTGCGCAGCGCAAAGCGACGGTTCGCTCTTCCAAGGTTTGGTGCCGGGAGAGATACCGGGGTGGGGGACGATCATCTTGGATGCGAGGGATATCGAGACCCATACCGGCGGTTCGTGGTCCGGCAAGGGACGATTGGGATGCGCCCTTCGAAGCGTGGATCTGATCGACTCCCAGATCTGGTTGCGCTCGGGGGACGGGGTGTTGGTGAACAACAGCGCCTATATCCGCAGTCACGTGGAGGGTTCCGAGTATCGAGCGGATATCGAGTCGATCACCTCCCCGGATGGATTCGAGAAGTCGAATATCCGCATTCGCTGTACGGCGACGGGCGGGGAGCGCTGCACATCGACCCGATTCGCCTGCTACGAGGATGACGGAACCCTCCATGAGAGCGGGGCCTTCGAGATCGGCGCATCGACCGTGCGTCACCTGCAAAGCGTGGAACTGGCGCAGATGATCGGGCATCGCTGGCAGGGGATGGGGTTGTCGTGCGAGTTGCGCTCGGATGCTCCCTTCACGGTGCAGATATTGACCCGTACCGGGGGCGGCGGGGCGTTGGTGAACAACAGCGGCGGCGGCTAGACGAGGGACGGATTCGCAGTCCCCGATCCCCGCTCGGGTTCGTCGATCATCGAGATCGTCGAACAGGAAAAAGGCGGGTTCCCCGAGGGTTGTCCAAGGCCGCCGATGCCATGCTCGATGGAGAGTGAAAAACCACCGCCGGGGGATATCCGGCGGTGGCTTTTTCGTTAATCGAGGCAGTCTTTGCCTCGATCTTGCTGTCGAGGTCCGAATCGAGTCTCGGCCGGATCCGAGCAAGAGTCATCCCGTTCGATCGATCCTTTAAACACCGGTCATGGCGAGGATATCGCTATGCCGAGTGCCACGATATCCATCGACGATGCCGTCGGATGGGCGAATCCTCGAAACGATCCCAGGCGAGCGAGCCTCGATCGAGCATCCATCCGATCCCGCCATCGATCGCAGGGCAAGTCCCTCAAAGGATCGGCTCTTCCGGTAGGCGATTGACCAAGGCGCGTTGATAGAGGGGGTGGTTAAGGCTGCGTACTTCGTGCTCCACGCGAAAGAGGGGCTTGGCGTTGCGGCCAGAGCCGATATCGATGAAACGGAATTGCCAGGCGTTATCGATATCGGTGATAAGGCCGCGCTCGGCGAGTGCATGATAGGTACCGGAAAAATCGGCGATGTAGATTGCGAAATGATGGCCGTCGTATTCGTCTTCGATGGCTTGGGCTTGCTCGACGAAGATCAGTTGCTGTCCGGGGCCAGCGTTGATCGATGCCCGACCCTTTTCCGTGCGTCCCGGGGCTTTGAGGAACTTTCGGTAGAAGTGCTCGATCTTCGCCGCATCCCCTTGACGAACCGGCATCTCGAGGTAGACGAGAGCGGGGGAGGTCGGTCGCTTGCCGGAGATACAGGTGCCGGCGGCCCTACCCTTGGCATCGTCTCCGTGAATCCGAAATCGATTCCCCCAGGGACATCGCAGATCCAAGCGCTTGGGAGATTTCCTTTGCCATCGGAAGAGGCTGCCTTCGAGCTTGGGAGCGATGCGCCCCAAGCGTTTTTCCAGCGCATCGAGGCAAGGCAGACGAAGCCCGATGCACCCTCGCCAGCGTTGCGCATCGCCTTTGGGCAGGTGGAATTGATGACGGCCGCAGTTGACCCACATATTGTCGGTGCCCGCCATCAGATAGGGGTCTCGGGTCAGCCCGAGTCCGTCGATATAGAAATCGGTGGCGGTTTCCTGGTTCGGCACCGTGAGATTGACGTGCTCCAAGGAGACGATATTGCCCACATCTTGGGAAGCGGGATCGAATGGCATGGTGAGGGCCTCGGTTTGTTCGCGCATCGCTTTGCGCCGGTGTTGTCAAAGCCAGATTCGTCAAAGAATGAAACGTCGTCGGATGAGGATCGCCGCGACATAAAAACCGACGAAAGCGAACGCGATCAGAATCGCGATATGAAGGATCGGATTTTCGAGCGCAGCGCCGGTAACGATGGGGCGTACGAGGGCCACGGCGTGGGTCAAGGGCAAGACCTGTATCAGACCCTGCACGAATGCGGGCATCGACGAGATCGGATAGAACACCCCGCAAAGGATGAACATCGGGGTGATGAACAGCGTCATGTAATAGCTGAAATAGTCGTAGGAGGGAGCGGTGGCGGTAATCGCAAGGGCGAGCCCGGAGAAGGCGAGACCGATCAGCAGAAGGATCGGAATGCAAAGCAGGGCCTCGAATCCCGCAAAGGCCCCGATCAGCGTGGCCACGATCAACAAAGAAGCCCCGGCCATGCAGCCCTTCGTGGCGCACCAGAGCATTTCCCCGGCCACGATATCGTCGACCTCCACCGGGGTGGCGATGATGCCGTCGTAGGTCTTTTGCGGCACCATACGGGTATAGGCGGAATAGGTCGCCTCGTAGGAGGTTGACATCATGGTCGAGGAGGCGACGAGTCCCGAGGCGAAAAAACTCAAATATGAAATCCCGTCCATTCCCTCCATTCCGTCGATGAAGCGCCCGAGCCCGTAGCCGATGCCGATCAAGTAGAGCAATGGCTCCCCGAAATGAAAGACCAGGCTAGAGACGAACAAGCGCCGCCAAACCAGTGCGTTTCGCCGCCATACCGCAAAAGCGGCGGCCGGATGCAATCTCGGGATATGCCAACGGCGAGGGATCGAGCGACGAGGGATCGAGGTCGGATTCATGGTTCGGTTGGATATTCGTTCGAAGGATGCAAGGGGGTCGTGGCGATGCCATCGGCAATCGCCCCAAGATAGCGAACGCCCTTTTATTGCTCCGACAAGGGCACTGCTCGATATCTTTTTCGATCCTTGGTCTTTGCCGTCGCCTTGCGAGGATATCGATTCGGGACGAGTCGTCGTTTTCAGTATCGAGCCGGTCTCGAGTCGGTTTCGATCTAGTCTCGCAGCTCGCGACCGGTGAGATTGAGAAATACATCCTCCAAGTTGGCGGGGCGGTGCAGGTATTCGATCTCCGGATATCGAGGCAGATGCTCGAGCACGCGCTGTGGATGATGGGTATGGCAGTGCCAAGTCTCGTCGATACGCTCGATGCGGGCGTGGCGGGAGATCGCTTCGGGTAGGCCTGTGGGTTCGGCCGGCACATCGTCGGCGCTCGCTCGGTGGCCTGCGCCCCGTATTCTCAGCTCGATCACGCTCGGCTCGACCCTTTGGGCGATCAGCGTCTTTGGGGTGTCCTCGGCGAGAATCCGTCCTTGATCGACGATAGCCAAGCGATCGCATAGCCGCTCGGCCTCCTCCATATAGTGGGTGGTCAGCAAGATGGTCGAGCCTTTCTTGATCAGCTCGCGCAGCTTCGCCCAGATCAGATGGCGGACTTGGGGGTCCAATCCGGTGGTCGGCTCGTCGAGGATCAAGAGCTCGGGATCGTTGACCAATGCTCGGGCGATGACCAGCCGCCGCCGCATCCCTCCCGAGAGGGATTGGATGCGATCGGTGGCCCGTTCGTGCAGGGAAACGAATTCCAGCAGCGATTCGAGCCACGGTGTCAGGGGACGACGCGCCGGTTGCGGAAAATAGCCGGCGTAGATGCGCAGGTTTTCCATGACCGTGAAATCGGGGTCGAGGTTATCGTCTTGAGGAACGATTCCGATGCGGGCGCGCACGGATCGGGCGGCGGCGGGTACCGGCTCGCCGAGCACCTCCAAGGTCCCGGCATCCGGTAGGACATGGCCCAAAAGCATGCGAAGAAGCGTGGTCTTCCCGGCACCGTTGGGGCCGAGCAGCCCATAACAGCCGCCACGGGGCATATCCAGATCGAGATCGTCGATCACGGTCTTGGTGCCGAAACGCTTGAGGAGATTTCGCGCTCGCACCACCGAAGCGGCGGAGCCTCGCTCCGGTCGGCTATCGGATATCGTCATGCTGCAGATCTTGGTTCGGTCTCACGGACGAGGCCGGGAAGAGGTCAATAAGAGGGTGATGATACGTGTCGAATTCCGACAGGCCAATCTTTTCGCTCGCTTCGCGCTTCGCTTTACCATCTCGGCGCTCGCTTTGGCTTCGATGATCCGGATAGCCCGGCCTCGACGGATTCTCGGGCGGCCCATTCCCGGTCGCCGAAGATTTCCTCGATCCCCCGAATCCATTCGCGATGCGTAAGGGGCGTGGTGCAGATCCCGCGCAGATCGGCATAGAGGCTGCGAGAGATGGCCTCGTCCAACCCCGATCCGAGAAGGCGAGCGACGAAGGCGGTCGCATCGCCGACGGATCGACAACGCTCTTTGGCGCGCTCGCGCAGCGTCCTAGCCGATTCTTCCAATCCGACACCGGCGGCGACGATCGCGCACTCCGCCCCGGCCATCGGATCTGCGCTCATCGTCGATGCGCCCTCGAGCAGTCGCTCCACCCAAAGCGGCTGATCGAGATCGCGGGCGACGATGCGCGCAAGGCGAATCCTCTCTTGCGGGCCGCCGCCATCGGGGGATCTTCCCGCCGACATCCTTTCTTCCCATCCGGCGTAGAGTTCGCAGGCGATATCGATTCCCCGTGCCCGATCTTTCAATCGGGTCGATGCGAAGTGCCCGAGGGTCGCAAGGCCTTGGAGGCGAGCTACGTTCTCGGCCGCCCGCCGGATCAACGATAGGGTGCGCTCGTGATCGCCGAGATGACGATCGACGGCGGCGATCAGATCGAGGGCTTGACCCGGATCCGAGCCCTCTTCCCGCCAGCGATCCTCGGCCGCGCCGAGCAGTTTGTCGACATAGAAAGCATCGCCGATCCCCTCCATCACCTCGTCTGCGAGAAAGAGGAGATCGGGCAGCCCGCGGGCATTGCGCTCGCGCTCCAAGAAGGCGGTGTAAAGCGCTTGATTCGCCTCGCGCCGCTGCAACTTCTCCTCGATGCGAGCGACCCAAGGGGCATCGTCGGCAAAATCCGTCCGCACCCTTTTGGCTACATTTTGCATTTCGCCCAGACTTGCGACCCGCTCTTCCGCCTCCTGCAGGGATCGGCGGGCGAGGGCGCGCGCTTTTTCCGCCCCCTCCCCCTCGGACCGTTGTGCGATATCGCAGGCCAAAGCCACGATCGGAAGCAACTCATGGCTCCCCTTGGCCAGATCGACGGCCTTGGCCGCCGCTTCGAGGGCGAGGAGATGGTCGCTCAATTTTTCTTGGATCGATTCGGCAAGGCGAGCGAGCCCCGGTGAATCCCCGGCGCGATCGATGGCTTTGATCGCGGCGTTGCGGGCCTGTTCGGGATCGAGGGTTGCCAGCTCGCCTGCGATATTGGCCAGCTCCGAAGGATTCGATACGCGCTCGATGGCGCGCTCCAAGATCCCCTTGGCGAAGGTCGGCTCGTCGAGCGCGCTTGCGGCCTCGCTCGCCAACCGACAGATATCGCTCGCCGCCGTTGTGAGTTGCTCGATCTTGGCGTAGTAGCGTTTGGCCAGATCGGGGTTTTGCAGGGAGCGGGCGATCGTGCCCGCGATCTCCGACAATTTTTCCCGGTCGCTGATTTCTCCCAGCGCATTTTCGTAGGCGGCGGCCGCTCCCGCTTTATCGTCGTTGACTTCGAGCAGTCCGGCGGCGAGATCCAACTGCTCTTCGAAGGTCATGCAAAAGTCGCCGGCTTGCTCCATCAGCTCGCTTGCGCGCCCCGAGTCTTGGGCGAGATCGCGGTAGGCGGTGGCCAGCGCCACGAAATCCTTGGTGAATTGACAATCGATCTCCGCCTCGTCGAGCAGACGTCGGATCCACTCGCCATCGTCGAAGAGGGTATGAACGATGCCCGCAAAGGCGATCGTCGCTTGGAGGTCTTGGCAAAGACCGGCGCTGCCTTCGAGGAATTCGCGGGCCAATTCGACCTCTTTCGCCTCGTGCAGACAAGCGACGATCTCCCGCACGCCATCGAGGTCCTTGATCTCGCTGCGGATCTTGTCGAGGAGGCCATTTGCGAGATCGGTCCCTCCCTCGAGGGTGCGGGCAACACCGATTGCGGCGAGGGTTTCGCCCGTGGAGCTGGCATCGCGCAAGGCGATCTCGATATGTTCTCGGGCCTTGTCGGGATCGCCGCCTATCGGTCCGGCCAGGCTGCGGGCGAATGCAAGATGCTCTTGGGCATCGAAGAGCATCTCTTCGGCCTGATCGCGGATCTCGCAGGCGAACTCTCGATCGCCGATCTCGGCAACGGCGGTCTCGGCGACCCGGATATAGTCCAGCGGCATCTGACAAAGCGCTTCGGCTTGCCGGAAAAGATGCTTGGCATAGTCGATATCGGCGGGTTCGGCCGACGCTTTCTTTGCCAGCGATATGAAATCGTCGATCGATTGACAAGAGGCTTCCTCGCCTTCGATTCGCTCTTTGATGGCCATGAGATGAAGTCCGTTTTCGAATCGACGCTTTTTCGAAGGGTCGGTTTGGGAAGTCGCGGGGGGTAATCTTGCCAACGAGAGCGAAGGCGAGGAAAAAGCCTTCGTCTACCGCCGTCCACCGCAGGGGGGCGTGAGTGCCGATGGAGATCACTCCTCGTATTGTCGGCGCTGCAACTCCTCTCGCTGCTTTGCGATCTCATCCTCTCGTCTTGCCGCCCATGTTTCTTTTCGCTGCGCGATGCGTCGCTTGCGAGCCCCGTCCTTGACCGGGATGCTCATCTCGCCGAAGAGAATTTGCTGCAAGAAACGCATGCTGAAGGCGAGCAGTCGCTCCTCGTCGTCGGCCAGCGCATCGATCTCATCCGCATCGATATCGAAGATATCGCGAAAACTTCGAGCGCGAATGAAATCGCGGAAGCTGTCCAGATCGTAGCTGCACATATCGAAGAGCTGCAGACTTCGAGCGGAGGGGGCGCCGACCGTCGGTCCGCTCGAGCGTTTTTTCAGCACGATATCGCGCCATGCGCGATTATGGTCGTCATAAGGCTCGATGCCCTGTTCGGTGCGATATTCGGCGACGCTTCGGGTTTTCGCCTCCTCGTGCCCCAAGCAATGATCCTCTCGGACCACGAAGTAGATATCGTCGACGCTCGATTCATCCTTGCGTCGGACCCCCATATTCCCGAGGGCGTAATAGCGACAGGCGACCGGGCGATCTTCGTAGACGCTGCAGCCCGCATCGGTCAAAAAGGTGCATTCGGTGGTGCCCGGGCGGGTGCGCATCTTGAGCCCCGGCATCCCGTGAAAATCCATCTCGAAGGGGATGGTGTATCGGGTTACGAATTCCTTCGAATCCATATCCAAGCGGCGTTTGAGGCGCAGGATATCGTAAGGGGTCAAGGTGATATCGATATTCCGACAGCAGGCGTTGAAGCAGGCGATACCGGGATGGCAATTGAATCGGAATTCGCTTTCCAGCTGCAGTTCGGCGGGCTCGACCGGGCTGCTATGCGGTGGCGGTTGCCGATCGGGGACGGGGCGAGCGGAGGAAGGAGGGTCTAAGGGCATCTTAAGGATTCGCCGGGATATCAAGGAAAGGGGTCGGTGGGGGAGGCGTCGGTGGTTCTATCCTCGGTTGCGCTTGGAAGGGACGGGTGAGCCGATACGAGGGCTTGGTCCATCGGGGAAGATCGCCGGCGATCGATGCCTTCGACCAAGAGATCGAAGGCGTCGGTGGTTCTATCCTCGGTTGCGCTTGGAAGGGACGGGTGAGCCGATACGAGGGCTTGGTCCATCGGGGAAGATCGCCGGCGATCGATGCCTTCGACCAAGAGATCGAAGGCATCGACGTTCAACGATCCGGTCGGAAAAGAGAGCGGCGATGTCCGTTTTTCTTGGCCAAGATTCAAAGGCTTGGAAGAAAATCCGGACATCGCCGAAGACGGACCGGGCTTACCGCTCCGATCTCGAAGGGCGTCATTCCTTGACCAGCTGCTTCCAATCCACCTTTTTGAGGCTCCATTCGCCGGTGTCGCGATTGTAAGTGGAGTTGACGAAACAGCGCCAGTTGTCGTCGTCGAGATCGAGATGATCGGTGCGGTAGTAGTAGCCCGGATATCTCGTCTCCTCTCTGAACTGGATATGCTTCATGTGAGCGAAGGCGGCGAAGAGTCGGTGGTAATTCTCCCACGCTCGCAGCAGTTCGTGCAGATCCTTCGCCCGCATTTTCAGCGAATCCTCGCGCAGCATATCGAGTTTCTTCTCCGCCACTTTCAGCATCGCAGCGTTGGTCTGGTACATCGTCGAGACCCCGGCTACATATTCGTCCATCACTTTTTGCAGGCGGAACTGGAACATCTTCGGGGTGATGTAGTGGGGGTTGATATCGATCGCGGTGGTGTAGTCCTTGTGCTCCAAGAAGTTGCGCACCGGACGATAGATTTCCTGCACCAGATCGTCGACGCTACGCTCCATCTCCGGCTTCCAATCGCGATTGTCCATCGCGAACTTGACCAAGGCCTTGGCTGCGATCCGACCCTCGGTGAACGAGCCGCTCGAGAATTTATGCCCCGATGCCCCCACCCCGTCGCCGGCGCTGAACAAGCCCTTGACGGTGGTCATGCGGTTATAACCCCAGTGATAGTGCTCCGGGGTTCCCGGTACATCGTCGGGGCCGGAGCACCATATTCCGGCGCACCCTGCATGACTGCCCAAGAGGTAGGGCTCGGTGGGCATCAACTCCGACATTTCCTTATCCGGTTCGATATTCTCCCCCGCCCACACGCCGCACTGACCGATGGTCATGTCGAGGAAATCCTCCCATGCCTCGGCTTCCAAATGCTTGATCTCCCGCGGGGTCATATTGGCTGCGAGATTCTTCATGGCGGTGGGGGTATCCATGAAAATCGGCCCGCGCCCCTCTTTCATCTCATGCATCATCAGATGATTGCGCAGGCAGGTGCCCATCGCATGGCCTTTGACATATTTGCCGTAGCCGTTTTTTTGCAAAAGATCGGCGTTGCGGGTCTGGTAGTCCTCGCCTGCGGCATTCATCGCCTGGGCCTTGAAAAGGAGAAACCAAGCCCCGACCGGTCCGTAGCCGTCTTTGAAGCGGGCGGGCACGAAGCGGTTTTCCATCAAGGTCAGTTCCGCGCCGACCTCGGCCGCCATGGCGTAGGTCGAACCCGCATTCCACACCGGATACCAAGCCCGTCCGGTTCCCTCTCCGACCGAGCGCGGACGAAAGACATTGACCGCTCCGCCGGCGGCCATCAGGCAGCATTTGAAGCGATAGATATAGAGTTTGTGATCCCGCACGCTGAAACCCGCCGCTCCGGCGATTCGAGTGGGATCGTTCTTGTCGGTGACGAGGCGGATGATGAATACCCGCTCTTGGATATTTTCCAGCCCGAGCGATTTCTTGGCCGCTTCGGCGACGATCCACTTATAGGATTCGCCGTTGATCATGATTTGCCAGCGCCCGGAACGTACCGGTTTGCCGCCATCGGCCAAGGGTTTGCCTTCGTCTCCCGGCTGCTTCCAGATCGGGAGGCCCCATTTTTCGAAGTTATGCACCGAGTCGTCGACATGGCGGCCGACATCGAAGACCAAGTCCTCTCGCACGATCCCCATCAGATCCTGCCGGACATAGCGCACATAGTCGGAAGGATCGTTCTCGCCCATGTAGGTATTGATGGCCGAAAGCCCTTGGGCCACCGCTCCCGAGCGGTCCATCGCCGCCTTGTCCACCAACTTCACCTTGAGGTCGACTCCCTGCTTGCGAGCCTCTTCGATCCATTGCATGATCTCGAAACCCGCACCGCAAGCGGCCATGCCCCCGCCGATGAGCAGGATATCGACCTCCTCTTCGATAATCTCCGGATTACCGAAACCGTATTCTTCCGTCATTTTCCTCGCTCCTTATCGCAAGATTCGTGCGAAACCGAAAAAAAGCGCCTTCGACCACGATGGTCGATGAGCGCCCTTGTCTCGATTTCTCGCCCAAGCATCAGCTCTCGATGAACTGGCTCATATCGTACTGGTGGGTCTGTCTCGTGAACAGCAGGGAGTGGTTCTCGATTTCATCCATCACCGGTTCGGGCATATTCCCGTAGGGATCGGCGGATCCTTCGGGGGTGGTGCGGATCGGAAATTTGAAGCGCTTCATGGTCCCGTTGCGGAATTTGATGGACCACATGATCGAATCCGTCCCTCTAAGGGGCTGTACCGAGGCCCCCAAAGGAACGACATCGGCATAGTGGCGGACTTCGATTGCCTGCTGCGGGCAGATCTTGACGCAGGAATAGCACTCCCAGCATTGCTCCGGCTCTTGGTTCCAAGCCTTCATGGCATGGCCGGTTTCGGATCCGTCCATATCGAGTTTCATCAAATCGTGGGGACAGATATACATGCAAGCGGTCTTGTCCTGACCCTTGCAGCCATCGCATTTGTCGGTACGTACGTACGTAGGCATCGGGTTTCTCCTTGAAAATTCGATTCGGTGACCGGATCGGTCCACGCCTTCCAAGTCGGTGATCGTGATGCGGCGAGGCGAAAAGGGCCTTTTTCGAACGGGCGCGCAACGCAAAGATGCAAAGACGCAAAGACGATCTCAGGCACGATCACGATAGGGATCCGCAGATCCGAAGGCGAGTATAAGCATCCGAGCCCCGTCACGTCCTTAGATGATTCGATATGCCATAAACGTTTTTTATTCTTCGAAGGCTTGGGATGCACTCGTCGCTCATTACTTGAGCGCAAGGACGCCCGCTCGCCAGTCCCGGTCGCTCGCCCCCCCTTTTCGCTCTCGCCCCGAAAAGACCCCGGGCATGATCGCCGCATGAGCCTCGGAGCGTCTCGATCGCCCAAGTGGGCTACGAGGGCGCCCCCTTTGCGAATGGCTTGGCGAGTTGCCGTTAAAATCACCGGTACCGGAGCATCGAAAACCCTCGATACTCGAGCCTTCTTCAAGGTGGATGATGTATATCAGCAGGGTGAAACTCAAAAATTGGCGGAATTTCGTCGAGGTCGATGTGCCGCTGCGACGGCGACAATTCCTCGTCGGACCCAACGCCTCGGGCAAATCCAATTGCTTGGATGTATTTCGCTTCTTGCGCGATATCGCCAAGCCCGATGGCGGAGGACTTCAACGAGCGGTCAATAAACGAGGCGGGCTCTCGAAGATACGTTGTTTGAATGCGCATAGCAAGCGGGCATCCGAGGTTTTTATCGGTATCGAGATATCGCCAAACGATTCGGAATCGATCATGGATCGGCCTGAATGGATCTACGAAGTGGGCATCAAGCAATCCCGATCGGGCTCGGTTTTTATATCGAGCGAAAGGGTTGAAAAGAACGATCGCCCGCTATTGGAAAGACCGGATTCCTTGGATGAAGGCGATAAGGAGCGATTGCAGCAAACCCATCTGGAGCAGGTCAACAATAACAAGGATTTCAGAGAGATCTCCGATTTTCTGGGCAAGATCTCCTATATGCACTTGGTGCCTCAGCTGTTGCGCCACTTCGATGAAATCCAAGGCAATATCATGGAAGACGATCCCTTCGGCCAAGGGTTGCTGTATCGCTTGCAGCAGGCCAATAAGAAAAGCAGAGATGCCCGCCTGCGAAAGATCAGTGGTGTGATCAAGGTCGCCGTTCCCAATTTGGAGGAGATTCGCTTCGAGCAGGATCCCTTGGGCAAATATCACATCACCGGCAGCGATAACAATTGGCGACCGAGAAATGCCAAGCAATACGAGGATCAGCTATCCGACGGAACCTTGCGGCTGATCGGGTTGTTGTGGTCGCTGTTGGAAAATAATTCGGTGCTCTTGTTGGAAGAACCCGAGTTGTCGTTGCACTCGAGTGTCGTCGGCAATTTGGCCGGGCTCTTCCATAAAGCGCAAAAAGGAAAAAACCCGCGCCGGCAGCTTTTCATCAGCACCCATAGCGCGGAGTTGCTATCGGATTCGGGCATCGACGGCGGGGAAATTCTGGTATTGCAGCCCTCTCTTATCTCGGGCAAAGGGACGACGATCACTCCGAGCGTAGATATCAAGGGGATCAAGGCGCTGTTGAAGATCGGGGAGCCGGCGGGTCCGATCGTCATCCGGCGGACCGCACCCGAAAATCACCGGCAGACTTCTTTTTCCCTTTGACGGTCGATGCCGATGGGGATCGATTGAGCGAAGCGGTCGTCGGCAAGATATTTCGACAAAGTTACCGAGAAGTGATTTCAATGCCTGAAGAAGATCGAGGGCTCGCTATCAAAAAGCCCGATGGCGATCGGGTATTCGATCGGCTATTGGTGGCCTTGCGGGAGGTGGTGGGCGAGAGCGCCCGGGATCCGAGCGGGGGCGGATCGAAGATCGCGCTCTTGCATTCGCTGCTCGAACAACCCCTCGAACCGAAGTCCATCGAGGCCGCGCAGACCCCTTTGGTAGGGCAATGGCGGCGCCGGCTCGATGAATCGACACGGGATTGCGAGGGAGATCCCCTCGATCGATGCTTGGTCGAGGCTTTGATCGAGGCCTCGCCCGGGCTTCGCTGGATCGCCCCTTACGGTATCGGCGACGGGGCGGACGAGTTGTTTTTAGGATATACATCGACGCAGCTGATCGGCCCCGATATTGAGATGCGCAACTACCAAGCCCCTTTCCGGCATCCCGGAGGGTTGGCGATCTGGTTTTCCCTGCAGGCTCCTCATACCCTCTATCCCCGACATCGCCACAAGGCGCCGGAGATCTACCGCGTTCTTTCGGGGACTGCGAAGTGGCAGCAAGGAGATCGACTTTGGCGGATTCGCCGCCCCGGCGAATGGATCTTCCACCGAAGCCATGAGGGGCATGCGATGCAAACGGACATGGAGCCGCTGCTTGCGATGGCGGCATGGACCGACCATCTGGATGCTCCGATGTCGGTGCTCGATGCCTCGTCGAAGACTAAGATGGATGGCCAAGACCCAATGAAGGGCGGGCATCGGCGATGAGATGCGTCTTGACGATGCCGATGATGCCCCTGCCGGCTCCCATGTCGGCCCCCAAGTCGGCCATAAGGATCCACTTTTCGAGCCCGAAGCGCTCGGCTTGCCCTCAATACCGGCGGTGCGCCCTTTGAAAAGAGGCGATTTCAGTGAGTTGTCGTCATCGATGCTCGCTCTCGATCTCTTGGTGCCGGGTCTGCTCGGCCCCATCGGGCGCATCATCGAGGGAGAGGTCGGCCGCTTCGGCGGATCCGCAAGCGAGGATCGAAGCGCGGTGCAGGCCTTTTGCGCCGAGTTGGATGCGGGCGATCTGGATCGATTGCTCGATCGCTGCCGATATTCCAAGGACCTCGAAGACATCGGGGAAGACGAGCCGGAGCCATCTCTCGAATCGCGGATTTTCCGCACCCTCGGCTGGACGGCTCCGCGGGCAGGTCATGATTGGCCGGTGGCCGCCGTGACCGCCACGCTCGATCGTCCGAACCCGTCGAAGAGGCTCGAGGGCGAGGCCTTCGAAAGACAGGCCGCCGCCCGGCCTTTTCCCCAAGACCGAGACCAGACCGAAGGGAGGGATCGGGCATGGCTTCGCGCCGACCCCGTGCATCTGCTTGCGGGGGTCGGCGATCTGGTGCTAAGCGATCCTCGTTCGATGGATGCCGCCTCCCCCGATGCCCTCGATCGAGCCGAGGCCGACGCCCTCGCCCGAGTCATCAACGATGCCCTCGAACCCCAAGGCCCCTTCATCGTGGCCGCCGACCCCTTGCGCTGGTATATCGCGCTCGATGCCTTCCTTCGCATCGAGACCTCACCGCCGTCGACGGCCATCGGCAAAACGGTTTTTTCAAGACTTCCCCGAGGATCCGATGCCCCCTTTTGGCACGGATGGAGCAATCTGGTGCAGATGGCGTTGCACGAATGCCCGACCAATATCGCGCGTATCGAGCGCAAGAAGCTGCCGATCAACAGCCTTTGGCTATGGGGCGGCGGATATCTGCCGCCGGCGAACGAGATTCCGCCCAAGGAATTCGAGTGCGTATGGAGCGATGACGCCCTGGTTTGCGCCCTTGCCCGGTTGCCCGATGTGCGTGCGGACGTGCGTAGGAATGGGCGTGGGATCGAGCCCGATTCATCCGATCCGTCGCCTCCTCCCGCTCGGGTAGGCGAGGCGTCGGATATCGTTTGCCGCGCGGCTCCTTGCGATGCGGCCGACTGGTTGGTGCGAGCGAAAAGCGAGGGGACTCGCTCGGGAAGACATCTCATCGTGCACGATCGCCTTTTTTCGTGCGCAAAGCGAAGCGATCCGCAGCGATGGCGAGAGGGGATCGAGGATTTCAGTGCCAAGTGGGCCAAGCCCTTGTTCGATGAACTGCGCTTGGGAGCGCTCGATCGCTTGTCGATCATCGACGAATACGGTCACCGTTTCACCGCCACGGCTTCGTCGGCTTCTCAGCGCAGATGGTGGCCGGGGCAAAAGCGCGGCCTGGCGGGGGCGATGGTCGATGCCCTGTCCACGCATCGAGATCGAATCAATCCCCCCGACGGGGAGCGGATCGCCCGAAGGGCCGACCGGGATCGGAGCGATCGATGAAACGCAAAAGACGCATCGCCCGGCGCGAGCTAAGCGATCCGATGCCCGATTTCCTCCAAAACCACCACCCGGTCTTGCGTCGGGTGCTGTGCGCGCGGGCGGTGCGCTCGCAAAACGAGCTCGATCATTCGCTCAAACGCCTGCTCTCGCCGGATCGCCTGCTCGATATCGAACGCGCCGCGGCATTGCTGGACGAGGCCATCGACGCCGGTCGGCGGATCGTCGTCGTCGGCGATTACGATGCCGACGGCGCCACCGGTTGTGCCTTGGCGGTGCGGGCGCTGCGGCGCTTGGGCGCCGAGGATGTGCGTTTCGAAGTTCCCGATCGCTTGCGCCACGGCTACGGCCTTTCTGCCGGGATCGTCGATCGGGTGCATCGATGCCACGCCCCCGATCTCATCGTCACCGTCGATAACGGCATTTCGAGCATCGAAGGGGCGGCCAGGGCGAGGGCGCACGGCATCGACTTGTTGATCACCGACCATCATTTGCCGGGCGATCGCCTGCCCGAGGCGCAGGCGATCGTCAATCCCAATCGATCCGGCGATCCCTTTCCGAGCAAGCATCTGGCCGGAGTCGGGGTGATCTTCTACGTGATGTGCGCCCTTCGCACCCACCGTCGCCGCCGGAACCGAGAACCCGCCCCTCGGATGGACGGCCTTCTCGATCTCGTGGCCTTGGGCACGGTGGCCGATCTCGTTCCTTTGGACCATAACAATCGGATCTTGGTCGAGCAGGGGCTGAAAAGGATTCGCAAAGGAAGGGGATCATCGGCGGGGATCCGCGCCTTGTTGGAGGCGGGCAAGCGGTCGATCGAGCATGCATCGACCTCGGATCTGGGCTTTGCCGTGGGTCCTCGGCTGAACGCCGCCGGAAGGCTCGAGGATATGCGTATCGGGATCGAGTGCCTGCTGAGCGACGATGAAAACGAGGCCCGGCGAATGGCGGCCCGGCTGGATGCGATCAATCGGCAACGGCGGGAGTTGGATGCTCGCATGCAAGAAGATGCGCTCGAAGATCTGCTCGCCCTTTATGGCGATGCGCCCGTTCCCGAGGCGGCGATCTCCTTGTTCAAAGACGATTGGCATTCGGGGCTGATCGGCATCCTGGCTTCGAGGCTGAAAGAGCGGATTCATCGTCCGGTGGCGGCCTTCGCCCCGGATGCGGATCCGGATAGCCTGCGCGGGTCGGTGCGATCGATCCCCGGGGTGCATGTGCGCGATCTGTTGGCGGATGTCTCGGTGCGCAACCCCGGTCTCATCATGCGCTTCGGCGGGCATGCGATGGCGGCGGGGTTGACCATCGTCCGCTCGGGGCTGGAGCGTTTCCGGAGCGAGTTTGCGGACCATGCGAGCCAAGTGATGACCCCGGGGATGCGAGAGGCGGTCGTGGACAGCGACGGGGAGATCGCCGCCGCCGATCTGGGCCTCGATCTGGCGAGAAAGATCCGGGACATCGCCCCGTGGGGACAAAAATTCCCCGAGCCGATCTTCGACGGCATCTTCAAGATGACCGATCAAAGGCCGGTCGGCGCAGGCTCGCGGCACCGGCGGCTTCGCCTTCTACCGCCGGGCTCCGACCGAGCCCTCGATGCCATCGCCTTCAATCGCCCGGCGCCGATCCCCACCGATCCCCAAGGCATGATTCGCATCGCCTATCGCTTGGCCGTCAATCGCTTCCGGGGCTTGGAGCGGGCCGAACTGACCGTCGAGGAGATCGAGGAAGTCCCCGCCTCCTAGGGTTTTATCGACCGAACGATGAAGGGCGAGCGCCGCCAACCGAATTTCGATCGGCTTCGCCATCGGCGTGGATTTTCCCTCTGCGATATCGGTACTGCAAAAATCGGCATCGGAGGCTTCGCAGGCGATGCGCAAAACCCGCAGCCCGAGCGTTCACAAGCGCCGACGATCTTGTCCCCGCGGATGCCGCGCTTCAAGCCCCGGGATCCCTTCGGCGCAAGGAGCGACCGTCCTCGGGATCGAATAGATGGACCGATTCCTTTTCCAAGGCCGCCGCCAATCGCTCACCGGCTTTGACCGCGACTTGACCGGGCAGTTGCAAGGTCAAGGGCCCATCGCCCGGGGCCTTTGCATAGACGAAGGTCTCGCCGCCGAGTTGCTCGACGCTGCCGACCACGAGATCGAGATTGCCGCTGTCTCGGTCGAGGCGTAGATGATGGGCTCGAATGCCGAGCTGCGCAGGTCGCCCCGATGAGAGGTCGAATCGCTCCCGGGGCAGGGTGATGCGAGCCCCCCCGATGGAAACGAAAGCGGCGTCGTTGCCATCGCCCTCGATTCGACCGTCGAGGAAGTTCATCCGCGGCGAGCCGATGAAGCCGGCGACGAAGCGATTGGCGGGATCGTTGTACAAGTCCAGCGGGGCACCGAATTGCTCCAGCCGTCCCTCCCTCAAGACCGCGATCTTATCCGCCATCGTCATCGCCTCGATCTGGTCATGGGTCACATAGACCATCGTATTGCCGAGTCTTTCGTGCAAAGCGGAGATCTCGCCGCGCATCGTAACCCGCAGCTCGGCATCCAAATTCGAAAGCGGCTCGTCGAAGAGGAATATCCTCGGTTCGCGTACCACGGCGCGTCCGATCGCCACCCGTTGGCGTTGACCGCCCGAGAGTTGGCCCGGTTTGCGCGCCAAATAGTCGTCGATCTGCAGCATTTTGGCGGCGGCGATGACCCGCCGGTCGATTTCCGGGCGCGCAAGGTTCAGATTCTCGAGCCCGAAGGAGAGATTGTTGCGCACCGACATGTGGGGGTAAAGCGCATAAGACTGGAAGACCATGGCGAGCCCTCGGCGCGCGGCGGGGATCCGATTGACCACTTCTTCCTCGATGACGATCTCGCCGCCGCTGACGCTTTCGAGCCCGGCGATCATGCGCAGCAGGGTCGATTTGCCACAGCCCGATGGTCCGACGAAGACGCAGAATTCCCCCGCTTGAACGGTCAGGTCCATGCCGTGGATGACATCCACCGAATCGAAATTCTTGCGCACCTTGCGCAATTCGAGCCTGGCCACTTAAGGTCGCTCCCGATCAGCGGATCACTTCATGCCGGTATTGGCGATACCGGTGGTGATATAGCGTTGCAAGAAGACGAAGACCAGTGTGGTCGGGATCAGGCTGACCACGGTCATCGCCAAACGATAGTGCTCTTGGCTTAGGTGTTCGCCGCGGAATTCCAAGAGGCATAGCTGGATGGTGTAGGCCTCCTTGGTCGTCGAGATGGCGACCATGGGGATGATCAGATCGTTCCAGCGCCAGATGATCGACAGAATCGCCAACGCCGCGATCGCCGGCATGGCCAAGGGCAATACGATGCGCCAGTAGATCTTCCACTCCCCGGCGGCGTCCATGCGCGCGGCCTCGATCAGCTCGTCGGGAATCGTCAGCATATATTGGCGCAGCATGAACACCCCGGCGGGGGTCGCCGCCCCGGGAATGATCACCCCCCAGATGCTGCCCGACAACCCGGTGGCGTGGATGGCCTTGAATACCCCGACCAGCGTGATGGTCGCCGGAATCATCAAAGTGGTCAGGATGACCCCGAGGAAAAAGATCTGACCGCGAAAGCGATATTTGGACAGGGCGAACGCCGCCATCGAGTTGATCAGCAAGGTGATCAAGGTGGCGATGATCGTCACCAGCACCGAATTGGTGAGGCAAGTCGTGAAATCGACGTTGACGTTGTAGGCGCTGCCGCGCAAGGGATCGAGATAGTTCTCCCAAGCCGGCTGCACCCGTCTTTCGGCGATGACGGAATCGGCCGGCAGGCGAACCACCTTGCCGCCGTCGCCTTGCACCGCTCGCGCGGGCAGAAATTCCTGCCTCGTCGATAAATTCGGTACCGCCCAGCGTTGCATTTCCCCGGTCTCGGGGTGGGGGGCGCGCACCAGGACTTGCGAGACCAGCCGGTTCGCTCGGTAGGGTTCGACCCCGAGATATTCGCTCAGCAAGCGCACCCGCTCGGGGTCGAGCCCTTGCAAGGCGGCCTCGAGATCGTGGGCGTTTCGCGCGCTTGCGGTCATCGCGCCGTAGCGATTGAGCCAATCCGGTAGCCTAAGTTCGGCGATCAACGATCGAGCCTCGACGGCCACGCGATCCAAGTGGGATCGCAAGGCGTATCGCTCACGGCCTTCGAAGCGAGCGAGGAAAGCCTCGACATCGTGTCCTATCCGTTCGGCGTCATCGAGCCTGCGCCAGTTCAGCACCCAGTCGGGGAGATCGGGGATCACGAAAATCTCGCGTCCCTCGGGGCCGTTGACCGTTGCCCGGCCGACGCGCTGAAAATCCCCGGGGATCAACGAGATATCCTGTTTCTCGATCTGGAAGGCGGATTTGAGCGAATTCAACGCGATCCAGCTGACCGGCATGAAGATGATCGCAAAGCCCAGCCCGAGATAGGCGTAGGCCACCCAATCGGCCAGGTTCGGCCTTGCGAACCCTTGGCGCCGCGTCAAAAAACCCATCAGCCCGTTCATTGCCAGTTGCGGCGTCCCGATAGCGCGATTTGCCCCAAGGAGAGCAGGGCGAGGAAAACGGCGATGGCCAAGGATGCCGTGGCCGCGATACCCAGTCCGTGGGCCGTCGGCTGTCCGCGCAGGCCCGAAGTTTCGAAGATATAGGAAACGATGGAGATCCAGCCGACTTGCATCGCATAGAGCTCCTCGAAGGCTTGGAAGGCCTTGATCAACGACAGAACGGTCACCACCAGCAAGGTCGGCATCAGCAGCGGTAGCGTGATGCGCCATAGCATCCGCCAATCCGAGGTGCCATCCATTTGGGCCGCTTCGTAGAGATCTTTAGGTATCGCTTGGAGCCCGGCCAGCAGGATCAGCATATAAAAGCCCAAATGCGCCCATGTGTAGACGAAGACCGACCAGAACATGGTCCATGCGGGGTCGGTCAACCACTGGATGGGCTCGTCGATCCAGCCCCATTCGATCAGGGTCAAGGACAACACCCCTTGGCGCTTTAGGATCAGCGTCCACAGGAAGCCGACGACCACCGGGCTTAGCATGACGGGATAGAAGAAGACCGAGCGCCAAAAGCCGCGCCCGACGATCTTGCGATTGAGGACCAGCGCCGTCAACAACGCGAAGAACACCATGATCGGCACTTGGAAGACGACGAAGACCGCGGTATCCATGACCGAGCGGTAGAACTTGGCGACCTCGAGATTGCGCCCGGCGGTATCGGGATGGATATCCGAGAACAGCCGCGCCCAGTTGGCGGTGCCCGCCCAGTCCCGCTCGGAAAAAAGGATGCTTTGACCCTCGGTGGCGGAAAAGCCGATATTGATAAAAAAGGGAGCGAAGGTATAGATGCCGAATACGAGCAGATTAGGCAACAGAAAAAGATAGGGAAGCGGCCCGTGGCCTGCAAGCTTTTGCGCCAACTCGATGGGCCATCCCATGATCCCCATGAAGCGGGCACCGAAAGAACCGCGCGGCCGGGATACGATGATCCCGACCGCGCAGTAGGCTGCCGCTATCAAGGGCCAACCGGTTCCGGCGAAAGCCGCTTCGATGGCGGTGAACACCCCGACGGCGACCGATCATTCGGCGATCTTGGCGGCGACATCGGCATCGATCGCGCTCAAGCCTTCATCGAGCGTTATCTCACCGTTGATGACCTGCGTGAGGTAGTCGGGAACCACGCCGTAGATCACGAAGTTCTTGTGGTAGCCCTGAAAGGTGAAAGCCTGCGGCGTGGTCTCGGCGGCTTTGCCGATGGACGAGGCGTAGGTCGACAACGCCGAGGCGACCGCCGGAGAGGCATCTTGGTAGTCCACTCCCGAGTTTTGCAGGCCTTGGTGGGAGGTGATGGACTTGGTTCGAGCGGCATAAGCCTCGGCGTTCTCGGTGCGCGACATGTACTCGATGAATCCGGCGGCGGCTTGCGGGTATCGGGTCGATTTCAACGCGACGATGGCGGATCCGCCCGGCATCGCCCCGCAACCGCCCATGCCGCAAGGTGCGGGCACCACACGCCACTCGAAATCCTTGATGTTGTCGGAGTAGTTGCCGATCATCCACGAGCCCGACATGTGCATGGCGACCTTGCCCGATAGGAAGAGCGGGGCGGCATTGCGGTATTGGGTGCCTTGGCCTGCAGGCCAGCCCTCGGTCGGCATCAGGCCGTTTTTATGCCATGAGACGAATTTTTCCGCGAATTCGCGAAAGCCATCATCGACCAGGATCGGATTACCGCTCGCATCGAAGAATTTCGCACCGTGCGAGAAGGCGGGACCGGCCCAGCGATGGGTGGTACGGTCCATGGCCAGACCGGCATCCAAGCCCAATGCCTCCTTGACCTCCAGCAAAGCCGCGGCCCAGTCATCCCATGTCGCACCCTCGCCGGGCAGTTCGACCCCGGCATCGTCGAACATCGAGACATTGACGTAAGGGCCGGTGACGGTCAACTCCGTCATCCATCCATAAACCCCCATGTCCTCGCCCCCGGGCGCCCGGAACCAAGGCAGCGTGGCACTGTATTGTTTTTCGATCTCGGCGGTGTCGAAAAGAGGGCGTAGGTCGAGGTAGTACTTATTGAGCCCGCCCAAGTTGGTAACGCGGGCGAGATCCGGCGCGGCATCGGTTTGCAGCTGGTTTTCGAGTTGATCGCGGATGACCTCGTAGCCGACGCGCTCGGTGATCACGGTATGGCCGGATTCCTTCTCGTAGCCCTTGGCGAGGTCGGCGATGACATCGCATTCGTTCCCTTCCTGATAGCACAAAAATCTGATTTCATCGGCGCTCGCTTGGCCGGCGAAGGCAAGGCCGAGTGCCGCAAGCGCGGATTGCCACTTGGTAGCGGGTTTCATCGAGTTCCTCCTAAACGATTTCGTTGTCGGTCGACTTGTCGGTCGACGAGGGGTGAAGCGCCGGTCGCCGGCGGACTCGATCCGCAGCGACCGGAAGGGAGCGGGACTTTGTGGAATTTTCGCCCCGAATGAATTTTGCAACATCGGCAAAAGATAGTATCATTTATAAATCAATCCACACCGTTTCCCGGGTCATATCCCAATCTCAAAGCATCCATCGCACAGTGAACGAAGACGATCACCGTCGAATCGATAACGGCGAGACCATGCTCGGCCGCTTGCCCCTGCACGTGCAGGTCAGCGAGATGCTGGTGCGGGAAATCAAGGCCGGCCGCCTGCTCCATGGTGAAAAACTGGTTCCCGAGCGTCAGCTGGCCATCGATCTCGATATTTCGGTGGGGACATTGCGGCGGGCATTGTCCGACTTGGAGCAAAAAGGGTTTTTACGCCGCATCCAAGGCTCGGGGAATTATATCCACGATGCCGTCGACGGTGAGAATATCTACGCCTTTTTCCATCTTGAATTGTTGCGCGGAGGCGGATTGCCCACCGCTCGCGCCTTGAGCGCAACGCAGATGTCCAAGCCGCCCAATCTCCCGCCCTTCGGCACCGTCGACGAAGCCTTTCGTATCCGGCGTTTGCGTTATTTGGATGGCGTCGAGGCCGCGATCGAGGAGGTTTGGCTCGATGGCGCTTGCGCTTCGTCGTTGACGCTCAGGGATCTCGACGATTCGCTCTATCACTATTATCGCACCCGACTCGGGGTGGTGATCGGCCGGGTCACCGACATGGTCAGCATCGGCATGCCGCCGGCTTGGGCTCCGGTGGATTTCGGACTTAGCCGCGATCGCAATCGGGAATGGGGCTATGTCGAGCGGCGTTCCATCGATCAGCACGGTCGGGAGGTGGAATTCTCCCGCACGTGGTTCGATCCGGGTGCGATCCGCTATGTAGCCCGTTGGCGCTGAATCTATCGACTATCGACGCCGAACCTATCGACTCCATGACATCGCTTCGATATGCGATCGTCGGCTGCGGCATGATGGGCCACGAGCATATTCGCAATCTGCAGCTGATCGAAGGCTGCGAAGTGGCCGCGTTATTCGATACCGATTCGGCGATGGCGGCTTCGGCGCAGCGTTCGGCGCCGGTAGCTCGCCTTGCCGCCTCCCTCGACGATCTGCTCGAGATGGATGGCTTGGATGCCATCGTATTGGCCACCCCCAACTTTAGGCATGCCGAGCACCTTCGGCATATCGCATCGCGCCGAACGATCCCCTTGTTGGTCGAAAAGCCCTTGGTGACCGATCCCGGCGATCGAGAACTGATCGACGCCCTCGAGCGTGATTACGCAGCTCCCATCCAAGTGGCGATGGAATATCGCTATATGCCGCCTTTGCAGCGCTTCTTGGCCGAGGTCGAATCCATCACCGGCGGGATCCGCCACCTCTCGATCCGCGAGCACCGCTTTCCTTTCTTGAAAAAGGTCGATCACTGGAATCGCTTCAACGACCGCTCCGGGGGCACATTGGTGGAGAAATGCTGTCATTTCTTCGATCTCATGCGCCTGATGATCGGGGCCGAGCCCCGCCGGGTCATGGCCTCCGGTTGGCAAGCCGTCAATCACCTCGATGAAGCCTACGACGGTCGCACCCCCGATATCTGGGATGCCGCCTTCGCCATCGTCGAATTCGACGACGATACGCGGGCGATGCTCGATCTGTGCATGTTCGCCGAGGGTGCGGATTACCAAGAGGAGATCGTCGCCGTCGGACCGGCGGGGCGCATCGATTGTCTCGTTCCTTTCGCCCCGAGCCATTGGCCGAACGATTTGGGCGTGAGGCCGCAGCCGCGGGTCGTCATCCGCTCCCGCGATCGCCGAAAGCGCGAGGATATCCTCGTGCCCGTCGATGCCCGCTTGGACGATGCCGGCTCCCATCATGGCTCGACCTATTTCCAGCATCTCAAATTCCGCGATGTTCTGCTGGGTAAGCAAGCGCCCGAGGTCACCTTGCGCGATGGCTGGCGCGCGGTCGCCATCGGCATCGCGGCGCAGGAATCCTCGGCCACCGGGATGGCCGTGGAACCGCTCCTGTGAATCCTTCGTGAATCTTTGTCCATGCCCCCCCGTCCATGAATCCGCCGCCGAGGATTCTTTGCGTCGGCATCGCCGTGCTCGATCTGATCATGCGCGTCGAGGCGATGCCGCGGCGAGCGGATAAGTATCGCAGCCGCGATGCCGATCTCGTCGGTGGAGGGTGCGCGGCCAATGCCGCGGTGGCCATCGCCCGGCTCGGAGGGAGCGCGCATCTTGCGGGGTGTTTGGGGGACGACGGGATCGCCGACATGATCGAAAGCGATCTGATCGCCGAAGGGGTGGACTGCACGCGATTGCATCGCCTCGAAGGCCGGCGATCGTCGTTTTCCAGTATCTACATCGATTCGAGTGGTGAGCGTCAGATCGTCAACTTTCGCGATATTTGCGACGAGGAGTCGGCGAGCGAGGCCGGACGGGCGATGTCGATGGAGGGTTTCGATGCCATCTTGGCCGATACCCGCTGGCCCGCAGGGGCCGATCTCGCCATGCGCAAGGCGCGCCGCCTATCCATCCCCGGCATCCTCGATGCCGAGCCCCCCTTCGATGCCTGCCCGAGGGCGTTGGAGGATGCCGACCATGTTTTTTTCTCGCATCGAGGATTGCGAGCGTTCAGCCGTCTCGACGATACCGAGCGGGGGTTGGCATTCGCCGCCGAACGTATCGGGGGCATCGTCGGCGTTACCGAGGGCGCCGATGCCGTGCGCTGGATCGACGCTACGGGCCTGCATTGCCAAAACAGCCATCCGATCGATGCCGTCGATACCCTCGGCGCCGGCGATGCTTGGCATGGCGCCCTCGCCTTGGCATTGGCGCAGCAGGCTTGTTTGCGAGATGCCATCGTCTTTGCCAACGCTACGGCCGCGATCAAATGCACCCGCCCCGGCGGTCGCCGAGGATTGCCCTTTCGCGCCGAGGTCGAACGGTTCATGCAAGCGCCGGCGACGACGGCCGCCCCCTATTGATGTCCCTCTATTGATATCTCTCGATCGATGTCCCTCGACTCCCCTTGACCGGAAATCACGCCATGACTCGAACCATCGGGGTTCTCGCACTCGCCCGCCCCACATTCGATGTCGATTTCGCCCGCTCGCGCACCGAACTGGCCTTTCGGCGGCTCGATGCCACCGGCGAGCGAATCGTGGGTCCGCGGGAGTTGCTCTTCGATGCCGATGCCGCGTCAAAGGCCCTTCAATCGCTGCCCTTGGCGGATCTCGATCGATTGATCATCTTGCAGGTCACCTTCACCGACGCATCGATGACCACGAAGATCGCCACCGAAGTCGCCGCGCCCTTGGCGATCTGGGCCTTGCCCGAGCCCCGCATCGGCGGACGCTTGCGCCTCAACGCCTATTGCGGGCTCAACTTGGCGGCCCATGCCCTGCGCTTGGTCGACGCCGAGTTCTCCTACCTTTACGCCGACCCGTCGAGCGAGACTTGCGCGCACGATCTTGCGGCCTTGTTGGCGGGCGAGCGTCGGCGAGCGCCGGTCAAGGCCACGAAGCCGAGCGTCGACGCCTGCGATCGGGCCATCGCCGAGCGCGTCGTCGAGAGGTTGTCGACGATGCGCATCGCCCGCATCGGCGAGCATCCCGATGGCTTCCACACCTGCGCCTATAACGCCGATGCCTTGCGTTGCCTGACCGGCATCGAGGTCGATCGCCTCGATCTCGACGATCTCTTCGCCCGCGCCGAGCGGGTTCTCGATGACGATGTCGCCCGAACCCGATCGCTCGCCGCCTGTGAAATGGTCGGCCTCGATGATCTCGATCAGGACGAGCTCGATAAATCCCTGCGCTTGAAGAACGCCCTCGATGACTTGCATACCCAAGGCGGCTACGATGCCTTCGCCATTCGTTGTTGGCCGGAGACCTTCACCGAGTACGGTGGCGCCGTTTGCGGTCCGGTGGCGATGATGGGGGAGCGGCGCGTCCCTTGCGCTTGCGAGGCGGATGTCTTCGGGGCTCTGACCGGCCTGGTGCTGCAAGAGCTCGCCGGGGCTCCGGCTTTTCAGGTCGATTTGGTCGATGTCGATCGCCTCGACGGCACATCGGTGGTCTGGCATTGCGGTCAGGCACCGATTTCGATGGCCGACCCGCAAAGCGAACCGCGCGCCACCGTCCATACCAATCGCCGCAAACCCTTGCTCTACGAATTCGCCTTGAAGCCCGGCCGCGTCACCTTCGCCCGCTTTTCCCAATCCGAGGGCCGGATCCGCCTGATGATCGCCGGGGGCGAGATGCTAAGGCGTCCCAAAGCCTTCACCGGCACCTCGGGGGTGGTGGCTTACGACGCCCCCGTCGATCGCCTCGAGGCCACCATCATGGGCGCTGGCCTCGAGCATCACTCCAGTCTGGTCTACGGCGACTATCGAAGCCAGCTACGAGCGATCGCCGAACGACTGTCGATCGAAGTCATCGAAATTGCCTGAGCCTGCCCATCCCGACCGATCCGCAAAAGAGGATCCTCTCGATGATCATCGATCCGAGCCTTGCGATGCGTTTTCGTCGCCAAGGCTATCTCGTGCTGCCCGATGCCGTCGAGCCTTCGGCCTTGGCGATGTTGCGGCGGATCTGCGATACGCTGCTTACGGAACCGGCGGACGATGATCTCGGGGGGACGGCGCACGATATCGGCCGGGGCGAGGATCGCCGTTTCCTGCGTCATCGCCACCGCGACTTTCCGGCGTTGGCCAAGTTCGTCCTCGCCCCGTCGATGAAGGCTCTTGCCGCCCCATTGGTCGGGGATCGGCCTTGTCTGTTCAACGAGCAGTTCGTCGTCAAGGGACGAGATACCGGGGCCGCCTTCGGTTGGCACCAAGACAGCGGCTATGTCGGATTCGACCACGCTCCCTATCTCACGGTGTGGATCGCCCTCGATGATTGCGATGAATCCAACGGCACCCTTTACTTGTTAGCGCGCGATATCGATCGAGAAACATCGATCGAGCCTCATCGCTGGGATCCGGAGTCGAAGGAGCAGGTGGGCTATCACGGCGAGGAGCCGGGCATTCCGGTCATCGTGGATGCAGGTGCGATGGTGGTGTTTTCCTCGCTCACCATGCATCGCTCCGGATGCAATATCACCCCCGACCATCGCCGGGCCTATCTCGTGCAATACAGCGACGGTCCGCTCATCGATCCGAAGACGGAGCAGCCCAAACGCTTCGCCACTGCCTTATAGATTCGCCACTGCCTTATAGACAGGCATCGGACGGCTATCGATCGTTTGTCGTATTAAGACGACGATCCGAGCCGGCGAGAAAAATCGGCGAGCCGAGATATCAGGCATCGTGCGCTTCGTTCGGGCGCAGATCATCGATGCACCCTACGCTCTTCGGTGAGCCTGTTATCAGACCCCTAGGGGAAGCCTTGCGCTCTTTCGGGCGATCTCGCAAGGTGGCATTGATCCACCCCCGGCCGCCATCGCCACCGCTTGCAAGGGGCGATGCGGATGATGCAAGTGCCGACTCGGGATCGAAACACCCGTTTTTTCGCCGCATCAGCGCGTTTCCATCCGAATCCTTGCCCCAAGCCCGCTCGGGATCGCAGCTCTTGGCGGTTATCATTCCCGCTTCGCCGGTACTTGGGATCAAAGGCGGCGGGCAAGGGCGTGCCTTGTCGATTCGCCCTTCGATACCGCTTTTGTTCACCGATCGAACGCAGTCGTTCGAACACAATCGCTCGAACGCTCGATCGAATAACCGACATTCACAAGGAATCATCCCGTGGAGCAGAGCAACCCGATCCGTGCCCGGATCAAGGATATGCAAGGGCGAATGGAAACCCTGAGGGGGTATCTTTGACGTAGAGACTCGGCGCGAAAAACTCGAAGAGGCGAAGCGCGAGCTCGAATCCTCGGAGATCTGGAGCGATCCGGAAAAAGCCCGCGCTTTGGGCCGCGAGCGGGCGGATCACGAGCGTATCGTCGATACCTTCGACCGGCTCGATCATGGGTTGGACGATGCCTCGATGCTGCTCGACCTTGCCGAGGAGGAATCCGATCACCGGGCGGTCGCGGATATCGATGCCGATGTCATGGCTTTGGAGAAGCATCTTGCGGACTTGGAATTTCGCCGGATGTTCGCCGGGGAGATGGATGCCTCGAGCGCTTTCGTCGATGTCCAAGCCGGCTCCGGTGGCACCGAAGCCCAGGATTGGGCGGAAATGCTGCTTAGAATGTACCTTCGCTGGGGCGAGCGCCGCGGATTTCGCACCGAAATCATCGAAGCCTCCGCAGGCGAGGTCGCGGGGATCAAAAGCGCCACCGTGCGCTTCGACGGCGATCATGCTTATGGCTGGCTGCGCACCGAAAGCGGCGTTCATCGGCTGGTAAGAAAATCCCCCTTCGATTCCGGTAACCGTCGTCATACATCCTTCGCCGCGGTCTATGTCTCTCCGGAAGTGGATGACGATATCGATATCGATATCGACCCCGGCGATCTGCGCATCGATGTCTATAGAGCCAGCGGCGCCGGCGGTCAGCACGTCAACCGCACCGAATCGGCGGTGCGCATCACCCACTTGCCGACCAATGTGGTGGTGCAGTGCCAAAGCGATCGCTCCCAGCACAAGAACAAGGCCACCGCCATGAAGCAACTTCGGGCGCGGCTCTACGAGCGGGAGATGCAAAAGCGGCTCGAATCCCAAAAAGCGGTGGAGGATGACAAGGCGGATATCGGCTGGGGAAGCCAAATACGCTCTTACGTCCTTGACCAATCGAGGATCAAGGATCTTCGCACCGGGGTGGAAGTCGGAAATACCGGGGCCGTGCTCGACGGCGATATCGATCGATTCATCGAGGCGAGCCTCAAGGCGGGAGCGTAAAGATGAGTGGCCATGAGCATGACGAGCAATCCATTCAGCGCCGGGAAAAACTGGCGAAATGGCGCGAAGACGCCAAGGCCTACCCGAACGATTTCAGGCCCGATGCGAAGTTCGGCGATCTACAAAAGCGCTTTGCCGATGTCGATGCCGTCGCCTTGGAGGGCGAGGCGCACAGCGTTGCGGTCGCCGGCAGGATGATGACCCGTCGGATCATGGGGAAGGCGAGTTTCGCGAATCTGCGCGATGGCACCGACGCCATGCAGATCTACATTCGTCGGGACGATCTGCCCCAAGATCGATACGCCGAATTCAAGTCCTTCGATATTGGGGATATCATCGCCGTCGAAGGCACGGTCTTTCGCACCCGCACCGGCGAGCTCTCGATCAAGGCCCGAGACCTGCGCTTGCTGGTCAAATCGCTGCGCCCGCTGCCGGAAAAATACCACGGACTCTCCGATGTCGAGACCCGCTATCGTCAGCGCTATGTCGATCTCATCATCAACGAGCGTAGCCGAGAGGTTTTTCGCGCTCGTTCGAAGATCGTCGCTTGGATTCGTCAATTCTTCATCGAGCGCGATTTTCTCGAAGTCGAAACCCCGATGATGCATCCGATCCAAGGCGGGGCGGTCGCTCGCCCTTTCACCACCCACCATAACGCTCTGGATATGGACCTTTTTTTACGGGTTGCACCGGAGCTTTATCTCAAACGATTGACGGTCGGCGGATTCGAGCGGGTATTCGAGATCAATCGCAACTTTCGCAACGAGGGGATCTCCACCCAGCACAATCCGGAATTCACGATGCTGGAGTTTTATCAGGCTTATGTCGGCTACGAGGAAATCATGGTTTTGACCGAAGAGATCGTCGGCGGCGTTGCCAGGTCCGTTTGCGGCACCGGCACGATTTCCTACCAAGGCGAGACCTTGGAGCTCGATCCCCCCTATCATCGGATATCGATGGCCGATGCGATCTTGGATCGAAATCCCGAGTTGAGCGCCGCCGATCTCGATGACGAGGCGAAATTGCGAGCCTTTGCCGACGCCAAGGGAATTCACACCGAGAGCCATTACGGGCGCGGGAAGTTATGGCAGGAGATATTCGAAAAGACGGTCGAACACACTTTGCGCCGGCCGACCTTCATCACCGCCCATCCCATGGAGGTCTCTCCCCTATCTCGGGCGAACGATGAAGATCCCTTCATCACCGATCGCTTCGAACTCTTCATCGCCGGCCGCGAGATCGCCAACGGCTTCTCCGAGCTCAACGACCCCGAAGACCAAGCGGAGCGCTTTCGCCGCCAGGTCGAAACCAAGGAATCGGGCGATGACGAAGCCATGGCCTTCGACGACGACTACATCAAAGCCTTGGAATACGGACTCCCCCCGACCGGCGGACAAGGCCTCGGCATCGATCGACTGACGATGCTGCTGACCGACTCCCCTTCCATCCGAGACGTACTGCTCTTCCCCTGCCTGCGCCCGGAAGGCGGAGCGAAGAACCCGAACGATTAGCCCTTGATAAAAGCGAGCGATGGACGATGGCGAGAACCCTCGCCCGCTCCTGAAAAAAAGTATCATTCAAGCCGAATCGGACCGCCCGACATCGATATCGCCAATGACCGCCAAGCGAATTGCCCGAAAGGAGACTTCGAAAATGAGCCTGTTGACCGACCCCTCGCACCCCGGCGAAGTGCTGAGCGAACTCTATCTCGAACCGCTCGACATGAAAGCCACAACCCTCGCCGCTCATCTCGGCGTACCCCACCCCCGCATCGAGCGACTGCTCGAAGGCCAATCCACTCTCGACGCCGACATCGCCATCAGACTCGCCCGATTCTTCGGCACGACCCCGGAATACTGGCTGAACCTCCAACGCAACCGAGACCTCTCCCACGCCCGAAAGACAATCGATGTCTCGTCCATCAAACCCCTTGAGGCGGGTTGATTGACGTCCGCTTTTTGCTAGGCAAATAAAAAGACAGAAATCTAATCGGAAATACTTTGGGTTCTTTCTACCCATATTTCTTCTGAGAATAAATCATCTGCCATCATGATGATTTGTTTTTTGACTTTTTTAGTATATCTTCTAATAAATTCTTTAGTGATATAGCTGTATTTCCATCCAGAATATGTTGTTGTATTTGTTTTTTGTTGATAACAGCATTAAATTTGTCAATTAGGCATTTGAATACTGATTTGCCGCAAGCTGCTCTAAGGGGCTCATTTGATTGGAGTTCTTCCCATACATCGTTAATTTGCGGACTCCCGCCTTCTCCATTATAGATTTCTTGATTATGTGATCTTCTATGGCCAATGAATTTTTTGTTATCGGGTTTGTTATGTAACTCGATTGATTTATACAGATATTCAATTAAAGAATTAGAATCTGGAGTAAGGCTCTTTAAGAATTCAGGCAAGCAAAAATAGCTTTCTATATCAGAATAGTCGGTTATCCAAAGATGAATGTTATTTTCTTGGTAACGTCTTTTGAGAATTTCCATCTCAGATTTCGTCATCGCATCTCTGTCTCTATGAACGACAATTTCAAAAGAATTTCCTAATGTCTCTTTTAACTCCTTAGATTTTTTAGGCGTGGGTAGGTTTTTATATCCATTTCCAGGAAGAATAGCGGTAGAATTTTTTATCCTTTCGGGCCATTGCTCGAGGATTTTTCTAATGAAAAATAGATCTGTATCCTCGGAGAATAGAAGGATTTCTTTTCCAAAAACACCCCAACCAAGAGCCAATTCAATAGTGGATACATTGCTGGTTCTGATATTTCCACTTTCCATCCAATGCACCTTTGCATCCACTGGTGCGCCTCGTACGATGAATGGTGAGTGCGTAGCCATGATGACTTTAAAATCGGATTCTTTTGCAATATCGGCAAGTAAAGAAGGGATTTTCATTTTAATATCAGGATGTAAATGAATATCGGGTTCATCGATCAAAAGTATTTTTGGTTCAAATAAAAGAATATAACAGAATATCTGTATGATCTGCAGATATCCCATGCCAAGTAACTCAAGAGGCATTTCATGATTTTTGAAAGTTGCCCTTACAGATATAGTTAGATCAGTTTTATCGTTATGAGACACGTCGATCTTCATTTCCTCACCTATCAATTGAGAAATCCAATCTTGTAATTTATAAAGATATTTTCCATCCTTATTTTTGTTTTTCAAAAGAAGTAATGCGTTACGGAGATAAGTATTTGCGTGACCAAAGGAACAAGCTCTCAAAACCACTCTCTCTGAAAATTTTTCTTCTTCGTTTGGAATTCCAGTAATCCCTGGAATGTAAGCACTAAAAAATTCATTCTTTTTTCTGAAAATCGATATTATTTTATCTGATGTATTACAAACTACAGCAATCCCGGTATTTTTAGCCTGTTGGATAGTAATTTCTATTTTCTCTTCGTTGCTATTGCTAGGATCTAATAAAAGAAAATGTATATCAGACTTTTCTAAATTCTTACGGTTAGCCCATTTTTTATCGTGTCCAAGCTGCTCATATTCGTTAGTTGGAAGATAGTCGATTTGATCTGGATGCAGGATCTCTCTGGATGAAATGTTTTTAGTGGTTTGTCGAATCAAACAGACTGCAAAATGAATGGCCTGAAGAACGGATGATTTGCCACTTCCGTTGGTTCCAACAAGAATATTGAGATTTGCTAACTCAAGCTCGATCTTTTTCAGTTTCTTAAATTCTTTAACAACAACGCGATCAAATTGCATTATCTTTCCCCTAGCAATTGCCGAAAAAAAGATTTTTGACTTCGTCGAATATCAATCATAGCATAATTTCAAGGGTATACGTAGTGGGATTCTCAACGCAGGGCTTCCTACACCGACAGAGGTCTAAGGCGGATTCGGGTGATGCTTCCGGCGATCAGTCCCTCCTTGCGGCGGATTTGGGCTTTGATCGGTAGGACGTAGGAGCCGGATTTGCTGTCGGGGAAGATCGAGGTTCGCCAAATGCTTTCGCCTAGCATCACCTCGACTCTTACCGAACCGAAGCCTCGCCTTGGAGGTGTCAGAGATCTGATCTGGCTTGCGGCATCGTCCGGCAAGGTGATGAAATGCCAAGCCGCCGGGCCCGGCCATAGCCAAATCTCGGTGCTGAATTCCAATTCGATCGGATGCATGTCAGGAAAATCGTTTTTTTCGAACATATCGAGGTGGATAGATTCAAAAAAGTCCATCATGAACCGGATCGTCCGGCTTATCGGTCGATGCCGCTTTGGCTATTGTTGACCAGCGCGCCACCGCCGCCGGTGCGGGTCAGCACTTGGATGGTGAATTGCGCCGCCGAGCTGATTTCGCACGAAAGCCCCAATCCGGTCCAGCGATGGCCGATCATCGTTGAAAGTTCTCTTGATTGCAGGTGTCGGGTGGCTCCTCGATCGATCACCCTCAGGCTCGTTGTGTATTTCGTCCCCGAATCGTCGTAGCACCGGATGTTCGTATCGCTGCAATCCGAGATGGGGGAACTGCACCGGAGGCGGATATTCGATTCATCGGTGGAGTCGGGCGAAGGGATCGACTCGATATCCGCTCGGTGGATCCCCTTTTCATCGGGGATGCTTCGAATCAAGGCGCTGTTGTTGACCAGGACACCGTTTCCCGAGCGTGTCCAAACTTGCGAACCGATATTCCCGTTGCTGAGCAAAGCGCATCCTAGCCGACCCTTCCCCGACCATGAGCCCCCGATATATTTTTCGATATCCGCCGCCGTGAATGTCCGGGTGCTCATTGCGGGGATCGTCTTGGGGAGACTTCCTCGCATACCGATGCCGCCCTCTTGGGTGGAGCAATCGAAGGTCACCTCGCAAGGGGAATCCTGATTGCATCGCACGCGCAAGGTGGCGGAGTCTTTCGAGTCCGAAGGGGGCAAGGCGAGGGCTTGGGTCCTGACCCTTCCCGCAGCCCCGCCCACGATGATTTTTCTGGTGATGGTCGGCGTGCCGCCGGCGGAAAAGGTGATGGTGTAGAGGGTGTCGTAAGGGTCGTTGTTCCTGTCAGCGGTGACGGTGATGAATCGGGGCGAGTCGTAGTTGTCGGCGGTGAAGATCAACGAGGACGGGGAAAGGGTGATATCGAAAGGGTTCTTCGAGATCCTCACCGATACGCTCTCGGTCGGGGGGCTCGAGAGCCGCACGGAAAAGCCCCCTGCACCGCCTTGGGCGATGACGACGGGTCCGGTGGGGAAGACTTCGATGACTCCTTCCTCGTAGTCGTAGGGGGTTTTCCCTGTCGTTCCGGGATCGGTGGCATCGTTGTCGCTTACCAGCACCGATATCGTCACGGATGGGACGAGGGGGTCGGCGGGGGCGTCCAAGGTGATCGTGGCGTTCTCGTAATTCGTATCGTCATCCTCGGCGGCGGTGATCGAGACCGTCTGCGGGGAATTCCAGTTCGTATCCGAAAAGGCCAAGGTAGAGGGGGAGAGGGTCACGCCGGGGTGGTCGCTCGAAAGAGCGATCGACGTTTGCCCGGACGGGCGATTGTCGAGGGCGACCTCGAAGTCCCCCGAACCTCCCTCCACGACATCGAGCGCTTGCGATGAGATCACGACGATCCCCCAATCGTCATCGTCCACGATCACCGATTTCGTCTCGAGCGGGGCGTCGAATTTGCCGGAAACGGTGAGGGTGATATCGATGGATTCGTCATGCGTGTCGTCGTCATCGACGGCGGTGATGGTCACCGTTTGCGCGGTGTCGTAGTTCGAGGTGTTGAAGGTCAACGAGGTCGGCGAGACCCCGGCGGCCCCGGCGTCGCCGCTTCGCAAGTCCACGGTGACATCCCCGCTCGGTGCGGAATCGAGGGCGACGGTGAAGGTATCGAGCGAACCCTCGTCGAGGGTATGCCCACCGGGCGGGACAAGGGCGATCCTGCCGGAAGGGATATCGTCATCGTTCACGATGATTTGCTTGGTCAGATCGGATGCGGTGATACCGCCGACGGTGGAGATGGATAAAGCGATATTGACAACCTCGTTCGCATGATCGCCGTCTTGCACTGCGGTCACGGTGAGCGTTTGCACCATCGAGTGATTCCGATCGCCAAAGGTCAGCGATGACGGTGAGACCGTTACCGCACCCGTATCGCTGCTGACCACCGACACGGTGATATCGGTGGTCGGTGCGGTATCGAGGAAGACGCCGAAAATGCCGGTGCCGCCCTCGTCGAGGATGAGCGGATCCGATGGGGTCATGACGAGATTGCCGGGGGGAATGTCGTCATCGTCGATATTGATCGTCATGGTGTCATTCGCGCTAAGACCACCGGAGACGGATAGGACGATGGTGATTTTCTCGTCCCCATAGTCGCTGTCTTGTACTGCGGTGATGGTCACCGTTTTCGCCGTGTCGTAGTTCGACGAATCGAAGTTCAAGGATGTCGGCGAGATCGTCACCGCCCCGTTATCGTTGCCGGTGATGGATACGACGGTCGGATTGCTCGGTTCGGTATCGAGAGCGACGGTGAAGGTGCCGGTATCGCCCTCGTCGATATCGAGGGTGGAGGGGGTCACGGTGAGAGCGCCCGAGGGCGCATCGTCATCGTCGATGGAGGCGGTCACGGTCGCATCGGGGGCGGCGATTCCACCGGAAGCGGATAAGGTGATGTCGACGCTTTCATTATCGTTGTCGCTATCTTGTACCGAGGTAATGGTCACTATTTGCTCGGTATCGTAATTCGATGCGTCGAAGTTCATCGAGGCCGGCGAGATCGTCACCGCCCCGGTATCGCCGCTTGATATCGATACGGTGACGGGCTGATTCGGCGCGGTATCGAACATGACGGTAAACGTGCCGGTGTTGCCCTCGAAAAGATCGACCGTGGAAGGAGTCAGGGTGAAATTGCCCGGCGGGGTGTCGTCATCGGTCACGGAGATTCGTTTGGTCGCATCGGGGGCATCGATACCGTCGGTGGCGGATAGAGTGATGGCGGCATTTTCATGTGCGTAATCGCTATCTTGCACCCCGGTGACGGTCACCGTCCTCGCCGTCCCGTAGTTGGCGGGAGTGAAGGTCAGCGAGGCGGGGCTGACCGAAACGGCTCCGGTATCGCCGCTCGTCAGCGATACGGTAACCGCCCGGGCCGGTTGGGTATCGAGCGCAACGGTAAAGGTGCCGGTATCGCCTTCGTCGATGGCGAGCGTGCCGGATGGAGATACGGTGATATTGCCGGGGGGACCGTCGTTATCGGTCACTGAGACGCTCTTGGTGGTATCGGGTGCAACGAGACCGCCGGCGGAGATGGAAAAGGTGATGTCGACACTCTCGTTGGCATAATCGCTATCTTGCACCGTGGTGACGGTCACTGTTTGCGCCGTGGAGTGGTTCAACAGGTCGAAGACCAGTGATGACGGTGAGACCCTTAGCGCGCCCGGATCGCCGCTGACGATCGATACCGTGGTTTGGGATGTGGACGGCGCGCGACTGAGGCTCACGTTGAAACTGCCGCTCGCGCCGCCTTCGACGAGGGAGAGATCGGACGGGGTCACGTTGATAGTGCCCGCAGGGTAGTCGTTGGCGGTGACTTGCAGGCTGCGTTCGAATTCGACGATGCCGCCGGTGACGGAGAAGGTCAGGGTATCGGTCTCGTCCTGCGTATCGTCATCCGCAGGCGCGGTGACCGTGATCGTCTGCCAAGTCGAATAGTTCGAAGTGGTGAAGGTCAAAGAGGTTTTGTCGTAGGTGATGTTCGCACTGCTACCGGAAGCGCTCGTAATGGTAACCGTCACGTCCGAGCTTGGCTTCCCGCCGAGGCGGACGTCGAAACCGACCGACTGCCCCTCGCCGACGGAGATGGTGCTATCGGAGAACTCCAAATCCTCCGTCGGAAGCCTTGGAGGGATGATGAAATCGACACCGTCGGTTTTCGAGCCGCAGGTCAAGTTGAAGATGGAACACGAATCATAGCCGGATGCGCGTTGTCTGGCCGCATCGGCCCATTCAAGACAAGATCTGGTGGGAAACTTCGTGATTTGGTACGTAAGATTGCCGCCACTGACGACATTGATAATTGGATTCGTTGCGCAACGTTTCGGGTTATTTCCCAACTGCTGGGATTGTCGTCTGAATACTCTTACAAGTTCGCTGCAGGTAACCGGATACCGGTGGAAAGAATGGGTTGAACCGCTAGGCGTCGTCCCGATGCATTGATGTGCAGGCCCGGGAGGCGTTTGAGCGTTGGCATGGCCAAGGACTCCCAAGAGCATCGATAACCAGAGGAAAAGGTAAAGGAAATTCCGCTTTCTCATGAATGGCTTGCCGGGGAGTGGAAGAGGTATTCGAGTGAAGATGGGGGGCTTCATTCGTTCACTCCTCCTGGATGAGTGATGGGTGTTCTCGAAGCAGCGTGGGCAATCGGATAATGGCCGCCGTCGTCCCTCGCTTTCGAAGACGATCGACGTTTTGCTTGGTTGAACCGAAAAAACATCACCCCATGGGTACCGATGACTCGATGCCACCGACCTGCCCTGCCCAAGCAGTCCGAGTCACCTGTAAGGATATCGCATCGCCGCCGATTGCGAAAGATCCGCAAATCACGAGACCTTGCGAAAAATCGGCATGACTCATGCGTCATCGCATCTGCAAGCCCAAGCACGGATGGGTTTTCGCAAGAGGTCGGGGGGAGTCGATATTGCACTCATATAGCGAGCGTGAGACGCATTCGGGCATCTTTCGCTCTCGATCAAGCCCCGGGCGGAGGTCTTTCTCACTCGGTGGTGGCGGGATTTTTCGAAAAATCGGCGATGGCCTTCAAAAACACATCGGCATAGAGAAGGGCTTTGTGCTCGCCCACTCCATGTACAGTCAAAAATTCCTCGCGATTGGTCGGTTGGCGCGCCGCCATATCCTCCAAACTGGCGTTGCTGAACACCACATAAGCCGGCTTCCCGATCTCAGCCGCGATCTTGGTGCGCAAGGTGCGCAGGCACTCGTAAAGCGGTTCGTTGGGCGGGCCGGCTATCGTCCTTTGGGCGCTCACCTTGACCTTCCTTTGTTCCTCTTGCCGCAGGCGAACGGTGTCGGGGCTCACCAAGTCGACCCTTTTACCGTCGAAGAGCACCGGCCGACTCAGCGGGGTGAGCTTGAGGGTATGGTTGTCCTTGTAGTCGAGTTCGAGTAGGCCGAGTTGGATCAACTGCTGTATGAACAGCTGCCAAGCGAAGTTCGTGTGTTGACGACCGACCCCGAAGGTTTTGATCTTGTCAAAACCCTGCTCGGTGACGCCAGGTGTGCGAGAGCCTTTCAATAGATCGATGAGGGTAGTGATGCTGCATCGTTCTTTGGTGCGGATGACGGCCGAGAGCGCCATTTGGGCCACCGTCGTGCCGTCCATATAGCTCGGCGGGTTGCGGCATACATCGCAATTGCCGCAGGTCTCGTCTTGGATCTCGCTGAAATAGCCTAAGAGGATTTTCCGGCGGCATACTTGGGCCTCGGCAAAATCCTGAATGCGCTTGATCTTGGCCTGTTGAATCTCGCGATAGCCGTCATCGACGATATCTTCCAAAAAGCCCAGTTGGGTTTGCACATCGCGGTAGCTATAGAACAGCACCGTTTCCGCCGGCAGGCCATCGCGGCCGGCCCGACCGATTTCCTGATAGTAGCTTTCGAGGTTGCCGGGCATATTCCAGTGCACGACGAAGCGCACATCGGCCTTGTCGATGCCCATGCCGAAGGCGATGGTGGCGCATACGATAGGGCATTCACCTTGGATAAAGGCGCTTTGCACCCGGTTGCGCGTTTCGGTATCGAGACCGGCGTGGTAGGCCTGTGCATCGAAGCCGTGCGCTTGCAGTTTTTCGGCCAAGTGTTCGGTGCCGTTGCGGCTTTGGCAATAGATGATGCCGCTGTGCCCCGGGTAGCGGCGCACCAAGGGCAGGAATTGCTCCCACTTCTTGCGCCCGGGCAGCACCGTCATCGATAGATTGGGTCGATCGAAAGAAGCCACGAACAAGGCGGGGTCGACAAGTCCCAGCGATTCGCCGATATCGGCCCGCACCGCTTTGTCGGCGGTGGCGGTCAGCGCCATTACCGGCGTTTCGGGAAAGTGTTCCTTGATGGCACGAAGGCGCTGATATTCGGGCCTGAAATGATGCCCCCAGCTGCTCACGCAATGCGCCTCGTCCACGGCGAACATGCCGATATCGAGCGTGGCCAGATAGGACAGGCAGCCGCCCGAGAACAGCCGCTCCGGTGATAGATAGAGCAGATCGGTCTCGCCGTTGAACAGCCCTTGCGTCACCGCATCGAATTCGTCCAAGGTCAGGCTCGAGTTGAGGCATGATGCGGCGATGCCGTTGGCGCGCAGGGCATCGACCTGATCTTTCATCAAGGCGATGAGCGGCGAGATCACCACCGTGAGTCCGGTCCGCACCACGGCGGGCAGTTGGTAGCAGATGGATTTACCGCCGCCGGTCGGCATGAGCACCACCGCATCCCGGCCGCTCAAAGCGTGCTCGATGATTTCGAGTTGGAGGGGGCGGAAAGAGTCGTAGCCGAAATGCTGCCTTAGCGCACGGAGCAAGTCGGATTCGCTATGAGACGTTTGCATGATGGCCTTCGATAAGCGAAAAAAGGGATGCGTTTGAAACAATCGACTCCTTGGAGCCTTCGGGGCGCCTGGCCGATCGTCGATGCTTCGAGCCTCGATCATCGACGAGATAGCGCCGAAGAATGCCGACTCATGGACTTGGACTACCGATCGGCCCATTTTATTCACCGCCGATTCCCATCGACATGAGTCGCCGACCTGCATCCCCCATAGACTCCTTGGCCCACCGGCTTGCGGCTTGCCGATGATATCGGATAAGGCCGCCGGAGTTCGTTGCTCCGATCCGATCCCCCGACCCATTGCGCGGATCGAACCTTGCCCTCTTTGTGTGATGATCGAAGCGGTCGATCAACTCATCGATATGGATGTCAACCAGATCGGGATCGCTCGTTTTCGCTTGCAGCGCTTGCGTGCTATCCGGCCACTTGATCACGATGCTATTCGGCGTCTTCTTCCACCGACCTCTCCCTTCGGCGGTGAATTGCATCTCGGATGATCCGATCCATCGCCGCCGGCGATACAACGATACCTTCGAGCCGATTCGAAGATGCCGTGCTCTCGATCATGGCGATTTGCTGCAATCGTTCGAGCACAGCAGGCTTTTGCCGCCGATACAACGCCTGCTTGCCACGGGTCATCTCGTGATTGCCAAGCCTATCGAGAATATCGGGTTTGAGGGAATGCATCGCGATCGCCCTACTATCATGCCCTTCGATCAATGAACCATAACGGAAGGGCCGGTTGCGGATCCAAGCGGGCATTTCCGCATCGCCGGCCGATGATCGCCCGCGCTAATCGATATCGAAGATTTTCAGAACCTCGTCCCCGAAATGATTGATGGCCTTGACGGCGATGCGGCCGCTCGATGGTTTTTCGAAGGGGCGACTGATCGTTGTATAAAGCGTTTGCCAAGCGTCTTGATCGATTTCCGACTTCAGGGTCGTTTTGAGGCGTTTGAAAGGATCGGGTCCTCCACCTGAAAAATAAGCATGGCGGACGAAAAAGGCTTCGTCGTTATAGTCCGTATCGACGAACCAACATGCAATATCGTCGGCTCCGCTCGCTTTGACATCTCCCGTCGTGGGATCGAATATATCGACACCCTTGATCTCCACTTGGTATCGATCATCGTCCATCGTGCGCAGTTCGATATCGGGTTCGCCGAAAACGACGAATAGATTGCCGGATTTACCGGTTTTCAGCCGATTGGCCATGTGGAGATCATTGTTCATGCGAGCCCGCAAGACAGGAAGTTTGCCGATATTGATCAGTTCCTCGTCGGCGTGGGCTTCGAAGGCAAAGCCCAACACCACCAGAACATCGAAATAATCCGCAGCCTCGCGGGCGGCTTGTACCATGAGGCTTCTGGTTACGGTTCCATATTCGGGACCGATGCAGATCGCCGCCTTGCGCTCTTTGCCGCTTTCGCTATACCGACCATCGAATTGGATATGGCGGCCCTTGGCCCAAGGTTCCAAGGAAGAAAACTCCATGCGTTCGCCTTTCTTGGTATTTTGCACCCCGGCTTTACGCAAGTTTTCGTAGATGATATCGATGAATTTGGTCTCGCCCTCTTCCTCGGATTTCGGGCGCAGGCGCCGACTGCGACGAGGTGTCGGATAACGACCTTCTTCCTCGGCGACGGCGTCGATGGCTTCCAATATCGCTTCGTCATCGGCATCGGTGGGCAAGATGCGATGCGGCGAAAGGCTTTCGACGGTGAAAGGACCGGTAACGCGCACCACGTTCTTTTGCACATAAGGACGGTCGTAGAGGTATTCCGTAGCGGCGTTGCGGCTGATGGAGTCGTCGATTTCTTGCTGCCTGGCAATGCGTGCTTGCCAATATTTATCGTGTATCTCCTTGATTTTCTTGCCGATTTTTTCGTGGGGGGGGGGGGGTAGTTAAATCGCGGGGTACCTCCCACTCTTCATAAGACTGCCCGGTGGCCGAATTGAATGCGTTGCGCAAGGGTTCCAATACCTCTTGCCAGCGCTCCCAGATCGTATCGATTTCGGCATTGTTGGCAATCGAACCGAGGGTGATATGCGGCACGCGCTCGTAGACAAAGCCATTGCGTATATTCCCACCATAGACTTCCTTGATGTCGGTCTTGCCGGTGATCGACGATTCTTTCAGCGCACCCTCATGACTATCGGCCAGCAGATAATAGGGGAAGTGACTGCCGATTAGACGTGCTCGGGCGAGGGCGAGCGAAACCCGACTGGTATCGATCGTGATCCAACGTCTCCCCCATTGCTCGGCGACATACGCAGTGGTGCCGGAGCCACAGGTCGGATCCAGCACGAGATCCCCGGGGTCGGTGGTCATCAAGATGCATCGCTGAACGATGAGCGGTCGGGTTTCGACTACGTAGATCTGATCTCCGGCGAAACCGGCGGTATCGGTCCAAACATCCCCGATGCGTTTGACAGGATAATCGTCTATATAAAGTCGATATCGCAATTTTTTTCCTTGGGCACTAACTCGATTCGCTTTGACGATACGATGCATTCCATCGGGATAATTTACTTGCCAATGTCGATTTGATTTGGGGTTGAAAGTATCTCCACAAAAATCAAAAGGAGTGGGAACGGAAGCGGCACCGGAGCTTTCCAATGATACATATTGAAAGATCCTACCTTCTATTTTATCTGACGATAGATGCCATAAGATGTTTCTAAATTTTTATAGAAATTATCCTGTGTCTTCTCTTCGAATAAAGGTCTGAATTTGCAACTTTCTATATTCTTTGCATACCAGATGAGAATATCACCGGTACGGCCAAGAAATTTGGAAGTAAGGCTACCGGTTTTTGAGAAGAATATCTGACGAATGAAATTACGATTTCCGAAGACTTCATCCAATAAGGATCTCACTAAATGGCAATTCTTATCACTGATTTGCAGAAACAATGAACCACTTTCAGCCAATAATTCTCGACAAACAGTAAGCCGATCCCGAAGATAGGGAAGGTAAGAAGAAATGTTATTGTCCCATGCGTCTCGGAAAGCCTGAATCGTCTCCGGTTCACGAGATAGATCTCGGTCGCTCACGGAACGCGATTTTGTACTGACTTGCCAGTTAGATCCAAAATTGATCCCATAAGGCGGATCGAAATAAATGCACTGCACCTGCCCTCTCAGCCCCTCTTTCTCCGCCAGAGAGTTCATCACCAAAAGGCTATCGCCCAAGATCATGCGATTGGTCCACCTCCGATCATGCTGATAGAACTCGATGCGATCCTCCGGATCGAGTTCGTCTTCCCAATCGGCAAAAAGATCGATCGTTCCCTCATCTCGATCCCGTTTGTTCTTTGCGGCCATACGCTTGATATCGTCGACGATAACCTTCGGTTGGATATGTTCTTGCACGTAGATCGGAACGGCGTCGACGCGAAGCGGCTCACGATCTTCCTCGTCCTTGCCTTTCCACACCAACTGCGGATCGAGATCCGGGTTGCGAGCATAGAGCTCCGGATTTTCATCGGGGTTGTTTTTACGAGGATAATCCACCTGCACGGGTTCTCGCTCATCGTTCGGCACCAAACCCTCCATTTCCGCCGTCGGGATATGACGCTTCGTCTCTCGATCGTGAACGAGCGCTTCGATCTCGGTATTCTTGCCCTTCTTCGCTTTGCGTGCCATGTTCTTTTTCCTTGATTGCGATCAGTTCGGTTGATTTGCTTGTCGACCGGAGCCCCAAGAGAACCCCGCAAGTATTTCTCGAGCATCTTGCATATTCATGATTTCAACGAATTGCCATCGCCCCCATCGTCCATCACCATTCACCGAAGGGATCCAGCGGCGATTCATCGTATCCGCCTTGACTCGCGCCCGGTCGTCCTTTTTCCCTTTGATTTCGATCACCAAATTGAGCAGGTCTTCATCGCCATGCCCGTCATCGATGTGCGCGATGAAATCCGGCTCGTAAAGATGATCCTTCTTTTGGTAGGTATAAGGCACTTCGAACCCCAAGCCATCATTGCGCACATAACTCTTGACATGCACATCACTTTCCAGAATTAGACAGAAATCTATTTCCCAATCGCTATCGCAAACCGCGATATTGACATGGCACTTATTCGCATTCGTATCATGGCGTCGTTTTCTGGAGGTCATGAAATCGACACTATGGCTAGTTCCTTCGGGGGTGAATTGATCGATGATAGGGATATAGGATTCCGGTTTATCCTCTTTATGCGGTGCACAAGCGCGGTGGATGCGTTCCGCCGCTTTGACGGCGAAGGGCTTCCATAAGAGATATTGAGCGAACGTACCGCCCAAGCAGGTCAGATAGTCATTCATCCAGCGGCGCGTGATGGGGATCAAATCCCGATAAAGCAAAGGCGGGGTTTCATGATTCTCATTCTGCCGGGTAAATAGCCTCGCCGTTTCCGCCGTCAGATAAAAGACGACTTCGTTGATACGGTGCTGTTTCAAATCATCCAGCGTCATCATGATCCCTTCGCCGACGATGCCTCTTTGCTCGGTGCGAGGTGGCGCATCCTCCGGCGAGATGGTCAAACGCGAATTTTCATCGAATCTGGCGATGAGTCTTTCATCGGGAGTCTTGATCGAATACCCCCGAACTCGAGGAAAGGAGATCGCTGAACGAGCGCGATCATCCATCGCCCGGACTCGATGCGGTTTATTGGGAGGCTGCGGAGATGGAACCTTCGTGCCCTTCGCAAAAGCAAAGGGAACACCGAAAACATCGGCATATTCCGGGCGAAAAAGACCCTTGTGCTCGCCTTCCGTCTCCAGTTCGTAGGAGAAGCGACGAAGTCCTCGGCCGACCACCTGCTCGCAAAGCAGTTGGGTGCCGAAAGCCCGTATCCCCAAGATATGCGTGACATTATTCGTATCCCAGCCTTCCGTCAGCATCGAAACCGATACGACACAGCGCACTTGCTCGCCCAATCTATCTTTCTTGCCGACGGTATTCATGACTTCTCGCAAGAGATCTTCATCGGTCAGTTTCGATACATCCCGATCGGGAAAGCGTTGGCGATATTCTCTTTTGAATAGATCGATCTCCTTTGCCGCCGCTCTTTTGAATTCATCGTTCATCGCCTCGCCGCTATCGAGCTGCTCGCTATCGATCAAGAGCGTATGCAGATGCGATAACGGCTGACCGTCATCTCCGATATTGCTAAATAGCGGCAGTTTGCCCCGTTTCCAGATACCATCTACATTCGGCAATTCGTAGCCGGCGATATAGTCGTGAACGAGTTTCGAGGTGCTCGTATTATTGCAAACGATGATAAAAACGGGAGGTACGTCGATCCCTTGTTTCTCCCAAGCCTTATAGGTTTTCTCGTAATGACTGTAAAGGGAGGCGATTGCCCCGAGAAGGGTGGAGGGAAGATCATCGGGATTCATATTCCCTTGTTTCGAGCGTCCCTTCTTCGGCAAATCCTTGCTTACATGACGATAGATATTGCGATAGACCGGCATTTTATCGCTTGTCATCGCGCCATCATCGATCGGAACCCGAGGGAGTTTCACGATGCCGCATTCGATCGCATCCATCAAAGCGAAATCGGATACCACCCACGGAAAAAGTCGACCCTCGGGATAGCCCGAGCCACGCAAGAAAAAAGGAGTGGCGGATAGATCATAAACGCATTTCAGACCGATCTTGTTTCCCAAGGCCTCGATGCCATTGATCCAAAGCCGCGCCGCCTCGGTATTCTTTTTGACCTCTTCTTTTTCCTCCGGGGTCGAGGGTTTTTCTTCTTCGGTCTTTCCGCCGGTATCGACTTTATGGCGATAACAATGATGCGCCTCGTCATTGATGACGATCACATCCTTCGAGCGCAGTAGTTCCTTGCACGCTCGCTCCAGCATCTGACCTTCCGTCTCTTTCGTTTCGATATCTTTATCGGAATGACCCTTGAGGATATCCCGGGTTCCCTTGGGTAAATGGTAGATTTCACGCTTGCGAAAGACATGATAATTCGTAATCACGATACGCGCTTGTTTGATATCTTGTGAAAACTCGGTCGGAATCAGCCCCCGTCCGACATAATAATTCTCCGGATCCGAAGGAAGCAATACACGCAAGCGGTCTTTGATCGTGATCCCCGGGGCGATAATCAGGAAGTTCCTCGAAAAACGCGTCGATGCGGGATAGCGCACTTTGTTGATCGTATGATAGGCAATCATCATCGCCATGACCGTGGTTTTCCCCGAACCTGTCGCCATCTTCGATGCATAACGAAGCAGGCTCGGATTCGCTTCTTCGTTGGCAAGCCTCAACTCTTCGAGGATTTGCTTGCCTTCGTCGGTCTTATTCGCAATTTCATTGAGCCAGATCAGCGTTTCTGCGGCTTCGACCTGACAGAAAAAGGGTCGGGGTGTGGTTTTTCCTTCTCTCCACTGAGCAAGTAATTTTCTGGTCACATCAGTGATGTCGGTTCGATCTTCTTCCAGCGATTTCAGTCGCCATTTATCCACCAAAACTCTGATGCGATTGATGATCGGATTTTCTTTGGTTTCCTCTTCGATATTGAGGAAGGCTTGGTCGGCATCGATTTGTTTTCTTCTTTGAGCCGCCGGAATCGGCACCAAATGAAAACTCCCCCGACGCCCGAGGTTGACGGCCCCGGTCGGCTGACCCTCATCGTTCAGCTGCCAATGCTTTTTCGGAGGATCGTAGGGCGAATTCAAGATAGGATTGTTATCGAACATTTTTAATTTTCTCCCGACGGAGCATCGGTTTTTTTTGATGATCCAAGTTGTATCGCTGCTTCCCGAGTCTAATGAATCAACGGTCGTTCGATTGAAAATCGGCTGCATTCTATCCGTTTTCGATGTGATTGGAAAGGGGCTTCTCGGGTTCTTTGATCAATACCTCTGCTGGAATGCCGAGATGTGCATTGAGCGCCCGGATCATTTCCAAGGTGAGAGGGCGCTTTTTGGAGAGGATGTCGGAGACCTGTTCGCCGCTCCCGATAAAGGCCTCGAGATCGGCGGGCGTCAGATTCTGTTGCTCCATACGAAACAAGATCGCCTCGATCGGATCGGGCATAGGAATAGGATGATGATCCTGCTCGTAAGCCTCGACCAATGTCGTGAGAATATCCAACTCATCAAGCGATTCTTGATCCTCCGATTTCATCAGGTCACTGATGCGTTTGAGCGCTCGATCGTAGTCGAACTCGCTTTTGATAGGCTTGATCGCTTCCATGTCGAATCTCCTCGATGTCGATTTCCTTTCGCTTCGAATAGGATTCGTAAAGACCGATAAGGGTGATTATTGACTTGAGCCCTTTGATGATTATATAAGCGGCAACTAATTCCTTGCAAAATATGGATGAAAAAGATCTCAAGAAAATCGCCTCCGGTCTATTTCAAATTGTAGACGGTACCATGCACTTGAGGAACAAGAAAAGTGCGGCGCATACTGCTTCTCTTTATGTGCTGGAGTTGATGGAAAAGGGATAGGTGCTTCATCTTCGTCAAATCCGGGAAATTCCGAACTCCTCGCAGATGGCTTGGCCGTGGGCGTCGAGTTCGGGGGCATCGGGGCCAGAAGGAGCTCTTTGGCCGTCCAAGCGGATGGGGGTGCGAAGGTGGCGAAGGGATGTGGTGGTGTTTTCGGGGTCGGGTAGCAGCATTTCAAGGGCTTTTCCGGCTTCGGTTCGGAGCATCTCTTTCCAGTTCAGGATGCGGGCGCACCAGATATCGTGTTTTATCAGCAGGCTCTCCCACTGTTCGGCGCTTTTGGTTTTGAAGGCGCTTCGAAGGATTGCGTGGATTTCGTTTCGATGGGTGAATCCCGCGTTGGATCCCGAGGCGAAGCGCGGATCCTCTTGCAGGCCGAGGAGGTTGACCAGTTTATCCAACGGGGTCATGGCGAGGGCGAGGTGGCCTCGTGCCGTTTCGAAAACGCCGTAGGGTGCGGGGAGGTATCCGTGCGCGGAGCCTTTTTGGGCGCGTTCGGGGGGGATTTCGTCGTTGTTCAGGTAGGTGGTGAGGAATTCGAACTGCAGATCGATCAGCGCTTCGAGGAGGCTGGTTTCGACGAGGGCGCCTTGTCCGGTGCGCTCTTTGCGGAACAATGCGCCCAAGAGTCCTTGTGCGAGGTTCGCACCGGCGCTGATATCGGCGATGGGCAGGCCGATGGGGACCGGACCCTGATCGGCATTGCCGCTGAGCCATACGATCCCCGATCGGGCCTGTACCAAGAGGTCTTGCCCGGGAAGGTCGGCCCATTGCCCGCTATCGCCATAGCCGGAGATCGAGCCGTAGATGATATCGGGCTTGATGGCTTTGACTTGTTCGTAGCCGAGACCGAGCCGGTCGATGACGCCCGGTCTGAAATTCTGAATCACGAGATCGGCATGGGTGATCAGCGTTCGGGCCGCTGCAAGACCTTGGGGTGATTTGAGATCCAGCGCGATGCTTTCCTTGCCGCGGTTGATCGCATGAAACAGGGTCGATTCGCCGTGGATCTTCGTATCCGAGAGGTAGATATGCCGACATAAATCCCCGGCCTTCGGATTTTCGACCTTGATGACCCGCGCCCCCATATCGAGCAGCTTGAGCGAGGCATAAGGCCCGGCCAAGAACTGGCTGAAATCGACGATCCGAATCCCTTCGAGCGGCGGTGTCATTTCTTTGAAGGGCCTTTTGCGTCGATGGGTGTTTTCAAGGTGGGGCTCAGGGTGTGGAACGAGTGTGTGGAACTAGCCTATGGCTTGGGCGTTATCGGTGTTATCCGAGAGGGCGGGCGTTTCGGGTCGGGGGGATGGCCGGTGTTGCGATCGGAGAGGCTCCTCGGGAGCGGGATATCGACCGCTTCGAAACCCCAAGCCTCGATGCGGGCATCCCTCGCTCGTCACTCTTCGCCGGCGGCGAAGGACTTCAGGATGGTTCGGGTATGCAGTCCCAAGGCCGGGGCGCCCTCGCCCTTGCCCAAGTTCCGGCCATCGATGCGGATCGGGCAGCGTGTGGTGTAAGCCTCATCCCCCGATGCGCTGCGGATGGTTTGTACGGCATCGAGGGCTTCGAAGCCATCGCTTGCGATGAAGTCCGGCCAGTCGAGCACCGGAGCGCACCAGACGCCGGCGGGTTCGAGGATTCCCAGCCACTCATCGGTGGTTCGGGTGGCGAGGATGCCAGCGATGACGGCTTTGATGTCGTTCCTGTCGCAAAAGGCGCGTTCCTGGCCGAAAGCGTCGATCTCGGGTGCTTGAAGAAGCCTTGCCAGTTCGCTCAAAGGAGTCATGGCGATGGCCAGATATCCGCTCACCGTCTTGTAGATGCCATAGGGTGCGGGCTGATAAGGGTTGGCGTTGCCGATCCGATGCCGCTGTGGTTGACGCTTGGCATCGTTGAGAAAGCAGGTGAATTGCTCGAAGGTCAGATCCAAAGCCGCCGATAGCAGGCTGACCTCGACCAAAGCGCCCTTGCCGGTGATACCTCGGCGCAAAAGGCAGGCCAATATCCCCTGAACGAGGTTTCCCGCGGTGGCGACATCGAGCATGGCAAAGCCCGTGGGGATCGGACCGTCGTCGGCATTGCCGTTGAGCCAGGCGATTCCCGATAGCGCCTGCACCAGCAGATCCTGCCCCGGTTTGTCGCGCCACGGCCCCTCGTTGCCGTAGCCGGAGACCGTTCCGTAGACCAGACGGGGATTGATCTTGCGTACCGCCGGGTAGTCGAGCCCGATCCGCTCCATCACCCCGGGGCGAAAATTGTGGATCATCACATCGGCGCTCGCTATCAGCCTGCGGATCTTTTCCAAGTCGGCGGGCTCTTTCAGATCCGCAGCCACGCTCTTCTTGCCGCGGTTGAAGGTGTGGAATACCAAACTGTCGCCTTCGAGGATCTGCTCGTTGACCACCATGGATCGACACGAATCCCCCCCTTGCGGGCGCTCGATCTTGATCACCTCGGCCCCGAGGTCGGCCAAGCGCAAGGCCGCGACCGGCCCGGCCAGGAATTGCGCGAAGTCGAGCACCCGCAATCCGGACAGCGGCGGGATCGTGGCGGTATCCGTCATGCGTGAATCCCTTGTCGGTTCAAGATGAAAGGGCTCTTAGGAAGGGGCTTTTTTCGAGGTTGAACCCCAACGCTCGGGAAAGCTCGATCCCGCCCGATCGAATGATCGCCAAGCACTCTTCGCAGGTGACGGTGGCGTCGATCCGGGCAATGAACCCCGAAGTGATCGCCGCGCAGACGCCCCGGCTGTCGAATACCGGAACGCAGAGGTTTTGCACTCCCTCGATCATCGTGCTCCGGGTATCTTCGTATCCGTCCTGACGGATACGGTCCAGGCGATTGCGCAGTCGCTCGCGCTTAGGGGGTTGTCGTCTCGCCAGATAGCGCTCTTGCTTGTCGGCATCGGAAAACGCCAAGATCACATGCCCCGAGCTGGTCTGCTCTATCGGAAAAAGCGCTCCGGTGCGCACCGAATACCCCGCCGGCCTCGGGCTTTGAATCGAGGTGAGCACGAGGATGTTTTCTCGATTCAAGGCCCCCAAGTGGCAAGATTGCTCGGTGCGCGCAGCGATGTGTTCGAGGATCGGCAAGGCGGCGTGGATCAAACGTTCGGTGGGATCGTGTCGGTGGGAGAGCTCGAACAGTCGCAAGGTCAGCCCATAACGATTCGTATCGGGATCCTGACGCAGGTATTCACGATCGGCAAGGTAGACGACGATGCGGTAGATTTCGCCGATCGTTCGATCCAAAGCGTCGCCGATTTCGTTGATCGTCAATCCGTTCGGTGAATCCGCAAGTAATTCCAGTACATCCAAGGCTTTTTCCACGGCGGGAACCGACGGCTTGGTCTTTTTCATATCGAAAGCCCGCGTTTTTTTCGAGCGTGCATATCAATCCTTTCCTTCCCGTGCGGATTTGAGTCGGTCCTGCTCGATCTTGGCCAAGCATAGAGACATCAACTCGTTTTCATTGCGCAGGCCTTGGGCAGTGCTCGAATCCATCGCCCCTCGGACCGCGGCCTTGACGGCCTGTGTGGCAACGCTGGAATGGGCGGCGATCCGTTGCGCCCATTGCCTGGCAACGGTCAGTTCCTCGCCCTCGTCCACAAGCCATTCGACCATGCCGAAGCGATCGGCATCGATGGCCGAGAAGCGCTCCCCGGTCAATAGAATCTGCATCGCTTTCCCGTAGCCGCACATCCTTGTGAGGTGCTGTGCCGCCCCGCCGGCACCGTTCCAGCCGAGGCGGACTTCCGGGGCGGCGAAGACCGCGGACCTTGCGACCACCCGAAGATCGCAGGCCAGCGCGATCTCCAGTCCGCCGCCCAAGGCCCATCCCTTGACCGCGGCGATCGCCGGGGGACGCAGAGCCAAGAGAGGGGGAATGTAGTCGTTGCGATTTCGCCAAGCCCAGAAGTCCTCGTAGTCATCGAGGGCTCGAAGGTCGGAGCCTGCGCAGAAGGCGCGCTCCCCGGCCCCCCGAACGATCACCACATGACAGGCGGAGGTCTCGTTGGCTCTTGCGCAGCACTGACCGATCTCGAGATACATCCTAGGGGTCAGCGCATTGTGCTTGGCGGGACGGTCAAGCACGATCTCGCCCACATTGCCCTCGATCTCGAAGCGAACCCGGCCGTCGATTTCGCCGTTCATGCCGATCTCACTTGAATTGCAGGTCGGGCAGCCAAAGCGAGAGCTGCGGGATGTAGGTCAGCACGATGAGCATGGCGAAGAGCACGATGTAAAAGGGTATGCAGGCCTTGATGAATCGGGCTATCGATACCCCGGTGATCGAACAGGCGGTGAACATCAGCGTACCGAGCGGCGGGGTGATGCCCGCGATGGTCAGGTTGAAGACCATCACGATGCCGAAGTGAACCGGATCGATCCCCACTTGTTCGATCACCGGAACGAGGATCGGAGTCAGCAGGATGAGCGCCGCCGACCCTTCGATGAACATGCCCACGAGGATCAGCAGCAGGTTGATCAGGATGAGCAGCGAATAGGGGTTCGTGGTGAGGTTCAGCATCTCCTGGGCCACGACGGCCGGGATGCGCTCCCAAGTCATGTAAAAGCCATAGGCGCCGGCGGCGCAGATCACGAGAAGGATCACGGAGGTGGCTTGTACCGTTTGCTCCAAGATCGGCCGGATATGTTTGGGCTTGAGCTCGCCGTGGACGATGCCGACGATGGTGGCGAATAAAACGGCCATCGCCCCGGCCTCGGTGGGGGTGAAGAACCCCAATCGGATCCCGGCAACGATGCCCACCGGCACCAGCAGAGCCAAAAACGCCCCGACAAACGCCCTTCCGCGCTCGGCCCAAGGCATGGGCTTTTCGAAGGCGGGTTCGAGCCCGGCGCGGCGCGATTGAATCGCGACCGTAGCCATCATCGCCATGCAAATGAGCACTCCGGGGACGATACCCGCCAAAAACAGCTTGCCGATCGAGACATTCCCCATGAAGCCGTAGAGGATCAGCCCGATCCCCGGGGGAATGATCACCGAGATGATCGAGGATGAAGCGGTCACGGCGGTTGAAAAGGCCGGATCGTAGCCCCGCCGCGTCATTTCGGGGACCAGCACTTTGGATTGCATGGCGGTGTCGGCGTTTGCCGATCCCGATACCCCTCCGAGCAGGGTCGAAAGAAGAATATTGACCTGCGCCAGTCCCCCTTTCCAGTGTCCGGTCATGGCTTGGGCAAAGGACATCATCCTCGAAGTGATGCCCGCATGGTTCATGACCACCCCGGTCATGATGAAAAGCGGTATCGCAAGCAGCGGAAAGGAATGGGTAACGGCCACCATGCGTTGCACGAAGATCTCGGGTGGGACCGTTCCGGAAATCAAGAAGAAGGAAAGAGCGGCGATGCCGATGGCCAGCGCCACCGGGATCCCGATGCCGATGCAAGCAAGCAAGATGAAAACGGGGGCGAAGGTCACAGGGCTTCATCCGAGGCTCGGGCTTTTTCGGGATCGGCAAAGCCCGGCCGATCCAGCAATCGAAGAAGCGAGGTTATCGACATCCCGGCAAAACAGATGAAGGTGGCGAGGTAGACATAGGAAAAGGGAATGTCGAGGACCGGCGATGGGCGGCTCGCTCCTTTGAGCATCATCGAAAAACTTAGGTAAGTGACGAAGGCCAAAAAGGCGAATACGATGCCATCGCCGATCTTCGAAACGATCGTGCGCAGCTTGCAAGGTAGGAGGTCGGTGAGCAAGGTGACCTTGATATGACGATGGCTGCGCCATGCCGTCATCGCGCCGATGAAGACCACCCAAGTGAACAAGATGCCCGAAAGTTCGGTGGTCCACACCGCCGGACGTTCGGTGATATAGCGGGTGAGCACGCCCCATAGCACCGATCCGGTGAGCAGGATCAGGGCGAAAAACGATACGACGTTCTCCGCCCGGCGCACCCAGTCTCCGATTGTGCCCATTGCTTCCTCTGCATTTTTCCTCTGCGGCCCGTTGCGTGGCCCGAACCCTTTTCGGGCTCGGGCCGGCTCGCCGGGATCCCTAGGTATCAGCGATCGAGAATCGAGCGGACTCGATCATGAAGCCCCTTCGACCAATCGGGGAATTTGGTGTAGACATCGGCGGTGGCGGCTTGGAAGGCCGCGACATCGACATCGCGATTGAAAGTGACGCCCTCGGCTTCGAGCTTGGCAATCCATTCCTCTTGGCTATCGAGCATCAAGTTTGTCATGAAGCCTCCGGTGGCGATGGCCTCCTCGTTCATGATCGCTCGAATATCGCCCGGCATCGAGGCGAAGACCGCAGCGTTCATCATCAGCCCGGTGAAGCCTTTGAAGTGACCGGTCAGCGAGATGACCTTCTTGGTTTCGTGTAGTTTGGCACCGTAGATCGAGGGCAAGGGCGCTTCGGCGCCATCGACCACCCCGGTCGACAACGCCGAATAGACCTCCGCCCATGCAACTTGGGTCGGACGCGCGCCCATCGCTTGGAAGGTCTCGACCCACATGATGTTCGGCGGGGTGCGAAAGGTCATGCCCGCGGTATCCGCCGGGCTCGAAATCGGCTTGTCCGAGAGCATGTGACGGGAGCCGAAGAGCCAGTTGAGCGATAGCAGCTCGATGCTCGATTCGCGGCGCAGGCGATCTTTGAGATCGGCGTAGAGGTCGGAATCGACGATCTTTTGGAAGTCGCGCGGATCGTCCATCAGATAAGGACCGCCGAGCACCCCGAAATCCGGCACGAAATCGCTGAGATAGCCGGGATCGGAGATGGTGATGATCGGTGCCCCGGCGCGCACCTGTTCGAAGACCTCGGGATTCGAGCCGAGCTGGGCATTCGGGAATATCTCGATATCGACGCGGCCCTCGGTGCGGGCCTCGACATTCTTCACGAACTCCTCCATCGCGGCTTGGAGCGGCTCTTTATCCGACGTCACATGCGCCAAACGGAAGGTGAAGTCGGCGGCGTTCGCCACCAGCGGTAAGGCGATCAGAGCGATCATCGCCGCCATCAAGCGGCGGACACGGCCAAAGTGAGATGACATTTCCCCCTCCTCGTTCTCGTTGCGTTCCTTACAGGTGGCGTAGTCGGGTATCGACTACGAATCGGAGCGATAAAATGTAGCGCAGAACTTTCATATTTCAAAGTTATTTTTATACTTGAAAATTTATCCGTTATCGAGAGACTATCAAGGCAGCGCTCGAAAAGGGGGAATGTCATCGTGAGACTCAAGGGCATGACATGGGACCATCCGCGCGGATACGAGCCGGTCGTCGCCGCCTCCGATGCCTATTCGGCCGAGACCGGAATCGAGATCTCGTGGGATAAGCGATCGCTTCAGGCGTTCGCGGACGAGCCGATCCTCTGCCTTGCCGAGCGCTACGATTTCATCGTGCTCGACCATCCGCATGTCGGTCAGATCGCAACTAGCGGTGCGCTTTTGCCGCTTCCGGCGCCTGCCGATCTCGCCGATTCGTTGGGGGGATCGATGGAGAGCTATCTGTGGGACGGCGTGTATTGGGCCTATGCGATCGATGCCGCTTGTCAGATGGCCGCTTTTTTGCCGGATCTCGGAGCGCCGCTACCCGAATTCTGGGAGGATTTGCTGGCACCGGATGCCGCCCGCTTCCGCCCGCTCACGCCGCTTTTGCCGGTCGATGCCTTTGATATGATGATGACGCTGATCGCCGGTCGCGGCGAGGAGGTCATGCCGCACGATCCGGAGCGTTTTTTCTCCGATGAGAGCGGGCGTTATGCATTGGGTGTGTTGCGTGCCCTCTATCGACTCGGTCCCGCCGAGCAGGTGGAGATGAATCCGATCCGGGTCCTCGAGGCGATGTCATCGACCGCCGAGTTCGCCTGCTCGCCCTGTCTGTTCGGCTATGTGAACTATGTGCGCCCGGGTTTTCGCGCCCATCGGGTGGCCTACTTCGACCTGCCGCTTTGCAAAGGGTTCTTGCGGCCTCGCGCGATTCTGGGCGGAGCCGGTATCGGCGTTTCGGCCGATACCGACCACCCCGAGGAGGCCATTGCCTTCGCCCGCCGCTTGGCTTCGCCGCCGATCCAAGGTGGCGTCTATCTTGCCAACAACGGTCAGCCCGCCAGCCGTCAGGTCTGGTTGGAGCAAGCATCGAATCCCGATACATCGGCCTTCTTCGAGGGAGGGTTTCATACGATGGATAACGCTTGGACCCGGCCCAGGGATGCTTGGTTCTTGGATTTCGTCGACGATATTTGCGAGATCATGCCGGACTTTTTCCGAAAAGAGATCGCGCCCGATGCGTTTCTTTCTCGGATCAACACGCTCTACCGCCATCACCTGAAAGGGAACTAAGGAGTGCCAAGACATGCCAGTCGCCGTCATCACCGGAGGAAACAAGGGGTTGGGTCTGGGTCAATCGCGCCGCTTTCTCAAGGCGGGATTCGAGGTCTTCGTCGTCGCCCGCAGCCGCTCGCAGTTCGACACCTTGGGTCACGGTGCGACCTTCATCGAATGCGATATCGCCGCCGACCCTCATGCCGATTGGCTGGCCGATATCCACGCAAAGGCCGGTCCGCTTGCGGTGCTTGTCAACAATGCGGGGATCCATCTGAAAAAGACCGCATGGGAGGTCGCCCCCGATGAACTGGATCGGGTGCTGAGCGTCAATGTGCGGGCGATGTTCATTGCCTGCGGACGCTATGTGACGCTGCATCGAAAGACCGGTGGCGCCATCGTGAATATCGCCTCGATGGGAGGGATGATGGCATTGCCTTCGGCGGCCGCTTATGTCACGGCCAAAACCGCGGTGGTCGGGCTGACCCGCTCCGTCGCCGTGGATGCCGCCGAGTTCGGCATCCGCTGCAATGCGGTCAGCCCGGGCTTCATCGATACCGACATGACCCGCGCGGTGCTGGCCAAAGACCCCGCCCGCCGCGAAAGAATCGAACGCCGCATCCCCACCCGCGCATTCGGCACCTCCGAGGATGTGGCGAATGCGATCTTCTACCTCGCCTCGGATCAGGCCGCTTATGTGAACGGCGTCAACCTGCCGGTCGATGGCGGCTATGTCATCGGGTTTTAAAAAAAGGACACGACAGGTCATGACCCATATCGCAACCAAGCTGACGGCCGCCCGATGCATCACGATCGACGATCAAGAAGTCCCGAACGCCGTCCCTCCTGGTTTCGTCCGTCTGCGCCTTGCCGCCGCCAGCCTTTGCGGTACCGATTTGCACTATTACGCGCACTTCGCCAATGCGGGTTTCGAATTGCAAAATCCGGTGACCTTGGGCCACGAAGCCTGTGCGAGGGTCGTCGATCCCAACGGTTCGGATCTAAGGCCGGGGCAGCTGGTCGCTCTCAATCCGATCATGAACTGCGGGCAATGCGATCCTTGCCGGCGCGGCGAGGAGAATCTATGTCGTCATAAAAACTTCCCCGGTTCGGCCACCACGGTGCCGCATCTCGATGGATTCTTCCGCGAAATCATCGATCATCCCTTGCGATGCTGCCGCCCGGTCGCCGAGACGGTGAACCCCCGCCATCTGACCTTCGCCGAACCGATGGCCTGCGCACTCCATGCCCTCAACAAAGCCGGTGTCGAGGCCGGTCAAGAGGTGTTGGTGATGGGTTGCGGACCGATGGGATTGCTGACCGTTGCCGGAGCCTGCGCTCGCAAAGCGCATGTGAGCGCCGCCGACTTGCGCCCGGCGGCGGTCGATGTGGCGGTGCGCGCCGGAGCCGCCGAGGGGCTGGTGATCGGTGAGATCGACACCGGCGATCTGGAAAAGCGCTTCGATGTGGTCATCGAAGCCAGCGGAGCGATTTCGGCATTCAATACCGCCCTCGAAGCCGTCAAACAAAAGGGACGGGTGGCGATCCTCAGCAATATCCAGCTGACCCAAGCGGAAGTGATGCTGCGGTTGATCATGCTAAAAGAGATCGAGATCGTCGGCTCTTTTCAGTTCAACAAGGAATTCGAGGAGGCGGTTCGATTGATCGAGGAGGGCTCGGTCGATTTCGATACCCTGACCGCCGACCTCTTCCCCTTGGAAAACACCGCCCAAGCCCTGCGCATGATGGCCGACGGCAAGGCTCTGGGCAAGATCGTGCTACTGGGCCCCGACGAGCGTTGAGTCTCTTGCAGCTTGCGCGCTCAAGATCATTCTATGAATAATGAAAAGGATATCCTTGGATATTCTTTTTTGAAATGATGCAACTTACGCGCCATGTCATTAATAGAGCAACCAGATATTCCTCTTTTCACTTTCTAGACGAATGCAGTTCTTTTTTCAGCACATCGATCAAGCACGATCCGCTTCTTATCGGAAGCACAAAGTGATTCACTCCACATATCGTAATAGGAGATTTGGCCAGTTTTCTCGAACTTTCCCTATGAATACCATTGTGTACCAGTACAGCAATGAAACAAGGCGATATGTTCTCGGTAATTCACTCTTTTGCAATCTCGATCCCGTCTTTGATCTGCTCGAGGATACCCTCTACATCGCGAACTTTTTCATCCTTCAACTCCATCGATATAGCCAAAATGCACTCGACTCGATCATCGGATGAATCGTCAATAAAAATCATATAATCGCACCGTCTTCGATTTCGGATATGCAACTCACGGCAATCCATATTTACAATCAAACGTTCTGACGGATGTGGCATCCCTTTCAAACTGACACCGCATTTCCCGCTCTTGCACTTAGTGACACGACACTTCTCGTCGATCCGGTTGGCGATCGAGGCGATCATTTCATTCATCACACCGAACTCCTATGAATTCCGTTGGAGATCAAAGCGTTATCCAGATAAAGACTTTCGCTGACGACATCGTAATCCAACTCGTAGAGCCCGCTTTCCCGATCCAAAACCATCTCATCCACAACCGAGCCTTTCGGGCTTTTCTTCGATTTGAAGAGCCACACCCCGACCTGATCGGGATTCAATGCAACCTTGGCAGTGGAGATATGGGATCGTTCCTCATCGTCAAGACCGGATGCGCGCACGATATTGGCAAGGGTTTGTAAAACCCAATCACTATGCGTGGTCAGAATCACCCTGACCCCGGATTGGACAAGGGCTGCGAGTTGTTGGGTGAATTCCACCTGCATCTTGGGGTGTAGATGCGCTTCCGGCTCTTCGATGATCAGGGTATTTCCCTGCATGACTTTATTGCGTAAGAAAAGCACGATCGGGGCAATCTCCGATACCATGGAAGAGGCGTTATTCAAAGATATCGGTGTTTTCCAACCCTTTGGCTGGTAAGTGAACTCCGGATAATCGATCAGTGCACTTCGTTGGATTCCAATTTTTCCGCCGACGATATTTTTCTCGATCTCGATACTATGGTTTTCCATCGTATGGCGGATACAAGATGCCTTGTTACGATGCAAGTTCGAATCGATATTGATGAGAGACTGAAGAAAATCGGCCATAACACCGGAAAGCTGTGTGGTGGATACAGTTGTCGGCCGAAGACCGGCGGAAGCGGCGTTGCCGACGATTGCACTGACGATCGTTCGGTGGGTATGCATCACACCGGCTCGGTCCGCAGGAAAATAATAAGCCGATTCGTTCAGCGGTTCGAACCATGGAAAGATATATTGACTTGCTATGGTAGAGAGTAATTCACTGCATTTCCAGAGTACATCGAAATCATCCGGATCTCGATTTACAATCATTCGATCGATCCCAAGCGTAGACTTTAGTGCATTGATATCGATCGATGAGGTGTCTGGAAATTCGATCGTCTCTTTTGTGAATTCATCACCTCTCAGAATGGAGCATTGATGCAACGATCCCCTATCGCGAAAAGTCTTTATGATAGAAATGGATGCCTGATCACATCTCGTTGCATTACGAAGAAGATCCTTTCTGTTATCGACCCCCAAAGCCCGACAAATCTGATGGATGATATTTTCATGGGATTCATCGATATATTTATGAATATTCCTCATAATAAAATCAGGTAAATCAATCCGTTGCTCGGCTCTTTTGGCACTGATTTTCTTTTTAGAGAGTATCTCGTAATTCGCCCAGTCTATAATAGAGGAGATTTCTTTTTCAGATAGATATCCTTTTGTTAGTTTTTCAATAAAAAACCCCGTGCCTGTATCGCATAAGCCCTCAAAATGCCTATGCAACGCATAGATCAGTATTGCAAGCCAAGATTTTCCCGTATTGCTGGGGCCAGCGAATACGGTCAAGGGGCGAAGGTCGATCTCGGCTTCGATGATCGGTCCGAAATCATCGACTTTGAGCGTCAAGTTCTCCGACGATAGTGCGTTTCTCATTCTCCTCTCTCCTTGAATCCTGCAGTATCGAATCGGGGTGTCGCAAAGCGATTTCATCCAGTCCGACGGCGGAGAAAAACGAAGCGATGGTATGTTACAGACTCTCGTCTCGCCCTTTAGTCACTTCAAAATCCGAGGCTACTCGGTGGATGTGCGAAGGCGCAAGTGTACCGCACCGAGATTACCGGGACACCCTCGAATCTTACGCGACGACCGGGGCTTTACCCACCACGTTTCATGTAGGTCGGCTTGGCGAGCGATGTTCGTGATGCTCGATCTGCCATTATTCATTGGATCGCTCCTCGATCCGCCGAAGGGGCCGTCGCAGATTCTCGATGTACGGATAAATTTCCAGTCGTCGCGGATTTCCCTTGGGGCTAGGGATGAGTCGCTCGGCACAGTCGTTTCTCTCACTGAAGACCGGCGAAGGGCGACGAGTCGATTCCCAACCAACAAACCATGTCTTGGAAGTCGTGGCTGGAGTATCGCGACCCGTTGTCGTGGCAGATGGGCAAGGCCCATAGTGATGTCCTCGTCGATGGATCCGGAGCGCATCTGCGTCCCCAGCATATTGGCTTGCTTTGATGCGGATAAAGGGGTTGCCACTAACATATCTTCATATCTCCATATAACATCTCAGAGTAGATTGATAGCATCGCAGTTTTATTTTGGCTAGATATCGACAACAGTTCATAATCTGCTTCTCGATTCTTCGAATATATGATCCGAGAGATTTAGGGAGATGCTACGCATGGAAATCGCTTCATGTTCGATTTTTATTAGATTTTTTATTCTGACGCAATTTGTTAATCAAAAAATCACCGCATTTCATCAAAATCAATTTCGATTTTTTATTTTTGTCTATTTGGATCATAGCGTCTTTTAATTTAGTGCGATTGTGCGAATGGATACCATTATGCACCAATACCGGAAAAAAGGTTGTTGATGTATTATTGCCAATCCATTGTTGGGCAGCCTTGATTCCACTTTCTATCTGTTGGACAATGTTCGTTATTCCGTGAATCTTCCCGCTTTTCATCTCAATAGGAACGATCACGATAGAGTCGTTGCGATTGTTGAAATCAAGAAAAATAATATAGTCGCATCGTTTGCCACCGGGTGTAATTTTTAATTCATCGCAGTCCATTTTAATGATTAAGCGATTGGGTGAAGATGGTAGATTCGTCAGATTAACGACGCATTCGCCGCTATTACATCTCTTGGAATGGCATGCTTGATCAACATGATCGGCAATGGAAGAGATATTCGTGCTCATTGTATTTCACCATTATGAATCTCATTGTAGATAGAGGCATTTTTGTTGTAGAGATTTTCACTGATAGCCTCGTAATCCGATCTGTAGATTCCATTTTCTTTTTCCCAAGTCATCTCTTCCACGACGGATCCTTTAGGGCTTTTTTTCTTTTTGAATAGCCATATTCCGACCTGCTCGGGATTCAATGCAATTTCGACATCAGGAATATTTGATCGCGATATATCCTTCAGTGAGTATGAATATACGATATTGGAAAGAGATTCTAAAATCCATTCACTATGTGTAGTCAGGATCACTCTCACACCTGATCCGACAAGGGCAGCGAGTTGCTGGGTTAGTTCTACTTGCATCGCCGGATGTAGGTGCGACTCCGGTTCCTCGATGATCAGTACACTTCCCTCCATGACTTTATGACGAATAAAAAGCACGATCGGAGCAAGTTCCGATATCATGGAGGAGGTGTTTAGTAAAGGTATTGATCGTTTCCAACCTTTAGGACGATATGTGATTTCCGGATAATTAATATGCGGTGATCTTATGACTTCGATTTTCCCATCAATGATGTTTTTTTCTATTTCGGCACTATGATCTTTCATGATACGATCGGAGCGAACATGGTGGGAGAATCTTCTCCTGCGGTATGCGGATGAATCTATAGATATCATTTGTTCAAGAAAATCCGCCAGAGTCCCGGTAATCTGTGCAGGGGGTGATGTCGATGGAAGAATGGAAGAGGCAGCATTACTTATAACTGCGCTTACAATGCTGGTATGGGCTCGCATTATTCCGGTTCGACCGGCAGGCAAATAAGATATGGATCGGCTTAGAGGATCAACCCATGAGGCAATACACTGCCTCGCTATCAAGGAAAGTAAACGCCTATGTCTCATTATCAACTCATCGGAATCGGTTGAATCGTCGCGCTCGTCATCGATACGATTGGATATTCGCTCTATCAAAGAATTATTCATGAAAACCGTTCTTGGCAGATCATTTTTCACCACATCTAGTTCATCACCTTTAAATACAAATAAACGATTTAAAATTTCTTTATTAGAGCAATTGATTTTTTTTATCAAGGAAATTGATGCATGATTTTGTCTTGTTGAGTGGCGAATGAGATATCTTCTATCCTCGATTCCCAATGCGCGACAAATATGGTTGGCGAATCTTTCGTTTGAACGCTCTAAATATTTAGAAATGGCATTCACGATGAAATCGGGCAAGTCGATTATTTTTCCGCTGTCACTCGAATCATACTTCTCCTTGGATGATACGCCTAACGAATCGATGAAAGTATCAATTTCTTCTTTCGATATTTCATTTCTTTTCGAGAGACGAGAAAAAAGGACTCTGTCCAAAAAATAGGGACTGTCTATTTCTTCGATATATCGATGCAACGCATAGATCAATATCGCCAGCCAAGATTTTCCCGTATTGCTGGGGCCAGCGAATACGGTCAGGGGGCGAAGGTCGATTTCGGCTTCGATGATCGGGCCGAAATCCTCGACTTTGAGCGTCAAGTTCTTTGACGGCGGTGCGTTTCTCATGCCCTGCTCTCCTTGAATCTTGCAATATCCAATCGGGGGCGGTGAAGTGCCCCCATTTGGCCCCAAGTCGAAGAAAAACGAGGCGGGGGTGTGTTACAGACTCCCGCTTCGCTTTTTTGTCACATCAAAAGCTGCGGCCGCGTTTGGCGGAGATGCGAAGGCGTAAGGAGTTGATGCGGATGAAGCCCTCGGCGTCTTTTTGATCGTAGGCGCCGCGATCGTCTTCGAAGGTGGCGATTTCGGGGTCGAAGAGGTCGTCGGTATCGGACTTTCTGCCCACCACTTGGACATTGCCCTTGTAGAGTTTGAGGCGGACGCTTCCGTTGACGTATTTTTGGGATTCATCGACCAATGCTTGCAGCATCAGGCGCTCCGGGCTCCACCAGTAGCCGTTGTAGATCAGCTGGGCGTAGCGCGGGGTGAGTTCGTCTTTGAGGTGCGCCGCTTCTCGATCCAAGGTGATGGATTCGATCGCGCGATGGGCTTTGAGCATGATGGTGCCGCCCGGGGTTTCATAGCAACCGCGGGATTTCATGCCGACATAGCGGTTCTCGACGATATCCAATCTTCCGATGCCGTTTTCGCCCCCGATTCGGTTGAGGGTCTCGATCACCGTGGCGGGACTCATCTCCTGACCGTCGACGGCGGTGATATCCCCGTGTCGATAGACGAGTTCCATATAGCGCGGGGTGTCGGGGGCGTCTTCGGGCGAGCGGGTCCAACGCCACATGCCATCGTCCGGTTCGGTCGCCGGCGATTCGAGTTCGTTCCCTTCGTAGGAGATATGCAGGAGATTGGCATCCATCGAATAGGGGGAGGTATTGCCGCCCTCGTGAGGGCTTCGTTTATCGATCGAGATGCCGTGTTTTTGGGCGTAGTTCAGCAACTGTTCGCGGGAGTTCAGATCCCATTCGCGCCAAGGAGCGATGATGCGGATGTCGGGGGAGAGGGCATAGGCGCCGAGTTCGAAGCGCACCTGATCGTTGCCCTTGCCGGTCGCGCCGTGGGAGATGGCGTCCGCCCCGGTCTCGTGGGCGATTTCGACCAATCGTTTGGCGATCAGCGGGCGGGCGATAGAGGTGCCCAGCAGGTATTCGCCTTCGTAAAGAGCATTGGCGCGAAACATCGCAAAGACGAAGTCGCGGGCGAATTCCTCGCGCAAGTCGTCGATGAATATCTCTCGTACCCCGAGGGATTCGGCCTTCGCGCGGGCCGGTTCCACCTCTTCTCGTTGCCCGAGGTCGGCGGTGAAAGTGACCACTTCGCAGCCGTAGTTCTCCTGCAGCCAACGCAAGATGATCGAGGTATCCAGTCCGCCGGAGTAGGCGAGAACCACTTTTTTGACGTCGCCCATGATTTCGAACTCCTTCGATATCCAAAGCGATAGGGGGGCGGGCGGCCCGTTCGAGAGCCCTTCATCGGGGCTTTTGAGGAAAATGAAAGCGAATCGATCCTACTAAGCGAGATTCTACTTTCAAGCGAGATTCTACTTTCCGCCGGTTGTTTTGACTTCGACGGAAGACGTTTTCACATCGGCATATCGAGGCAATCGCCTGAGCCGAGTCGGTGGAGGGTTTCGAGGAAAGATCGGAGGACGAAGAGCGGCTCTCGATCGATGGAGGGCCTTAGGTTGGCCGGCCAAACGAGCCGGATGCCTTCGATCGTATGCGTCCTATCCTCGAGGACTATCCTCGTGACTCCATCTGCATCTGCGCTTTTCGTCATGGCCAATGGCAAGACGCTATCGGTATCCCCGGCGAGCGCATGATCGATCACCGGGAGGCCCATCGACACCACCCAAGCCTTGCGCATAATGGCCGATGGCAAGATTCTGAGAAAGATCATGCTATTGTAGCCCAATAAGCATCAAGCCTCTCGCTGCTGCGGTTGCCGGATATCATGGCCCTCTTCGCATAAGGTGTCCTGTTATCACAAGGACGACGAGACCTTTATCGAGTATTTCTTATATCGACAACATCCTTCGATTTCGTTCTGTGAATAATGAGACGCATATCCTTTTTTGGAATTACGATGCTCATTCGTCATGAATCCGAGACTTTCTCAGCTTGTGGTCAGATACAGATTGTCTTTCAGGCATGCTCCGCTTTTCATTGATTTGATACTTTCGACTATTCCGCAAATTTTTATTGGTTTTCTCAATTCAATCCGTTCTTTTTTATTCAATCCCTTTTTATGTACCAATATTGGAACGAAGCGAGTCAATATGTCACTATCGATAAGACTCTTGGCAGTTTTGATGCCACCTTGAATCTGCCTGATGACATCCGATGCTATCACTCTTCCGCTTTTCATTTCCATAGGGATGACCACAATGACATCGGTGTTCCTGTTGATTGGATCATCGGAAAAAATCAGATAGTCACACCGCTTTCGATCGGTAGGGATATGCAGTTTCTTGCAATCCATATCGACGATCAACCGTCCAGGCGGTTTGGGCATTCCTTTCAGATCGACGCGACATCCATCTTTTCCGCAACCGCCGGTAGTATGACATTCTTCATCGACCCGCTTCATAATCGATGCGATACCCTCACTCATGCGCTCAAACTCCGTTGGATTTCATTGTAGATCGAGGTGCTGTCTCCGTAAAGATCCTCGGTGACGGACTCGTAATCCGAATCGTAGAGTCCGGTTTCCCGATCCAAAGACATCTTTTTCACAACGGATCCTCTAGGACTTCTCTTTTGTTCGAATAGCCATACACCAACTTGCTCCTCATTCAATGCAATTTGGGCAGTGGGGATATTCGATCGTTGTTTTTCGTTCAGATCGGATGCGCATATCATATTGGCGATAGTTTGTAAAACCCAATCGCTGTGCGTGGTCAGAATCACTCTGACGCCGGATTGGACAAGGGCGGCGAGCTGTTGGGTAAACGCCACTTGCATCTTGGGGTGTAGATGCGCTTCCGGCTCTTCGATGACCAGGGTATCCCCCTTCATGATCCTATGGCGCAGGAAAAGCACGATCGGAGCAATCTCCGATACCATGGAAGAGGCATTATTCAACGATAACGGTGCTTTCCAACCCTTTGGTTGGTAGGTGAATTCCGGATAACCGATTAACGGACTTCTTTCGATACCGATTTTCCCGCCGACGATTTTTTTCTCTATTTCGATACTGTGATTTTCCATCGTATGACGGTGATCGGTCGAATTCGAGTTCGAATCGACATTGATAAGCTGTTGAAGAAAATCGGCCATAACTCCGGAAAGTTGTGTAGTGGCCCCCGTTGTTTGTTGAATTCCGGCGGAAGCGGCGTTGCCGACAATTGCGCTGACAATAGTGCGGTGAGCATGCATCACCCCGGCTCTATCCGCAGGAAAGTAAAATGCTGAATCACCCAAAGGAGAAAACCACGAATTGATACATTGATTCGTCATGAAGGATAGCATATAACCATACTTCCATAGAAGTCGATCCTGATATCTTTCAGGGTTGCTCTTTTGATCGATGGCTTCACGAATATCTCCTGCTATATCTTCCGCTATGAATTCCAAAGTGGACTTGAAAAAATACACTACATCTGGAATTTTCATTCTCAATTCCTGTGAGTCTATGTAAAAATTCAATGATTGCGATATATATTCACTATCGTCTATCTTTCTTGCTATATCGATGGAGACATTGCTATCCGGTTTTGATTTTCGAATGAGCCTTCCTTGATACTCGACACCCAGAGAGATACAAATCTGATTGACAGTTCCTTCTCCTGAATGTTCTATAGATTTTAGTATTTCTTTTTTAATTTTAGGAGGTAAGCGGACTTCGATTTTTTCTCCATCATCACTTTCTTTCAGGATTTTTTCGAAGGATGCTATCCATTTTATAAATTCTTCCAAAATATGCTTGCAGTGATCCTGATTGATATTTTTTCTCAATAATTTACTTGTGACGATATCCGGCCGATCGAAATTTTTATGCAATGCATATATCAATATCGCAAGCCAAGATTTTCCTGTATTGCTGGGACCGGCGAATACAGTAAGAGGGCGGAGGTCGATATTTGCCTCGATGATCGGTCCGAAATTTCTGACCCTCAGCGTCAGGTTCTTCGACGATGGTGCGGTGTTCATACTCTGCTGCTCCTTGAATTTTGCGGAATCGAGTGCATGTCGAAAAATGATCTTGGCGAATTTACGAGGATCGAGGCGGGGGTATGCTATAGACTCCCGCTTCGATCTTTTGTCACTTCAAAAGCCGTGGCCGCGTTTGGCGCGTATAAGATGCCGCCTGCACTTTGCGGCGTCGATCAAGGGCAAGACCCGCTCATTCGATAGTCGATGGCGATCGATGACAAAGGGTGAGAAGCCCCTGTCGTTTTTCGAAGGATGGCCAAGGGATGGTGGCAAGCCCTGTCTTTTCCCCCGAAGACCCTTATCCCCGACCTGCAGGTCAAACGGCCGGGGGCGAGTCGTCGATCGCCGGGAGATTCGTTTTTGCGATCAAGCGATTGAGGGTGGCGAGTTCGTCGAGTCTCAATCGATCGAAGCGAGTCAGGCGCTGATCGATCGAGTCCATGTACTGACGGGCAAGAGCCAGTGCTTGGGCGGTCGGTCGGGCATCGGCGCTGTCGATGATGCTGATGACGGAGGCGAGGGCGGCGCTCAATCGCACCCGATGGTGCAGGCCGAAGGTATCGGTGTGTTCGCCCGGGTGAATCAGATCCGATTCCACCTCGTCCAATGCCTCGCATAGGGAGCGTGCAAGTCGCTTTGCCTGGCGATGCTCCGATTCAGTCGAGTGCCCGGTGCCAAAGAGGCGGTCCCTCCAGCCATCGATCCCTTTTCGAATCTCGCGGATGCGCTGCACGGCCCTGTAGGCGGCGGAGATCTTGTCGCGGATCTCGAGCAGGCTCTCCAACTGCTCGCGCAGTTCGTCGAGACCGGCGGGCGAACGAGGATCGTTGACGACCTCGAAGGATTCGACGAGTTCGTGATCGCCCACCCGAAGCCGCACCTTGTAGATTCCCGGCAGCACCAATGGTCCGCGGATGGCTTCCTGTCCCATCTTGTTGCCGCGCAGGCCAAATGCGCCCGGATGACGCAAATCCCAGACGAAGCGATTGATGCCGACCCGGATCGGCATCCAAGGCCCGGGATCGAGGGCTTTGTCCGCATCGTCGAGATTGTCGTATCCCGCCGGTCGGGGGGAGAACTCGCGGATCAAATTGTTATCGGCATCGAGGAAGGCCAACGAAGCTTCGGGGAGATCCGAATCCAAGCTCGGCTTCGAATCGCCCTCGCCCTTGTCGCCGCCCTTGTCGCCGCCCTCGTCGCCCCTTTGGTCAGTCGAGCGAGCGGTGCTCGATGCGGATAGCGCGGATTCGGATAAGCGGTAGTGGACGATGACTCCCTCGGGGGCGCTCTCGCCGGCATCGAAGAACTCGCGCCTTCGCTGCCCGCTTTCGTCGAGCCGGGTGTTGAAGGTCGCCACCTGCCCGAGGCCGATGCTATAGCCCTTGCCCTCGTTCTCGGTGATGAAATCCAGCAGCCCCGGCAGCACTCGCCACGTACGGCGGGGCGCGAAGAGCCGAGGGGAGTCGGTTTTTCGATCGTCTTCGCCGCCGGCAACCAGCTGATGCAAGGGGGTGAGATCGTCGAGGATCCAAAAGGATCGGCCGTGGGTGGCGATGACCAGATCGGTCCCTTCGATTTTGAGATCGTAGACCGGAGTCACCGGGAAGTTGGATCGCCATCGCTGCCAGTGTTCGCCATCGTCGAGGGAGAGATAAAGGCCGCTCTCGGTGCCCAGATAAAGAAGCCCGGGGCAATGAGGGTCGGCGCGGATGACGCGGGCGAAATCGTCCGCCGGGATCGAGCCTTCCTCGTCATCGGCGTTCGATGCGCCGGATCGGTGCCCGATCCCTCGATCGCCGATGATCGATGTCCAGCTGCGACCAAAGTCTTCGGTTTTGAACAATAAGGGCGAGGGATCGTCCAGTTTATATCGCGTGACCGCAAGATAGGCTTTCCCCGGCCGATGCGGACAGGGCTCGATGGTGCGGATAAAGGACCATGGCGGCAGTTCGGGCGGGGTGATGTCCCGCCAGTTCCGGCCCGCATCTTGGCTGATATGAACCAGTCCGTCGTCGGAGCCGGCCCAGAGCGTCCCCGGCTCGAGCGGCGACTCGGCGAGGGCGTAGAGGGTGCAGTAGTGTTCCGCTCCGCTGGTATCCAAGGTGATCGGCCCGCCCGAAGGACCCAGACGATCGGGGCTGGCCCGAGTCAGGTCGGGGCTGATCGGCTCCCAACTTTGTCCTTGATCGAGGCTGCGAAAGACGCGGTTGCCGCCGGTGTAGAGCACATTCGGATCGTGCGGCGAGAAGAGGATCGGGAAGGTCCAGCCGAAGCGGTAGCGGAGCTCTCCGGCGCCCATGCCACCATGATGCTCCGGCCAGACATTGACGAGTCGGATCTGACCGCTTCGATGATCGTAGCGTTGCAACGCCCCGCCTCCGCCCGGCGAGCTGCCGATGGCACCGACATAGACCACATCGGGGCAGGTGGGATCCACCTTGATATAACCGCTTTCCCCGGTGCCGGCGATGCGGCAATCCGACCAAGTGATGGCTCCCCCGACGCACCCCGAGGGCACGCCGATGCTGGAGTTGTCCTGCTGGGTGCCGTAGACGCGATAAAAGGGCGCTTGGCCATCGGTATCCACGGTATAGAACTGGGCGGTCAGCTGGTTATGGATCGAGCTCCATGAATCCCCGGCGTTGAAGGAGATATTGGCCCCGCCGTCGTTGCTTTGGATCATGCGGCGGTTGTTCTTCGGATCGATCCACAGATCGTGGTTATCGCCGTGGGGGGTCGCTATCTTGGTGAAACCGGCCCCGCCGTCGGTGGATTTCCACATCCTCAGATTGTTGACGTAGACGGTATCTTCGTCGATCGGATCGGCGAAGACGTGCATGTAGTACCAAGGGCGATAGCGCAGATCCTGAAAGTCGCTGACCAAATCCCAGTGCTCGCCGAAATCGTCGGAGCGATAAAGGCCGGGGCCGATATCGGATTCCACCAATGCCAGGACTCGGCCGCTGCGGGCCGCGGATGCGCTGATCCCGATCTTGCCGAAGACGGTCGAGGCCGGAAGGCCCAAAGATGCGGTGATCTCGCTCCAAGTCGCCCCGCCGTCCTCGGAGCGCCACAAGCCGCTGCCGGGGCCGCCGCTCGACAGTTCCCAGAAATTGCGATGCACCTGCCACAGGCTTGCATAGAGGATCGATGGATTCAACGGGTCGAGGGCCAAATCCGCAGCCCCGGTGCGATCGTTCAGATAGAGCGTTCGCTCCCAACTATTGCCGCCGTCGAGGGTGCGATAGATACCGCGCGCCGGATGGGGGCCGAAGGCGTGCCCCAAGGCGGCGACATGGATTCGATCCGGATCGCGCGGATGGATGCGCACCTCGCTGATATGTCGGGTATCGGCGAGGCCCGCATGCTTCCAGCGATGGCCGCGATCGGTGGAGATCCAAACTCCGTCGCCGTGCGAGACATCGGTGCGGATGGCGCTTTCCCCCATCCCGGCGACGATCACCGAGGGCTCGGCTTCGGAGACCGCCAGCGCCCCGACGGAGGAGGTTTTGAACCAACCGTCGCTGATATTGAACCAGCTGACCCCGGCATCGTTCGTCTTGAAAACGCCACCGGCGACCGCCCCGAAATAAAAGACCGCAGGGTCGATCGGATCCCCGGCGACCGCCACCACGCGCCCGCCCCGGGGCGGACCGATACAGCGAAAGCGCATGGCATCGGTCAGCGAGGTATGGCCGGAGATCGACGATCGGGGGATCGGGGGCGGGGAGTCGGTCATGGTAGGAGATCCTCGTTCTTCAGGTCGATCCTTCGGGTCGTTGCGATTTCCCGGCGCCGGTGCGGCCCCCGAAGAGATGGAACAAGGCGTCGACCACCCACCAAGTGGCGAGAAAGGCCACGCACTCGAGGGCGAAACTGCCGAGTTTATAGAAGCGCTCGGCGACGACGAAAGCGATCAGAAACGCCGGCATCTGCCGGATCATGATGTGGCGCAACGACCTCGACTGCAGCAGTTCATACATGGTATCGGTCCCTTTTTCGGTTGATCGTTTTTGGCCTTCGAACCCGATCTTTCTTTCGAGTCGGGAGCGCAAGAGTCGATGGTCGCTCTCGGTAAGACCAAGATGGCCCCAATGACCGAGATGGCAATAATGATGGCGATCATCGTTTTCGATATGACAGGGCCAAGATGGTTTCACGACCTTCGTATCATAAAGCGGTGGCGGGGGATCCTCGGCTTTTATCGGGAAGAGAAATCGATCGCATCGAGCGTTCTTTTCGCCATCGATCCGGCGGAGGCATCGAGCGGATGGCCTGCCTTTCCATGGCCGTGGCCTGTCCGCCTGCAAGCGAGGTGATCCTCGGGTCGAGGGCGCCGCTTTGCAAGCCGGATCGCAAGAGCCGGTGTTTTTTTCGAATCAAGGTTTTCGGATCGAATCTCGCTTGGGGTATCGTTGACCGCCGGCCTTGGAGCCGAAATCATCGAAAAGAGATCCTTAGCCCGAAGCGATCGCAGCGAAACAACCATATCGAAGAGGTCATCCATCCCTACCATGAGCGATGCCGACAAAGAGCGCTGGAATGCGCGTTATGCCTCGGGGGAGTACATCGCCCGAACCCATCCGAGCGATCTGCTCGCAAGTTGGATCGATCGCCTGCCGAGAGGTCGGGCGCTCGATGTCGCCTGCGGTGCCGGCAGAAACGCGATTTTCCTTGCATCCAAGGGCTATCGGGTCGAGGCGATGGATATCTCATCCGTCGCCTTGGAGCGGGCATCGAAAAGGGCGCAAGCGGAGGGCTTGGAGGTGCGTTGGATCGAGGCCGATCTCGAGCGGATCGCCCGCCGCCATCTGGAACGATCGAAGGCGCCGCAAGGCGCATCCGCAGCCGAGCGAAGCGAAGAGGACACAGCCTCTTTCGCCACCGCCACCGGCATTCCCCGCAAAGCCTATCGACTCGTGGTCGTCGCCCGGTTTTTGGATCGCCCGCTGATCCCGCATTTGATCGATGCCCTCGCCCCCGGCGGCTATTTGGTTTACGACCACCATTACATCGTCCCCGCCTCTGCCGGGGGTCTTGCAAGGGTCGGCGGTCCGCCGAGCATTCGTTTTCGCGCCCGCCCCAACGAGTTGCTCGATCGCTTCCGGGATTTGCGAATCGTCCATTACGAAGAAGGGATCGTCGAAGATCCCGATCGAAGAGCCATGGCCCTTGCCCGTCTCGTGGCTTGCAAGGGCGATCCGGGGTTTTGAAAGAAGGCAATCGCCGGATCGAAGGGCGCGGATCCGCTCCCCCGACGATAAAAAGGATTCTTCTTTTCCCATGCAAAGTCGGAAGAGTCGAGGGGCTCGATGCACCGATCAAGCCTCAAGTGGTACCCTTTTCTCATTCGAGCGTGCCATTCGAGCGCTTCGGTATTTTTTCGGCGAGGCGGTTTTCGAGGGCGGATGTGTGGCCGAGACGGCAAGGGGCGCGCGACCGTCGTTCATGTCATGAGAGGCACCGCTTCGTGCGGTTGACGATATCGAGGAGGTGAGCGATGAAGACGATATTGCTTCCGTTTTACGATGATGATTCGGCATCGGCCACCTTCGATGTGGGGGTGCAGATCGCCTCGCTTTTCGATGCTTATGTCGAGGGCTTGTTCGTCCTTCGTCCGCCACAAATCATCGACGGGGAGGGTATCGTCCTCGCCGATTCCTATCTCAGCCAGCTCAAAGAGGAGGGTCGAAGGCTCGGCGACCGCGCCAAGGCTCGCTTCGATGATTTGGGGGCGAAAAAAGGAATCACCTTCGGCTCCATCGATGCCCCCGCTACCGGCTCGGTATTCGGCTGGTGCGAGATCGAGGGGTTGGAGGGGCAGGTCATCGGGGACTACGGGCGTATTTTCGATCTCATTCTGATCGGGCGCGACTTCGGGCACCCTTGGGTCGATTGGCATGTGATGGCCGAAGGGGCGTTGTTCGAAAGCGGCCGTCCGATGATCCTCACGCCCGGCACGCCCCATACGACCTTGGGCGAGCACGTGGTGATCGCGTGGAATAACAGCGCGGAGACGGCGCGCACCGTGGCCTTTTCGATGCCCTTGCTGACGGTGGCCAAGCGCGTGACCGTGGTCGGGGTCGAGGGCTGGGGGGTTCCGGGTCCCGGGGTGGAGCAGCTCGGCGCTCACTTGGCGCGAAATGCGATCCATGTTCGAACCCATACCATCGATGCCGGCGATCGTTCGCCGGGGGAGGCGCTGCTCGATGAATGCGCTTCTTTGGGCGCCGACCTGCTGGTCAAAGGGGCCTATACCCGAAGTCGATTGCGGCAGATGATCTTCGGGGGGGCGACGCGCCATATCATGGCGCAATCCGAGATCCCGGTGATCATGTCCCGATGATGGCGAAGTGCAAAGGGCTAGAAAGATGAAAATGAGCCCCGATGCTTTTCTCGCTTGGAAAAACAAGGCGATCACCCTGCTCGGCATGTCCGGGGTCGGGAAGACCACCTTGGCCAATTGCCTGCCGAAAAGTTCGTGGTTTCATTACTCGGCGGACTATCGGATCGGCACTCGCTACATGGGCGAGGCCATCATCGACAATGCGAAGAAAGAGGCGATGAAGGTTCGATTTCTTCGCGATCTTCTTTGCAGCGACTCGATTTATATCGGAAGCAATATCACCGTCGATAACTTGGAGCCGCTGTCCTCCTTTCTCGGAAAGGTCGGGGATCGGTCCAAGGGCGGGCTTTCCTACGATGAATTCGTCGCCCGCCAGCGATTGCATCGGGAGGGGGAAATCGGCGCTTTGGGCGATGTTCGAACCTTCATCGCCAAAGCCAAGGATATCTACGGCTACGATCATTTCATCAACGATGCCGGGGGAAGCGCCTGCGAAATCAACCACGAGGAAACGATCCGCTCCCTCGCCGACCATACGCTGATTCTTTATATTCGAGCCGAGCGGGATATGGAGGACGAGTTGATTCGGCGCCAAAAAGAAAGCCCCAAACCCTTGTACTACCAAGAGGGGTTTTTCGCAGAATCGCTTGCGGAATATTTCGAAGAGCACGGTATCGATTCCACCGAAACGATGGATCCGGATCATTTCACGCGCTGGATATTCCCGCGCTTGGTCGAACACCGAAGACCGCTTTATCGATCGATCGCCGATAATTACGGTTATACCCTTTCCGCCTCCGATGCAGGAAGGGTGCGCAGCGAAGAGGAGTTTCTCGATCTCGTGGCCGAGACGGTGGGCCGCTCGTGAAAAACCCCTTATCGGCGATCGCCGACGAAGCCATCGAGTCGATCGCAAATAAAGCCCGCCCCCGGCCTCACCGCTCCAAGACTATGGTCGAAAAAGATGCCCCTTATCGCCCATAACGATCATCCGAGTTTCAAGCGTTTGAAAGACGAGGGGCAGGAGGTGCTCTCCCTCGATCGGGCGCATCGTCAGGATATTCGAGAACTCCATGTCGGCTTGCTCAACATGATGCCGGATGCGGCGCTGGAGGCGACGGATCGGCAGTTCATGCGCCTGATCGGCAACTGCAATCGCATCGCCCAGATCCACGTGCATCATTTCAGCGTGGATTGCGGATCTCGGGGGCCGGCGGCGAGAGCCCATATCGAACGCCATTACCGGACCTTCGACGAGGTTCGTCGAAGCGGTCTCGATGCATTGATCATCACCGGTGCGAACCCCGCCCGCGAAGTCCTCGAAGACGAGCCTTTTTGGGAGCCCTTGGTAGAGGTGATGGAATGGTCGAAGCGGCATGTCTGTTCGGTGGTGTGCTCGTGCTTGGCGACCCACGCCTATATGCAGCACTTCCACGGCATCCGGCGCAAGCCGTGCCGACCGAATAAACGTTGGGGGATTTACGAGCATCATCGAGATCGCATCCGCCATCCGCTGCTCATCGATCTGAATACGCGTTTCGACGCCCCCCATTCGCATGTCTATGAAATCACCCGAGAGGGTTTCGAGGAGGCGGGATTGCGGGTATTGAGCGCAAGCCCGAAGGCGGGGGTGCATCTGGCAGTGAGCGCAGAAGGCCTTCGCTTCGTCTTTTTCCAAGGCCATCCGGAGTACGATCTGATCAGTCTTTCCAAGGAATACAAGCGCGAGGTCGGTCGTTTTTTCACCGGCGCGCGCGAGGATTGGCCTTCGCCTCCCGAAAATTATTTTCCGCCCCGAGCCCTTCGTATCCTCGAGGATTATCGAGAAAAGATGCAGCGGGCGAAGTCCGAGGGGGGGATACCGCCGGAGTTTCCGGAAAAAGAGATCGAGCCGCTTCTTGACAATACGTGGGCCGATACCGGCAAGGCGATGTTCAATAACTGGCTGGGGTTGGTCTATCAACTGACCGGCCGCGATCGGCACCAACCTTTTATGGACGAAGTGGATCCATCGGATCCCTTGGGACTGCTGGCGGCGAAGCGGGAGGAGAAAAGCCCCCGATAGGGATGCAAGCAAGATATAGCAGTGAATAGATAGCTGTGAACGACACGCGATGGGCCTTGGGGATCCTGACTCCTTTTAGGGTTCATCGGATATTCGAAAGGGCTCGAGGCGAGGCGTCGCCGACTTCGAAAAGGCCGCCATCGATCGGGGCGCTCGACGAGCGAGATTGTATCCGTTCCCCGGCGGGCAAAGGTCGGGCTCGAGCGACGATCTCGCCGAATTCGTCGGCGGACATGAAGCCGACGACACGCAGCTCGCGCCGCTCTCGTCCGTCGGGGTCGAAAAACAAGATCGCCGGCGGGCCGAAGAGTTCGAAGCGCTTGAGCAGCGTTTGATCCCGCTCATCGTTGGCGGTCACATCCGTTTGCAGAATCCGCATATCGCCAAGCGCCCTTTGCACCCCGGCGTCGCTGAAAGTGAAACGCTCCATTTCCTTGCAGCTGACGCACCAGTCGGCGTAGAAATCCAGCATCGTCGTTTGCCCTTGCGCCGCCGCTTGCACGAGTTCGGCATCCAAGCCTTGCGTTCCCTTGACCAAGCGAAAGGGGAGGGCGTGATCCGAAGATTCTCCCTCGGCCAAGGTCAGACCCTTCAAGGGTTCGAAGAGGTCGCCCTTGCCGGTCGCCACCCCCACCATCAGCAAGATGCCGTAGACCAGCGAGAACAATCCCGCACCTTTCCACAGCCGTCTCCAGCCCCCGGTATCGGGTGCAAGTCCATCGAGCGCGCCCATGTAGATCGAACAGGTGATCAGCAGCGCCGCCCACAGCAGCAAAATCACCGCCGGGGGAAGCACGCGATCGAGCAGATAAATCGCCACCGCCAGCAGCATGACCCCGAAGATGGCATTGATCCGCTTCATCCACGGCCCGACCGCGGGCAGGAGTTTTCCCGCCGAAGTGCCGGCGACCAGCAGCGGCGCCCCCATCCCGAGGCTCAAGGAGAAAAGGGCCATCCCCCCGAATAGGGGATCGCCGGTGCGTCCGATATAGAGCAGCACGCCGGCCAAGGGTGCGGCCACGCAAGGACCGACGATCAGGGCCGAGAGAACGCCCATCACCCCCACGCCGACGAAACTGCCGCCGCGTTGGCGCCGGCTCAGTGCGCTCAATCGATCTTGCAAGGCGGCGGGGATTTGCAGTTCGTAGAGGCCGAACATCGCCAGCGACAAGAGCGCGAACAACAAAGCGAAGGGGACCAGGATCCAGGGATCTTGAAAGGCGACGGTGAAGTTGGCGCCCGCCATGCCCGCCAGCACGCCGGCGACGGTGTAGGTCGAGGCCATCGCCAGCACATAGACCGAGGAAAGGGTGAAGGCGCGACGGGTGCCGATCCCCTTGCCTTGGCCGACGATGATGCTCGACAGGATCGGCACCATCGGCAGTACGCAAGGCGTGAATGCCAGCAAGAGCCCCGCCCCGAAGAGCGAGAGCATCACCAGCCAAGGATTCCCCGAGAGCAAGGCCGAGGCGATACGGTCTTGTTCGGACATCTCACCCGAAGGCACCGAGCGGCTCGGGCTGTCGATCCCGTCGGAGGAAGTGCCCGATCCGGCATCGTCTCCGGCAACCGGTATCAGTACCGGAAGGCTGCGGGTGATCGGCGGGTAGCAAAGCCCGGCTTCCGCGCAGCCTTGGTAGGAAATATCGAGATCGACGAGACCGGGTTCTCCGGCGAAGGGAAAGTCCACCCGCACCGAATCGTAGTAGACCTCCATGCGACCGAAATACTCGTCGTCCTTGATCTCCCCGGCGGGGAAACGCGGCGATCCGAGCGCGAAATTCGCCTTTTCATCGGCGCCTTGAATATCGGAGGCGCCGAAGGACATTTTGTCGCGATAGAGGTAATAACCCTCGGCGATCTCCCAATGCACCTCGATCCGATCCGGGGTCGGGGCGGTGATGGTGGGTACGAAGGCGATATCGGGATCGAGGAATTCCGGTTCATCGTCATCCGTTGCAAGGGCGCCGCCTTCGAGGAGATCGATCAGCCCCGGGGAGATCCGATCGAGTGCATTTTCCCTCGGCACCGGGCTTTGGGCGGGGCTGCCCGCCTCTTGCGAATCCTGCTGGAATAAATCCTGCTGAAATAACTGCGCCTTCGCTCCCGGCGCTCCCCAAGACAAAAGGATCGCCGCCGCCAGCGCTTTGGCGGTGTTCGAAAGGCCGATGAGGTGGGATCGATGCATGGCGTGATGAGGTTTCGGGCGAAAGATGGTGGCGAAAAGGCTAGGATCAAGGCAAGTTATCCGTTTTTTCGATCTCTTTTGCGCATAAAGGGCGACGACCGCTTCGAATCATTTTCGCCGGATTTCCACCGTCTGGCCGATGCGAAAAGCGCTGTTCTTGCCGCCGAAGCCGGGCGGCGGGACGAACCGCACCTCGGCGGGATAGAAAGAGCCGGTGGCATCCGCAGCCTCGATCCCGATATGCCGAATATGGCCGACAACGCTGCGCTCGCCCCTCGTTATTTTGACCTCGAGTCCTTTTTCCCATTCGAAGAGCGCATCCGAAGGCAGCAGCATGCGCGCGGTGAGAAGGGATGGATCGCCGATTCGGATCGGCGCCGGTGCGGGCAGTTGCGGGTCGAAGAATTCCCCGATTTCCGCCTCCTTGCCGATCACGATCCCGGCGAAGGGTGCGCGCAGGACGCTCCTTTCGCGTCGAATCTGCGCCAAGCGCAGCAACGCCTGCGCCTGCGCTTGCTGCGCCTTCAAGCGAGCCAAGGCGATGCGAGAGAGGTGCAGCTCGTGATCCGAGATAAGCGTGCGATCGAAAAGATCCTGCGCCCGTTCGAGTTCGCGCTCCCCCTCTTGGAGATCGGGATCCAAGCGAGTCAGTTCGGCTTGGGCGGCGTCGACCTCGGCATCGAAAGGGGCGGGATCGAGCGCAAGGAGGATCTGCCCCGGTTCCACTCGATCCCCGACCCTGACCGCCACCTGCTCGATGATACCGCTTTGGGAAAAACGAAGGCTCGCCCTTCTCGCCCAATCGATGCGCCCTTCGACGGCGCCGGCTATGGTGCTATCGGGCTGCTGGGCGAAGACGGGTGCCGGCATAAAAATCGAGAGCGCCGTCAACAAAAAGACGCCGAGCGTTTGCTTGGCGCTCCTTCGCCCGAAGACGGGGAAGAGTGAGCCTTTTTGCGCCGATGGACGCAAAGCGGATAGACGCAAAGATAAGTGGCTTGTTCGTACGATGAGGGTGCGGTTCATTATTCGAAGATACCTTGCGATTTCCGGTGCTTTGGGGGATCGGGTCGACGATCTCGGGTGGTGCGGGTTTGTGGAATTCAGCCGCGGAGTTCTACCGTGAAGCGCCATCGCTCATTCGGAGCCGAAAAGCCATTCGAAGAGGCCCTCGGGATCGCGGCCGAGCAGGGCGTGAATCCGGGCCAAGGCCATGATCCGCTCGAAGTCGGCGCGGGCGATGCGCAAGGTCGATTCCGAAATTTGCACCATCGCATCCCCGATATCGGCGCGTACGTCCTGCTCGTAAAGGGCGCGGCTGCGGTCGAGGTAGAGATCGCGCCAAGCCGCGAAAGCATCGGCGGATTCCCGCTCCGCTTGCAAGTTGCCCACCGAGAGCCAATCCTCGAGGAGGGATTGTCGGATGTCCATTCGCATCATTCGAAGCACCGCTTGGGCTTGTGCGAGTTCGGCGCTTGCGCGAGCGATCTCAGCCGCCCGTCGTCCCCCGTCGAAGAGCGGGATATCGAGGGAGAGGCCGGCGCGAAAGATATCGCTGCCGCTCGACGGGCGAGAGCCGACCCCCGCTTCGATCTCGCCTCGAAGCGTTGCCCTTTCGAGCGATCGAGCCGCTTCGAGCCGTTTTTCCCGCATTTCCACGCGGGCTTGCGCCGCCCCCAAAGCGGCGTTGGCGGCCAGCGCCTCGCTCTGGATCTCATCGAGATCCGGCAGAGCCCTTGTCGACATCGGCACCGGGGCCAAGTGCGGCGAGAGTTCTTGGGGGCGGTTGAGCAAGTTCGCCAAACGGGATCGGCTCGAGCGTCGCCGGGTATCGGCGGCGAAACGTATGCTTCGCTGCCGTTGGTATGCGCTCTCGCGCTCGAAGACCTCGATATCGGAAACGCGGCCTTGGGCGTTGCGCTCTTGCGCCCGATTGGCGGCGATGAAGGCGATCGCCATCGCCTCGTTCTCGCGCGCGAATTCCAGATCCGCCAGGATCACCTCGAAATAGCCGTGCAGGATCGAGAGCCGGCGTTGATGGCGCAAGTCCATCAACAGCCCGCGCTCGCTCTCGGCCAAGGCCTGCGCGGCTTCGAGGGCGGCGGGAAAACGTCCCGAATCCCACAGCGATTTGCGTAGCGTAAGGCGCAGGCTGTGGTCGTCGTGCTCTTGGTAAGAGGCGCTGCTCTTGGGTTCGATCCACCGCGCTCTTGCCGATATCTTTGCGCGCAATCCCCGCTGCGCCGAAATCCCCTCCACCTGCGCTTGCGCGACTTCGAGGGCGGCTTGTCGTTCGACCATCTGCGGATGCGGATCGTCGGCGAGCGAAAGCGCGAATTCGAGGGTCAGCGGATCGGGTAGGGGATCGGACGGGGAGAGCGCCGCCACTTGGGGGGCGGCAGAGCCGAAAAAAAGGGCGAGGAGGGGCACGAAAATATCAAGTCGCCGCCGGATCGAGGGGGCGGATCTTTGATATGAACGATGTGCGCGCCTCATCGCTCGACGATCTCGACGATCTCGACGATATTGATAATGAGAATGTCCGTTCGGATATTCATGCGGATGCTCGCTTGGATAAGCCCTCGAAGATAGGGATGCGCCTTGCATCGATGCCCCCATGCTACTGCTGCGCCGATTGTTCGGCTTTCCAAGCCCGCTTGAAGCGCGTGAAATTCGTTTTCTCGTAATAACCCTCGACCGCGAAATGCCCCAATAACAAGAACTCATCCGGATTGCGCACCGCGCCGGTAAAGCGCACCGTGCGCGTGCCTTCCAAGTCGAAAAAGGCGATCACCGGAGTGGCCCGCACTTTATGCAGTTTGAAGGCGAAATCCTTGGCGAGCATGATATCCCCCGAAAAATCCACCACCTCGGTATCGCCCTCGATATCGACCATGAAGATGCGAAAATGCTCGCGATAATAATCCTGCACCGAGGCGCGGTTGAGGACGGTTTCGCGCATGCGGGCGCAAAAAGGGCATTCGTCCATCTCGAAGAAGATGACGATTCCTTTTTTTCCCTCCTCGCGGGCGATTTCGATTTCCTCGGCGAAGTCGCCGAAGGTGTCTTGGAAAAAATATTGGTAGGGGTCCCGAATCTCGACGGCGAGGCTCGTCGTCGAAAGTGCATAAACAAGCCCGGCCACAAGCGAGATCAAGCCGCGGCCAAACCCGCAAGAGCCAGGCGACCGGCGAGGCGAGGGCGATGATCGAGAGGCGGTGGAATCATGCGCGATATCGGTGTTCATGGCGATTTCCTCGAGGTCTCGGACGCTTCAAGGGCTTTCGACAAGGGCGCTTTGCTTGAAGGATCGGACTTTATCGAAGTCTTTTATCATATCGGGTGTCGAATTGCCGATATCGACTTGATAGGGTGAGGGGGTCTTTTGCATGGCGCGTTTTTCTTTTCTTTCCACCGAAGGCTCGAAGGATATGCGAATTGGCGGCCGATCGGGTTCGAGGCGGTCGGGCGATGGATCGAGCGTCCTTGCCTCGCCGATCAAGCCCTCGGACAAGGCCTTCAAGATCGTGATCGGCGCCCTCTTGCTCGCTTGTGTATCGGGGATCGTGGCCGATACCCAAGCGCAGGATATCGAGCGCGAGCGAAGGCTCGAAGCGGAGATCGTCGACATGATCTTCGACGGGGAGCCCTTGCACCTTCAAGGCTCGGATGGTCATCGCTTCCTTGCCATCCATAGCGAGGCGACGCTCGAACCCGTTCGGGGGGCGGTGATCGTCATGCATGGTCGCGGCTTTCATCCCGATTGGGAGGAGGTGGCATCGCCGCTTCGCACGCATTTGCCGACGGTGGGCTGGGAAACCCTCTCCCTCCAGATGCCGGTATTGGCCAAAGACGCCAAATACTACGATTATGTCCCGATCCTTCCCGCCGCCTTTCCCCGTATTCTGGCGGGCATCGCGTTTTTGCGCGATCGCGGAATCGATAATATCGTGCTGGCGGCGCATAGTTGCAGTGTGCACATGGCGATGGCGTTCACGCGCCACCACGGGGACGATCTGTTCGATGCCTTCATCGGTATCGGGATGGGAGCGACCGACTACCGCCAGCCGATGCGCGAGCCCTTTCCGCTGGAATCGATGAGGGTGCCGGTCCTCGATCTTTTCGGCAGCGAGGAATTCCCCGGGGTGCTGCGTGCCGCCCCCGAGCGTTTGGCTGCGATTCGCACCGCCGGCAACCCGCTTTCCGCGCAGCGAGTGATCTCGGGTGCCGGGCATTTTTTCAAAGATCGAGAAGACGCTCTGGTCGATGCGGTGAGCGAGTGGTTGGAGAGTCTTCCTCCTTAGGGCTATCGCTTTCGAATCCTTGAGCGCCATCGCCCGATGACCCCGGTGTCCGTCTTCTGCCCCCGGCCGTCGCAGGGGCTCTAAGGATCGCAGCGAATATCCCTCCACAAGGTCTCGGCCTGCGCGATGGACCGCCCTCGATGCCACAGATCCATATAGGCCCGGCACATCGTCAAGAATCGCTTTTTCTCCTGCGCCTGCCAAGTATCGAAGGACCATTCCTGAAAGGGTCCGTCGACGATCGCCGCGCCCTCGAAGTACATCGCCGGCACCGCCTCGCCGCTTCGGCGCTCGACGATGCATTCGCTTAAGACATATTCATCCCCCTCGAAATAGACGATGCGCTCGAGGGTTTCCCGGTCGAGGCCGTGGATGAGTTCGCCGCGCACCCGCTCTCCGGCACGCGGCGAAAGATAGGGATAGCACTCGTCGGGAACGCGGGCAAGGACCGCATCGGGCATCCAAGCCTCTTCGATGAACAGCGCCTGCGCCGCCTCCTCGCCCAAAACCAAATCTTGCACGTCTTTGTCTCGTATCGAGCCGTAGATGAAAAGAGGGGCGTTCATGGGCTGCGATCGAAAGCAAAGATCGAATATCCGATGGCCTTCGTGTCGCCCTCGCCGCTCGAAGCGGGTTTCGGGGCGCAAGGGCGAGCGCGGCATGAAGCGATCGCTGCCGGCAAGGTTCGAAAACCCCGGATGCTTCGTCAGCGTTTCAAAAATATGCTCGGCATAAGGCTCCCAATCCGTCGCCAGTCGCAGCGTTCCGCCCGGGCGAAGGATTCGATGGACGAGATCGACGAATTCCCGGCGGACCAGCCGGCGCTTGTGATGGCGCTTCTTGGGCCAGGGATCCGGGAACCAGACCAGCACCTCGTCCACGCTCGAGGGGGATAAGTTGCAGCGAAGGACCTCCAGCGCATCGGCCATCGCCACCTTGAGGTTGTCGATGCCTTGGGCGTGCGCGCAAGCCAGCAATCGCCCGACCCCGGGGGGGTAGACCTCGATGCCGAGGAAATCCCGCTCGGGGTGCTTCTTCGCCAGCGCGATCAGCGCATCCCCGGAGCCGAAGCCGATTTCCACCGTGCGCGGCGCGCGGCGTTCGAAAATCGCATCGAGATCGAGCGAGCGATCCCCGCAAGGAATCAGGTAGCGGTCTTTGAGTTCTTCGAGCGCGCGTTTTTGGGCATGACTCATCCGGCCCGCGCGGACCACGAAACTGCGTACCGGACGGGGAAAAGCGGGAGATCTCCCGTTCTTTGCCTCGTCATCGCGCGGCTCGTCGCCCCGTTCGCACTCGAATCCGTTCAACGCTCGTCTTCCTCGTAAGGATCGTGCATCTTAGGAGCCGACCGCCGCCCTTGCAGGACCGGCCGATGAATGCTCCGCCCTTGGAGCGCTTGCATTCTCGATGCCCCTTGCCTTGGTTTGTCGATCATCGCTGTCGGCTCGATGGGCGTTATCGATTGTCGATGGATATCGATATCGTTTTTTTCGCTATTTCGATCGATCTTGAAATATCGATCCCCGAAGGCGTCATCGAGGCGATCTTCTTGCCATAAAGAGGATGTCGTCGAGTTTCGGGTTTTCGGCGCTCGCTAAGATGATCTTGTCTTCATGGACTCGCCTTCGCTACCCGCTTCGGGGCGAGGGGCAAGGCCTTATCGTCTCGACTCGGATCTCTCGACTCGAACCTCACTCCTGCCGAGCCCCCGTCGGTGCCTGCTCCGTCGACTCGTCCGGTTCGTTCGGCTCGATGGGCGGCCTTGCCCGGAGGCTCCCGGTGGCGCTGTTGTTGACCAAGGCCCCGCCTCCGCCGGTGCGGGTCAGTACTTGCACCGTGAAGGGATGATCCGATCGCAGTTCGCATGAAAGATCGATGCCCTCCCATCGGTGATCGATGATATCGGCGAGTTCGTCGGCTTGCAGATGCCTTGTGGACAGATGCTCGATCGTTCCCAACACGCCATCGTGCCCGGTTCCGTCGTCCTCGAAGCAGGAGAAGGCAAAATCGGTGCAATGGGCATCGGCAGGGGCGAGGCATCGGATGCGGATATTCGAGCCGTCCGAACCATCCGGGGAGGGAATCGATTCGATATCCGCCCGGTGGACATCGTCCACCGAGACGCTTCGAACCAGCGCGCTGTTGTTGACCAGCACGCCATCCCCCGAACGCGTCCAAATCTGGATGCCCAAGGTGTGATCGCTGCGCAAGGCGCAGCCCAAGCGCCCCTTGCCGGACCACGATCCACCGGTATAACGCACGATATCGGAGTTGATGAGCGTTTGCGTCCCCCAGCCCGGAATCGAGCCCGGGAGCCAACCCTCGAAGATGGATCCGTCATTTTGCGCGCTGCAATAAAGGTAGACGGTGCAAGGAGCGCTCTGGCGGCATCGAATGCGCAGCTCGGAACGATCGGATGCGGTATCGGGCGGAATGGCCAAGGCGTAGCCTTTGACTTGCTCGGGGATCTCGACGGGTGGCGCATCATCGTCGTCATCTTTGACCGTCACCACGAGTTGTTTGTTGATCCCGTCGTAGTTTCCGCCGGTGGCGTCCAAGGTGAGGGTGTCCTGCTCATCGTCCGCGTTGGGGTCGTCGGCGACGGCGACGACGACCTCTTGCGGCGTTCTCCAAGCACTTCTCGTAAAGAGCAAGGAGGAAGGGGTGAGCGTGATATTCGGGTTGGTGCTCGAAAGGGAGACGACGACGATATCGGTATTGACGGGCTCGACGTCGAGTCCGACGGTAAAGGATACCGGCGCTTCGCCTTCGAACAGCGCGATCGTTTCGAGGGATGTGGCGATATCGCCCGGGGTGTCGAAGATGAGGACCGGCAGTTTGCTCTCCACCCCGCCGTAGTTCCCGCCCCCGGAAGACGACAAGGTGATGGTATCGGAGCCATGGTTCGTATTTTCGTCCTGCTGTGCGGATACGACGATGCTTTGTCCCTCGTCCCAATCGTCGGGGGTGAAGGTCAACGAGGTCGGGGAGAGGGACAATTGAGGAGAGTTATTCGATGGCGAGACGGTGATCGAAGGCACGCTCGGCGGCGTTCCGAGTTCGATATCGAAGGACGCACTTTCCCCCTCCCTCACGATGAGGCGATCGGTGGAAAGGACGAGGGAGCCGAGCCGATCGTCGTCGATCACGCTGACCCCTTTCGTCGTATCCGGAGTGTCGATGCCGCTGGTGGCGGCCAGGGTGATGGTATCGGTATCGTTCGCCGTGTCTTCGTCTGGGGCGGCGCCGACCTCGACGGTCTGCGTCTGTTGCCAATTCGAAGGAGTGAAAGTCAGGGACGATTCGGAAAAGGTGATATCGGGGTTGGTCTTCGAAAGCGCCACGATGATATCTTCGCTCGGCTGTACCTGAATTTTGAGTCTGACGCTGAGGGTCGTCGAATCGTTCTCTTCGACGAGAACGATTCCGGTGGGGGTGACGGCGATCGCCCCCGCCGGGACATCGCTGACCCGGATCCTCAACTGCGTATCCGGAGCGCTGAAGCCGCCGGAGGCGACGGCTAGGGAGATGGTATCGAGATCGTCCGTCGTATCGCTGTCGGTGCCGGCGCTGACGATCACATTTTGTGCCGTATTCCAGTTCGAGGGGGTGAAGATCAGCGAAGTTTCGGAGATCGTGATATCGGGATTGGTGGCATTCGAAAGGGTGATGGTGACATTCGTTTGCGGTTTCGCACTGAGGCTGACCCCGAAGGCCCCGGCCCCGCCCTCGTTGAGGGAGAAGTTCGATCCGGGGGTCAGGACGATGCTCCCCTTCGGCGTGGTGTCGTCGATGACGATCGCCAAGATCGCTTTGGGGGCCTTGAAGCCGCCGGAGGCGACGACCAACTCGATGCGATCCGATGCGTCGTTCGTATCGTTGTCCTGCACCGTACCGATGCTGACGGTCTGAGTCGTACTGAAGTTCGAAGGGGTGAAGGTCAGCGAGGTGGCGGAGATCGTGGTATCGGGATTGGTCTTGGAAAGGGTGATGGCGACATTCGTTTGCGGCTTCGTACTGAGACTGACCCCGAAGGTCCCCGTTTCCCCCTCATCGATAACGAGACTCGCCCTATCGAGCAAGATCGTCCCCGTCGGGGTGGTGTCGTTGACGGTGACGCCAAGGCTCGCATCGGGGGCGTCGAAGCCGCCGGAGGCTTTGGTCAAGGTGACGGTGCCCGATGCGTCATCGGTATCGTTATCTTGCACCGTGGTGATGGTGATGCTCTGCGCCGTATCCCAATTCGAGCCGGTGAAGGCGAGCGAGGTATGGGAGATCGCGATCGGTCCGGTCGTCGAAAGGGTGATGGAGACATTCGTTTGCGGCTTTGCGCTCAGGCTGACGCCGAGGGTCCCGCTTTCGCCCTCGTCGATGACAAGGGCCGACGGATCCAGCGTGATCACTCCCGACGGGGTGGTGTCGTCGACGGTGATGCCCAGACTGGCATCGGGGGCTTTGAAACCGCCGGAGGCGACGGACAGGCCGACGCTACCCGCGGCATCGCTCGTATCGTTGTCTTGCACCGTGGTGACGGTGACGTTCTGCGCCGTATCGAAGTTCGAAGGGGTGAAGGTGAGCGAGGTATGGGAGATGGTGATATCGGAGCCGGTCTTCGAAAGGGTGATGGCGACATCCGTTTGCGGTTTCAAACTGAGGCTGACGCCGAAGGTCCCGGTTTCCCCCTCCTCGATGGTGAGGGTCTGCGCCGGATTGAGCGTGATCGCTCCCGTCGGCGTGGTGTCGTCGACGGTGATTGCCAAGGTCGCATCGGGGGCGATGAAGCCGCCGGAGGTTTTGGTCAAGCTGACGGTGCCCGAGGTGTCGTTCGTATCGTTGTCTTGCACCGTGGTGACGGTGACGTTTTGCGCCGTATCGAAGTTCGAGGGGGTGAAGGTGAGCGAGGTATGGGAGATGGTGATATCGGCGCCGGTCTTGGAAAGGGTGATGGCGACATCCGTTTGCGGCTTTGCGCTCAGGCTGACGCCGAAGGTTCCGGTTTCGCCCTCGTCGATGGATAGGGTCGTTGCCGGATTGAGCGCGATCGATCCCGTCGGTGTGGTGTCGTCGACGGTGATTGCCAAGGTCGCATCGGGGGCGATGAAGCCGCCGGAGGTTTTGGTCAAGCTGACGGTGCCCGATGCGTCGTTCGTATCGTTGTCTTGCACCGTGGTGACGGTGACGTTCTGCGCCGTGCTCCAATTCGAGGGGGTGAAGGTGAGCGAGGTGTGGGAGATGGTGATATCGGCGCCGGTTTTGGAAAGGGTGATGGCGACATTCGTTTGCGGCTTTGCGCTCAGGCTGACGCCGAAGGTTCCGGTTTCGCCCTCGTCGATGGTCAGGGTCTGAGCCGGATTCAGCGTGATCGATCCCGTCGGCGTGGTGTCATTGACGATGATCGCCTTGGTGCGGCTCGAGGCGTTGATCCCGTTGCTGTCCGGGGTCAAGGTGATGGTATCGGAGGCGTCGTTCGTATCGTTGTCTTGCACCGTGGTGATGGTAACGCTCTGCGCCGTACTCCAGTTCGAGCCGGTGAAGGTAAGCGATGTATCGGAGAGGGTGATGGCGTCACCGGTCTTCGACAGCGTGACGATGACATCCGTAACCGGCGCAACCGAGAGCCTCACCGAGAGCGTGCCGGTTTCGCCCTCGTCGATGGTGAGGGTACCGGTGGGGGCAAGCACGAGAGTGCCGTTAGGCACGAGCCGAAGCGGATCTACGAATTCGCGACCGCCGTCGCCGCAGTCCGTAATCGATACGGAGTCGCAGCCTTGATATCCCATGTTGGCCTGCAACAGGCTGTCTTGGTATTCGATGCATATTTTTGCGGGGTTTCCATAGCCATAGAACTTGTTAGTTGGTTCAATAATCTCAGTGTCGTCTCCTGAAATAGATAAATCTACGCACTCAATATCAGTATGGTTGGCAACTGGATCGCTCATGCCAACGACCATTATCAAATATTTCCCGCAAGCGGAACGTCCATTATTACTATTGAGGGGAGCATTGTGAAGATGGAAGCCTGAGGATGATTCAAAAGCAATGTTACCTTCCATACAAGTATGCGCCGCGATGGTGTACCGATTATCGTCTTCGATGGTAACCGCGATCGTCGCACTCGGCGCAACGATCCCGCCGGAGGGGGCCAAGGTGATGGTCGCGCTTTCATCCACCTCGTCGTGATCCCGTCTAAGTACGACGTCGACTCGTTGGGTTCGATCCCAGTTCGAGGTGGTGAAGGTCAGCGGATCGGGGGGAAGCCAGACATCGGTGTTGGTGGTCGATAGCCTTACGATGACATTGGCATTCGGTCGGCTATCGAGGCGGACGGTGAAGGTCTTGGGGTCGTCCTCTTCCTCTTTCAAAGTGAGGGATTGGGTGGATAGAACCATATTCCCCGTAGGGGTGACATCCAAATCCTTCACGGAGACCGCTATCGTTGCGAAGGGAATGGAGTCGTCGGAGGAGGACAAGGTGATGGTATCGCTGTCGTCCACCGAATCCTCATCCCGAGTTAGGGTGAGGGTGACGGTTTGTGCCTGATCCCAGTTCGAGGTGGTGAAGGTCAGTGTCGTCGAGGAGAGCGTTGTATCCGAGTTGGTTTTCGAAAGCGAGATCGTGGCATCGGCAGGGGGTTGGCTATCGAGGCTGACGGTAAAGTTTTGCGATGTCCCCTCATCGAGGGTGATCGAGGTGGTGGAAAGGGAGATGCGGGACGAAGAAAGCGCGATCGGGCGCACGAAGACGATGCCTCTTGAGTTGCTGCCGCAGACCGCAACGTCACCGGAGACGGAGCTGCAGGCCTGATAACCGGCCTCATTTTGCCGGGCCAGCGAAGTGTATTCGGCGCACATCTTCGATGGCAGGGGGTTGGCACCGGTGCTCCAATCCTCCCCGGCTTCGATGGTTTGATTCACCGCACTGCAGTTGCCGTTGCTATCGGTCAGGCGGCCGGTCAGCCTGACATCGTAGTCGCAATCATCGGCGCTGATCGTGATCTCCCCGCTGACGAGGATGCTATCGTCGATGCACGAATGCGCCGGCGTCGTTTGCGCGATCGAAAGCCTCGGCAGCGCCGACATCGATAACGAGCAGCAAAGGATGATGCCGTATCCGACCAAGCCGGAAATCGATGGATCGAATCGCATCATTGAATATTTTCCCCCGACGGGATACCGGATGGGATACCGGATGGGGTGTCGATTTTATCCGAGGTGAGATGTCGCAAAATGTCGCAAGGGGGGCGGGCCGCTCGTCCTCTTGCAGAAAATCTGCGTGATCGGGCTTCGGTTCATTGCCGAGGCGAAGGGGGCGGGCCGACCCGCCATCGACCACCTCGTTCATACTACCCTTACCCTTCGCAGGACTTGCCCCCTTTCTTTTCGATGATCGCCTGATTCGACTCCGATCAAGGGCCGAGATCCCGATTTTCAAGGCCTTGTCCGCTTGGATCGCCGCCGGTTCGAGTGAATCGGGCCGCTCATTGCTTCGGCGGCGAGGCATTCGTTTTTTTTCGAAAGAGAATTTTCGAAATCACGAAGTCCAATCATCGAGCGAGGCGGTGCGGCGAAGGACGACGTTTGTTCGATGTCTCGTGCCAAAATCGCTCCGAAGCCTTCGATGCCCGCATCCGTGCCGTGCGATCTCTTCACGCGATATCATAAGGCGAGCCCGAAGGCCCTCGAATCACGATGCCGGCCCTTGTCGAAATCGATGGATGGATGATGGATGCATCGGATCGACGGGGCCATTTCACCCCCATCTGCACCGGCGGAGACAAGAATCGATGCAAGAGACGATGCAGCAAACGCAACTGTCGGATCACACCAAGATGCTGCTCGACGGGCAGCGAAGAGAGAGTGCGAGCGGCCAGACCATCGCCGTTCAAAGCCCCGCCGATCGCCGCGTGATCGCGCATGTACCGAGAGCGCAGGCCGAGGATGTGGATCGGGCGGTCGAGGCCGCCACCCGAGCCTTCCCCGGCTGGCGCGACACGCCGCCTCGTCAACGAGGCCGCATGTTGCTGCGGGTCGCCGAGCGCATCGAGGAATGCACCGAGCGTTTGGCCCGCACCATCGCATCGGAGACCGGCAACGCCCTTCGCACCCAAGCCCGAGGGGAGGCGGCATTGACCGCCGATGTCTTTCGCTATTTCGGCGGGTTGGCGGGCGAGCTCAAAGGGGAGACATTGCCTTTGAGCGAGGATCTTTTGAGTTATTCAAGACGAGAAGCGATGGGGGTGGTGGGGGCCATCGTTCCTTGGAATGCGCCGGTGATGTTGGCGGCGCTCAAGATCGCCCCCGCCCTGTGCGCCGGGAATACGGTGGTTCTCAAAGCCGCCGAGGACGCCCCCTTGGGGGTGTTGATGCTCGCCGGGCTGTGCAACGAGGAACTGCCGCCGGGAACGCTCAATATCCTGACCGGTTATGGCCATGACTGCGGCGCCGCCTTGGTCGCCCATCCAAAGATCGCCAAGATATCCTTCACCGGCTCCACCGAGGTGGGCAGGGGTATCATGCAGCAGGCCGGACGCCGCATCGTTCCGGTTTCGCTCGAACTCGGCGGCAAGAGTCCTTCGATCGTTTTTCCCGATGCCGACGAGGATTGGGCGGTGGAGGGTATCGTTCATGCGATGCGCTTCACCCGTCAGAGCCAATCGTGTACCGCAGGCTCCCGTCTTTTTCTGCATGCCGATATTTTCGACTCCTTCTTGGAAAGGCTCGTGGCCCTGACCTCGGCCTTGAAGATCGGAGATCCCTTGGATGAGGCCACCGATATGGGGGCGATCATCAACGAAAAGCAGTTCAATCGCGTTTGCGGCTATATCGAGGAGGGGCTCGCCCGCCCCCAAGCGCGGACGATCACCGGTGGCTTGCCCCCGCAAAGCGGGCCGCTGAGCGAGGGCTTTTTCGCCCTCCCCACCATTTTCGCCGACGACTCCAACGATTGGCGCCTGGCCCGGGAGGAGATCTTCGGCCCGGTGCTCGTCGCCATCCGATGGGAGGATGTGGACGATGTCGTGCGCATGGCCAACGATAGCCACTACGGATTGGCGGCTTTCGTATGGTCGAAAGATATCGGGCAGGCCTTGCGCACCGCCCATCGGGTGGAGGCGGGTTGGGTGCAGGTCAATCAAGGAACGGGTCAGGTGCTGGGGCAATCCTACGGCGGTATCAAGCAAAGCGGCATCGGCCGCGAGTTCTCGCTGGAGGGGATGCTCGATAGCTTCACTCGGAAAAAGAGCGTAACCGTGAATCTGTCGATCCCGGCGACCTAGATCCTTCGAGCCTCCCGGTGCCCTTCGAACCCCCGCTTTGGCCAGATTCGAGGCTTGCGATCCTTTCGGAGCCGATGGCGTCGTTGTCGGGAGGGTGCAAAAAAGGGTGCAAGGAGGGGCTTCGATGATCGAAGCGCCGCCGATCGACCTTCGGCTGTTGATGCTGTCGGGGTTCGGGGCTTTTTGCACGGCATTGATCGCAGCGGGCTGGATCTCCGCCCGCGGCGATCGTTTTTTGCCGGATCATCCGAATGCGCGCTCGCTCCACGATCATCCGATCTCGCGCGCCGGGGGGCTGGCGATCCTCGCCGGGGCGGGGGTGGGGATATCGTCGATGCTTCTCGGCCTCGACGAGGCGGCGCTCGGCGGCGGGGGTTCGAGCGCTTCCTGGTTGCCCCCTCTCGCAGCGGGGGCTCTTGCCTTATGCCTCGTATCGCTCATCGACGATGCTTTCGGTACGCCGATATCCCTTCGCTTGGCGGTGCAAATCGCGGTGGCCGTCGGTTTGGTCGCCCAAGGGTTTCGTCTGGATGATTTCGCCTTGCCCGGACTCGATGCAAGGGCGAATCTCCTCCTCGCCGGGGCTTTCAGCACCTTGCTGATCGTCTGGTTCGTCAATCTCTATAACTTCATGGACGGGATGGATGGCATCGCCGCCGGGATGGCCGTTTTCGGCTTCGGGGCCTTCGCCTTGCTCTCCTTTCCTTCCGGGGATCCGCTCTTCATCGGGTTGGCATCGGCGATGGCCTGTGCGGCGGCGGGGTTTCTCCCTTTCAATTTCCCCCCCGCCCGCCTATTCATGGGGGATAATGGCGCTACCTTGTTGGGTCTGGTCGCCGGGGCGATGGCGCTTCATGCCGACCGCGCCGGATATTTTCCGCTTTGGATATCGATATTGGTCTTCTCCCCCTTCGTGGTGGATGCGACCATCACCCTGATCCGGCGGATGCTCCGCCTCGAGCGGATCTGGGAAGCGCACCTGACGCATTATTACCAGCGGGCGACCGTCTCCGGATTCAGTCGGCGGCGGGTGGTGTTGACGGAATACGCATTGATGCTCGGTTGTGCCGCCTCGGCGTGGACGGCATTGTCCTATCCGATGCTGCAATGGACGCTGATTGCGGTATGGGCGGCGGTGTATGCCGTCGTTGCCCGCACCATCAACGAAAAGGAGCGAAGGCGAAGGTGATTCCGATTCTCGAACGATTGCCGGTGCGCTTCAAGAGCCGCGCGACCTTGGTATTCGTGCACGATCTGGCGATGATCGCCCTTGCGTGGACCGGCGCTTGGTGGATTCGTTACGATCTCTCGATCCCGCCCTCGGCGGTGATGAATCAAGCATTGTCGGCGCTGCCGGTGATGGCCTTGCTGCAAGGCATCGCCTTTCTCCATGTCGGTCTTTATCGGGGGATGTGGCGCTTCATTTCCCTATCCGATCTGAGTCGCATCTTCAAGGCGACGGTGCTCGGGGTCGGCGCGGGCGTGATCGCCTTGTTCTTGATCAATCGCATGAGCCTCGTGCCGCGCTCGATCTTCCCCCTCTACGGATTGCTTCTGATCTTGATGATCAGCGGCCCGCGCTTGCTCTACCGGTGGATCAAGGAGCACTACCTGCAAGAGCTCGACGCCCGCAAAGCGTTGGTGGTCGGCGCCGGCGCCGCCGGAGAGATGCTGGTTCAGGATCTGCTGCGCGATCCCTCCTACGGCTGCTTTCCGGTGGGCATCGTCGATGACGATCCGGGCAAGCGAGGGCGCGAGATCCATGGCGTACGGGTGCTCGGCGGGGGCGATCGCATTCCGGAGTTCGCGGATCGCACCGGGGCGGAGATCGTCTTGCTGGCATTGCCCTCGGCCACCACCGCGCAGATCCGAAGGATGGTGGGTTTTTGCGAAAGAGCGGGGGTTGCCATCCGCACTCTGCCCCGGATGCACGATATGCCCGGTAGCGGGGTGGCGGTTTCGGGCTTGCGCTCGATATCGATCGAGGATCTGCTCAGCCGCCCCCCGATCTCGTTGGATCGAGGCTCGATCGAGCGCGGCATTTCGGGGCGGGTGATCGCGGTGACCGGCGGCGGCGGCTCGATCGGATCGGAACTTTGTCGGCAGATCGCAGGTTTCGGACCGCGCCGCCTGATGGTGCTCGATCACAGCGAATACAACCTCTATACCATTGAGCGCGATTTGCGCGAGCGCTTCCCGCGTTTGGATCTCGACATCATCTTGGGGGATATCTGCGACGAAAGGGCGGTGCGACACACCTTCGCCGAGCGCAGTCCGGATATCGTTTTTCATGCCGCGGCCTACAAGCATGTGCCGATGCTCGAACGCGAGGTGCGCGAGGCGATCCGCGTCAATGTCTTCGGCACCGAGTGCGTGGCGCGGGCCGCGGCCGCCGCGCGGGTGGGTAAATTCGTCCTGATCTCGACCGACAAAGCGGTCAATCCCGCCAATGTCATGGGCGCGAGCAAATATGTGGCGGAGCGGATCTGCGCGGATCTGGCGCGCACCGGCTCCCCGACCCGCTTCATCACCATTCGCTTCGGCAATGTCTTGGGATCCGCCGGCAGCGTGGTATCGCTCTTTCGCAGTCAGATCGAACAAGGGGGGCCGGTGACCGTCACCCACCCCGAGATCGAGCGCTACTTCATGACCATCGCCGAAGCCTGTCAGTTGGTGATGGAGGCGGGTTCGGTGGGCGAGGGCGGCGAGGTCTTCGTGCTCGATATGGGCGAGCCGGTGAAGATCCGTTATCTGGCGGAGCAGATGATCTGGCTCTCGGGGAAGGTGCCGGGCGAGGGGGTTCCCATCGAGTTCATCGGATTGCGCCCCGGGGAGAAGTTGATCGAGGAACTCTTCCACCCCGAGGAGAATCCCATGCAAACGCAGCACGAAAAACTTCTGCTGGCACGCCTTCGCCCTTGCGATGCCACCCTCTTCGAAAAAGGGATCGACGACCTGCGCTTTGCGTGGCAAAAACTCGATGAATCGGAAATGCGTCGTCTGCTCGCTTTGTTGGCCTCGGATTTCGGGGTCAGCGAGGAGGGGCGGGTGCTTCCCTTCGATTTTTTGAGGCGCCCGAGCGGTCAGGTTCCGCAAGTGACGCGCTGAGGGGAATTTGTGGCGGGACTTGCGGGATTTACGGGGGATCGGGCGGCGCTCGCCCGATCTCGAGAAGGGCGTCGGGGAGCCCCGAACCGCGCACGGTATCGCTATCCACCGCCGCTTCGATCGCCGCTTCTTGCGCGTGCAAGACCACCCGTTTTCGCGCGCGGGTCACCGCGGTATAAAGCAGTTGGCGAGTGGCGAGCGGCGAATCGGCAGGACCTAAGACCACGGCCACCTCGTCGTATTCCGATCCTTGGGATCGGTGGATGGTCAAGGCGAAGAAACTCTCGTGCTCCGGCAGTCTCCCGGGCGATATCAGGCGCGGATTCTTATCATCGCCACCGACATCGGGAAACCAAACGCGCTTTTCGCCCCTCGTATCGTGGACCACGATGCCGGTATCGCCGTTGGCGAGGCCGGTATGGGAATCGTTGCGATTGACGATGATCGGACGGCCGAGATAGAACGTCTCTCCATAAGGGGCGAGCCCCCTTTCGCGCAGGGATTCCTCCACGCGGCGGTTGAATCTCTCGGAGCCGAAGGCGCCTCGGCGGTGGGCGCATAACACCCGAAACCCCTCGAATCGCTTGCGGAGGCTTTCGATGGCCGCTTCCGTCGCTTCGCCGTCATGAGGAAACCCGACCTCGGACAGGTTGCGAATCATCGGCAAGAAATGATTCGTTGCGCATTCGTCGGCGAGGCGATCGAAGGCTTGGATATCCTCCATCGCTTGTCGCTCGATGCGATTGTCGCCGGCATCGGGGGCATCGCCATTCTCCGCATCGTCACCCTTGCCCCCTTCTAAGTCCCGAAGGCAGGCGATCGCATCTTTTGCCCGGCCCTCGATGATGGCCCCGGCGAGCCTGCCGATCCCTTGATCCGAAGGAAAGCGCCAGTTATGCCCGAGGCGGACGACGCAAGGGGAAAGGGCCGAGCCGGTGGCGGCGCTCGGGCAAAGGTCGGCGAAAACGCTTCCCGGCTGCACCGACGAGAGTTGATCGGCATCGCCCAGGAGGATCAGCCTTGCATCTGCAGGCAGGGTCGATAGCGTTCTCGCCATCAGCGAGATATCCACCATCGAGCACTCGTCGATGATCAGCACTTGCAAGGGAAGGTGGCTCTTGGCGTGCAACAGTAATCGATGCAAGGTGGTGGCGGAATCGAGATCGGCCAAGGCGGGGATCCTCGATGCGAGCCTTGCACAACGTTCCTTGACCGAGGCGCTCAAACGAGACGCCGCCTTCCCGGTGGGGGCGGCCAATTTGATGCGCTCGCAAGATGCAAGGCCGCCTTCGACCAGCAGGGCGATGATATTGGCGACGGTCGTGGTCTTGCCGGTGCCGGGGCCGCCGGTGATCACGCAAAGCCGGTGTCTTAGCGCCACCTGCGCCGCCTTTCTCTGGTCTTCGTCCTTGCGCGTCGAATCGGCGGGCGCCCCGAAGACGGCATCGATCTTTTCTTCGACGGCGGGATCGGCCGGCGGCGCCTTGCCGTCGTCGCCATCGATCAACCCTTGGATTTTGCGCACGATCGTTCTTTGTGCCTCCCACATCCGATGCAGGTAAAGGCGGACGATTCGCTCATCGGTTCCGTCGCTTGATTGTCCGTCGGCCGCTTGTCCGTCGGGCGATAGTCCCCCGCCCGAGGCTTCGAGCACCAAGGGGCGTATCGCCTCGTCGTCGGGCCTCATCACCGCCCGACTTCGCGCCAAGGCATCGAACCACCGATCGGCTGTCGGCAGGGTTATCTTTTTATCCCCCTCTTGCGAATCTTGCGAAAAGCGCTTGGAGAGGATCAGATCGCTTCCTCCCTCGGCCTTGATATCGAGGCAGACATGTCCGTCCCGGTTTCGGCAACTTGCAAGGGCGGCGGCCAGCCACACCGGATCATCGGGATCGGATTTGCCGGCATGGTCGATGGCATGATCGATACCCTGATCGATCTGCCGGATCAGCGAGGCGAAGCGATGGTCGATATCGCCCAACTCGACACTCGTCGGCGAGCTCGATTTCACTTCGGATTCCCCTCATCGAAGCAGCCATCGAGCGCCAGCAGGCATGCGGTGGCGGGGCGGTCGTAGAAGACGCCCTCCCTCGTCGCTTTTTCGGGATCGATGCCCCGCAGGAAAAGGTAGAAAGCCCCGCCGATATGACGCTCGGGATCGTAATCATCGAGTCGAAACGCCAAATAGCGGTGCAAAGCCACCAAGTAGATCAGATATTGCAGGTGATAGTCGTGCGCTTTCATTTCCCTTTCCATCGACGCTCGGTCATAGCCTTCGAGCCGGTTCGACTTGTAGTCGAGTACATACCACCGCCCATCGTGTTCCACCACGAGATCGATGAAGCCCCGCATATAGCCGGTGATGGCCGCCGGCATCTCCCCGTCGCCGGTTTTTTTTCCGCCGAAAGGGTTTTTCAATGCCACGGAATATCCATGATCGAAAAGGCATCGGGAGAGATGTTCGATGCGGGCCTCGACCAAAGGGAAGTGGAACTCCATCTCGACCATCCGGGGCACCGGATCGCAAAGGCGAAAACCCTTGCTCTCGGGCTCCCCAAGGGGCATCGCTCGGCAGCGCTCGACCATGGCGCCCACCGCTTTCAGCCATTTCGCATCCAGACCGGAATGTCGGATTTCCTGCTTGCAGATGGCATCGACAATATCCCCTTCCCCATCCTCGTTTTCCTGTCGGTCCAAACGCTCGAATATCCGGTGCAGGCAGCGCCCGGTCATCGCCCCTTTGGGGAGATCCATGATCGCTCGATCGATGGGATCGACCGGATCGGAGGAAGAAGCCGTCGCTATCTCGATGGCTTCGTCATCGCCGGCGTCTTCGATATCGACATCGTCGTGATCCGGTCGCTCGGCATCGGCAAGGGACGAGATCGTCGCCCGGCGATCTCGGATCAATGCCGAATAGCTGGTGATCTGTCTTGAAGGTCGGATGGTGCGCGTGAATTCTCGCACGACGAGATCGTTTTTCTCGGCGGTGCCGGCGGCGATGCTCGCCCCGGCGGTGTCGCCGCTTTCTCCCTCGAAGAGTTCGGTGATTTCGATGCCATGAGGGCAAAGGTCCCGCAGGGCATCGACCTCCTCCTTCCACCGGCAATGTGCCAAGGTATCGAAGCGCTCCATCGTGGCGTCGATGCGCCTTCTCAATGAGCGGGGGATGATGCTTTCGTCGCCCGATTCGCTTTCGTCCATAGCGCCACTGTCATCCCCATCCCCATCGCCGGCATCCTCATCGTCCCCTCGATGCAGCAACCAGGCAAGGGGGGTGTTTTTCGCACCGCTCACCTTGCCCCAAGTCACGACGCAGCGATATTGCGCGCGGGTCAAGGCGACATAGAAAAGGCGAAGTTCCTCGGAGAACTCCTCGATGCGGTCGCACTCCAAGATATCCTCGTCGGGGTCGAGGTAGAGGGCTTGGGAGTATTCATCGCCCGTTTCGCCCGTTTCCTTCTTCTTGAGTAGGTGGCAGGCGACCCCTTCGTTTTTCTTCTCGTTCAGCCGTTTCGAATCATCCGAACCGCTCCAAGCAAAGGGCAGGAAGACGATCGGGAATTCCAAACCCTTGCTGCCGTGAACGGTCAGGATTCGAACCAGATCTTCGTCGCTCGGAAGGCGCAACTGGATCTCGTCGACGGCGGTATCCTTGTCTTCCAAGCGATCGCTCAGCCATTTGGCGAGCGAAGATGGAGTGAAGCGATAACGGGTTTGAGCCTCTTGCAGCAGATCCGAAAGATGCAGCAGATTGGTCAGGCGGCGGGGTCCGGCCTGCGATTTCAAAAGCATCGCCGCCCCTTGCTGCCGCTTGATCAGTTTGCGGAGCATCACCCCGATGCCGTCTCGCTCCCAAGCCTCTCGCCAATCGACGAGACGCTGCGACCAATCGTTCCACCGATCTTCGCAAGTGTCGATCAGACGAAGATCGTCGCTGCCCAAGCCGAAGAGATCCCCGGCCAACGCCCCGCGCACCCGGGTCTCCAATCCCGGTTCGAGCAAGGCCCATAGCAGGCGCTCGAGTTGTTGCGCTTCTCGGGTTCGAAAGACGCTGTCGTCTCCGATTTCGATGCAATCGATGCCGTTTTTTCGCATCTCGATGGCCACGAGACGGCCTTGGTGTTTTTTGCGCACCAGCACCGTGATATCCGAGCCGCGAAGGTCCCTCGGCTCCTCGCCCTTTAGGTGCAGTTGCGTTCTCCCGGCGCCGAGCAGATAGGCGATCTCTCGTACGAGGCCCACCACCGCCTCTTCGCCGGCCGCCTCCTTGCTCTTGTTCGAAGTGTCCGATTCCGGCAGCAGGCGCAGGCAAAGCGGGGCGTGATCGGAGCGGCCCTCGATGGCAAGCGGTCGCTCGTCTTTCCCCGCCTTGACCTTGGTGTATTCGATCAAGCGATCGGGAAGGGCGAAGGCGCAAGGTCGATCGAACAAGGCGTTCATCGCCTCGATCAGTTCCGGGGTCGAGCGCCAATTGCTTTCGAGCGAAACTCTGGGGCCCGCCTTGGTCTTCGCCTCGAGATAGGCAAAAACATCCGCCCCCCGAAAACGATAGATCGACTGCTTGGGGTCGCCGACCATGAATAAAGAGCCGAGCGAGGCGCCATCGTTTTTTTTCAAGTCCCGGGCGAAGATTCGATCGAAGATCCGCGCTTGAATCTGATCCGTATCTTGATATTCGTCGATCAGCGCAACATGATATCGCTCGCAAAGGCGCATCGACAATCGCTTGCCGTTTACGCCGGCAAGCGCCTTGTCGACCTCGATGAGAAGATCGTCATAGGAGGATTTCTTGGTCGCTCGGATGCCCTCGTGGATGGTTCGGGGTATTTCTTCGAGCAGGTCTTTTCTCAGCGATCGAAGCCATTGTTCGAGGATGTCATAAAGCGAAAGGCAAGCATCGTTCATCGTATCGAAGCATTGCGCCATTTCGATGAAGGAGGGATCTTGCGGGGGCGATGCACTTTTCTTGCTCTTTTCTTTCAGTCTCGAAAGCCCGAAGAATGCGAAGAATTCGGGTCTATCTTTCGATGCCTTTTTCGGCAGCAATATCAAACCCTCGCCGAGATATTTCTCTTTCAGCTCCGAAAGGTTGTTATCGACGGTCGGTCCGCGATATGAATTTCTGTTCAACCATCCCCCGTTTTTCAACTCCCATTCATATTCATCGCCGCAACTCTCCCATACTCTTCGCATTTCCTTTGCGCTTTCGTTCCAATAGTCGATCGCCTCTTGCAGTGCTTCGTCGCGGAAATTCCCTTCATCCCATCGGATATCGATGGCCTTGCCCCGCCATCGATCGACCCACTTTGCCAAAGGGGCGGGGAAGAATCGTCGATCGTCGATGAAGGCGGCCTGCACCGGAGCGATATTGCCAAGACGTCGTCTCCAGAAATCCCGTACCGCCTCTTGGATCATCGAATCGTCCTGCCCGACGATTTCGGCATCGAAGGGGAAGTCGCATTCGAAGGCGAAATCCGAGAGGGTTCGTTGGCAAAATCCGTGGATGGTATACACCGGGGCGAGGTCGATATCGTCGAGCGCGCGTTTTATCCTTCTTCGGGCGAGATTCGCATCGAAATCGTCGATCATCGTTTTCCAGCATGAAACGATCTTTTGCGCTTGATCGTTTTTCGCCGCTTGCGCATCGATATCCCCTTCGGCGAGCGAAGGCAGGATATCGTGGAGCAAGCGGCGGATCCGTTCGCGCAGTTCGGCGGTGGCGGCGCGGGTGAAGGTGACCACCAAAATACGCTCGATGGATAGCTCCCTTTCCACCAACAAGCGGGCGATCAACGAGGTGATCGCCCGGGTCTTCCCCGAGCCCGCGCTCGCCTCCATCAACACTCTCTCGCCCGGGTTCAAAGGCAGTTCCAAGGCGGATTCATAATGATTCGATGGCATCGACGAAGATCCCTTGGCTTTCATTTCGCCCGCATCGATGCGGGCATCCGATACGGGCCGATCGACGAGCCTATCCGGCATCGGCATCGCAACGGCACCCGCGCCCGGCATCGAGCGCTTTCTCGATGTGTCGGTGTCGATCGACAACGGCGAGAGTGGGCACCACCTCCCCGCTCAGTTGTTCTAAACCCCGACCAAAGATTTGATTTTATGGGATGAAAGTGATGTATCTCTTGGCAAGGCGCAGGCAAGTTCGAAATAGCGGGTGCTCCTCATCAAAGCGAGCATCGCCATAGGCTTTGGGGCGCGGAACGGGGGGCGTGAACGGGTGCCTGTGCCCCGAACCCCTCTCGCTTCGGGTAGAGATCCGCTGTCTTGCCACCCTCGTCCGGTTCGGGGGCGAAACGGAAGGCGCACGCACGGCGACTTTTCGCAGCCGCCGCCGTTTTAGGGTAAATTAACAGGCAAGGTGTCCATCGGAAAAAGCGTGCGGTGGACTCGCTCGCATGCCGACAGCGAAGGGCTTCGGCTTCGATACGGACAGCAAAAACGGCCTACAACGCCCAATGGAGTGCACGATAATGAGTCTTCCAACCCGCGATATCAACGACTTGAGCGCACAATCCGCATCGGTGCCCAAGGTACCGGCGGCACCTGAATTGACTGCCCCCCCCCCCCCAGAAAGCGCTTTGCTGCTGAACTAGTCGCTTTATGCTCGTTATCGTTATCGACGATTCT
>JFBG01000002.1 GCA_000583135.1 Thioalkalivibrio sp. HK1
GGACCTCGATTCCGGCGGACTCGAGTTCGGCGAAACCGGATCCGCCGACCACGGGATCGGGATCGCCGACGGCGGCGACCACACGCACCACCCCGGCCTCGATCAATGCCTTGGTGCATGGCCCGGTGCGCCCGACATGACAACATGGCTCCAAGGTGACATAGGCGCATCCCCCCCGGGCCTCGAGTCCCGCATCCTCGATGGCGTGGATTTCGGCATGGGCCTCGCCTGCGAAACGATGCCAGCCCTGGCCGACGATCCGATCCCCTTTGGCGATCACGCATCCGACCCTCGGATTCGGATCGGTGGTCCAAAGACCTCGCCGGGCGAGATCGAGGGCGCACCGCATCATGCGCAGATCCCTTTCGTGATCGCTCATCCGAAATCGATCTCCTTCATGGACAACGAAAGATCATTGGGCACGATCCCCCGATCGCATCGCCCTCGGCGGGGGTTTTGCGATCAATTCTGAATATGAACGACCCGCTGCGGAAAGGGAATTTCGATGCCCCGCTCGCGAAAGCGCCGCAGGATGTCGAAGCGCAGATCGGTGGCCACCAAAAAGATATTGCGGGCATCGGGAATGAAACAACGCAGCTCGAAGTCGAGGGAACTGGCGCCGAAATCGTTGAAAAGCACGAAGGGGGCGGGGATGCGCATCACCGCGGCATGGGAATCGGCCGCTTCGAGCAGGGTCTTTCGCACCAACTCCGCATCGCTGTGATAAGCGACCCCGACGGGGATATCGATCCGAGCCACCGCATCCCGATAAGTCAGGTTGATCACCGACGAGGAGAGCAGCTCGGCATTGGGGATGATGACCGAATAGCGCTGAAAGGTCTCGATTTCGGTGGCCCGCACCTTGATGCGCTGCACGAAACCCTGGTGCTCGCCGACCCGAATCCAATCCCCGGCCTTGACCGGACGCTCGATCAGCAAGATCAGCCCGGAGACGAAATTGTTGACGATATTTTGCAAGCCGAAGCCGATACCCACCGATAGCGCCCCGGCGATGATGGCGATATTCGAAAGATCGATCCCGATCACCGAAATCGCGGCCAAGGAGGCGATGAATAGCCCGGCATAACCGACCGAAACCTTCAGGGAATGCCGTATCGAGGGCGTCAGACGGGTTTGGGGGAAAAAGCGACGCTCGAGCACCCCTTGCAACCAGCGCGTGAACGCCAGCAAGATCACGAAAAGGAGCGCACCGACCAATAGATCGAGCACCGAAAGTCGAAGCGAGCCGATCTCGAATCCACCCAACGCCGCCTGCCCCCACTCCTTGAGATCTCCTCGGGCAATCCCCCACTGCAACGACAAGCCGATGACAAGAACGGGCAAGAGCAGGAATTTGGCGGCCGCCATCAGCCAAAAGCGGAGCATGATATCGGTGTCATCGAGCGATCGGGATGGCCCGGGGCTCGATTCGCCTTGTGCCGACGCGCTCGGATCCGCAAGGTGGCGGGCGATCAACGCCGCCGTGATCCCTTCGCGCACGAAACCATGCACGATGACCGCAATCCCCACGATGGCCACGGTGGCGACGAGGTTGATCGCCAGATAACTCGCCAAGGCATCGAAACCTGCAAGGGCCAGCGGCGGCACCGGGATCGCAAGCGCCAAGACCAAGGCGCGAAAGCGGATGAAATGCGAGGACACCGGGCGCTGCGCCCCTGCTTTATCGATCGACGATCCATCGATCGACAATCCACCGGTCGCGGATCCATCGGGGCCAAGCGCATCCTCGCCGACCTGCGCCGCCGGCCGAGGCTCGAATCGCCAAAGACGGCTCGGGAGAAGGAATAAAAGCCCGGTCACCAACGAACAATCGGCCACCAACGACGCCAACGCCCCGAGCTCGCGATCCACTTGGATATTGCGTGCAAGGGGATATTCGATCGTGTAGAGGGTCGCGGCTATCCCGGCGAGGATCATGATGCGGCGATGGAGCGATCGAGCGCTCGCATCGGAAAGAGCGGCGATACGCCATCGATCCGCTCCGGGGGCGAGAGCGGCATATCCGATACCGCCGATGCAAGCGACGATCGCCGTCGCCGTCAAGAAGGCGATAACGATATCCCCGATAAAGGTCCGCTCGAAGCTGCCGAGGAGGAATGCGAACAGCGCGATCGAGCACCCCGATGCAAACAATCCGCCGCGGGCGATGGCGGAAAGAAGCGCGAAACGAATACGAAAGGAGGGTCGGTACGCCCGAGTGTTTTGCAGATCATCGATGCGCCGAAGAAGGCGGGAACGAAGTGCGACCAAGATCAGAAAGACGAATATGAGAAGCGGGATGATCCATTCGGCGAATCGGCGCTCGGACGATAGCGGCGGCCACTCCTTGCGCAGTGCCCGCACCATCTTATGGGCGGCATCGGCGAGCTGCGTCGGTATTCGATGCAACGCCGGCCAAGACAGGGGGGATGGGGTGCGTTCGAACACCTCGCGAGCGCTTTGGGCGCGCAAGCGGTAGGCGATCTGCGCCCGCGCTTGCTCCGCCCGCACCAAGATCAAATCCAACTGCTTGATGCGACCGGCGCCCGCACTTCGACGCCTTTCCAACGCCGAGCGCCGATCCGAAATCGCCTTCGGCTCCGGCGGGGATTCAAGGTCGGGTCGCGCACCCAAGGCATCGAGCTGCTGCAAGATGGCGGCGAGCTCCCGCTCCTCGACGGCCACCGCCCGCATCGCTTCTTGGCGAACGATGTCGATCTGCGCTCGTAAGGCTTTCAACGACTCGGGCTCCGCCTCGGCGCCGGCCAAGGCCCGGCTCGAGCGATCCAATAGATCGTGCCAGCGAATCAGGTGCTTTTCGACGCTCACTTCCTCCCCCGATGGATCCCCCGCTTGCGCCAAGGCCCGCCGATCCCCTTCGAAAAGGAGATTCGCCGACAACAGGAATGGCATCGAGGCAAGGGCGAGGGCTATGCGGCGTTTGAAAGAAAGGGCGGGCATCGTTATCGATCGATCATGGTCGAAAGTCGAAAAATCCGATCTTGAAAGACTCGGGGTGAATGGGGCGAATCGCTTCATATCGCAAAGTACGATGCGATATCCTCGTCTATCCTTTTATAAAGCACGCAGATATCATCTGGCTTTTTCGTCCGCCTTGGATTCGATGGAGACCTAAGATCTTGGACAAACCCTTCGCCCCCGCCTGCGAGAGAAATAAAGAGCCGATCTTGGAAGCGCTGCGCCGCATCTTCGCCGAGACCGGAAGGATCCTCGAGATCGGCAGCGGTACCGGGCAGCACGCGGTCCATTTCGCCGCCGGTCTGCCGCATGCGATCTGGATGACCAGCGACCTGCCGGATCGACATCCGGGGATCCGCGCTTGGCTCGCAGGTGCGAATCTGCCCAATCTCGAGGCCCCGCTGACGCTCGATGTCGCCGATCCTTCGTGGCCGATCTCGCACTGCGATGGCATCTTCAGCGCAAATACCGCGCACATCATGCATTGGCCGCAGGTGGAAGCGATGTTTCAAGGAGCGGGGAATATCCTGCCCCCCGCCGGACGCTTCGTCCTCTACGGACCATTTTCTCGCAACGGACGCCATAACAGCGCGAGCAATGTCGCCTTCGATCGCGACCTGAAAATGCGCGATCCGATGATGGGAATTCGCGACATCGACGCCTTGGAATCCTTGGCGCATGATGCGGGCTTTGAACTCGAAGAGGATATCGCATTGCCCGCCAACAACCGTATCTTGACATGGCAGGCCGGCGCATCTTGATCGAGCCCTTCCTCGCCCTCGCCCGGATCATGGTGCCGTCGATCGAAAGGCGAGCGCGCCGAATTCCGCTTTACTCCTTCGAGCGTTCATATCGCCTGAACGGCGCGCAGGGCCTCGATTTCATCCGCATCGAAACCGAGTTCTCGGAGCGTTTCATCGGTATGTTCGCCGGCGATCGCCGGGGGGATCGATAGCTCGCACTCGGTGCGGGAAAATCTCGGCACCGGCGCCGGTTGCACCGTCCCTTCAATCTCCACGAAGGAGCGGCGCGCGATATTGTGCGGATGCTCGGGGGCCTCGGCCATATCGAGCACCGGAGCGAAACAGACATCGCTGCCCTCCATCAGATCGCACCATTCCCGACGGGTTTTGCGTGCGATGACCTCGGCCAGTTCGCGCTTGAGTTCGGGCCAAGCCTTGCGATCCATCGAGGTGTCGAAGGCGGCGTCGCACAACCCCGCCTTTTCGCGCAGTTCGGCGTAAAAGCGCGGTTCGATCGAGCCCAAGGCGATGTACTTGCCATCGCGGCAACGATAGGTGTCATAAAAATGCGCGCCGCTATCCAATAGGTTGGTTCCCGGTTCGAGCGACCACATCCCCCGGGCGTACATCGCATAGATCATGGTCATCAGGATCGCCGAAGCCTCGGTCATGGCGACATCCACCACCTGCCCCTTGCCCGATGAGCGCGCTTCCATCACCCCCGCCACCACCCCGAGCGCCAAAAACATCCCGCCACCGCCGAAATCGCCGACCAGATTCAGCGGCGGCACGGGCGCCTCGCCCGCGCGGGCGATCGAAGCCAAGGCCCCGCTAAGCGCGATATAGTTGATATCATGCCCCGCCGCCGGAGCCAAGGGACCGCTTTGACCCCATCCGGTCACCCGCCCGTAGACCAGCTTCGGATTGCGCTCGCCGACGACCTCGGGCCCCAAGCCCAAGCGCTCGGTCACGCCGGGTCTGAAACCCTCGATCAAGGCATCGGAGCGCTCGGCCAAGCGCAACACCACCTCGACGGCTTCGGGCTTTTTCAGATCCAAGGCGATCGAGCGCCGCCCGCGTTTCAACGCATCCCGGCGAGAACCGCTGCCCGCCGCACTGCGGCGATCGACTCGGATCACCTGCGCTCCCATATCGGCCAAGACCATGGCCGCAAAAGGGCCGGGACCCAACCCCGCCAATTCGATGATACGTACGCCTTCGAGCGGTCCCATCGTTCTCACCTCGGGGTCGATGCCCTCGTTTCGTCTTGACTCGTTTCGCTTTGATAAAGCATTTACCCTCGCCCTTCGCCGCATCGCTTCGAAGCCGGAGGGGTATCGGCGAATCGCTTTTTAGGCTTCCCGGCAACCGGGCTCCTGTCGATATCGTCGACGAGGGCGCCATGGATCTGCGCTTTCGGCACTCCCGCCGCTTCGAGATCGAAGATCCTTCACGATCGCATCGACGGTCGAATCCGGCGATAATCGCACAAAGCGCATCGAACGCCGAACTATCCATGATGATCCGCACCCGCTCGAAATCCGCGTTTTTTTCGAAAGCCGTTTTTTTGAAAGCCTTGCAATCTTATGATCGGACCTTCCGCAAATCCGGCGAATCGTTCCGCGAAAAAAGAACGATTCGATGCGATCGCTCTTTCGAGTCTTTGCGAACTTCGCAAATGCCACCACCGACCGAGATCTGCGATGTCCTTCGACGTATCGGGATATAAATCAAATGAAACAAGCCCTGCTCGTTATCGATGTACAAAATGACTTCTGCCCCGGCGGCGCTCTGGCGGTCGACAAGGCGAACGAGATCATCGAACCCGTCAACGCCGTCATGAGGGATTTCGATGCCGTGATCCTCACTCAGGATTGGCATCCGGCGAACCACGCCTCCTTCGCTTCGAATCATGCGGGGGCCGCACCCTTTTCCGAGGTGGAAATGTCCTACGGCCCTCAAATACTATGGCCGGATCATTGCATCCAAGGAACGAAGGGAGCCGAATTTCATCCCGATCTCGATACCGATGCCGCCGATATGATCCTGCGCAAGGGCTTCGATCCTTCGATCGACAGTTACTCGGCCTTTTTCGATAACGATCACCGAACCCCCACCGGATTGGATGGTTATCTGAAAACGCGCGCCATCTTCGATTTGACGGTGGTCGGTCTGGCCACGGATTTTTGCGTCAACTATTCGGTGCTCGATGCCCGCCGCCTCGGCTACGATGTGAAGGTGCGAGGCGATCTATGTCGGGCCATCGATCTCGATGGCTCGCTTGCAAAAGCGATCGAGGGCATGAGATCGGCGGGGGCTGTCATCGACGAGCGATAAGGGATTGGGCAACGACGGGTGAACACGAGACGGCGCATCTTCGAGGATCGACGAGGATGCGCATTTTGATAACATTCCCTTTGGATAGCATTCTTCCCAAGAGGCTTCGACGAACGATTGTGCGAAATCCATCGACGAGATCCATCGGCGAAGCCCGTCGAGAACAATCGATCGATGGGCCGGGCTTTCAATGGACTCGGTTTGCTCGGCGATCTCTTCCTCCTCGACTCTTCCATCACCCATCACCGACTCCATCACCGACATGGCCGGCCATTCCAAGTGGGCAAATATCCAGCATCGCAAGAAGGCGCAAGACGCCCGGCGAGGCAAGCTGTTCACCAAACTCATCCGCGAAGTGACCATCTCCGCTCGAGACGGCGGCGGGGATCCGACGGGTAATTCGCGACTGCGGCTGGCGATGGAAAAAGCGTACGCCGGCAACGTTCCCAAAGATACGGTGGAGCGAGCGATCCGACGCGCCACCGGTGAGGCCGGAGCCGATACCCTCGAGGAAGTCCGCTACGAGGGATATGGCCCGGGAGGCACGGCGGTGATGGTCGATTGCGTCACCGACAACCGCAATCGCACCGTTGCCGAGGTCCGCCACGCCTTCGGTCGCTGCGGCGGCAACTTGGGAGCCGGGGGCTCGGTATCCTATCTATTCACCCGCACCGGGGTGATTTCTTTGGGGCCCAAAACCGACGAGGAGCGATTGATGGAAGTGGCGATCGAGGCCGGCGCCGATGACGTCATCGCAAACGAGGACGGTTCCTTCGATATCATCACGAACCCCGATGGCTTCGAAGAAATCCGCAAGGAGTTGATCGCATCCGGATTCGAGCCCGAGCAATCGCAAGTAACGATGCGGGCGTCGAATCACGTAAGTCTCGACGCCGGCAACGCCGAAAAAATCATGCGCCTGCTGGATCTGCTCGACGATCTCGACGATGTGCAGCAGGTCCATTCCAATGCCGATATTCCCGACGATATCCTGGACTCGATCGGCTGAATGTCCACGGGATCGAAAACAGTGCGAATCATCGGCATCGATCCGGGTTCGCGATCCACCGGCTACGGCATCCTCGACAGCGACGGCCCCAAGCTCCACCACGTTGCCAGCGGCTTCGTGCACAGCGCCGGCGGGACTTGGCCGCAGCGCCTGTTGACGATTTTCGATGCCTTGGGGGATCTCATCCGAACCCATGCCCCGGATGAATTCGCGATCGAGCAGGTCTTCGTCCATCGCAATGTCGCCTCCGCCCTCAAACTCGGACAGGCGCGGGGGGTGGCGATCCTCGCGGGGGCGACGCATTCGCTTGATATCCACGAATATTCACCGAACGAGATCAAGCAAGCGGTCAGCGGGCGCGGGCATGCCTCCAAGCAACAAATCCAGCACATGATCCGAATGCTCCTTTCGCTGCCCGAGCCCTTGCAGCCGGATCGGGCGGATGCCTTGGCCACCGCGATCTGCCATGCGCATTTACGAACCTCCTTCGCGCGGCGCGCCCGCTTGGCCTTGGCCAAAAAACAAGGCGGGGAAACAACGCGATCGAGCGCAGACAAGCACGAGGGCGCGCCCCTGTCGCCGAACGCCGCTTCGCCCCCTTTCGGACGCCGACCGAGACCTCGCTCGTTCAAGCATCGCCCAATCGAGGTGAATGAATGATCGCTTGGATACATGGGGTTCTGCGCGAGAAACACCCCCCTTCGTTGATTGTGGAGGCCGGCGGGATCGGCTACGAGATGCAAGCGCCGATGACCACTTTCGGCGCCCTGCCCGAAATCGGTCGGGAGGTATCGCTGCACCTGCACCATCTGGTGCGCGAAGACGCCTCGCAGCTCTTCGCCTTTCAATATCGTCGGGATCGGGATATCTTTCGTCAACTGCTGCGCGTCGGCGGTATCGGGGCCAAACTCGCCTTGGCGATCCTGTCGGGGATGGAGGCGCAGGAATTCGTCCGCTGCGTGCTTCAAGGCGATAGCGTGCGTCTTGCCGGTCTACCCGGGATCGGCCGCAAAACCGCCGAGCGCCTGGTCATGGAACTGCAAGATCGATTCGGATCGGAGTTCGCTGATCTGGCCACCGACGAGCGGATCCCCCAAAGCCCTTCTGTTGCGGCGAACAAACCGGCGGCGGAGGCGATCAAGGCCCTGATCGCCCTAGGTCTCAAGCCCCCCGAAGCCACCCGCCGGGTCAGTCAAATACCGGATAGGGAAAGCCTGCCGAGCGAGGAGATCGTACGTATCGCCTTGCGGGGGATGGCCCGATGATGGCCGCCGGAAAAGAGGGCACGAACGAGGCCGACTTCGAACAAGCCGATCGGATCGTCAACGCCCGACAAAAACCCGAAGATCGATTGCTGGACCGCAGCGTTCGTCCGCGTTTTTTATCCGAATATCGGGGCCAGCCCAAGGTCGCCGAGCAGATGGGGATCTTCATCGAAGCGGCCCGGCGCCGGGAAGAGGCGATGGATCATCTGCTGATCTTCGGCCCCCCGGGGCTGGGCAAGACCACCCTTGCGCATATCGTGGCCAACGAGATGGGGGTCAATCTGCGCCAGACCGCAGGACCGGTCATCGAGCGCTCCGGCGATCTCGCGGCCTTGCTGACCAACCTCGAAGCCAAGGACGTGCTCTTCATCGACGAGATCCACCGTCTCAATCCCGCGGTCGAGGAGATCCTCTACCCCGCGATGGAGGATTACCAGCTCGATATCGTCATCGGCGAAGGGCCGGGGGCGCGCTCGATCAAACTCGATATCCCCCCCTTCACCCTCGTCGGGGCCACCACCCGCGCCGGGATGCTGACCTCCCCGCTGCGGGATCGCTTCGGCATCTTGCAGCGCCTCGAATTCTATTCCGTCGCCGATCTCGCCCATATCATCCGGCGCTCGGCGGATATCCTGGGGGTCGATATCTCCTCCACCGGAGCGAAGGAAATCGCCTCTCGCTCCCGCGGCACCCCTCGCATCGCCAACCGTCTGTTGCGTCGTATCCGCGACTACGCCGATGTGCGGGCCAAGGGGCAGGTCGATCTCGAAACGGCTGGATCCGCCCTCGATCTATTGGATGTGGATGCAAGCGGGTTGGATCCGATGGATCGCAAATTGCTGCTGGCGATCATCCGCAAATTCGATGGCGGGCCGGTCGGGGTCGACAATCTCGCCGCCGCCATCGCCGAAGAACGGGACACGATCGAGGATGTCATCGAGCCCTATCTCATCCAACAGGGATTGCTGATGCGCACCCCCAGAGGGCGCATCGCCACCCGCAGCGCATGGGAGCATTTCGGATACGAGATGCCGAAGGGCGAGTCCGCCGAGCCCGAGCCGGATCTCTTCACACGGACTTGAGAATTTGAACGAAGATGCCATCGGGAAAGCATCTCATCATCGAAAAAAATGCGCGTCAAGGGCCCTTCCATGCCTTGATTCCATCTTCGAAACCCCTCATCGAGCCAAATTTTCGGCCCTTGGGAATCGATGGGCTTTCGATAGTTTTCGACGATCATCCGTCATCGATGTCTATACGGGATTAGAATCCCCCTTTATGGATGCCCGTGTGTTTGTAAAAATCATTCCGGGGCGAAACCTCCAAACACCGACTTCGAAGGAAGTTTGAATCTTGGATACGGATCTCTCCCTCATCAAATTGATGCTCGAAGCAAGCATCGTGGTTCAGCTCGTCATGATCGGGCTGTTCGTGACCTCCATCGCCTCTTGGACCGTCATCATCCACAAGCGCTTCTCCATCCGCCAGACCATCAAGATCGCCGACCGATTCGACGAGCAATTCTGGTCGGGGGTGGAACTCATCGAGCTTTACAATCGCTTGGATCGACGCCAGGAATTGCTCAAAGGGATGGAGATGATCTTCTACTCCGGCTTCAAGGAATACGGCCGGAGGAAGAATGTGGAGGGCACCGATCCGCGCGAAATGATCGAAGGGGCCGAGCGCTCGATGCGAACCGCCCTCGTCCGCGAGATCGACGATATGGAAAGCCATCTCTCCTTCCTCGCCACCGTCGGATCGACCAGCCCCTATATCGGCCTCTTCGGCACGGTCTGGGGGATCATGAATTCCTTTCGCGCGCTCGGGACAGTGCAGCAAGCCACCATTTCGATGGTCGCCCCGGGGATCGCCGAGGCCTTGATCGCGACCGCCATGGGGCTGTTCGCCGCGATCCCCGCGGTCATCGCCTATAACCGCTTGGTGCACGATGTCGAGAGAATGAACAACCGCTACGATAACTTCGTGGAGGAATTCTCGGCCATCTTGCAGCGCCAAGGCCGGAGTTGATTTCAAAAGCGAAGACCGGCGATCGAGCGTGTTTTTTCGATCCCATGTCGGCGGATCGATAACGAATCTCGCTCATCGATTTGAAATTTCACATCCTCGCCTCGATATCGTCTCCATCATCGAAAGGAATGCCTCTCCATGCAAAAACGGCCGCGTATCCGACGACGTCCGATGAGCGAGATCAACGTTGTTCCCTATATTGACGTGATGTTGGTGCTGTTGGTGATCTTCATGGTCACCGCCCCTCTCCTTTCGCAGGGCGTCAAGGTCGATCTACCCCAAGCGGCGGCCGAACCCTTGGATACCAGACAGCAAGAACCGCTGGTGGTCACCGTCGATTCCGCAGGACTTTATTATCTCGATTTCGGCGATGATCGAGGGGATCCCGTCGATCCGGCGACCCTCGCGGCTCGGGTGGCCGCCCTGCTTCGCCATCGTCCGGAAACATCGGTGGTGGTGCGCGGGGATCAGAATGTCTCTTATGGGACCGTGGTGAGCCTGATGACCATATTGCAGCGCTCCGGGGCGCCGAGCGTGGGGCTGATGACCGAGTTCTCCGGGAACGACGATCGATGAAAGGGCCTTTTCGCCTGCTGCCCATTTCCCTTGCGATCTTGCTGCATGCAGTGATCGCCGGGATCCTTTTGGTCAGGCTGGAATACCTCCCCGTCTCTTTTTCGAGCCGCACCCTTTCCTCGACGGAGCCGGTCGAGGCGGTGATCATCGACGAGGGTCTGATCGCCGAGGAAATCGAGGAGTTGCGTCGCCAAGAGGAGGCCGAGCGAGCCGAGCAGTTGGCCGCGCTTGAGAAAGAGCGAGCCGAGCGGGAAAAGGCCATCGCCGAGCTGGAAAAGAAAGAGAAGCGGGAAAGGCAGCGATTGGCTGAGCTGGAAAAGAAACGCAAAGAGGAAAAGGAGCTGGCCGAAGCCGAGAAAAAACGTCTGGAAGCCGAGAAAAAGAAAGCCGAAGAGGAAAGCAAGAAAGCCGCGGCCGAGAAAAAACGCTTGGAGGCCGAGAAAAAGAAGGCCGAAGAGGAGAGCAAGAAAGCCGCAGCCGAGAAAGAACGCTTGGAAGCGGAAAAGAAAAAGGCCGAGGAGGAACGAAAACGCGCCGCGCTCGCCCAAGAAAAGGCGGAAGAGGAGCGAAGGCTGGCGGAGCTTGAAAAACAACGCACCGAAGCGGAAAAACAGCGCTTGGAGAATCAAAGAAAAAACGCCGAGATCGCCGCAAGGAAGGCCGAGGAGGATCGGCTACGCAAAGAGGCATTGGCCAAACAACAAGCGGAGCAAGAGCGAAGGCAGGCCGAGATCGCAAAACAGCAAAGACAACAGGCCGAGGCCGAACGGCAAGCCATCGAGGTCGAGAAGCGGCGCGCCGAAGCGGAAAAACAGCGCATCGAAGCCGAGCGCCGACGCATCGAAGCCGAAAGAAAACGGGTCGAGAGCGAACGTCAACAAGCCGAGGCCGAAAGACTCCGGGTCGAAATGGAAAAACGGCGCGCCGAGGAAGACAAACTGAAAGCCCAAGAAGAACAACGAGCGGCCGAACTCGCCCGACAACAAGCCGAACGAGAGCGGCAAATCATCGAAGCGGAAAAACAACAAGCCGAAGAGGATAAGCGGCGCGCCGAGGAGGAAAGACAGCGGGTGGAGGCCGAGAAGCGGCTCGCCGAAGCCGCCGGAGAAAAAGCCGAAGCCGAGCGCCAAGCGGCGGAACTCGCCCGACAACAAGCCGAGGTCGATCGACAAAATATCGAGGCCGAGCGGCAGCATGCCGAGGCGGAAAAACAACGCGCCGAGGCCGAACGGCAACAAGCCGAGGCCGAGCGGCAGGCCGCCGAGTTCGCCCGAGAGCAAGCCGAGGTCGAGCGGCAAAATATCGAGATCGCAAAAGAACGCGCCGAGACGCAAAGGGCGCTCGTCGATGCCGAGCGGCAAAAAGCCGAAGCCGAACGCCAAGCGGCCGAGGCCGCTCGTCAACAAGCCGAACAAGAGCGACAAAATATCGACGCCGCCCGAGAAAAGGCCGAAGCCGAGCGCCAAGTGGCCGAGGCCGCTCGGCAGCAAGCCGAGGCCGAGCGGCAAAATATCGAGATCGAAAAAGAACGCGCCGAGGCCGAAAAAGCGCAAATCGATGCCGAGCGACAAATAGCGGAAGAGGAAAGACAAAAGGCCGAGGCCGCCCGACAACAAGCCGAAGCCGAACGCCAAAAGGCGGAAGCCTTGGCTCGACAACGGGCCGAAGAGGATCAGCGCCTGACGGAGGAGCAGCGCGCCCTTGCCGATGCCATTCGAAGCGACGAAGAGCGGCTCGAAAGAGAGCGCAACGCCTTGATCGAGGCGGCGCGCAAACGATATGTCGACGCCATCCGTCGCAAGATCGAGGGCGAGTGGATCAGGCCTCCTGGCACTCCGGACGGACTGTTATGCGTGGTCAAGGTGGAGCAGTTGCCCGGCGGTGAAATCGTGAGCGTGGAAGTGCTCAATAGCAGCGGCAACCCCCTTTTCGATCGCTCGGTGGAGGCCGCGGTGCGGGCGACCGGAATCCTGCCTGCGCCCTCGGATCCCTCGATTTTCGATCGCGAGATCGTGATCACCTTCGCCCCCGAGGGAGGTTAGGATGCCGATCGCCTCGATTCGGGTGCTCGCTCTATTGTCGCTGTCGGTGGCGCTTGGCTTCGCAAGCGGCGCCGAAGCGGTCATCACCTTCAAGATCACCCGCAGCAGCGATGCCAGTCAACCGATCGCGGTGATTCCTTTCGCTTGGCAGGCCGAGCGAGGGGATTCGCCGAATGCGGATATGGCATCGATCATCTCATCAGATCTCGCAGGAACGGGGCTTTTCGATCCCCTGCCCTTCGAGGATCTGCCGAGTCGTCCCACCAGGCACGATGAAATCGAATTCGGGGATTGGCGATTGCTCGCCGCCCGCTATCTGGTCATCGGCAGTATCACCTCGGGGGCCGATGGCCTCTATGTGGTGGAATTTCGCCTTTATGACGTACCGCTCCAAGACCAGCTGACCGCTCTTCGCATCACCTACCCGGCGAGCGAAACCCGACGGGTGGCACACCAGATCGCGGACGAGATCTACTATGAAATCACCGGGGTGCGAGGCGCTTTCGATACCCGGATCGCCTACATCACCGAACAAAAAAGCGATGACGATTCCTCGACCTATATCCTCAATATCGCGGATATCGACGGCCATGCACCGCGCGCGGTTTTGGAGTCCGACTCGCCGATCATGTCCCCCTCCTGGTCTCCCGACGGAAGCCATCTGGCCTATGTATCCTTCGAATCCAACCGCCCGGCGATCTATGTTCAAGAGGTATCCACCGGACTACGGGAATCCTATGTTTCCTTTTCCGGCATCAACAGCGCTCCCGCTTTTTCTCCCGACGGGGAATCCTTGGCGATCGTGCTTTCGAAGGACGGCAATCCCGAGATCTACGTCATGGATTTAAAATCCAAGGATATAAGGCGCCTGACCCGCAACAGCGCGATCGATACCGAACCCTCGTGGTCTCCGGACGGTCGCCATCTGGTATTCACCTCGGATCGGGGCGGCAGGCCGCAGATCTACCGTATTTCCTCCCAAGGCGGGCGGGCGGAACGAATCACCTTCCAAGGCAGTTACAATGCCCGTGCGGTTTATTCACCCGACGGGAAAAAACTCGCTATCGTCCATCGAGATGGATCATCCCGTTTCCGGATCGCCTTGCTCGATCTTCGAACCCGATATTTGCAGATCCTGACCGATTCGAGGCTCGATGAATCACCCTCTTTTGCCCCGAACGGCAGCATGATCCTGTATGCTACAACGACCGTCGGGGGACAATCCGCTCTCGCGGCGGTCTCCGCTGACGGAAGCGTTCGCCAGCAGCTGGCCGACCAACCCGACCGGGTGCGCGAGCCGGCATGGTCGCCCTATCGTGACTGAACAAGCATCGGGATCGCCTTGAAATTCCTCCAAGACCGATCCCGCTTGGTGCATCGGGTCTGAAATTTCATTATTCATGGCCAGACGGCTGAATGCGCTAACCGAGGAGAATTAAACCATGTCTCTTTCCCTGTTCAGGCTCGCTCCGGCTATCGCCTGCACCCTAATCCTCGCCGCTTGCGGCGGACAACAAGCAACCAATCCGGAAAATATGTCATCTTCCGCGCCGAGCATGGTGGGCAATGACGGCTCCTCCGCCACATCGAGCGGTCTCGATAGCGGCAGTGGCAGCGCTGCCGGGCTTTCAAACTCCCAAGGCGGGGGCTCCTCCGGCGCCGACTCCGGATCGAGTTCGGGCTCGGACAGTTCGGGATCGGGTTCAAGAACGGATGGCGCCTCCGACTCGCCGAGCATGTCGGGATCGGATTCCGGATCGGGCTCGGGCTCGGGCTCGGGTTCCGACTCCGGATCGAGCGCAAGCTCGGGCAGCGATTCGGATTCCCAAAGCAGCATGTCGGGATCGGATTCGGGATCGTCGAGCGGGCAACGAAGGGGGATGGGACATCCCTTGGACGACCCCGATAGCATATTGGCGGATCGCATCATCTACTTCGCCTTCGATTCCAGCGATATTCCCGGCCGGGCTCGGGCCATCGTCGAAGCCCATGCGATTTACCTTGCGGAAAATCCCGGGGCCCAAGTCACCCTCGAAGGTCACGCCGACGAGCGCGGAACCCGCGAATACAATATCGCGCTCGGTGAAAAACGGGCCCGGGCGGTACGCCAGCTGATGGCATTCCTCGGTGCGGCGGGACAGCAACTCGATACCGTCAGTTATGGCGAAGAGCGCCCGGCGGTCGAGGGTCAGGATGAGGAATCATGGCAGCTCAACCGCCGAGTCGAAATCGTCTACACCTCCAGAGAATGATGAAATTCATGCGATCGATACGATTGTTGACCTTGGCAGGGATATTCGGCGGAGCGATCGGCATCGCTTCGCCGATATCCTCTTTTGCCCAAAACGCGATCATCACCCCGACCACCTCGCCGGTCCCCGATACCCGCGATATCGACGAGCGCCTCAAACGTCTCGAGCGTCTTTTCGAATCCGGTAGCCTGTTGAATCTCTTCGACGAGCTACAAAATCTCAGCGCGGAAGTGCGCGACCTCGAAGGCCGCATCGAGGAACAAGAGCATCGAATCGAGCGTTTGCAAGAGACCTTGGACGCCCAGATCCTGCGCTTTTTGGAGATGGAAAAGGAACTAAAAGCACTCGAATCGAAGCAATCGTCCACCGCCGGGGATTTATCGGCGGATTTATCGGCAACGGATATCGAGACTGCGTTGGATGCGTCGGCCGACGCATCCACCTCCGACACCGGAGCGGGCGATGCTGCCGACGGTGAATCCGGCAATACGGCATCGGCACCCGCACCGAGCCTTTCGGACAATATCGCCGAACAACAAGCCTATCAAAGCGCCTTCGCCTTGCTCAAAGCACGGCGCTATGAGGATGCTTCGATCACCTTCCGGCAATTCATCGAAGACTATCCGAACGGCAACTACGAGGGAAGCGCCCGCTATTGGCTGGGGGAAACACACTATATCAAGCGGGAATACGAGACCGCTTTGCAAATTTTCAAACAATTAGTCGATCGCTATCCGGGTAACTTGAACGCCTTGAGAGCCATGCTGAAGATCGGCTATATCCAAGATACCCTCGAGAACCCCGAAGAGGCGATACAAACGCTAGAAAGCCTGATCGATCGCTACCCCGATTCAAGCCAAGCCGACCTTGCAAAAAAGCGATTGCAGCGCATCCAACAACAGCGTCAATGACGCTCCTCGTCTTTTCGATCGCATCGGCTTTGGAACGATGCCATCGACTACGGGTCGACAACGGGCTATCCACTTGGCCATCCGGCATCGACCGATATCCCCTATCTCGCCCTTGGCATCGGTGAATCGCTCATCCAAGAACCGGCAGGAGAGTGGCCGGCTCCAAAAAGGCGGTCGAGAAAAAATCGACATCTAGGGCGACTCCATGACCGAAACGATCAAAGCGTGGATCGATCGCTATTTCTCCGACCCGCAAGTCATCAGCCTTGCGGCGGTGCTCGTCGGTGGCTTTGCGATCATCTATTTCGCCGGGGGAATGCTCGCCCCGGTTTTTGCCAGTATCGTCATCGCCTATTTATTGGAAAGTCTGGTCGGTCTGCTCGAACGAAGCCGCCTGCCGCGCTTGGTCGCGGTGTTGGTGGTTTTCATCGCCTTCATGACCCTTTTGCTCTTCGTCATCTTCTGGCTGATCCCCTTGCTCTCATCCCAAGCAAGCGAACTGCTGCAGCAGCTCCCCGCCATCTTGGGGGGTGGACAGGAGTTGCTCTTGGCCCTTCCCGAAAAATATCCGGATCTGATATCCAAAGCGCAGGTCACCGACCTCATCGCTCAGATCCGTACCGAAGCCTTACGATTCGGGCAGCAAGCGCTGGAGGTGACCTTTTCCTCGGCATTGGGGATCCTCGCCCTGCTCGTCTACCTGATTCTGATGCCTTTGATGGTCTTCTTTTTCCTCAAAGACAAGATCGCGATCATCGAATGGGTGAAGAACTTCCTACCCTCGGATCGGAGTCTGACGGGAAAGGTATGGGCGGATGTTGATATCCAACTCGGCAACTATGTTCGAGGCAAGGTGATCGAAATATTGATCGTATGGATCACCTGCTATACGACCTTCGCATTGATGGGGATGCAGTTTTCGATGCTGCTCGGAGCATTGGTCGGATTATCGGTGGTGATCCCCTATGTCGGGGCGGTAACCGTGACCTTTCCGGTGGCCATCATCGGCTATTTTCAGTGGGGATTCTCCGACGACTTCGCATGGCTGATGATCGCCTATACCATCATCCAAATCCTCGACGGGAATGTCTTGGTGCCCTTGCTCTTCTCGGAAGTGGTCAATCTGCATCCGGTGGCCATCGTGGTCGCGGTATTGGTCTTCGGAGGGTTGTGGGGGTTTTGGGGGATATTCTTCGCAATCCCCTTGGCCACGGCGGTGCAGGCGATCTTAAAATCTTGGCCCCCGGCGAGGATGCCCGGCGACGAAAATCCCGCCTGATCGAAAAAACACGAGCCCGATATGGAACCAAGCATATTAAAGAGCCTTGCGCCGCCGAAGCAAAAAACCGCCGCTTCGTCGAGCCGAATCGATCGCAAAGCGAAGGATCGCCTCCCCCATTCGTTGATATGAAGATCCGGCATCGATCCTTGTGGCATGTCGGCGGATCGATACTCGCTCTTTCTTGGCCTTTCTTGGCCTACTCCTTCTCGGCTTTTCCCCCGCCTTGCGCCTTGGCTTCGATAATCGCGTTCTAGGCCTTCGCCGTCGCGCCTTGCTTGCTCGTATTGCGGGCGGCATCGATGATGATCCGACGGATTTGCCCCGGCTCGCTCGAAGAGCGCAGCGAGTCGCGCAGCCCCTGATCCGAAAGAAGACCGGCGATCAGCGCAAGGACCTCGAGGTGTCGCCGGTTATCTTCCTCCGAGGCCCGGGGCAAGAGCAAGCCGAAAACGATATCGACCGGATCTCCGTCCGGGGAGTCGAAATCCACCCCCTCGGCCAGCTGCAAGAAAACGGCGCAAGCGCAGCTCACCCCTTCGACACAGGCATGGGGCAAAGCGCATCCTTGGCCGATACCGGTCGAACCGTGGTGTTCTCTCTCGACGAGGCGATCGAAAACCATCCCCGAGTCGGATAGTCGATCATCCTCGCAAGCTCGGGTCATGGTCTCCGCCAACGCTTGGAGCACCCGTTTGCGGCTGGTCGCCGGTACATCGCAAAGCACGCTCTCGGGAGCGAGGATATCTTCGATCATATTCATGGAAGGCTCTTCATATCCGTCGAATGACGCCGCCCAAGGCTAGGCGTCGTCATCCATTCTGCCTTCCGATTCTCCCGGTTCATCCGACTCCTCCGGTTGTCGAGCGGTTTTTTCTCGAAGGGCATGGTTGTCGACCTCGGCTCGATGATGATCGCTCTTCTTATCCTTATGCTTGCGTACCTGACCATCGATTCGATCGATCAAGACGGTGATGGCACCTCGAATATCGGGATGCGATGCCTCGGCAAACATATCCGCCCCCGCCACATGCCATGTCGCCTCCGCCCGATGGGTCTGCTTTTCGGCCGAAACGATGACATGCATATTGGTGATCTGATCGAAATGGCGCGCAACCCGCTCGAGCTTTTGCATGACAAAAGAGCGAAGACCGGGGCTTACATCCACGTGGCGTCCGGTGAGATTGATGTGCATGGCGATATCCCTTGTGATTTGATCGAAGAATCGGTCGTCCGACGAAGAGTGTCGCAATTTCGATGTAATCGCAACCATCCCCTCGAACGCCGTACTCGGGCTTTGAAAAATGCACTCACATTCGGAACTCCTGACCTAGATAGATATCACGTACCTGAGGATCGCCGAGAACGGTCGGCGGATCACCCTCGGAGATGATCGAACCCTCGTTGACGATATAAGCCCAGTCGCAGATCGTGAGCGTCTCTCGGACATTGTGATCGGTGATCAGAACCCCTATCCCCCGTTCGCTCAGATGATTGATGATACGCTGAATATCCAAGATCGATATCGGATCCACCCCGGCGAAGGGCTCGTCCAAGAGCATGAACTGAGGTTCGATGGCCAATGCCCGGGCAATCTCCACCCGTCGTCGCTCCCCCCCGGAAAGGCTCTCTCCGCGCTGCTCGGCAAGGTGGGAAATCTGGAATTCATCCATCAGGCTCGCCACCTGCCGCTCTCGTCGGGCGGCGTCGATATCGCGCCGGGACTCCAAAATGGCCATGATATTGTCGCGCACCGAGAGCCTGCGAAAAACCGAGGGCTCTTGGGGAAGATAACCGAGCCCCATCCGCGCCCGCACATGCATCGGGCGATCGGTCAGATCCCGCCGATCCAATCGCACGCTTCCCTCGTCGCAAGCCACAAGACCGATGATGATATGGAAGCTGGTCGTCTTGCCCGCTCCGTTCGGCCCCAACAGACCGATCACCTCGCCGCTTCGTACCGCAAGGCTGACATCGCTTACCACCTGACGACGCCGATAGCGCTTGGCGAGATTTTGCGCAACCAAGGTAGCCATGATCGAAAAAGGGAAAGGAGGTCTCGAAAAGCGGGCTTTCGATCCGGCGATGCGCGATCGAAAATACCGCAGATCCCGATGCGATTCGCCCTCGTCGTTCCCCTGACCTGTACGAAATCTAATCCCTTCGATCGATGGTGATTCGAACGCGCCCGGATGCCTCATCACCCGAGGAAGTACCATCGGTATTCCCGAAGGCGCGAAAGCTCGAATTTTGCACGTCGTAGACCAATCGCTCCGCCCGCACCTGATCCCCGCCCTCCTCATAACGAGCCTGCCCGGTCAGCACGACCTGCTCCTCGCCGATGCGATATTCCACCTCGTTGGCCCAAGCCTCTCGGTAGGTATCGGCCCCTTCGGGGAGCTGACGAATATGGGCCGGGGTCCCGGTGGCGATCATCCTCGTGGTCCGATCGTTCGCATCGAAGTGGACGACCACCCGTTCGCCGAGGATCCGAAGGGTCCCCTGCTCGATGATCACATCGCCCTCATAGACCATCATCCGTTCGCGATTGTCGCGCTCGGCCCGATTCGCCTCGATGGTGATCGGCTCGTTCGAGTCGGTGGAAAGGGCAAAAGCGAAGGAGAAGAGGATCCACAAGATCGCGGCGATCGAAATCCTTTTCGCCGCCGATGGCGCCGGGGGTCGAATCCGTTCAGAGGGTGCGGTCGAGTTCATCGATGCGAGTGCTCACGCGAGACAAGAGGGTGAACTTTCCCTCGTTCAGCCAAACGCGAAGTCCTTTGCCTTGCGTTCGACTGCCGGGGGTGCGAATGGTAACGAATGCATCGCTACCGGCATAGCCTGTGGCGGGTCGGATCTCGAGTTCGTCGACCACGATATCGATGGCCCGTTCTCGATCGGATTCCCCATGGGCGAAGACATCGAAGTCGGCGCCGTCGACCTTCGGATCCTCCTCGCGCCAGATATTGACCCCGCCCGCAAGCCGCACTATCCGATCGTCCCCATCGCCATCGACGGTAGCCGATGTCGATTCATCGAGCGGAAGGATCCACCCTCGATCCGAGCGCGCCCACCAAATCCCGTCGCCATCGGGGTCACGAAATCGATAGCGAGGCTGCGCAAGCCGGCTCCTACCGTCTTGATAATGCACCAAAGATTCCGCCTCGAGTCTTCGCTGCGGGCGTCCTCGATCATCCATTTGCACCGAGACGAAACCCTCGACATAGGCATCTTGCACCGGCTCGTCGGCAGAAGGGGGCGACAAAGGCTCCACCTGACTTCCTTGCAGCACCCAGCCGATCGCCAAAGCGGCGACCACCAAAAAAGCGGCGATCGACATCCGTCGACCACCTTCTCTTCGAGATCGCCCGCCGGATTTTACCGAGTCGTCCGGCGCCGATTGCACCCTCGTTCGCCTCGATCTGCCGATGAGCGGAAACGCCATTCAAAGGATCCTCGCTCGCAATAGATCGTGCATATTCAACGCCCCCACCACCCTTTTGCAAGCATCGACCACCGGCAAGGCGTTGATCGCACGCTTTCGCATCAAGCGCGCGGCCTCGGTGGCCAAGCGATCGGGGGCGATGCTGATGCAATCGGGAGTCATCAAGCGATCGATGGGGGTGTTTTTGAGATCGAGATCGCGGGCCAAGGCCCGGCGCAGATCGCCGTCGGTGAGTATGCCGATGATTCGATCCTCGATATCCACAACCACCGTCATCCCCAAACCCGATCGGGTCATCTCGACCAAGGCATCGGCGAGAGATCGCTTCGTCCTCACCTTGGGGATATCGTCGCCGGTGTGCATCACATCGCTTATTCGCAGCAACAACCGACGCCCCAACTTTCCACCGGGATGAGAACGCGCGAAGTCATCGGATCCGAAACCCCTTGCCCGCACCAAGGCCACGGCCAAGGCATCCCCCATCGCCAATGCCGCGGTGGTGCTGGCGGTGGGAATCAGATTCAAAGAGCAGGCCTCGCGCTCGACCGAGACATCGAGATGCACATCGGCCTTTCGCGCAAGGCGGGAGTGCGGATTCCCGGTCAGGGCGATCAAGGGCACCTTCAAGGTCTCGAGGGCCGGAAGGATCGCAAGCACCTCATCGCTCTCACCGGAGTTGGAAAGTGCGATCACCGCATCTTGATCGTCGATCATGCCCAGATCGCCATGCATCGCTTCCGCGGCATGCACGAAGAGCGCCGGTGTTCCGGTACTGGCAAGGGTCGCGGCGATCTTGCGTGCGATATGGCCGGATTTACCCACTCCGATCACCGCCGTTTTGCCGCGGGTGTCGATGATCATCCGGCAGCTGCGCACGAATGCATCGTCCACCCGTTCGACCAAGCCCAGCAATGCTCGGGCCTCGATCTTCAGCGCTTCGACAGCCGCATTTCGCAGCGCGGCATCGTCGATGGATTCGACATCGAGCAAAGGGGTCATTGGCTGATATTCGATCGCGATATCGCCCGCGAGGGGCCATCAAACGAAGCCGAGGACGAAGGGGATGTCGAGAAACGACCGGGCGAAAAGCGATCGCGGGAATCGACGCTGGCCCGCAATTTTACATGACGCCATCGCCGATTCCATCTTCTTGCACGGCGGCGCCCGCAACGAGCGGTATCGGAAAATATCGAATCCCGATACGGATCGAGGCCGATGATGCGGACAGGCGATGATGATGTGCGAAAGAACCCGATCGTCGATGCCATCGCAAAGACAAGCCTCGAGACCACCGTTCGCACAGGTAGAATTCGCCCTATCAGAGAAAAGTATCGACGATCGATCCCTCGCAGCCGGCGGCGGCGCACGATGATCGAGCGATCGAGCGAACGATCTCCGGGGCAAGGAAAAAACCCGCCACGAAAAAGCCGAATCGATTTGCGCAAACGATCCATGCCTCTATCCATCACCACCGATCCGGCCATCACCACCGATCCGGCGTCCCGACGAGCCGAACTCATCGACTGGCTCGGCGGGATTCTCGATATGTCCTCGGTGGAGCGAGCGTCTTGCGATGCGAGTTTTCGCTCCTACTATCGCGTGGAAAGCACCGCCGGCTACCGGATCGCCATGGACGCCCCGCCGCAAATGGAGGATTGTCGCCCCTTCGTGGCGATAGGGGAATTGCTACGGCGCGCAAATCTTCGGGTTCCCGCTCTTTATGCCCAAGATATCGAAAGGGGCTTTTTGCTGCTCGAAGATCTGGGCCATCGCAGCTACTTCGATATCCTTGACGAGGATAACGCCGATGCCCTCTACGAGGCCGCGATCTCCTCCATCGTCGCCATGCAATGCCGCATCCCCGCAGCGCGGGTGCCACCCTTCGATGCCACTCTTTTACGCACCGAACTCGATCTCTTCACCGATTGGTTCTTGGCCGAGCACTTGAGGATCGATCTGCCTCGAGATCTGCGAAGCGCCGTCGTCGAATGCTTCGACGATCTGATTCGAATCTGCCTCGAACAACCCCGGGTTTTCGTGCACCGCGACTACCACTCGCGCAATCTGATGGCGATGGCCGACCGATCCTTAGGGGTGGATTCGAAAGCGACGACCCGCTCGCAGGCTATCTCGCAGACCCGACAAGGATCGACCCCGCCCCTCTCCCCCGGCATCATCGACTTTCAAGATGCGGTGGCCGGCCCGATCACCTACGATGCGGTCAGTTTGCTGCGCGACGCCTATATTCGATGGCCCGCCGAACGGGTACGCCGGTGGGTGGATCGCATCCATGAACTCAGCGTGGCCCATAGGCTTATCCCCGCCGATCGCGCCCGCTTTCATCGCTGGTTCGATCTCACCGGGATCCAGCGCCATCTGAAGATCGTCGGAATTTTCGCCCGGCTATGGCATCGAGATGCCAAGGCTCGTTATCTCGACGATATCCCGCCGGTCCTTGCTTACCTGGCCGAGATCGCCCCCCTTTATCAAGAGAGCGAGGCCATCGCTCACCTGCTCGAAGGCTTCGACCTCGCCGAGCGAGAAAAAGAGGCGCGGCAGCGAATTCTCGCCGAGAAGGAAGTCGTCTCGACCTGATTCGAAAAAAAACCGAGCCCTTTCGAATGGCGAAGCGCATGAAAATCGCAGCGAGCGATCTTCGCAACGGATACTCGCCCTATCGCCTGTAATCGGCGCTTGCACTGCCCGCTTGCACTGCCCGCTCGCGCTTGGGACCCCGATGCGCCCTCAATGCGCCTCGTCCCAATTCTCCCCGATGCCGATATCCACCTCCAAAGGCACGAGAAGCTGCGCCGCCTCGCTCATCCGCTGCTTGATCGAAGGCGCTATCTCATCGACCGCCCCCTTGGGGATTTCGAAAACCAACTCGTCATGCACCTGCATGATGATCCGCGCCGGAACCTTGCTATCGGCGATCCACCGATCGATCGACAGCATCGCCCGTTTGATGATATCGGCGGCGGTGCCTTGCATCGGAGCGTTGATTGCGGTGCGTTCCATATATTGTCGACGCTGATTGTTGCGCGAACGAATATCGGGCAAGTGCAAGCGGCGACCGAAAACCGTCTCCACGAAACCTCGTTGCCTTGCGCATTCCTTGGCGTTTTCCATATAGTCATGCACCTTGGGGTAGCGGGAGAAATAGAGATCGATATAGTGTTTGGCATCCCCCCGATCGATACCGAGCTGACGCGCCAACCCGAAGGCCGACATCCCGTAGATCAAGCCGAAGTTGATCGCCTTGGCCCGACGCCGCGATTCATCGTCGACGGCATCGATATCCAATCCGAAGACCTCCGCCGCCGTCGCGCGGTGGATATCGATGCCGGAAGCGAAGGCGCTTCGAAGTCCCTCGTCGCCGGAAAGATGGGCCATGATCCGAAGTTCGATCTGGGAATAGTCCGCGGCCAAGAGCAGGTGACCCTCGTCGGGGACGAAGGCCTGGCGGATACGTCGCCCCTCGGGGGTGCGCACCGGGATATTTTGTAAATTCGGATCCGACGAAGAAAGACGACCGGTGGATGCAACCGCCTGGTGGTAGCTGGTATGCACCCGCCCGGTGCCGGGATCGATGCACTCCGGCAAGGCATCGGTATAGGTCGATTTGAGCTTGCTCAATGCCCGATGCCGAAGGATCAGCCGCGGGAGTTCATGCCCGAACGCCAGCTCCTGCAGCACCGATTCCGAGGTCGATGGCTGCCCTTTGGGGGTCTTGCCGAGTTCCGGCAATTCCATCTCGTCGAAGAGGATGGTGCGGATCTGCTTGGCCGAGGCGAGGTTGAAAGCCCGGCCCGCCTGGGCATAAGCGGACTTCTCGATCTGGTGCATCTTCGATGCCAGTTCTTCGCTTTGCGCCCGCAGTTTTTTCGCATCCACCCTCACGCCGTTTCGCTCGATACGCGAAAGGATCGGCACCAACGGGATTTCCATCTCGTCGCAAAGACCGGCCAGCACCGGCTGCGCTTGCAGATGCGAGCGAAGAACCCGGTGCAAGCGCAAACTCAACTCCGCCTCCTCGGCGGCATAAGCGGCGGCTTGCTCGATCGTTATCTCATTGAAGGAGAGCCGTTTCGTACCGCGCCCGGCGATCTTCTCGTAGCGGGTCTTATGGTGCGAGAGGTAGCGCTCGGCCAGCGAATCGAGATCGTGGTTGACGGTGCTATCCAAGACGTAAGATTCGAGCATGGTATCGAAGGCGACCCCCGATAGATCGATCCCCGAAAGCGCAAGAACGCTGATATCGTATTTGAGGTTCTGGCCGATCTTCCGAGGCGATTCGGATTCGAGCACCGGTTGCAGCCTTTGCAGAACCCGCTTGGGCGCAAGCTGCTCCGGCGTCCCCGGAGCGTCATGCCCCAGGGGGATATAGGCTGCATGTCCGGGTTCGATGCAAAAGGCAAGACCGACCGGAACCGCCCTCATATACCGAGATGTGGTGGTCTTGAGGGCAATCGCCACCTCCGTCGCCGACGACAGGCGCTCGATCCAAACATCGAGCAGAGCCTCGTCGAGAACGGTATCGATGCGAAGGGCGGCACCGAAATCGCTCGCCGTCGATTCATCGTCACCGGCATTGCGATCGTCCGCAGGGCTCGATCCCTCGATTTCTTCGGACTCGAGTTCTTTGAGCCAAGTCTTGAACTCGAATAGCCGGTAAAGCTCGACCAGCCGTTCTCGATCCGGTTCTTTCAATGCCAGATCGCAAAGAGCGGCATCCAGATCCAGATCGCAGCGAATGGTCACCAAATCCTTCGAAAGCGGTATCTGCCCCAGGCTTGCGCGCAGGGATTCGCCGACCTTGCCTTGGATTTCATCCGCATGCTCGACAAGGCCATCGAGTCCTCGATATTCGGCCAGCCATTTCGCGGCCGTTTTCGGCCCGACCTTGGGCACCCCCGGAACATTGTCGGAGCTGTCCCCGACCAGAGCCAGATAGTCGATGATGAATTTCGGGGGCACGCCGTATTTCTCATGCACCCCCTTCGCATCGAGGCGGACTTCCTCCGCCGATCCACCCCCCGCCGCCTTGCGATCGACCGGACGCATCAAAAAGATGGAATCGCCGACCAGCTGCGCCATATCCTTGTCACCGCTGAAGATCAGCACTTCCATTCCCGCCTTGCGCCCTCCGATCGCCAAGGTGCCGATCACATCATCGGCTTCGACCCCGGGGATCATCAGCATCGGATAGCCCAGAGCCTTCACGATATCGCGGGTCGGATCCGCTTGCGCCCGCAGTTCGTCGGGCATCGAGGGTCGATTCGCTTTATAGGCGGGGTAGATCGCATCGCGGAAGGTCTTGCCCGGGGCGTCGAAGACCACCGCGGCGTAGGTCGGGGCATAACGCCGCCGCAGCTGCTGCATCACCCGCGTCATTCCGTAGATGGCCCCCGTCGGCTGCCCGGCGGAATTGTTGAGCGAAGGCAGTGCATGGTAGGAGCGATAGAAATACGAGGATCCATCCACCAAGACCAAACGAGGGCGTTCTTCGGGCATATCCTTGCCTTTTTTCGCATTGTCCAAGATGATTTCATCCGCTGTTATCGAGCCGATAAAAGGCGCACGATGCCGTTCATGGCAGTATAGTGCGCAGGTTCGAGGCGAGCGGAGGTCGAAACGCTTTTCGGCGATCATCCGATCATCGATGCTGTCGATGATCGGCGGCGAGCGATGATCGACCGAGCGATCATTATCCCCGGCCCTAAAATACCCGATCGTTCATCGCGATCGGGCTCTCTCGCCTTGCCGATCGTTCCTTCGACGACATCCGCGACAATTCCGAGATTTTCAAAAGCCGGGGATCGATGATGGCCCACCCCGGATCCATCGAGGAGAACCCGATCATGCGCCCTTGCGATCGCGCTTTTTTCCGATCATCGCTGCTCATCGTCGCCTGCATCGTCGGCGGCGCGGGCGTACAGGCCGACGATTCGACGCAAAGGCTCGAATCCCTGCTCGATCTTCCACCGCCGCCCCCGCAGATTCAAAGCGGCCAAGCCCTCGCCCCGGCGTTCACCCCCTCGCTCGACAGCCCGACCGAGAAGACCCCCGATGGCATCGAAGAGCGATGGATCACCGAATATCCGGGGGAAAGACGCTTGCAGGCGGTGAAAATACAGCCCGGGGTCTTTCCCCGCTACTGGCTGATCGATGCCGACGGCAACGGGCGCATCGAAAGCCCATCGAAAGAACTCGAGCCCTCGAAAGAGGGACTGCCGCACTGGTCGATCATCGACTGGTAAACCCTTTCGCTCGTTCGCTCGCTTCTTCGTTTCTCGGCGATCGTCCTCGGCAAAGACTCGATTCGCGGACACCAAAGGGCCAGCCTCACCCGAGCAGGAAATAAGAGCCCATTCCCAGCAAGGCGAAGATGCCGACCACATCGGTCACGGTGGTGAGGATCACCCCTCCGGCCAATGCGGCATCGATCTTCATGCGCTTGAGAAGGACGGGGATGATCGCCCCCGACATGACTCCACTCATGAAATTGATCGCCAAGGCCCCGGCCGCCACCGCCCCGAGGATCGGTCGATCGAACCACAGCCAAGCGACCAATCCCACCACCGTCGACCAAATCGCGCTGTTGATCAGCCCCACGCGAAGCTCGTGCATCATCAAGGCCCCGAAATTGGCGCGGCCGACCCGATCCAGGCTCTGCGCCCGGATGACGAGGGTCAGGGTCTGGATCCCCGCGATCCCTCCCATGCTCGCCACCACCGGCACCAACACCGCCAAGGCGACGATTTCCCGGATCGTGGCCTCGAAAAGACCGAAGACCCACGCCGCGACGAAGGCGGTGGCGAGGTTGGCCGCAAGCCACAACAAACGCGCGCGCGCAGCGTCGATCACCGGAGAGAAGAGCTCTTCCTCCTCGTTGAGCCCGGCCATGCTCATCAATGAATGATCGCCCTCCTCGCGGATGACATCGATGATATCGTCGACCGTGATGCGCCCGACCAGCGTTCCCTCGGCATCGATCACCGGAGCGGTGAATAGATTGCGCTGCTCGAAGAGCCGAGCGACTTCGCTGTCCTCCATGCTCGCAGGCAGGGCCGGCAAATCGCTCAGCATCAAATCCTCGACGACGCTTTCGGGATCGTTGATGAGAAGATCGGCCAAACGCAGCGAGCCGAGATAGATGCCCTGGCCATCGATGACGAACAAGCGGTTGGTCTTTTCCGGGATATTTCCGCGTTCGCGCAAGCGGCGCAGCACCTCGTCCAAGCGTCGTTCCGGACGGGTGACCAGCGTATCGAGGTTCATCAACCCCCCGGCGGTGTTCTCTTCGTAATGAAGCACCGCCTCCAAATGTCTTCGCTCCCTTCCCGGAAGCGCTGCGAGCACCTCGTCGGTAAAATCATCCGGAAGATCCTGCAAGAGATCCGCGGCATCGTCGGGATCGATATGCCGGGCGATCCACGCCACCCGATCCGGCGGCAGTTCCGCCAACCTCGATGCGCGCACCACATCTTGAAGCTCGGCGAAGACCTCGGCGTAGATCTGCGGATCGATCGCCGGCCATACCGCATCGCGCTCCCCCGGCGGCAGGGATTCGAGGACGAAGGCGATTTCCCCCGGGTGCACTCCCGCAAGCAGATCCTGCAGATCGGACGCAGGGTCGGCGGCCAGCGATTGATGGACCCGGGCAAGCAATTCCGCCCGCGAATCTTCCTTCGAGGTCTGACTCATCCTCCGCTTCCTTTGATCAAGGCCCCGGGCATGACACTCTCATGACATCCGAGGATCATCCGGCGGTCCGGCTCCACCCTCAATCGATCCCGGGGATTGAAAAAACACGGCAACCGAAAAGCGCCTTCGCTATGTACCGAAATATGTGCCGAAGCGATGCCCATTCAAATCGCTTGGCTTTTCGGCTTCGAGAGCGCATCGGTCGTAAGATCGCGATCGAGGATTTCGAGCAGGGAGCGACGCGACTTGGTGCGAGCGGCGCGAACGACATGTCGGGCCAAGCGAAGGGCATCGGGGATACGCACCGCGCCGATGGCCTGACGGATCTCCAGCAACGCGCTGGGGTGCACCGAGAACTCCCGCAACCCCATCCCCAACAAGAGCTTGGTGCAGCGCGCATCCCCCGCCATCTCGCCGCACATCGATACCGGAATTCCGGCTTTGCGCCCGGCGGCGATCGTGGTCGAAATCAAACGCAATACCGCCGGGTGGAGGGGATCGTAGAGATCGCTGACCTCGTCATCGACCCGATCGATGGCCAAGGTGTACTGGATCAAATCGTTGGTGCCGATCGATAAAAAATCAAGGTGCTTGGCGAAAATATCGGCGCAAACCGCGGCCGCCGGCACTTCGATCATCGCCCCCACCGGCATCTGCCGGCCGCGAATCTCGCCTCGATCGTCGAGTTCCTTCTCGCACTCCCGCACGATCTTCAACACCCGATCCAGCTCGTCGATGGTCGCCAGCATCGGGATCATCATCCGTACCGGCCCTTTCGCCGCCGCTCGCAGCAAAGCCCTTATCTGCGGGCGAAAAAGGGATTCGTTCTTAAGGCACAGGCGCACCGCCCGCAAGCCCAAGGCGGGACTGGCGGCCGCCGGGGCCCGGGTCCGCATCCCCTCGACCGGCCGATCCGCTCCCAAGTCGAGGGTGCGGAAAGTCACTTCAGCGCCCTTGAGTCGAGCGAGCAGATCGCAATAGACCTCATATTGCTCCTGCTCTTCGGGAGGAGTCTCTCGATTGAGAAAGAGATACTCGGTACGACACAGGCCGATCCCCGCCACTTTATCCCTAAGCAAGGCGGAGGCGATATCGGTGCCGGGGAGTTCGACATTGGCTTGCAGGCTCACCTTCTCGCCATCGGCGCTGATCGTCGGGGCTCGGCGCAGCTTGCGCCGCACCGCCCGGATCCGGGCGATCTCGCGCTTTTGTCGGTTGAAGGTGCGCTTGCGATCCGAATCCGGGCCGACGACGACGCTTCCTTCCCGCCCGTCGATGATCACCTCCTCCCCCGGCTGCAGGAATTCCGTTCCGCCGCCTCGTTGCAGCCCCACCACCGCCGGTATGTCGAGGCTACGGGCCAGGATGGCGGTATGCGAATTCGGTCCGCCGAAGCCGGTGATGAAGCCTGCGATTCGATCGTGGGGCATCTGCAAGGTATCGGCGGGGCTGAGATCCTCGGCATAGACGATTCGATCTCTGACCGCTTTTTTCCCGGCCCCTTGTTTGTCGTCGACCTCGAAAAGGATCTTGTTCTTGGCCGCCCCGGGCGAGGCCAGCCGCGCGAAAACCCTTTGGATCACATGATCGACATCATCTCGACGGGTACGAAGATAGTCATCGTCCATCGCATCGAAGGCCTGGACCAAACCATCTCGCGCCATCCGAAGCGCCCACTCCGCATTGCAGCGCTTGTTGCGGATGGTGGACAAAGGAGCGCGAGCGATCATCTCGTCATCGAGCATCAACAGATGGGTATCGATGAAAGCGGCGATCTCGGCCGGGGCGCCTGCGGGGATTTTTTTCTTGATCCCCCGTAGTTCTCGCCGGGCTTCGATGATCGCCCGCTGAAAACGGCGCACCTCCTGCGACACCTTGTCGGCTTCTATCTCGCGGCGGATCACCTCTTCCCGGAAACGGCCGCCGTAGACCTCGATCACCCCGATCGCGATACCGGGCGAGGCGCCGATCCCGTTGATGGTTCTCATTCGCCCTATTCCGCCTCGTCGAAGCGATTGGCCACCAAAGCCGCGATCGCCGCCGCCGCCACCGATGCATCCGCGCCCCGGGCCACGAGTTCGAGCCGCGTTCCCTTCGTCGCCGCGAGCATCATCAAACTCATGATGCTCTTGGCATTGGCTTCGCGTTCGTCCTGCCGGCGCAACCGAAGATCGGCGTCGAAGGTGGCGGCGAGACAAGAGAGTTTGGCCGCGGCGCGGGCGTGCAGACCGAGACGGTTGACGATCTCGAGCCCGATGCGGATATCGCGATTCACTTGCCGCCCCCGCAGCGTCGCTCGAAGCCCTCGTCGCCGGTCGAATGGCGAATGGCAACGAGAGCCTCGACGAAAGCGGCATGGCTTGCATCGGCGGCGGCGACGACTCGCTCGAATCGCTGGGAACGAATCGCGCTCGCAACCCGCTCTCCGGCGGCGACCAGCGGGATATCTTCAAGCCACGCTCGGGCTCGATCGGTGGCTGCGAGCAAATAATCGAAAGTGGCGACACTGGCGACGGTGATCGCATCGATGGAGGCGAAGGCACCCCGGTGCCCGAGATCGTCGAGGGCGCTTGCCAGCCCCGCCGGAGCCCGGCGACGATAAAGACAGATCTCGAAAACGATCCCACCGCGCCGACTTAAGGTATCGCCCAGCAATCGACGGCCACCCTCCCCTTTGACGATCCACACCCTTCGCCTGCGGATATACCGGGCGGCAAGTGCGGGAGCGGCGAGCAATCCCTCGCTGTCGAAGCCTCCCCTCGGCGGCAAGAGAACCTCGGTAACCCCTCGCTCCTTCAAGGCGGCGGCGGTCGCCAGGCCGATGGCGAAGACCGCGCGCGGCAGTCGCATCAAGGCCTCCTTCGGCGGCGCGGAAAACGTCTGCGCGAAGAAAAACTCGACCGCGGGGACGCTGGTGAATATCGCCGGCTCATCGGGGGCGGGAGAAAAGACGTCGATCGCCGCCTCGCGCAAGGGGACGATTTCGATCGCGGGCACGCAGATCGCCGACGCCCCCTCTTGGCCAAGCGATTCGGCCAAGGCATCGGCCGAGGGTTGCGGGCGAGTGACAAGCACTCTCATCCCCTGCAAGCGACCCTCGAAGATGCGATCTGCGGCGGCGGATGATTCGATCCGGGGACCCCGATCCGATGAACGATGAGGGCTTGCCCTCGCTCGGGGGGCGGCGTCGGTCCTCGCTCGGATCACGAATCGCTCCTTCGAAGCCCGAGCGATGAGGGATCGGATGGAGGCGAAGGGGCATCGGCCAGGACTTGGCCTTCGAGTTCCGAGCGAACCTCGTCCAAAATCGCCTGCGCCCCTTGATCGAGCATCGCTTGCGCAGCCTTCGTTCCCAAGCCTCGGGGATCGTCGATGCCGCCTTCGATCTCGGTGCGCAGCACCCGACGCCCGTCGAGGCTCGCCACCAAGGCCCGCAAAGCCAAGCCCCCGTTGCGCAGCGTGGCGAAGGCCGCGATCGGCATCTGACACCCTCCGTCGAGAAGGCGTCCGAAGGCCCGCTCCGCTTCCACGCAACGGGTGCTGTCGGGGCAGGCCAAGGGGGCGATCAACTCCCGGATGCGAGCATCATCGGCGCGACACTCGATCCCCAAGGCTCCTTGGCCCGCCGCGGGGAGCATGATCGACTCCGGCAGAATCTCGCTGATATGCTTTTCATATCCTCCCCGCTCGAGCCCGGCGACGGCAAGGACGATGGCATCGAAATCCCCGGCGGCAAGACGTTTGATCCTGGTATCGATCCCCCCTCGCAAAACATCGATCGTCAAATCGGGGCGATGGGCCGCCAACTGACAACGCCGACGCAAGCTGGAGGTGCCGATCCGCGCCTTGGGCGGTAGCGCTCGAAGGCTATCGAAGCGCTTCGATACCAAGGCATCATGGGGGTCGGCGCGAGCGGTGATGACCGGCAGAGCCAATCCCGCCGGCAACTCCACCGGGACATCCTTCATCGAATGCACCGCAAGATCGGCCCGTCCGTCGAGCAGCGCCTGCTCGAGTTCCTTGATGAACAGGCCCTTGCCCCCGAAGCGGGCCAAGGGGGCATCGAGCAAGCGATCGCCGGTGGTCCGAATCGGCAGCAACTCGATATCGATATCGGGGTATCGCTCGCCGAGCGCACGGGCGATGAATTCGGCCTGAGTCAAAGCCAAGGGACTGCGACGGGTGGCGATGCGAAGGGGCGAGATCATGGATACGATAGTAGCCTACCGCAAAGGAATTTCGATCCCTTCGTGGAAAATTCGAGCGATGGAGAGTTTCTACGGACAAAGATCGCCTTTGTCGACGGGTCGATGCTTGGAATCGATCGAGTCCGCCTTGCAAGATCGTTCGCAACCGGCAAGCGATAGGGCGCGATCTTCACATCGATCCGTTATCCGCCGCAGCCTTGTAAAAGGCTTGCAAAATGTGTCTTGCCCGGTGCTTGGCGATCTCGACGATCACCGGATCGCTTGCCTGTGCTCGAAGCCCCGGTTTGAAACCGGGCCGATCAAATCTAAAAAGACAGCATGAGGAATCGACAATGAACGTCAAGATGGGCATCGTGATGGATCCCCCCGCTTCCATCGAAGCGAAAAAAGACACCACCTTGGCGTTGATGCGGGCTGCGAAAAAGCGGGGCTGGTCCCTGTTTTGCATCGAAATGGGCGGCCTTTATCTGCGAAACGGCGATGCCCATGCCGATATGCACCCGATCGAGGTGAGCGACGATGATCATGACTGGTATCGCTTGGGCAACGCCCTATCCGCTCCGCTCTCCTCGTTGGATACGATCTTGATGCGCAAAGACCCTCCCTTCGATATGGAATATATCTACTCCACCTATATCTTGGAACGAGCCGAAGAGGCCGGGACGCTCGTCGTCAACCGCCCCAAAAGCCTGCGCGATGCCAACGAAAAGATGTTCACCGCATGGTTCCCCCGATACTGTCCCCCGACGCTGGTCACCCGCAATCACGCTCGCATGAGCGCCTTTCTCGCCGAGCACGACGATATCGTCATCAAACCCCTCGATGGCATGGGCGGGGCGTCGATCTTTCGGGTGCGTACCGGGGATTCGAACGCGCAAGTGATCTTCGAAACCTTGAGCGCCCACCAAACCCGCTATGCGATGTGCCAACGATATCTACCGGAGATTCGCAAAGGGGATCATCGGGTGCTGATGGTCGACGGGGAGCCGATGGAATACGCCTTGGCCCGCATCCCCACCGGGGACGATCCGCGCGGGAATCTCGCCGCCGGCGCCCGCGGGGTCGCCGTCGAGATCAGTCCGAAGATGCGAGAGATCGCATCGCACATCGGACCCGAACTGAAAGCTCGGGGGCTGCTCTTCGTGGGCTTGGATGTGATCGGCGGCTTTCTCACCGAGATCAACGTCACCAGCCCCACCTGCATCAGGGAGATCGAGGCCGCCTTCGATATCGATATCGCCGGGGGATTGATGGACGCCATCGAATCCCGCTTGGGTGCCGCCGGCAAGGGCTCTTAGATCGATGGATCGATCCCCTCGACGGCGATGAACGAGATTCGATGGCGCGCCCGATCGTCGACCGAGCAAAGCCCGTAGCGAATGAACGATCGGCTACCCAAGGGCCAAAATGGGATCGCCGAGGACATGAGGGTCAACGAAGGCTCGGATCCGGCAAAATCCCGAAGAGGTTTTCAGCGCGGGCGATGCTCGCAATCCCGGCGCTCGCAACGAGCATGGAGAACGAGGGAGTGATCGGCCAAACGGAAGCCCCGATCTTGGGCGATCCGAATCTGTCGGCGCTCGATCACCGGATCGACGAATTCCGTTACCCGACCGCAGTCGATGCAAACGATATGATCGTGGTGATCGCCGGAATCGAGTTCGAAAACCGCATGGGAATCGGCGAAATGATGCCGAATCACGAGCCCCGCCGATTCGAACTGGGTCAGCACCCGGTAGACCGTGGCCAACCCGACATCCTCGCCGCTATCCATCAACGCCCGGTAGACATCCTCCGCCGTCATGTGACGAGGACGATGGCGCTCCAAGATGGAAAGGATTTTGAGTCGGGGCCGGGTCGCCCGCAGCCCGACATCCTTGAGATCGTCGGTTTGCATCGATGAAAGGGCCTCTTATCCTCGCCATGCCGACGAATGCGACGGATGGCCCGAACCCGATCGATCCGGGATGAAAAAAGCCGGGATAAAAAACGACGGTCCTTCCAACCCATCGACCGGCAAGCGAGCTTCAAGGGACCGGCATCGAACCCGTCGAAGATCGAGTTATCGGGAAAATTCCCCCTCTCCCGACAGACAAGCCATCGCTTGTCGATGCAAGTCATGGTTGTTGCTGGCCAAGATCCTTCCCCCGGGAACGATATCGATGGTCAAGGTCTCGCCCTTCCAGCCGCTCATCACCCCCCCGGCATTCGTCACCACCGGCAACAAGGCGCAATAATCGTAGATACCGGCTCGGGACTCCAAGGCGATGTTGACATGACCGCTCGATACCCGGGCGATGCCGTAGCAATTCCCGCCGTATACCCTCCATTTCGACGCCTCCACGAGACGCTGCAAGGCGCATGCATCCTCGCCGATACAAGAATCGGGGGAGGAAATCGCAACCGTCGTCTCTTCCAATCGTCGGGGGGTTTCGCCCAAGCGTATACGCTTGTCGTTGCACCACGTGCCTTCGCCGGCGATCCCCGTCCAGCGCTCGCACAACAAGGGATGATCGACCACCCCCAAGACCGGATGTCGATCTCTGGCCAGTGAAATCAACGTGCCGTAGACCGGCACTTGAGCCATGAAAGCCTTGGTGCCGTCGATGGGATCGAGCACCCAAACATGCTCCGCCCCCGGACGGTCGGCACCGAATTCCTCGCCGATGATGCCGTGTTCGGGATAACGCTTGCGGATCGACTCCCGCAACCGCACCTCCACTTCCCGATCCAGAGACGTAACCGGCGAACCGTCATCCTTGTCGAGCGGACGGATCTCTCGCCCCTCGTCTTGCACCGCACGGCGAATCATGTCCCCGGCGCAGTCGGCCAGATGCCGCGCGAACTCGACGATCTCCCTATCGACCGATGCGCCGGATCCGATCGATGCGTTCATCTTGGGAACCTCGAGAGCGACCCTTCGGGGAATGCGTCTTCGATATGAATCATTGGTCGGATAAGGATATCGTCGAAAAAAAATCGATTGGATGAGCGAGTCGATGGGCAAGGTGCAGCCAAGGGCGATCTTCCAAAAATCGAGCGCAAGATCGATGGCCCGATATTCGCCCCATATTCGCGCGAGACTCGCCGGATCTCGACATATTGTAGTTCAGCCCTTTCAACGAGCGATCGCCCGGCGGATCGCCGACCCTCTTGCAGGCATCGATCGAGCGCTTTTCGATCCCCTTCGGATCACTTTTCGATCGTTTCCTCGATGGCCTCCTCGATGGTCTCGGATGCGGGGATCGATTGCGGGCCGCATCTTGCAGGATGCACCCCGAAGGCATCGTCGAACAAGGCGTCGACATCGAGCGAACGCTCGATATGGGCCGCCAAGGCATCGAGCGCCGATTCCATCTGCGCTTCCCACGCCAGCGAAGAAAGGGCCGCGCTTCCCACTCTCGACAGCCAACTGGAGCGAAAGGTATCGCCGGCGAAAAGACCGTGTAGGTGCGTGCCCTCGATGCGGCCATCGGCGCTGACGGCACCCTCCGGTCGATCCGCTACTTGGGCCTTCGATTGACGCCGCCCGCGACCTCCTCGGGCCAGCCCGAGCATCAGCCGCGCGAAGGGGCGTCGGGTATCCGGCCCGGAGGCGACCCCGACATGGATTTCATAGGCGCGCAGAATGACCCCCGAGCGAGCGCATTTTCCCACCACCTGACATACGGATTTTTCCGCTCCCATGACGGTCTCGATATCCAACAGACCGAGGCCTTGGACTTCCCCGGGCGAACCGTCGATGCCCTCGGGGTCGCACACCCGGCGCCCGAGCATCTGATAGCCGCCGCACAGGCCGAGCACCCGCCCGCCGCTGCGCGCATGGGCGATCAGATCATGATCCCATCCCTGTGCCCGTAAAAAGGCCAGATCGCCGATCGTGGATTTCGTGCCCGGCAGGATCACCACATCCGCATGGCGGGGCAAGGGTCGGCCCGGCGGCACGAAGGCGAAATCCACCGCAGGCTCCAAGCGCAAGGGATCGAAGTCGTCGAAGTTGGCGATGCGCGATAGCAGCGGAACCGCGATCCGAACCCGATCTCGGCAAGAGCGTTTGGGGACGGGGATCGAACCCCGATCCGAGGCGCCCGGGTAAGCGATGGCCTCGTCGATCACCGCATCCTCCTGCGGCAATCGCCGGGCGGCGTCGAGCCATGGAATCACCCCCGCGCAAGGCCAGCCGGTGCGCCGTTCCATCTCGCGCACTCCTTCGTCGAAAAGAGCGGGATCGCCCCGAAAGCGATTGATGGCAAAGCGGGTGATCAACGCCGCATCCGCAGGGTCGAGCACCTTGCGGGTGCCGACCACGGCCGCAATCACCCCGCCGCGATCGATATCCCCGAGCAGACATACCGGAAGCCGGGCTCGTCTGGCAAAACCCATATTGGCGATATCCCCGGTGCGCAGATTGATTTCCGCCGCGCTCCCGGCGCCCTCGACGATCACCAGATCGAATGCCCGACGAAGGCGCTCGAAGCTCTCCATCACCCGCTCCAACAGCCCTGCGCGGGTGCGCATGTAATCCGCGGCCTGCAAGGTGGTCAGCGCCTTGCCTTGCAACACCACCTGCGATGTGCGATCCGATTGCGGTTTGAGGAGCACGGGATTCATATCCACCGAAGGAGCGATCCCCGCCGCCTTGGCCTGCATGGCCTGCGCCCGTCCGATCTCCCCGCCCTCGGAGCAAGCGGCGGCGTTATTCGACATATTCTGCGGCTTGAAGGGCGCCACCTTGAAGCCGCGCTGCAACGCGATGCGACAAAGCCCGGCCACGAGGGTGGATTTACCCGCATCCGAGCATGTGCCTTGAATCATGATGGCCCCCGACGAGGCGGCCTCGAGCCTTCCTTTCAACCCTCTTCTCGTTCCCTTGGTCATGCATCCATTCCTTGGAACTTCCCGATGAATCGTCGATCGAGTTCGATCCCTTGGGTCCTCGCAACACCCACCGAGCCGACGAGCCTTTATATCGGCTCTTCGATCTCCACCCTTTTCTCGGCAACTTGCGCCCGCACCCCGAATACGCTTTCGATCCGCTTCGAGTCCAATGTTTCCTCGCAAGGGCCGCTAGCGACGATGCTCCCTTGCTTCATCCACAACAAGCGATCGGCAAAGCGGGCTGCCAATGCGATATCGTGCAACACCGCCAGCACCCCGCCGCCTCGCCTTGCATGGCGCTGCAACAGGGTCATCACTTGCAGCTGATGGCGGATATCGAGCGCCGCCACCGGCTCGTCGGCGAGCAACAGCGGGGCTTGCGCGGCAAGGGCCCGGGCGCAGTGCATGCGGGCGATTTCCCCGCCGGAAAGCGTATCCGCCGAGCGTTCGGAAAAGGCCGCAAGCCCTGCCGCCGCCATCGCGCGATCCACCGCGGCGGCGTCCTCTTCACCGAGCCTTCCGGGGGAGGCGCCGTAGGCGAATCTCCCGAGAGAAACGATATCCCGCACCCGATTGGGCCAGGCGAGAGGGCGGATCTGGGGCAGCCAAGCGATCTTTCGCGCCCGCTTCGAAGGCGACATCCGCGCCGGATCCTCACCCCCCAAACGCACCCTTCCGGCACTCGGCGTCAACAGTCCCATCGCGGCCCGAAGGAGGGTGGTCTTGCCCGCTCCGTTGGGACCGACGAGGATCGACATCTCCCCGCCGCTTAAGGTGAACGAGGCATCCCTCACCAGGATCGGGGCGCCACGCTCGGCCTTGGCTCGTACCTCGAGCTTCGATACCACGAGATCCGGCATCGACGATTCAGCCATGGTCGCTTCGGCGCCGGGCCGCGATCCAGATGAAGATCGGAGCCCCGATGATGGCGGCGACCACCCCGAGTTTGAGCTCCGTCGCGCTCGGCAACAGGCGCACCCCGATATCGGCAAGCACCAGAATCAAGCCCGCCAGCAATGCCGAGGGCAAGAGGCTGCGCGCCGGATCGTGGCCCACCAACGGTCGTATCAAGTGAGGGGCGATGATGCCGACGAAACCGATGGCCCCCGCCAAAGCGACGCCGGCCCCGGCGGCGAGCCCTGCGCCTACGACCACCGCCACCCGCTGTCGCCCGAGGTGCAACCCGACTCCGGCGGCCGCCTCCTCGCCCAGGGTCAGGGCGAAAAGACCGCGGCGGGTGGTGAAAAGAAGCGCAAATCCGGCAATCAAAAAAGGCGCGACCAATGCGATATCGTCATAGCTGCGATTGGCGACCGAACCCAACATCCAGTTGATCATCTCCGCCAGCGAGAAGGGGTTCGGAGCCAGATTCAATAACAGCGACATCAAAGCCCCGGCGAAAGCCGATAGTCCCACCCCGATCAAGATCAAGGTCACGACCGATGAAGTACGACGAGCGGCGAAGGCGAGCAAGGCGGTGGCGGCCACCGCGCCGCCGATGGCCGCGATCGGAACCGCATAAGCGCCAAGACCCGAAGAGGAGGCGAGACCGTAATAAATCGTGAAGGTCGCAGCCAAGGCGGCGCAGGCCGAGACCCCCAGCACCCCGGGCTCGGCCAATGGATTGCGCAACAACCCCTGCAAGGCGGCCCCGCTCGCTCCCAAAGCGGCTCCGGTCATGAAGGCGGCCAAGGCCCTGGGCAATCGGATTTGCCAGATCACCAAGGAATCGGCGGCTTGGACCGAAAGACCGGAGGCAAGCACCGCGCTCGTTTCGCCTTCGCCGATGGATCGAAAGGGAAATAGCAGCGCGGCCGACACCCTGTGGACACCCAAAGGGGTCGAACCCAACAAGCAGGCGGCGAAAAGAGCGATGACCGTGGCCAACAGGAGAAGCGGAACGACGAGATGCTCGCCCGAAGAGAGGCTTGAGAGCATCGAGCCCCGATGATGTGGCATCGGTGAGTGGGTGCTTCGGTCTTGATCCGCACGCATCGATGGCATCGTCATCTTCGAAAGCGTAAGGCCGCGCGGCAAATGGGACAAAAGGAAGGATTTCAAACGCAAGAGATGGGAAGATGGACTTTCGATGCCGTGCCGGGGCCGCTCTTGGAATCACCGATTCACCCGCCCTTTGCAAGAGGCCTTCGAAACCGGGGGCGATTGTATGCCTAAGGATCGAGGCGGATCGTCGCCCGATCGAAATGCCTTGTTCATCGGCGAGGATTCCAAGTACCGATACAAAAAGGGCATTCGATGCGCCGATCGACGCCAAGCGAGGCATTGTAAATCCCCCGACACCCCCCGTTCGAAAAAAATCCCCCGCTCCGATGCAAAAAAGCCGTATCGGATCGAAGTGCACAGGTCGAACGCATAAGTCATGGGAGGGATCGTGATCCGATGTCGAGGATGCACTGATATCGATACGAATCATTCCACCGAGCGATTCCATCGAAAGCATTCGAAAAAGCGGCGGACGATGGGGGGCTCGAAGCGTGGATTTATAATTCGAATGGATCGCCCGCCGCCGAAGCATCGGGCGAAGACGAGATTCTCCCACCGACCGACGAGGTAGCCTTGCTTTGCGCGAAACCATCTTGATCACCGGAGGAAGCCGCGGCATCGGAGCGGCCACGGCGATGCTCGCGGCAAAAGGCGGCTACGACGTGGCCATCACCTACCACCGGGATCGCACCGCGGCGCAGGCGATCGTCGACGGGATCGAAAAGGAAGGAGCCCGAGCCTTGGCCCTGCAAGGGGATGTGGCGTCGGAGATCGATGTCGAACGAATCTTCGCCGAGGTCGACGCCGAGTTCGGGGCGATCTCGGCGCTTGTCAACAATGCCGGACTTTTGGGAAGACAAACGACACTCGATACCATGGATCTGGATCGGGTGCAACGAACCCTGTCCGTCAATGTCATCGGAGTCTTTCTATGCTGTCGGGCGGCCGTGCGACGCATGGCCTTTCGTCACGGCGGCAACGGCGGGAGCATCGTGAACCTCTCCTCCGTCGCCGCTCGTTTGGGTGCGCCTCGGGAATTCATCGACTATGCGGCCTCCAAAGGGGCGGTGGATACCATGACCATCGGTCTTGCGAACGAAGTCGCCGATCAAGGGATCCGGGTCAATGCGGTGCGCCCGGGGTTGATCCACACCGACATCCACGCCCTTTCCGGCGATCCCGATCGGGTGGAAAAACTCAAATCCCGCGTGCCGATGGCCCGCGGCGGCGACGCCATCGAGGTGGCGAAAGCCATCTTGTGGTTGGCCTCGAAAGAATCCTCCTATACCACCGCTTCTTTCATCGATGTCGCCGGCGGACGCTGAAGACGCTGAAAAGGAAGAATCGTCGATGGCAAGGGCAAAGGATCGAGCCACGAGGCAGGAGGTATTGGAGAATCTGCGCGAGATCGCCGTCTTGGCCGGGGCCGAGATCCTCGATATCTACGCCGGTGATTTCTCGGTGCACGACAAACCCGATGCCACCCCGGTGACATCCGCCGATACCGCGGCCGAGCGGATCATCTTGCACGAGCTCGGGCAATGGGCCCCTAAGATACCGGTGATCGCCGAGGAATCCTTCGCCGCCGGCTCGCTCCCCGACATGCAAAGCGGCGCCGGCGATGCGCGTTTTGCCGACGATGCTTTCTTTCTCGTCGATCCCTTGGACGGCACCCGCGAATTCATCCGCCGCAACGGGGAGTTCACGGTCAATATCGCCCTCGTCGAGGGCGGGGTTCCGATCGCGGGAACGGTGCATCTCCCGGCCTTGGGCGAGACCTTCTGGACCGTCGGCGACGGCAAGGCATGGCGGATGCGGAAAAACGAACAAGCGCAAGCGATCGCCTGCCGCTCGGCGGGATCCGATCCCTTGGCGATCAGCAGCCGCTCCCACCGGGATTCCGAAACCGCCGCTTGGCTGGAGCGGCACAAGATAACGAGGATCATCCACGCCGGTTCGTCTTTGAAACTGTGCCGGATCGCCGAGGGTAACGCCGATGTCTATCCCCGCTTCGGACGCACGATGGAGTGGGATATCGCCGCCGGGCATGCCCTCCTTCGCGCCGCCGGCGGGGATGTCGGCACCCTCGACGGCCCTCCCTTGAGATATGGAAAACCCGGTTTCGAAAATCCCTCTTTCATCGCCCATGGCCTTGACCGACCCGACCGACAGCGCCCAAGATCTTCGACGTCTTGACCTTCGAAGTCTTGAACGGGATCGACGAGCGCTACCTTAAGACAGTGCCCGCCCAAGGATCATCAATCATCATGAGCAGCCCCGACCTTCGAAAAACGATGATCGCCATCGAGATATCCTCCCCCGGCGATCCCGAAGTCCTCGTCCCCGTCGAGCGCCCGATCCCCGTCCCGGCTCCGGGGGAGGTCCTCGTCCGAGTCGAGGCCGCGGGCATCAACCGACCGGATGTGATGCAACGCAAGGGGCTCTATCCGCCTCCCCCGGGGGCTTCGGATATCCCGGGCCTCGAGATCGCCGGCAGCGTCGTCGCCCGAGGCGAGGGGGTATCCGATTTGGGCGACGGCACCAAGGTCTGCGCTCTGGTCAGCGGCGGCGGTTATGCACAATATTGCACCGCCCCCGCTCCCTTGTGCCTGCCGATCCCCGATGGACTCGATATCGTCGATGCCGCCGCTTTGCCCGAGACCCTCTTCACGGTCTGGACCAATCTCGTCGATCGCGCTCGCCTCTCATCGGGCGAATCGCTGCTCGTACACGGCGGATCGAGCGGTATCGGCACCACCGCGATCCAGCTGGCCAAACTCTTGGGGGTTCGCGTCTTCGCCACCGCCGGATCCGATCGAAAATGCGAGGCCTGCCTCGAACTCGGGGCTTCGGCGGCGATCGACTATCGCAAAGAGGACTTCGTCGAGAGGATCAAGACTCTCACCGAAGGACGGGGCGTGGATGTGGTGCTGGATATGGTGGCGGGGGACTATCTTGCGCGCAATATCGAATGCCTCGCCTTTGATGGCCGATTGGTGGTGATCGCGGTGCAACGAGGACCGAAAGTCGCCGAATTCAACGTGCTCCCGATCATGCTCAAACGCCTCACCCTCACCGGCTCCACCTTGCGCCCTCGCACCGTCGAGCAAAAATCGGAGATCGCCCGGGCGCTGCAAAAGAACCTGTGGCCGCACCTCGAATCCAAGGCGATGCGCCCCATCATCCACTCCCGTTTTCCGCTGCAAGATGCACACAAGGCCCATCGCCTGATGGAAAGCGGCGAGCATATCGGCAAGATCATGTTGACGGTCGAAAGCGCAATCGACGGTCGATGACGAATCGCCTGCAAGCGCAACCGAAAAAAGCCATACCCCTTCGAATCCATCCCCTTTTCATCTCGACGATTCCATCGACATCATGAATATCCAATCGGCAATCGAAACCGTCATCCACGGCCAAGACTTGGAAAACGCGCAGATGGGCGAGGTCATGCAGGCGATCATGACCGGCGAATGCACCCCGGCGCAGATCGGCGGCTTCCTCGTGGGGCTGCGAATGAAGGGCGAGACGGTCGAGGAGATCGCCGCCGCCGCCCGTATCATGCGCTCGCTGGCGACCCCGGTGGAGGTCGATCGAGATCGCTTGGTCGATACCTGCGGGACCGGCGGCGACGCCGGCGGCACCTTCAATATCTCCACCGCCGGGGCCTTGGTCGCCGCCGGAGCCGGGGTGCGGGTCGCAAAACACGGCAATCGCTCGATTTCCGGGCGATCCGGCAGCGCCGATGTCCTGGAAGCGGCGGGCGTTCGACTCGATGCCGATCCGAAGCGGATCGCGCGCTGCATCGACGAAGCGGGAGTCGGCTTTCTCTTCGCCCCGGCGCATCACGGAGCCATGAAATACGCCATCGGCCCCCGCCGGGAAATGGCGGTGCGCACCATCTTCAACGTGCTCGGCCCGCTCACCAACCCCGCCGGCGCCACCAGACAGGTGATCGGCGTTTTTTCGCCCGATCTCGTCGAACCCTTGGCGAGGGTGCTTCAAACCCTGGGCAGCGAGCATGTCATGGTGGTCCACTGCGAGAACGGGCTGGACGAGATCGGCATCGGGGCCTTGACCCATATCGCCGAACTGCACGCAGGCGTTGTTCGCTCCTATACCTTGGACGCTGCGCAATTCGGCTTTCCTTCCATCGATGCCCGGGCGATCACCGTCGATTCCCCGCAAGCGAGCCTCGACATGATCCAAGGTGTGCTCAGCGGTGTCGCAGGACCTGCAAGCGATATCACCTCGGTCAATGCCGGGGCCGCCATCTATGTCGGCGGCGGCGCTTCGAATCTCTCGGAAGGGATCGAGTGCGCGCGCGAAAGCATCCGCAGCGGGAATGCCGCTCGAGCCTTGGAGCGGCTGATTGCCGTCAGCAACGCACCCGATCCATCCGATCGTTGAAAATCGATCCCGCATCGGCGATCACCCGACCTTCGAAAGGGCAATCCATCGGCATGTCCCAACCAGAGCATCCGTCGCCTCCCGACGACAAGCGGCCCGATATCCTGCAGCGGATCATCCGCCATAAAAAAGTGGAAATCGCCGAGCGAGCGGCCAGGGTCCCGCTGCGGGAATTGCGCGAAAGGGCGAAGGCGTCGAGTGCGACCAGAGGATTCGCCGACCGGATCGAGGCCCGAATCGCCGCAGGCAATGCCACGGTCATCGCCGAGATCAAAAAAGCCTCGCCCAGCAAGGGGACGCTGCGAGAGGCCTTCGACCCCCCCGATATCGCACGCAGTTATGCCGCCGCCGGCGCAAGCGCCCTATCGGTGCTCACCGACGCTCGCTTCTTCCAAGGCGACGACAAGCACCTGATCGAAGCCCGGGCCGCCTGCACCTTGCCGGTATTGCGCAAGGATTTCGTGATCGATCCCTATCAGGTTTTCGAAGCCCGCACCTTGGGAGCCGACTGCATCTTGCTGATCGTCGCCGCCCTGGACGATGCGAATCTCCATGCGCTGGCGGATCTGGCACAAGAGATCGGGCTCGATGTGCTGGTGGAGGTGCATGACGAGCGGGAACTTGCGCGCATCGCCGATCTTCGCCCTCGCCTCGTCGGGATCAACAATCGCGACCTGCATACCTTCGATACCACCTTGGATACCACCCTTCGCCTGCTCGATCGCATCCGGCAAGACGCCACGGTGATCACCGAAAGCGGTATCCATCGCCGGGCGGATGTCGAGCGATTGCGCGCCGCCGGAGTGCATGGATTCCTTGTCGGGGAGGCCTTCATGCGGGCCGGCGATCCGGGAAGCGCTCTGCGGGAGATCTTCTTTGACTCCTGATGGCGGCGAAGGGCCGGCTTCTAGCGAAAGGCGCAAGCCCTTGCCCTCGATGCTGCACGCACGCAAAGGGCGGAAAAAGCCCAAGGCCGGGCTTGCCTATCTGCTCGAAATCGCGTTGTTGCTGGCGGCGATATCGCTGCCCCCGGCGAAGGCCCAGCTATCCCCGATCAACCTGCCGTCGAATCACGATCCGATCCAAGGCTTCGATATCCCGCCGGAGCGATTGATGGAATCGATTGCCGACCTGCCGGAGTCGGTGCAAGCGGCGATATCCTCGGATCCGGATCGCTTCGTTTCGATGCTAAGACCGGTCCTGCAATTGGCATCGACCCGTTATTTCAGCCCCGTCGACAAGACCCGTTCCCTTCCGGCCTCCTACCGCCCCCCGCACTTGGTTCCTCTGGATCGCTATCGAGCCCTGTATACGAGCGCCCAGGGGCTGATGGTCAACCCCCTGATCATGCGGGACTTGCTTCGCATGAGCGCCGCCGCCGAAAGCCAGGGCGTCATCCTTAGAATCTCCTCCGCCTATCGCTCCTACTATCGCCAGCGGGAGATCTTCGCGCGACAAGTGCTAAGGCGGGGGAGGAAGGAGGCGGCCCGACGCTCGGCCCGCGCCGGTCATTCCGAACACCAACTCGGGACCACCATCGACTTCGGGAGCATCTCGAATGCATTTTGCGGCACCCGCGCCGAGCGCTGGCTCCGCCTTCATGCCCATGAATACGGTTTTTCCATCTCCTATCCTCCGGGGATGGAGGAACTGACCGGATATGTTCCCGAATGCTGGCACTTTCGGCACTTGGGAAAAGAGGCACTGGCCCTTTCCAACCGTTTTTTCGGCGGCCTGTCCACGATCATGCTCTCCTATATCGATGACAATTCCGACTGGCTCGCACCCTCGAGGTAGCGACGCAAGACCGCCCATCATCCAAGACCCGAGATGAGAAACATGACCATGAAAGCGAGCGTGAAATGGCTGGATCGAGTGGCCTTCGTCGGCGAATCCGGCAGCGGACATGCCATGGTGATCGACGGTGCCCCGGATGCCGGCGGACGCAATATCGGACCTCGACCCTTGGAGGCGATGCTCATCGGCTTGGGGGCGTGCAGCGCCTTCGATGTGGTCAATATCCTGCGCAAATCGCGCGTCAAATTCAGCGATTGTCGGGTGGAGATCGAGGCCGAGCGCGCCGATGCCATCCCTGCGGTCTTTACCCGCATCCATCTGACTTTCATCGTCAGCGGCCGCCGCATCCGGGAACAGGCGGTGGAGCGCGCCGTCGATCTATCGGCTTCGAAATACTGCTCGGCCACCGCAATGCTGCGAGAAAGCGTCGAGATCACCCATGAATATCGAATCGAAGCCGACCCCTTGGAAGAAATACCCGATGAGGAAAGGCGCGAAGAAGAAAAGCCCGACCGATGACACCCCTTTCGATCATCGAAGCCCGATGGCCCGCTCCGCCCGGGGTGCGGGCGTTGAGCACGACCCGTTCGGGAGGGGCGAGTTCGGGGGCTTGGTCCTCCCTCAACCTCGGCATCGGCAACGGCGACGATCCCGCGCAGGTGATGCGCAACCGGCAAAGACTACGAGCATTCCTCGATCTCCCCGCCGAACCCCTATGGCTCGATCAAGTGCACGGAAAGGAAGTCTTTTTCGCCGATGATGCCTTGGCCTGCGCAAAAACCCCGAAAGCCGATGCTTGCATCGCCAGACCCGACGATCCCCCTTGCGCGGTATTGAGCGCCGACTGCCTACCGGTGGCGCTTTGCGACAACGAAGCCCGCCGCGTCGGAATCGCCCATGCGGGCTGGCGCGGACTGGCCAAAGGGGTGATCCCGGCTTGCATCGAGGCCATGGAATGCGAGCCCGACGATCTTCTGGCATGGCTCGGGCCTGCGATCGGCCCCGAAGCCTACGAGGTCGGCGAAGAGGTCCGCGATGCCTTCGCAAACGGCGGCTTCGATGACGCCTTTCGTCCCACCGCCGCCGGCAAATGGCAGGCGAATCTCTTCGCCATCGCAAGGCTGCAGATAAAAAACGCCGGAGTGCATCGTATCTACGGGGGCGATCTTTGCACCTTCGCCGACTCCGGACGTTTTTTCTCCCACCGCCGCGACCGCGGCATCACCGGCCGCATGGCCACCTTGATCTGGATCGCCCCGAGCGTCGATCGCCCCCCGATCGTTTCGAAAAAAGGCTCTTGACCGATCCGCGATGGCGCGGCCTTGCGGTGCTTCGCCTCAATCGCTTGATTCGCCTGACCAAGACCGCATCTATTCGCTTATCGAAACGATATTTTCCGCAAAGGACATCCTCGCAAAGGAGGGGCTATGCGAATCGACAAATTCACCACCCACTTCCAGATGGCGCTCGGCGACGCCCAGAGCATCGCCGCCGGCCGCCGCCATCAATCCCTCGAACCTGCGCATTTACTGCTGGCCCTGCTCGACCGCACCGACGGCACGGTACGCCACATTCTCTCCCGCGCTTCGGTCAAAACCGACTCCTTGCGCTCGCAGCTCGGCCAGATGATCGACTCCTTCGTACAGGTCGATGGTCCCGACGCCGGTGATATCCAACCCTCCCGGGCGCTGATGACTCACCTCAATATCTGCGACCGTCTCGCCCAACAGCGCAACGATAGCTATATCGCCAGCGAACTCTTCGTGCTCGCCTGCTTGGAAGCCGGCGGGCCATGCGCCGATCTCCTGATCCGAAACGGTGCCGTGAGGCAATCGCTGATCGAGGCCATCGACGCTCTGCGTCAGGGGGAGTCGATCACCAGCCAAAATGCGGAGGAGCATCAGCAAGCCCTCGAGAAATTCACCATCGACCTCACCGAGCGCGCCGCCCAAGGGAAACTCGATCCGGTGATCGGGCGCGACGATGAAATCCGCCGCACCATTTTGGTGCTGCAGCGGCGCACCAAGAACAATCCGGTGCTGATCGGCGAACCGGGGGTCGGTAAAACCGCGATCGCCGAGGGGCTGGCGCAGCGCATCATCGACGGCGAAGTCCCCGAGAGACTCAAGGGCAAGCGCTTGTTATCCCTCGATATGGGAGCGTTGATCGCGGGCACCCAATACCGCGGCGATTTCGAGGAGAGGATGAAAAACCTGCTCAACGATATCACCAAACAGCAAGGCCAAGTGGTGCTCTTCATCGACGAGCTGCATACCTTGGTCGGGGCGGGCAACGCCGAAGGAGCCATGGATGCCGGCAATATGCTCAAACCTGCGCTGGCCCGCGGCGAACTCCACTGCGTGGGGGCGACCACCCTCGACGAATACCGCCAACACATCGAAAGGGATGCCGCCTTGGAGCGTCGCTTCCAAAGGATCGTGGTCGACGAACCCTCGGTCGAGGACACCATCGCCATCCTGCGCGGGCTCAAAGAGCGCTACGAGATCTACCATAGCGTGCAGATCGCCGACCCCGCGATCGTCGCCGCCGCCACCCTCTCCCATCGCTACATCACGGATCGCCAACTGCCCGATAAAGCCATCGATCTCGTCGACGAGGCGGCCAGCCTGATCCGGGTGGAGATCGACTCCAAACCGGAAGCGCTGGATCGCCTCGAAAGACGTCTGATCCAACTCAAAATCGAGCGCGAGGCTCTGGCCAAGGAACAAGACGAGGCCTCAAAGACTCGCTTGGCCCGGCTCGAATCCGAGATCGCCGAGAGGGAGAGGGATTTTTCGGATCAAGAGGAAGTCTGGAAGGCCGAGAAGGCTTCGGTGCAAAGCACGATGCACATCAAAGAAAGGCTCGAAGCGGCGAAACAAGAACTCGATACCGCGCGGCGGGCCGGCGATCTGGCGCGCATGGCGGAACTGCAGCACGGATCGATCCCGGGCCTTGAAAGGGATATCGCGGCGGCGGACAGGGGCGATGTCGAGGAAAGGAAATTCCTGCGCAGTCGGGTCGGGGAGAACGAGATCGCCTCCATCGTCTCCCGCTGGACCGGGATCCCGATGGATCGGATGCTCGAAGGGGAGCGAGAAAAACTGCTGCGCATCGAGCAGGAGTTGCACCGGCGCGTGATCGGGCAAAATGAAGCGGTCAAGGCCATCGCCGATGCGATCAGGCGGGCGCGCGCCGGGCTTGCCGATCCCAAACGACCCAACGGATCCTTCTTGTTTCTCGGCCCCACCGGAGTGGGCAAAACCGAACTGACCCGCGCTCTGGCTCAATTCCTTTTCGATACCGAGGACGCCTTGATCCGCATCGATATGTCGGAATTCATGGAAAAGCACCAAGTGGCCCGACTGATCGGGGCTCCGCCGGGATATGTGGGCTACGAGGAAGGCGGCCACCTCACCGAGGCCGTGCGTCGTCGCCCGTGGTCGGTGGTGCTTTTGGACGAGATCGAAAAAGCCCACTCGGATGTTTTCAATCTGCTGCTGCAAGTGCTCGAAGACGGACGTCTGACCGACGGCCACGGTCGCACCGTCGATTTCCGCAACTGCGTGGTGATCATGACCTCCAACTTGGGCTCGCAGGATATCATCGATCTTTCCGAGCCTGGCGTGGAAGGAAGTGCCGATAAAAAGATGCTCGAAGCGGCGGTGATGAAGAGCGTGAGCGCTCGCTTCCGCCCCGAGTTCATCAATCGCATCGACGAGATGGTGATCTTTCATCGCCTCGATCGGGAGCAGATCCGCGCGATCACCGAAATCCAGCTCGATACCATCTCCGAGCGCTTGGCCGGGCAGGGCTTCCATCTGCAGGTATCGGAAGAGGCGATGGGCCTGCTCGCCGAAAGGGGCTTCGATCCGATCTACGGGGCGCGGCCGCTCAAACGAACGCTTCGGCAGCAGGTCGAGAACCCGCTTGCGAGCGCGCTTCTCGCCGGCGATCTTCTTCCCGGAGAGAATATCGCCGTGGGGGTCGAAGACGGCGAGATTCGGATCTCCTCGACGAAAAGCAAAGCGGCCTAAGCCTTGGGCGAGCATCGAGTTCTCGATGCTCGATGCTCGCCTCTAGCCCTTTCGCACTTCGGGCCCTT
>JFBG01000003.1 GCA_000583135.1 Thioalkalivibrio sp. HK1
GATGGAGGGGCTGAACCGCAAGACGGATCAGATCCGCATCGATATGCGAATCGCCATCCGCGAAAGCGATGCCGATCGATTGGTGGGACCCATCTCGATATCAGACTCCGAACATCGGCCTTGGAAGCGCGATCACGGTCGGGGGCTTGAAGTCATCGAGTAGGTAGGGCTCATCGGCGAATCGATCGCTCATCGAGTACGGACTCGGTCTCTTTCACCAAAATCTCCGGCAGCCGTGCTGCACGCAACGCAATGATCAGGCGCTCCCCGAGCGCCTGCCAAACCGATCCATCGAGGTGCCGAGGTCGCTCGAAGGTGGCGAAGCCTTCCAAGCACCGCAGAGGATTCGTGCCGCCGACATGCCTTGGCGGTGCCGACACGGATTCGGGGTGCGATCTCGTGCACCTAACCAAGACGCCGTCTCTCGATATGTTCATCTTGAGACACCACAATAATCTTGACCGGAAAGCCGACATCGACCTAAAAAGCCCGAAAAAGGCAAACTGGCCGCCCTTTAAGTAAGGGAAGCGATGGAAAATCGGCAATAAGGGCCAGGACGGGCAAAACCATCACCCTCGCAGGCTTTTAGCGTATATCGATGGATATCGACCCCGGGTTTTAAGGTGTAACATTCAAGTATTCGTTGCAAGTTTCAATATCCGCTCGTTTCAGTAAACGGTATGTTGATGGGCACCCTGAGCGGGGGGTTGCCGGATCATTTCCATGGCGAGCCGGTATTTCTTCGCTTTGCGTTGGGTGCGTTTCCATCGTCGAGCGATCATCGAAGCGATGCTTGCCGGGCGACGGTATTCGAATCGATCCGAAAAAAACCGGAAGAGAGATCGGCTCGTTCGCTTGACACCATCTCCGATACCACACCGTTAAAAAGAGGAGAGATCCATGATGAAGAAAATGTTGACATCGGCATTGATTTTGGTGCTGACGAGCATTCTCGCCTTTGCGCCTTTGGCGGCTTCGGCCGATGGTCATGCCTGCACGAACGATGTTTGGAACAAGGTCATGTCGCGGGGCAAGATCGTGGTCGGGGTCAAAGCCGACTACAAGCCATGGGGCTATCGGGATACCAGCGGCGATATCATCGGCATGGAAATCGATATGGCCAAGGATGTGGCGATGAAGATGGGTGTCGACTTGGATCTCGTCGCCGTCCAATCATCGAATCGGATGCAATTCCTCGAGCAGGGCAAGATCGACTTGATGATCGCGACCATGTCCGACCGCAAGGATCGCCGCGAGATCGTCGGCATCGTCGGCCCGAACTACTACACCTCGGGCACCAATATCATGTCGCCCAAAGCGCTGGGGCTGACCGATTGGGAAGACCTGCGGGGCAAGCCGGTGTGCGGCAAACAAGGTGCGTTTTACAACCAGATCGTCGAGGAGCGCTACGGCGCCGAGATCATCGCCTTTACCGGCAATGCCGAGGCCAAGCAGGCGCTTCGCGATAAAAAGTGCATCGCTTGGGTCTATGACGACAGCTCGATCGGCTCCGACTTGAGCTCCGGCGAGTGGGAGGAGTTCGAGATGCCGTTGAACTCCGAGGATGACAATCCTTGGGCGTTGGCCGTGCCGTCGAAGGAGCGCGATTGCGTCTTCGGCCGCTTCATGTCCGGTATGCAATATCAATGGCATCAGGACGGCACGCTGATCGAACTCGAGAAGAAATGGGGTATCAAGCCGACGCGATATCTCGCCGACTATCAAGAGCGGCTCGGGGATTGGTTGGCCGACTAGGCTTCCCCCAATCGGGCGTTTCCTACCGGGCATCGCATCGATAGCGGGCAAGCCATGGACCCCGCCGGAACGACCGGCGGGGTCGCATCGCACCATGGATCTACTGGCCGATTTTTTCCGGCAGATCGCCGAGGATCATCCTCGGTGGAATTTCATCTGGATGTACGAACCCGTGCAGCAGGGCAAGGTGCTTTCGGGGATCTGGATGACGATCGAACTCTCCATCGCCTGCCTTGCGCTGTCGATGGTGATCGGGGTGGTCGGCGCCTTCGCCCAAGGGAGCCGCAACCTCATTCTAAGAAGCCTTGTCCAAGGTTATATCCAGTTCTTCAGGAATACCCCGCCTTACGTCCAGTTGTTGTTTTTTTACTTCGCGCTCGGTCAGTTCACCCCGACTTATAGCCCCGATGGGTGGCTCGAGGTGCCGATCATCTCCAATGTCGGCTGGGCCATCATCTCGCTGTCGTTCTTCGCCGGCGCCTTCAATATCGAGATCTTCCGAGCCGGGATCGAGGCGGTGCCGGAAAGCACGCGAGAAGCATCGGAATCGCTCGGTTTCTCCCGCAAGCAAACCTACCGCTATGTCGTGCTACCGCTGGCCTTACGGGTCAGCCTGCCGGCGCTGAACAACAATCTCGTGAATTTGGTGAAGACCACGACACAGGCTTTCGGGATCGCGGTGCCCGAACTTCTATACCAATCGGTCACGATCTGGAACGACTATCCATCGGCGCTCTATCCGACGATGCTCTTGGTTTTCGTGGTCTATGTCATTCTCGTCGGCGTGCTCGTGATGAGCATGAGTCATTGGGAGCGGAGCATGAGGATCCCCGGCTATGGCGTTTAGGTTCGAAGATACCGAGCGAGGGGGACGAAGCCGAGGCGCACGGACCGTGCCCGGGCTCGGGTGCGCCGCGAAAAGCGATCTGGCGGTGATGAAGCCCATCCGTTTGCAAAATGGCGGGCGGGGGCCGACGGCGACGCAATGGCTTGCCGGATTACCTTGGTGGATCGGCCTCGTGCCGCTCCTGCCGCTGCTGCTGTGGCCGATTTACGCCCACGCTTCGGGCACGTTCACCATGGCCACGGCCTTCGCCACCTTGGTGAAATGGATCCCCTTCCTGTTCACCTCGGGCTTCCTTTTCAATATCCTGATCTCGATGTTCGCCATGCTCTTCGGCACCCTTGCCGGGGCGGCCTTGGGACTCGGTCAGATTTCCTTGTTCCGGCCGGTCAGACAGCTATGCTGGTTCTTCACCCAGCTCTTTCGCAACTCGCCCTGGCTGGTGATCTTGTTCATCGTGCTGCTGGCGTTGCCCTTCGAGATCGTGATCTTCGGCTACATCATCTCGATCCCGGATTGGATGAAAGCGGTTTTCGGCCTGTCCCTGCCGATCATGGCCAATATCTCGGAAATCGTCCGAGGAGCGGTGCTATCCGTTCCGATGGCGCAGTGGGAGGCATCGGAGAGTCTGGCTTTCGCTCGCCGACAAACGCTTTGGCGGATCATCGTACCCCAATGCTTCAAGCGCATGATCCCGCCTTGGATGAACTGGTATGCCATCCTCACGATGGCCACCCCGCTTTGCTCGCTTCTCGGGGTGGAGGAGATCATCACCTTGTCGCGCCAGGCGATGGAGGCCGAAAACAATCACCCGGAGCTGCTCGTTCCCTTTTACAGCTTCGCGCTCGCCTTGTTCTTCCTCTATTGCTATCCGATTGCACGTGCGACCATCGCCCTCGAACGCAGATTCGCGGTCAAACTCTAGCGGTCAAACTCTGGCAGTCAAAACTTCCCGGGAGGTTCTTTCGTGAGCGGTTCGAGCGACAAGGAGCCGATCGTCTCGATTCGGGACGTTCATAAATATTTCGGGGACCTTCAAGTCCTCAAAGGGGTCTCTTTCGAGGTGATGAAGGGCGAAGTCGTATGCATCATCGGTCCTTCGGGCTCCGGCAAATCGACCCTGATCCGGTGCATCAACGCGCTGAACGATATCCAAAGCGGGAGCATCGAGGTCTGCGGTATCGACCTCACCGATCCCAAGCTCGATCGACTGGCGCTTCGCAAGCGGGTCGGTATGGTCTTCCAGCAATACAATCTCTTTCCGCACAAGACGGCGATGGAAAATATCATGATGGCACCGATCCTCGTGCTCAAAGAAAAAGAGGACGAGGTGCGGCAACGGGCGCGGGCGTTGATGAAGAGGGTTCGGCTCGAGGGCAAGGAGGACGCCTATCCCGGCGAGTTGTCGGGCGGGCAGCAGCAGCGGGTAGCCATTGCCCGATCGCTGGCGATGAGCCCCGATGTGATGCTCTTCGACGAGGTGACCGCCGCCCTCGATCCGGAAACGGTCAAGGAGGTCCTCGTCACCATCAAGGAACTGGCGCAAGACGGCATGACCTGCATCCTGGTCACGCACGAGATGGGATTCGCTCGCGAGGTCGCCGACCATATCTACTTCACCGATAACGGCATCATCGTCGAACACGGGCCGCCGGCGACCTTCTTCACCGACGCCAAGGATCCTCGCACCAAGGAATTTCTCAGCCAGATTCTATGAAGTGCGCTTTTTGAAAGCGATCATCCGATGTCGATCCTACGAGGTGGGATCGTCCGAGACCGATCCACCGAAGCCGATTCCCGTCGGCGATATCCCTTTTTAGTTTTAGCGGATTTCCCTTTTTAGCGAGAGCGCGAGAGCGAAGGCAAGGGGATGAGCCCTCACTTGGGCCGGCATTCCTTCTGGTCGATTTTTTTTGCGCGAAATCCCGGATCCATCCGGCGGTCATCGTCTCGGTGATCGTCGAATGCGGTGATGTGCCCGGTTTTGCGCGCATTTATCGGCTTTGGAAGTCAATAAGACGAAGGGGGTATCGATAAGCCTCTTTTTCTCGTTGATCCTCCGAAGGAGATCGTCATGTCGCTTGCCATCGTCATCAGTCGGGCCAGTGCGGGGATCGAGGCCCCGGCCATACAAGTCGAGGTGCATATCACCGGCGGGCTGCCCAAATTCGCGATCGTCGGACTCCCGGAAGCGACGGTGCGCGAGAGCAAGGATCGGGTACGCAGCGCGATCATCAACACCCGCTTCGAATTCCCCCGGCGGCGCATCACCGTCAATCTCGCCCCCGCCGATCTGCCGAAGAACGGCGGCCGCTACGACCTGCCGATCGCGGTCGGGATCCTCGCCGCGACGGGGCAGCTGAAAAAAGATCGCTTGGAAGAGCACGAGCTGATCGGCGAGCTGGCTCTCGACGGATCCTTGCGCGGAACCGGCGGGGCGCTGCCGGCGGCCCTTTGCTCGCGCGAGGCCAAGCATATTCTGGTGGTGCCGCAAGACGACGCCCCCGAAGCCCTGCTGGCAACCGGAGCCCGCATCAAGGCCGCCCGTCATTTGGGGGAGGTGCACGCACACCTGAGCGGGGAGGATATCCCGGCTCCGAGCGAGGCGATGCAACATGCAAGACCGGCGGCGGCCGATGATCTACGGGATGTGAAGCATCAGTACCGGGCCCGGCGGGCGTTGGAGATCGCCGCGGCGGGCAACCATCATCTTTTGATGCTCGGACCGCCGGGAACGGGCAAGACGATGCTGGCGACCCGCCTGCCGGGGGTGTTGCCTCCGATGAGCGAAGGCGAGGCCCTCGAATCGGCGATGGTGCGATCGGTGAGCATGCTCGGCTTCGATGTCGATCAATGGGGGGTGCGCCCTTTCCGCGCTCCCCACCACTCCGCCTCGCCGGCGGCGATCGTCGGCGGCGGCGCCACCCCGAACCCCGGCGAGATCTCCTTGGCTCACCACGGCGTGCTCTTCCTCGACGAGCTCCCGGAGTTCTCCCGCATCGTCTTGGAGGCATTGCGCGAGCCGATCGAATCCGGGCATATCACCATCTCGCGGGCGAGCCGCAAGACGAGTTTTCCGGCCCGCTTTCAGCTGATCGGGGCGATGAACCCCTGCCCCTGCGGAACTTTGGGCGATCCCGCCGGTCTTTGTCGCTGCACCGATGAGCAAATTTCCCGTTATCGAGCCCGTATCTCGGGGCCTTTGTTGGATCGGATCGATTTGCATGTCGATGTCCCTCGTTTTCGAGCGGACGAGGATGCCTCGCAGTGCCCGGAATCCTCGGCGCAGGTGGGCGAACGGGTGGCATCGGCGAGAGCGAGGCAGATCGCCCGCAGCGGCAAGCCGAATCAAGGGCTGTCGGTCGGCGATATCCAACGCCATTGCCCGATCGACGCCGGGGGGCAGAAATTGCTGCGCGATGCCATGCAAAAACTCCATCTCTCCGCCCGCTCTCGAGACGGGTCGCTGCGCATCGCCCGCACCATCGCCGATCTCGCACAGCAAGAGCGGATCGAGGACGAGCACCTCGCCGAGGCGCTGAGCTTTCGAAGTTTCGATCGAGGAAAAAGCCCCGATATTTGATAGCCCGATAGGTGATAGCCCCGGATGTGTGATGCGCTCGCCCGACCTCCAAGTCGAAGTGGGGCAAGAGGCAAGATAGGTCGAGATGGGTCGATGCGGATATTGATGAGTATAATTTCGGCTCGTCGAATTGGACCGTCTCGTCATCCGGTTATCTCGCCATCTATTTCCAAGCCAAGGAATTCAAGTGTCATCCACGACCATGAATATCGATCATGAGCGCTATCGCATCGAAGTCAGCGCAAAAAGCGCCTATGTCGCCGAGCAATCCTCTCCGGAGAAGGAAAAATTCGTCTTCACCTATACGATCAGCGTGCACAACACCGGTGAGGTGGCCGCGCAACTGCAATCCCGCCACTGGATCATCACCGACGCCAACGGCCGGGTGCAAGAAGTGCACGGAGACGGGGTGGTCGGACAACAACCCCACCTCGCACCGGGCGAGCGCTTCGAATATACCAGCGGCGCCCTGCTCGATACCCCGGTCGGGAGCATGTACGGCAGCTATCGGATGGTTGCCGAAGACGGCATCGAATTCGACGCCCCCATCCCCGCTTTCAGGCTCTCGGTGCCGAATCTGATCCACTGATTCGAATCTTCAAGATCGCTCCCCTCGCCTTTCGAATCGCTCTATTATTTATCCGCGCCATAACGAGCCATGGCCACTTACGTCATCGGCGATGTGCAAGGCTGCTATGCCGAGCTTCGATCGCTGCTCGATACCATCGACTTCGACCCCAAGCGGGATCGCCTTCGTTTCGCCGGCGATCTCGTCAACCGCGGACCGAATTCGCTGGAGGTGCTGCGCTTCGTCATCGACCTGGGCGAGCGGGCGAAGGTGGTGCTCGGCAATCACGAACTGCATCTCATCGCAAGGGCCTTTGATCTTCGTTGCCGGTATCGCGGGGAGACCATCGACGATATCTTGGAAGCTCCGGATCGCGAGAGCCTGATCCGCTGGCTAAGAGAGCAACCGCTGATCCTGTGCGAACCGGAGTACGATCTGCTGATGGTGCACGCCGGTATCGCCCCCGCTTGGAGCGTCGATCAGGCGTTGACCGAGGCCGAGCGGTGGTCTCAGATCTTTCGCTCGGATGATTTTTTATCCTTGATCGACGATGCCCATGACGGTTCAGGCGATCGGTGGGATGAGGGTCTCGATGGGATCGAGCGCCTTCGCTTTACCTCCAATGCCTGCACCCGAATGCGTTATTGCTACCCGGATGGGCGGCTCGATTTCTCCTTTGCCGGTCCGCCCGGGGGGCAAGCGAAGGGGCTCGTGCCTTGGTTCTCGTTGCGCGATGCGAAGCGGGACGGGATGCGGATCGTTTTCGGGCATTGGGCTTCTTTGAGGGCGACGCCTCTTTCCCGGAATCTGCATGTGCGCTGCGTCGATACCGGTTGCGCTTGGGGCGGATCGCTCACCGCCCTTCGCTTGGATGACGATCGGGAATTCAGCGTCCCCATGAGCGCTCATTGTTGAAATCGCAGGATTCGGGCTCATCATCGAATGGAGATCGGATGGAATACCATGCAAACGATGCCCAATATCGACGATATCTCCATCGGCCTCATCGCCGCGGTTGCCCGGCGCGGCAACCAGGCGATGGGCACTGACTTGCCCGCAAGCGATGGGGGAAATCCATCGCTTGCGGGAGGCGGTCCGGCGCTTTTCGGGCAGGCAAGCGGTGGAATCATCGGACACGAACGATCGATTCCTTGGCGCCTTCCCGCCGACCTCGCCCACTTTCGAAAGTTGACCCTCGATAAAACCGTCATCATGGGACGATGCACCTACGAGTCGATCGGGCGCCCCCTCGACCGGCGAACCAATATCGTGATTTCAAGTCGCCCCGGTTATAAAGCGCAAGGTTGCATCACGGCTTCGTCCTTCGATGAGGCGCTCGAAAAAGCCGCCTTGAAAACTTGCGTCGATCTCGACTATACGAGCGCCGCAAAGAACGATGGTCAACCCAATATTCTGATCATCGGCGGCGAAAGCATCTATGGCCAAGCCCTTTCTTTGTTCGAACGCTTCCGTCTTTATCTTTATCTCACGCTGGTCGATATCGTCGATGTACCCGGGGATACCTTTTTTCCCAAGTTCGATACCGATGCGTGGCGGCAAACCAAGTATCGAGAACAAAAAGCCGATGAGCGCAATCCCCATGACATGCATTTTTTCGATCTGATCGAACAAAGCAATCCACATATCCCGATTTGAGTTCGGAGATCAATGCTCTTTGCGCTCATCGGGTGATAAGGGAGTCGCTCGAGGGACTCTTATTCGAGCATCCGCTTTTTTCGATCGAGTACGGAAATATTTGGGATTTATATCGGATAGTGCCGAAAGATAACCGAGAAAAAGGGGCTCGCACGGAGCCCCTTTTTCATTCGCCTACCTTAGAGTTGATTGAATATCCAGATAAGAATCGGGATAGCAACCTGCATATCCTCCCGCACTACCGTAGCGTCATGATCCGCTAGATGGAAGCAGGAGTACGGGTCGGTATCGCAAAGCGGGTCGGTGTTGAGTTTGATCGATTCGGTATCGGCAAACATCGTCGGCTGCTCGATGCTGGCTTGGCCCCCGTGATGCTTCTCGCAAGTCTCGTAGCAAGCCTGCGACCCGTCTTGGTATTCATCGCACTGCCACTTGCATTGATTCAACTGACTACCCGCAAGCATCGTGGGCTGCTCGGCGGATGCGCTCGGGGGGCATCCCTCGGCGTCGCAAGACACGCCGGCGTGAACGGCTCCGACGAAGCCGAAGAACATCGCAATCATCGCTATCTTTTTCATGGTTATTTCCTCCGTGGCTATCACTTGTGTACCCGTTCCTATACCCCTACTTTATTTCGATCGAAATGTCAAGATGTTTTTTCGGCACCATTCGATATAACTTCCAAATATTTATCTATTCATCAGCCGGATATTGCCCGGCAGGCCCTCCGGTATCGATAAGCGTTGGGGATTTGCAGCGACGAGTCGCCGGCTTCAAAGATCCGGGATATCCACCGGCACCAATCGGCCATCGGCGATACGAAATGCCCGATCCATTCGCTTGGCCAGCGAGAGATCGTGGGTCGCCACCACGATGCCGGTGCCGAGATCGCGGTTTAAAGAGCGCATCAGATCGAAGATCGTCTCCGCCGTCTGCCGATCCAAGTTCCCGGTCGGCTCGTCGGCGAGGACGCAAGAGGGCTCGGTTACCAGCGCCCGGGCGATGGCGGTACGCTGACGCTCTCCCCCCGAAAGTTCGGCCGGGCGGTGCATCGCCCGCGACTCGATCCCCGTCTTTTCGATCATCGCCTGCGCCCGACGTTTGGCTTCTCGCACCCGAAGGCCGCGAATCAACAAGGGCAACGCGACATTTTCCAAAACGCTGAACTCCGCCAGCAGATGGTGGAATTGGTAGACGAAACCGATCGCCTCGTTGCGCAAGCGCAGGCGCTCTCGCTCGCTTGCGCTCACCGTCGAATGTCCGGCGATCATCACCTCGCCCGCATCCGGCGTATCGAGCCCCCCCAGACAATGCAGCAAGGTGCTCTTGCCCGAACCCGACGATCCGATCAGCGCGATCCCTTCGCCGGCGCCCACGGTCAAATCCACCCCTCGCAGGACTTCGATCCTCTGCTGTCCTTGGCAGAAGGTACGAACCAAGGCCTTGGCGACGATCACCGCCGGGGCTCGATCCTCTTCGGGTTGCGACCGATCGCCTTCTTGCGCCGGCGCAGATGAAGGGGTATCGGCCGAGGGGGTATCCGTCGAGGGAGCATCGGCCGAGGGGGTATCCGTCGAGGGAGCATCCGCCGAGGGAGCATCCGCCGAGGGAACGTCCGCCGAGGGAACGTCCGCCGAATGCGCATCGGCCGAGGAAGCGTTCTCCGAGGGAGCGCTCGCTGGAGGAGCATCGGCCGAGGATGTATCCACCGAGGGAGTGTCGACCGAAGGGGTGTCGGTCGATGGACCATCCGCCGACGGTCCCAAAGACGATGAAATCCTACTCATGGCGCAAGGATTCCACCGGCTGGACTTTGGATGCCCGCCACGCCGGATAGATCGTGGCCAATACGGTCATCGTGAATGCCGCCGAGCTGGTCAGGGCGACATCTCGCCAACGCATCTGCGAGGGGACTTCGCTGATGATATAGATCTGCGGGGAGAGGAACTTCACGCTGAAGAGCTCTTCGATCGCAGGGACGATGGTCTCCACATTCATCGCCAACGATATCCCGCCCGCCACCCCCAGCAGCGTGCCGACGGTCCCTATCAAGAATCCCTGGGTGATGAATATCCACATGATGCTGCCGCGGCTCGCCCCCAAGGTTCTCAAGATCGCGATATCGGCCTCCTTGTCCGTCACCACCATCGTCAGCGCGGAAACGATATTGAAGGCGGCGACGGCGACGATCAAGGTCAAGATCACGAACATCACCGTCCTTTCGATCTTGAGAGCCCGAAAGAAATTCGCATGGTACTGCGTCCAATCGCGCAGCCAATAGACCCCGCCGAAAGAAAGGGCGAGATCGCGGCTGACGATCGGAGCCTGAAACATATCATCGAGCATCAGCCGCAAACCGCTGACCCCTTCGCCCAACTGGAAAACGCGCTGGGCATCCTCGATATGCATCACCGCCAGCGAGGCATCGTATTCGACATGGCTCACCTCGAAGATGCCGCTGACGGTGAATCGCCGCAGGCGCGGAATCATGCCCGCGGCGGTAAAGCGAGCCTGGGGTGCCAATAGGGTGATGCGCGAGCCGATCGAGGCCCCGAGCACCTGCGCCAACCCCTTCCCCAACAGGATATTGAAGCTCCCGGGGGTCAGGCTATCGAAGGAGCCTTCGACGATAAAGTCGTCGATCTTCGCCACCCGAACCTCCCGCTCCGGCAACACCCCTCGCACCACCACCCCCCGCACCTGCCCGGAATTGGTGAGCATCGCCTGCGATTCCACGAAGGGGGCGACCCCGACCACTTCCTTGTGCGCCTCGGCGATCCCGACCAGGGATCCCCAATCCTCAAGCGCTCCTTGGTAATCGGTGATCGTGGCATGCGATGCCATGCCCAAAATGCGCTCCCTCAACTCGCGCTCGAAGCCGTTCATCACCGAGATCACCGTGATCAAGGCCGTGACCCCGATGGCGATGCCGAGCATCGAACTCAAGTTGATGAAGGAGATGAAGTTATTACGCCTCTTGGCTCGCGTGAAACGCAAGCCGACACATAACTCGAAGGGTCGGAACATGGGGCGGTTATCTGGAATCTCTAATGAAAAGGGGATCGTCGAATGGCGATGAATGTTGACGGCCTCACCGCCGAAAAAGGGGGCAGGACAACGAATCGGCAGCGGCCCCGATAAGGCTCAGGCAAGGGGGATGCGTCGAGGCGATGCGGTGGCGACGTTGTTGCGAAGATAGACGGGGGCCGCCACCGAGGGCTCGAGAACATTTCCGTCCGCGAATTCATGCTTGGCAAGATCGAGCATGTCGACGGCTTCGGGCAAGCGATGCGAATGGCTCGAATCGTCGTCGATGACCGGTGCATCGATGCGTTCTCGTAAAACTTCGCCATATCTCTCCCATCCGGAGCCGACCCCGATCCAAGTGCCTCGGGCGGGGAGTTCCACCTCCTGGGCCGAGGCGACGACCTCGTTCGATACCGCCTCCATCGTCCCTTGTCGGCACTCGAAAGCGCCGAAGTAGATCTCTCCCATCCGCGCATCGAGCGCCACCAAGACGCGCTCGGCACCCGTGGCTCGATGGGCCCCGACGGCGAGGGTGCGCAAGGTCGAGACCGCCACCAGCGGACACCCGGCTCCGAAACCGATGCCTTGGGCGACGGCGCAGGCGATACGAAGTCCGGTGAAGGAGCCCGGCCCGCGGCCGAAGGCGACCGCATCCAAGGTGCGAAGGTCGGTGCCCGCCTCGTCGATAAGATCGCCCACCAACCCCGGCAGCAGGCGGCTATGGGCTTTGGGTTCCACGAGATGACGCGCCAGGGTTCTCTCGCCCTTGTCATCGACGACCCGAAGGGCGCACGAGCAGGCATCGGTCGAGGTATCGATGGCAAGGAGATTCATCTGGCAAAAAACCCACCATCGGTATCCGTTTGCGAAACTGCTTCTTTTAGGAAGAGACGATCGATCGGGCGCCGGTGCGCAGCAGGACCCTCAATTGTCTCAGGTCGTCGCGGGGTGCACACGAAGAAAAGACCAAGCATGCTCGGCGGCCGGCATCGACGATACCCAGCACGATCAACCCCCGATGCGAAAGGCGCACCGTCGGGGCCTCGATCCTCGCCACGCTTCCGTCGATGCGAACGATTCGCCAAGCGCCATCTTGGCAGCGAAGCTCCGTATATCGCCGAACCTGCAGTCGATATCGCTCCTTCGCGGACAATAACGCCGCCAATGCCGCAGCCTCGATGCCGGCGGCGATGGCGGCGGATATCACCGCTCCGATCAAAAGCACGGCGATGACGCCCTCGATCAGCGGATCGTCCTCGATGCGAATCGCCGACATTCTACCACTCGTCGCTTCGGCCACCATCCGCTTCCTCGGATCTTCGACGATTGACGCAAGCCCCCGCGCCCGCTTCGAAAAGCCGCGCTTCGAAACATCTTGCTCTTTTCGACGGCTCGCTCTTCTCGATATCGGATCCGTTTCGCAGCGAAAGCCGAGGACGGCTCTTGGTATCGAATCGATCGTCATCGACGATGGCGGGCGCCCATCAAGAACAGGTCTTGCGCTCTTTGGCTTGCTCGGACTTCTTCTTTGCCTTTGTTTTGCCGGCTTTCGTCGAGGGCTTGCTCGGCACGGAGCGATCTTCCAAAACCCTCGTATGCACCCAGCCGGTCGAAGAGGGCCCGTCATCGGGGGAGAAGCGAACGAAGGCGATGTCGCCGAGCATCCCTCCCGATGCGAGGTAATGCCATTTGGTTCGTCCTCGAATCGTCTTGCAATCTCCCGAACGATACACTTCCTTGCGATCGGAATCGGACAGGCTGCACTTGCGCAACGCTTGGATCGATCCACAGACCGGGATCGATTCGTTTTCGCCAAGCCATTGCGCATCGGTCTTGGCAGACGCCGATCCCGATGCGCATAGCAAGCCTACGGTCATGATGATCGCTCTCACCTCTTACTCTCCTTGGACTGCGCTGTATCGATACTTCTCCATGGGATATCTCGAGTGACTCGAAATTCGATTGTGATCGGATCATGCGATCGAATCATGCGATCGAATATCGAGCGCGCATTGAAAGTGCCTTTGAAAACCTCGATATAAGAGATCGAAAAGCCCCGAAGATGAATCCGCGCGATGGTCGATGGTCGGCAAATCGGCGAAAAAAAGCGCAAGAGATCGTATGATCTACACATGAATCGACATCGCCCCACCTCACCCCACCTCCAGATCTACCGTCTGCCGCTGGTCGCGTTGATATCCATCAGCCATCGTATCACCGGCGTGATTTTGGTCGCAGGCGCCATCGCTCTCGTCGGCTGGCTGGCGGCCATTGCAAGCGGAGCGGAGATTTACGCCTGTGCCCGCGCCTTTTTAGGATCCCTCGTGGGAAGGCTGCTGCTCTTCGCTTTCACCTTCTCCTTTTTCTTTCATTTCGCAAACGGCATCCGGCATCTGTTTTGGGATACGGGAGCGGGGTTCGCACTCGACAGCGCTCGCAAGAGCGGAATCGCGGTCATCGCCTTTGCCGTCGTCATGACCGTCCTCGCATGGATCTTGGGTTATGCGATGCGCTGATATGCCGATGCACTTTTCGATCCCCCTTGACTCGAAGCCATCGAAAGGAGCACGGGGAAAATCATGAAGGATTTCAAAAGCCCCCTTTCTCGGGCTCGCGGACTCGGCTCCGCTCGATCGGGCACCTCGCACTGGTGGAGTCAAAGGATCAGCGCCATCGCCCTGATCCCCTTGGGGCTATGGCTATGCCTGTCCTTGGTCATGATCGCATCTTACGATCATGCGCAAGCGGTGGAATGGATCCGCTCGCCGATCAACGGCATCGGCCTCACCTTGGCCATCATCGCCCTGTTCTACCATGCATCCTTGGGTCTGCAAACGATCGCGGAGGACTATCTTTCCGCCGAGTGGCTCAAAATCGGGGCGATCATCGTCATCCGGCTATCGGCTATCGCTTTGTCGGCCACCGCTGTTTTCAGCGTGCTGCGCATCGCTTTGGGAGAATGATCTAGATGCCGTCTTCCGCCGCCTATCCTTTGATCGACCACGAATACGATGTCGTCGTCGTGGGTGCCGGCGGTGCCGGTCTGCGAGCGACCTTGGGACTGGCCGCCAAGGGCCTCAAAACCGCCTGCATCTCCAAACTCTTCCCCACCCGCAGCCATACCGTCGCCGCCCAAGGAGGCATGAGCGCGGCATTGGGCAATATGGGCGAGGATGATTGGCGCTGGCATATGTACGATACGGTCAAGGGCTCGGACTGGCTCGGGGATCAAGATGCCATCGAATACATGTGCAAAGAGGCGATCCCCGCCGTGGTGGAGCTGGAGCATTACGGAGTGCCCTTCTCGCGCACCGATGACGGGCGAATCTACCAACGCCCCTTCGGGGGGATGACCACCCATTACGGCGAGGGGACGGCGCAACGCACCTGCGCCGCTGCGGATCGCACCGGTCACGCCATCCTCCATACCCTTTACCAGCAGAGCCTGCGCCATAATGCGGAGTTCTTCATCGAATATTTCGCATTGGATCTGCTGATGGACGATGAAGGCAGCTGCCTAGGAGCGCTGGCTTGGAATCTGGACGACGGCAGCATCCACCGTTTTCGCGCCCACCGCACGGTGCTGGCGACCGGGGGCTACGGTCGCGCCTATTTTTCCTGCACCTCCGCCCATACCTGCACCGGGGACGGCAATGCGATGGCGCTGCGCGCCGGACTGCCCTTGCAGGATATGGAATTCATCCAATTCCATCCGACCGGGATCTACGGCTCGGGATGCCTGATTACGGAGGGCTCCCGCGGCGAGGGCGGCTACCTGACCAACTCCCAAGGGGAGCGATTCATGGAGCGCTACGCCCCCAATGCCAAGGATCTGGCATCGAGGGATGTGGTCAGCCGGGCCATGACCATCGAGATCCGCGAAGGCCGCGGGGTCGGAAAGGACAAGGACCATATCCTGCTGCACTTGGAACACTTGGGCCCCGAAGTGCTCAAAGAGCGGCTGCCGGGGATCTCCGAAACCGCGAAGATCTTCGCCGGGATCGATACCGCGCGCGAACCGATACCGGTGCTCCCGACCGTCCACTACAACATGGGTGGGGTCCCGACCAATATCGACGGCGAGGTGGTCAGCCTGATCGACGGCAATCCGGAGGCGGTCATCCCGGGGCTGATGGCGATCGGCGAATGCGCCTGCGTCTCGGTGCACGGCGCCAATCGACTGGGCTCGAATTCCCTGCTCGATCTCGTGGTCTTCGGACGCGCCGCGGCCATCCATGCCGCGCGCTCGATCACCCCCGATTCTCCACACCCGCCGCTCGCCTCGTCGATAACGGATCGGATCCTCGATCGCTTCGATCGGCTGCGCCATGCCCGCGGCAGCGAATCGACCACCTCGTTGCGCTTGCGGATGCAACGGGTGATGCAAAATAACGCGGCGGTTTTTCGCACCGGGGAGACGCTGGCCGAGGGCTGCCAATTGATCGCCGAGGTCCAAGAGGCCTTCGACACCGTGCGTATCGAGGATCGCAGCCTGATCTGGAATTCGGATCTGGCCGAAACTTTGGAGCTCGAAAACCTCTTGGTGCAGGCGGTGGTCACGATGCATTCCGCCGCCAACCGCACCGAAAGCCGCGGCGCCCATGCCCGCGAGGACTTCCCCGAGCGCGACGATGAAAACTGGATGAAGCATACGCTGGCCTGGCTCGATGGCGAAGGGAAAACGCATATCGATTACCGGCCGGTACGCATGAATACCTTGAGCGACGAGGTCGAGGCGATCCCGCCCAAGGCTCGCATCTACTAGCCTCGCTTTTCGAAGGCCCGATCCCCCTTGTCCGGGATATCGACACCCAAGGACCATCTCGTATGGCGCAGCTGACCCTTCCTAAGCATTCCAAGGTCCGCGAGGGACACAACCATCCATCCTCCCCGGGGATGAAAAGACCGCGCACCTTCACCGTCTATCGCTTCGATCCGGATTCGAAAGAGAATCCGCGCCGAGATCGCTTCACCATCGATCTCGATGAATGCGGGCCGATGGTCCTCGATGCCCTCATCAAGATCAAAGGGGATATCGACTCCACCTTGACGTTCAGGCGCTCTTGCCGAGAGGGGATCTGCGGCTCTTGCGCGATGAATATCGACGGCCGCAACACCCTCGCCTGCATCAGCGCCATCGATGATATCGAAGGCGATATCTCGGTCCACCCGCTACCGCATCTGCCGGTGATCAAAGATCTGGTACCCGACCTGAATCATTTCTATGCCCAGTACGCCTCGACCAAACCGTGGCTGCGCAGCCAAACCCCGCCACCCCCGGGCCGAGAGCGGCGGCAATCGATCGAAGACCGGGAAAAACTGGACGGTCTCTACGAGTGCATCCTGTGCGCCTGCTGTTCCACGAGCTGTCCGAGTTATTGGTGGAACGGGGATCGCTATCTCGGACCGGCATCCCTCTTGCAGTCCTACCGTTGGCTGGTCGATAGCCGGGACGAGGAGACCGGGGAGCGACTGGACGATCTCGAGGACTCCTTTCGTCTCTATCGCTGCCATACCATCATGAATTGCGCAACGGTCTGCCCCAAGGGGTTGAACCCGGCCAAGGCGATCGCCGAGATCAAGAAAATGATGATCAAGCGCAGCCTTTAGCCCTCCCTTGAACCCGCATCGTCGGCAAGGCCGGATCGAAGCGGACCAACCGGGCAAGCGCAGCAGCGCCAAGCGGCTTTGCCGATCTCCTTTGGCTTTATTCGAAATCGATGGCATCCGAACCCAAGCCCGAATCGAAATCCGCCTCGGCTCTGCCCCGGCTACGCTGGCGTTGTCGCCGGGGCATGAAGGAGCTCGACGCCTTTTTCGAACCCTTCGTCCGCTGCGCTTTGGATGATCTTGCGAAGGATCAGCGCATCGCTTTGGAACGCCTGTTGGATCGGCCGGATCGGGAAATCCTGGATTGGCTCGTCGATGATTCCGATCGAATCCCTGGGGGCTTTCGCCGAATCATCCGCTCGATCCGCAGCTGCCATCCCTTCTATCGCTCGGCCTTCGACGATGCCACGGGCGATGGAAAAATCGCCGACATCGGGGAAGATAAGAGATGCACCGATGCGCCGTCGCCGGCGAGCGAGGATCGCAGGCGGACACAGATAGACGATCCTTGATTGGGAAACGATAAGAAATGACCGAATCGAAGCATCCGCCCGCCCACGATCCCGATCGCTGTTTCCTCACCGAACTCGAAGAATTCGCCATCCTTCGGATCCGAGGCGGCGAGGCCCTCGACTGGCTACAAGGACAGCTCAGCGCCGATATCTCCAAGGTCGCCCCTGATCGCTCCCTCCTCGCCGCTTGGTGCTCTCCCAAGGGAAGGGTGCTGGCTCTCTTTCGCCTGCTCCTCGATCCGCAAAACGACGGCTATGCGATGATCTGCGATCGGTGGTTCATCGATCGACTGCTGCCCCGTTTTCGCATGTTCATCCTGCGCGCCGATGTGCACATCGAGCAAGACGATCGCTTGGCCGTCTTCGGGATATCAGGTTCCTCCGAATCGATCGACAAATCGATGTCCGGCGCCCTCGGCACCACCACCGAGGCCATCGATCGACCGATCGCGAAATGGCTCTTGGAGGCGAAGAACGATGACACCCTTCGTTCGGGGGCCATCTCGCTGGTGAGGGTGCCGGGGACGCACGAGCGGCAGACGCGCTTGCTGGGGATTGCGCCCAAGGCTTGGCTCGAGGGCTTCGATGTCCTTAGGGAGCCCTCGGCGACCTGGCATCGGGCGGATATCCTCGCCGGTCTTCCTCGCATCACCTTGGAAGCCTCCGACAAGGAAGTTCCTCAATCGCTCAACCTCGATCGGCTGCAGGCGGTGAGTTTCGAAAAAGGCTGCTATGTCGGGCAGGAGATCGTGACCCGTCTTTCGCATCTGGGGCGCATCAAGAAACGTTGTTTCATCGGCCATACAAAAGGCGATATCGAGGTCGGGGCTCGGATCGTGCGGGATCCACCCTCCCTGTCGAATCCTCCGTCGGGCTCGGAATCGGCCGCGCACGATGCAAAGGGATTCAAGGTCGGCACGGTGATCTCGGCGGCATCGAAGCCCGATGGGGGATCGATCGCTTTGGCGGCGCTCGATATCGAAGCCGCTCTCGCATCCGATCTTCGGGTGGAGCGAATCGATGGACCCGAGATCCGATTTCGATCCCCCGCTTGGTTGGATCCCACCGACCCGTCCTGAACGCCTGTCGTTTCGAAGGCCTGCATCTTGGCCCGCCACGGAACCATCGTCGCCGGCGATTTCAAGCCCGCTTGGTGGCTTCGAGGCGCGCACCTGCAAACCATCTGGGCCGCCCGAATCCGACGCTCGATCCCGATAGCATGGAAGCGAGAGCGTTTGGAACTTGCGGACGGGGATTTCATCGATCTCGACTTCGCCCACCCGCCCCTCGCCGATCGACGCCCAAAATACCGGCAGGATCCGATGGCGGATCGAAGGCCGCTTGCGATCATCCTTCACGGGCTGCAGGGATCGAGTCGCTCTTTGCATATTCGCGGCCTGACCAAAGCCCTGTTGCGACAGGGATGGCACTGTCTGGTCATGCACTTTCGGGGATGCGGCGGGAGACCCAACCGGCTACCTCGCGCCTACCACTCCGGAGAGATCGAGGATTTCGCATCCCTCATTCGAAGCCTGCGGCGATCCCGTCCCCATACCCGGCTCGCCGCGGTGGGATTTTCCTTGGGCGGCAGCGTGCTGTTGAACTTTCTCGCGCGCCACGAAAATGCCGACGATATCGATGCCGCGGTCGGGGTTTGCGTGCCGCTTTGTCTGGCCAAATCCGCAAAAGCGCTCGATCGCAAAGGAATGTATCTCTATCGACGGCACTTCATCGATGATCTCCGCCGGGCGGCCATCGCCAAGTTCCGACAGCGACCCGGTTCGATCGACCCCGACCGTCTACGACGGGTTCGGCGCTTTAGGGAATTCGACAACCTCGTCACCGCGCCCTTGCACGGCTTTCGCGATGCCGATCATTATTACGAGGCCGCGAGTTCCCGCCCCCATCTGCATCGGCTGCGCTGTCCGACCTTGATCTTGCACGCGCTCGACGATCCCTTCATGACCCCCGCCGTGATTCCTAAGAGCCACGAGCTTTCCCCGTCGATCCGTCTCGAAATCAGCCCCGAAGGCGGGCATATCGGATTCGTCGAGGGTGGAACGCCGTGGCAGGCCCGCTATTGGCTCGAAGATCGAATCCCCGAATTTCTCTCGCAAGCGATTGGATCGCCCTTGCGATGACGATGACGATCCTCCGTCGAAAGCCCGGCCCGACGCAGGTATCGATCCCGCCGAAGGATGACTACGAAAGATCGATCGAGGATCGAGGATCGACGAGGCTCCATGGAGGACCCTCCAAGATAGCCCTTATGGAAAGGATCCAAGAAAAGACCCCTGCGAGCACCGCGCATGGGCGATACGGATAAGGGATTGAAATACAAACGCCGAAATCGCAGGCGTCTTAAGAGAAATTTCGGGGAAAAGCGAAGGAGATCAAGCCTTCATCGACGATGAATCGAAGAAGGCTTGATCGCTATGGGATGCAACTATCCGATACGAATACCCGATACGAATATCCGACATGAAGTCGGCGGCGATGATCGGCCAAGGGGCGAGCCTGCGATCCGATATCGCAGCCCCCTTCAAGGCGTAAACGACCCAAGGTCAGAACAGAATCCGAAGGATGCCGCCCTAGTCTTGGGGAACGGCCTTCATGCTCAAACGGATACGGCCTTGGCGATCGACCTCGAGCACCTTGACCTTGACCCGATCTCCCTCGTTCAGTTTGTCGCTGACCCGCTCGACCCGCTCTTCGGAAATCTGCGAGATATGCACGAGCCCGTCTCGTCCGGGGAGGATGTTGACGAAGGCCCCGAAGTCCATCAGCTTGGCGACTCGACCCGTGTAGACGGTCCCGACTTCGACATCGGCGGTGATCTGCTCGATGCGGCGGCGCGCTTCCTGACCGGCGGCGGCATCGACGGAGGCGATCTTGACCGTGCCGTCATCGCTGATATCGATGGTCACCCCGGTTTCGTCGGTCAGCGATCGAATCACGCTGCCACCCTTTCCGATGACATCTCGGATCTTCTCCGGGTGGATCCGAAACGATATGATGCGCGGCGCGAATTCGGACATATCCAAACGCGGGGCGGGCAAGGTCCGATTCATGTTCTCGATGATATGGATCCGGCCTTCGCGGGCTTGGGCCAAGGCGATTTCCATGATCTCGCGAGTGATCCCGTCGATCTTGATATCCATCTGCAAGGCGGTGATCCCTTGGCTGGTACCGGCGACCTTGAAATCCATATCGCCCAAGTGATCTTCGTCGCCCATGATATCGGAGAGGACGATGTATTCGTTCCCTTCCTTGATCAGACCCATGGCGATCCCCGCAACCGGAGCGGCGATCGGCACCCCGGCATCCATCAAAGAAAGGCTGGTGCCGCATACCGTGGCCATGGAACTCGAGCCATTGGATTCGGTCACTTCCGAGACCACCCGAATCACATACGGGAATTCGTCTATCTTGGGCATCACCGCTTGCATGGAGCGCTTGGCCAATCGCCCATGGCCGATTTCACGGCGGCGCGGGCCGAGCATGCGCCCGGTCTCTCCCACGCAATAGGGTGGGAAGTTGTAATGCAGCATGAAGGGTTCGCGACGCTCCCCCTCCAAAGCATCGACGATCTGGGCATCCCGGGTGGTGCCCAATGTGGTGGTGACGATGGTCTGGGTCTCGCCCCGAGTGAACAAGGACGAGCCGTGGGTACGCGGGAGCACTTTGACCCGACTGCTGATATTGCGTACCGTATCCTGAGCGCGTCCGTCGATACGCTGCCGGTGTCCGAGCACCGATCCGCGGACGATCGACTTTTCGAGCTTGCCGAAGACCGCCCCCACTTCCGACTCCGACCACTGCCCATCGCCGTCGCCGACGAGAGCGCTCACCGTCTCGCCATGGATTTGATGGACCTGATCGCGGCGGGCGAGTTTGTCGGTGATCCGATAGGCTTGTTCGATACCGCTGCGGGCGATATTGTCCACGGCGGCGACGAGGGCTTGATCGACCGGAGCGGGCTCCCATTTCATCGGCTCCTTGCCCGCATCGGCCGCCAGTTCGTCGATGGCCCGGATCGCGGTTTGCAGCTGCTGGTGTCCGTAGAGCACCGCATCGAGCATGACCGATTCGGGGAGGATCTTCGCCTCGGATTCCACCATCAAAACCGCATTCCTGGTTCCGGCAACCACCAGATCCAGCATCGATTGCGCGGTTTGGCGGAATGTCGGATTGAGCACGAACTGGCCGTCGATATAGCCGACCCGCGCCGCCCCGATCGGACCGGCAAAGGGCAAGCCGGAAATGGCCAATGCCGCGGAAGCCCCGATCATCGCCGGGATATCGGGATCGATCTGCGGATCCAACGACATGACGGTGAGGATCACCTGCACTTCGTTGCGATAGCCATCGGGAAAGAGCGGTCGCAATGGCCGATCCACGAGACGCGCCGTCAGAATTTCCTTCTCGCTCGGACGCCCTTCCCGCTTGAAAAACCCGCCGGGGATTTTGCCGGCGGCATAAGTCTTCTCGACATAATCGACCGTCAACGGAAAGAAGTCCCGACCCGGGGAGGCGGACTTGGCACCCACCACCGTCGATAACACGACCGTATCACCCAAACTCGCAAGCACCGCACCCGATGATTGGCGGGCGATCTCGCCCGTCTCCAGCACGAGGTTGTCAGGACCGAATGGAACCGTCTTCTTGATTGAATTCATGGATAGGACCTTCTAATGTACGAAGGGGAATCGAACCGGTCCGTCATCGACCATGTGACCGGGGCGAGCGCTCCGAAGGCGCAACGAGAGCGATATCGAGAGGGGAAAAGCGAAAAAACAGCATGGACCTCGAGCCGATCGCATCGGGAGATCGAAGACCGACCGGCGGGCAAGACGAATAAGTGAAGAGCGATGGCAATGAGCTCGCTCTTTTCGAGTCGCGATCGAACGAAGCCCTTGTTTTCAACGACGCAAGCCTAGCCCGGAAATCAAGGTGCGATAACGCTCGACATCCTTGCGCCGCAGATAGTCCAGTAACTTACGGCGTTGGCTGACCAGTTTGAGGAGCCCTTGCCGGGAATGGAAATCATGAACATGGGTGCGGAAGTGCTCGGTCAGATGTTTGATCCGACCGGTCAGGAGCGCGACTTGAACCTCGGGCGATCCCGTATCCTGTTCGCTTCTTCGATAGGATTCGACGACCTCTGCTTTTTGTGCGGCGGACAACGACATGACTTGCGATCTCCTTGTGGATCCTTATCCATCCCGATATGGCAGACTATCGACAAGACCCCTTGGAGGCTCTTGCGCGTACCCTGCGAGTTGCGAAGTCTAACAGATAAAGCGCCGGTTGCAGGCGTTGCGTGAAAAACCCGCTTCGCATCGAGGCTCCGAGCCGCGATGTTCGAGGATGAAAACACTCTCTTCGGCCCATCTTCGACCCCATCTTCAGCCCGATCCGAGCAGCCGTCTCGGGGCGATGCGACCGTCGTCGAGCACCTCGCCGACCCCGATGAATCCCGTTTTCTCGACATGCAAACGCACCCAACCCTCGGTGGGGGCATGGGGAACGAGCACCGGCTGACCCTTGCGCAGGTAGAAGGCGACCCCCTCGGGCAAGGGGACGACGGGCCAGTGGCCAACCGCCGACTCCATCGACTGCAACCGAGCATCGAGGGCATCGAGCCCCCCTTGGACGACCAAGGATTCCAAGGTGGCCATATCCGTCATGTCTTTTTCGGTGAAGGGCCCGGCCCCGATCCGGCGCAAGCTCTCCACGCTCGCTCCGCAGCCCAAGGCATCCCCCACATCCTCGGCGAGGGTTCGGATATAGGTCCCCTTGGTGCAAAGAACCTCCACTTCGATCCGGTCGCCTTCGAAAGCGAGCAGGTCGAAGGCGTGGATGGTGATCCGACGCGGAGCCCGCTCGATTTCGATACCCTCATGAGCCAGCTGATAAAGACGTTTTCCCTTGTGCTTGAGGGCGGAATACATCGGCGGGATCTGCTCGATCTCGCCGCGGAAGCCATCGATCACCCGCTCGATATCCGCCTGCGTGAAATCCGGCACCGGGACTTGCGAGCGGATCTCGCCCTCGGCATCGCCGGTGGTGGTGACCACTCCGAGGCGGAAGGTTGCGACATAGCGCTTGTCGGCGTTCAAAAGATAGGCCGATAGGCGGGTGGCATCGCCGAAGCAGATCGGCAGCAGACCGCTTGCGAGCCGATCCAGACTGCCGGTATGTCCGGCTTTCCGGGCACGGTAAAGACGCTTGACTCCTTGGAGAACCTCGTTCGAGCCCTTCCCCACCGGCTTGTCGAATACCAAAATGCCGTGCACCGGGCGTCCGCGCTCTCGTTGTCTTCTTGCCACTTCGATCCTTCGGGGGAAACCCCTCGTTTTTTCTTCGACGATCTCGCCTGCCGCGAAAAAAATCGGATATCGAGCACCGACATCCTCATCCGACGATTCGATGCCCTTGGCCTGTTCGCCCCACTCATCTACCACCGGCACTTCCCATCGACACTTCCCATCGACACTTCCCATCGACACTGCGAAGACGAAGGGATCGCTTCTTTCGATCATCGACGATATCGCAAAATCATCACATCGATGACATTGCGCACGATATTCGCTTTCGAAACTCGTTTTCGAGTCTTGCTTTCGAGCCCGAGGGAGAGGATCCGGTGCGAGAAACGGACGGAACGCTTAAGACGAGGCTTGGCTTTCCTCGGCGGGCGCTTTTTCGGATGGATCGAGATCGACTCCTTGGAGCAGCGTATCGATGCGCAAGGCGCGCTCCAAGGTGAGGTCGTGCTCGAATTCAAGTCGAGGGAGGTAGCGCAGGCGAATGCGACTTGCCAAGCGGGATCGCAAAAAACCGGCGGCGCGATTGAGGGCCGAGGCCGCGGCATCGCCGTCGGTGGTTCGCCCGGGGGTGATCAACACCTTCGCCCGGCGCATATCGGGTGATAGATCGACCCCGGAAACCGTCACCTCGCCGATGCGCGGGTCGGCGATCTCATGCGCAAGGAGCAATGCGACCTCGCGCTGGATCCGCTCCGCCACCCGAATCGAACGACTGTACTCGCGCTGACCCAATCTCTCGTCTCTTTCGGATCTAGAGCGTTCGGCGAAATCCGGCCATCGGGGAAGATCCGGATCCCAAAAAAACCCGATCGAAGATCCCTTGCGATCTCGCGCTCGGCAGGCGGTCGGAGGCGATCGAGGCTCGGGGGAACGGCGCAGGAAGGGGGATCGTCGATCGCATCAAATCGTCCGTTCGACCTGAACCCGCTCGTAGATCTCGATTTGATCGCCCACTTTGACATCGTTGTAATCGCGCACGCCGATACCGCATTCGGTTCCCGCGCGCACCTCGGCGACATCGTCCTGGAAGCGACGCAAGGATTCGAGTTCGCCTTCGTAGATGACCACGCTATCTCGCAAAACCCGGATGGGGTTGTCCTTGCGCACCAACCCCTCGGTCACCCGACACCCGGCGATATCGCCGAATTTGCGAGAGCGGAAGATATCTCGCACCTCGGCAAGCCCGACGATCGTCTCTTTGAATTTCGGTGCGAGCATCCCGGTCATCGCCTGTCGCATATAGTCGATGACCTCGTAAATCACGCTGAAATACTTCAAATCGACCGTGCCATCCTCGATCACCCGCCGAGCGGCGGCATCGGCTCTTACATTGAATCCGATGATGGTCGCATTCGATGCCACCGAGAGATTGACATCCGTCTCGCTGATCCCTCCGGCGGCGGCGGCGACGATATTGACCTTGATCTCGTCGGTGGATAGCTGAAGCAGAGCGTCGACGATGGCCTCCACCGATCCTTGCACGTCGGCCTTGACGATGATATTGATGGTGCTGGTCTGGCCCTCTTGCATTTGCTCGAAGACATTTTCGAGTTTGGTCACCCGGCGAGCCAAGCGCAGATCGCGTCGGCGATTCTGGCGCCTCTCGGCGATCTCCCGCGCCTTGCGATCGTCGGATACCACCACCGCCTCGTCGCCGGCCTTCGGCGGACCGGACAATCCCAAAACCTCCACCGGCATCGACGGACCGGCATGTTTGACTTCCCGGCCGGATTGATCGAAAAGACCGCGCACCCGCCCGAATTCCTGACCGGCGAGCAGGGTATCGGAGCGGGAGAGTGAGCCCGATTGCACCAATACCGTCGCCACCGGGCCGCGGCCGCGCTCGATTCGCGATTCGATCACCACCCCGCGAGCGGGGCCGTCGATCGCGGCTTTGAGTTCGAGCACCTCGGCCTGCAAATGGATGGCTTCGAGGAGTTCGTCGATCCCCCGGCCATCCAAGGCCGAAACATCCACGAAGATATTCTCGCCGCCCCAAGGTTCGGGGATCACCCCGTGCCCCGATAACTCCTTTCGGATTCGCTCGGGATCCGCATCCTCTTTGTCGATCTTGTTGACGGCGACCACGATCGGCACCTTGGCATCGCCGGCATGGGCAATGGCCTCGATCGTTTGCGGCATCACCCCATCGTCGGCGGCGACCACCAAGACCACGATATCCGTGGCTTGGGCGCCGCGCGCGCGCATCGCGGTGAAGGCGGCGTGCCCCGGGGTATCGAGAAAGGTAACGCTCCCCTGGGCGCTTTCGACCCGATAGGCGCCGATATGCTGGGTGATACCGCCGGCCTCTCCCGCCGCCACTCGCGTCGTCCGAATATGATCGAGCAGCGAGGTCTTGCCGTGATCGACATGCCCCATGATGGTGACGACCGGAGGGCGAGACTTGATATCCTGTCCGATATCGCCCCGGGCCTGCACGATATCCTCCTCGATCGTGCTCTCGTGCACCGGTTTGGGCACATGACCGAGCTCGCCGACCACCAGCACCGCCGTATCCTGATCGATGGTTTGGCTCGTGGTGGCCACGATGCCTTGGGTCATCAAAAAGCGGATCAATTCCGGGGCTTTGAGCGACATTCGCTGTGCGAGTTCTCCCACCGAGATCGTCTCGGGGATCGTCACCTCCCGCACCATCGGCTCGGTCGGCATCTCGAAGCCGTGGCGAGTCGGCGCGGATTGCACCGATCGCCGCGGTTTCGGCCTCTTGCGCCGATACCCGGCCTTGTCCGAGGCGACATGCAACTCCTCTCGACTCTTGCGGCCGCGATCTCCGCGTCGCCCGGAGCGATCTTGCCGTTCCGAATGTCTCGCCTCGCCACGCCCTCCCGCGGCGGGCTTGGCCCGACCCCGACCCCGGCTCTCGCTTTCGGTCGCAGCCGGCTTGGCGGCCGAGGAAGGCTTCGCCGTCGCCGGGGCCTCTCTTTTCGGTTTCGACTTGGGCTTGGCCTTTTCTTTTTCCTTTTCCTTCGCCGGAGCGGCTTGGCGCGCCCCGGCGGGTTTTTTCGAAGGCGATGACTCTTCTTTCTTTTCGATTTTCTTTTCGACGGCTTCGGCCGGGGCGGGCTCGGATTTCACCGCCTCGTCGCTTTTCGCCGAAACGCGATCGGCTTCCGGCTCCGGGACGGGCTCTTTCTTTTTGCGCTTGGGAGCGATCTTTTCTTGTCTTTCGCGCTCTTCCGACTCGATCCGCAAATGCTCGTCGAGATCTTGCTGGCGTCGGCGCGCTTCTTCTTGCAAGGCGCGTTTGGCGTCGTTCATCCGCGTGCCGGCATCGCCCTCGGGGGGCGAATCGGTCGCGGTCGATGCGCGGTCGAGGGTGCTGCGAGAGGCGGAGCGACGTTTGCGGACCTCCACCGTCACCGTCTTTTTTCTTCCTTGCGCGGAAGCGATCTTGATTTCGCTGACGGATTTACGCTTGAGGGAGATTTTGGGCCTTGCCGGGGTATCGCTCTTACCCTGACGAAGATTGATATGCGCCGTGAATCGGGCTTTTTCCTGCTCGCTGATACCCTGCCCCGCCTCGGTATGAGGGAGCCCCGCCTCCCCCATCAAAGCGAGCACGCGATCAACGGGGATGCCGACCGCTTCCGCCAGTTCCCGTACCGTTGTTTCGGACATCGAATCAAACCTCCCTCAAACTTCCACCTTCAATCCGTGCCCGAAGCCCGGGGGGTGTCCCCACCCGATGGATCCATCCCTTGCGAGGATGGAGCTATCGCTTGTGACATATCGGAAGACTCGGACTCGTCTTCCTGATCGAACCATATCTTGCGAGCGGTCATGATCAAGGTTGCGGCCCGCTCTTCGTCGATCTCGACCTTTTCGGTGAATTCGTCCACATCGAGCTCCGCAAGATTCTCTCGGGTGATGATCCCCTCCTCCGCCAACTCCCGGGCAAGATCCATATCCATCCCTTCGAGCATCAATAAATCCTCGGCCGGGGAATTCATCGCAACGCCCTCTTTTTGGGCGATCCCCCTCACCAATAAATCATCTCGAGCGCGCGACTGCAATTCATTGCAGACATCGTCATCGAATTCATCGATCTCCAACATCTCGTCGCGGGGTACATAAGCGACATCCTCGATGCTGGAAAAACCCTCCTCCACCAAAATATTCGCGACTTCCTCGTCGACACCCAGATGGCTCATGAACAAGGAGAGGAGTTTTCCGGTATCTTGTTCTTTCTTCTCTTCCCATTGCTGGGGGGTGAGCACATTGATATCCCAGCCCGTGAGCTGGCTTGCCAGTTTCACGTTCTGCCCGCCGCGGCCGATGGCCTGCGGGAGCTGATCCTCTTGCACCACCACATCCATCTTCATGGATTCCTCGTCGATGTAGATCGAACTCACCTCCGCCGGTGACATCGCCTTGATGACGTATTGGGCGGGATCTTCGTCCCACAACACGATATCCACCCGCTCGCCGGCCAGCTCGTTCGATACCGCCTGCACCCTCGATCCGCGCATGCCGACACAGGCCCCCACTGGATCGATCCGCGTGCTCTTGCTACGCACCCCGATCTTGGCTCGCGATCCCGGATCCCGAGCGCAGCCCATGATTTCGATCATGCCCTCGGCGATTTCGGGGACCTCGATGGTGAAGAGATTGACCATCAACTCGCTATGGATTCGGCTGATGAAGAGCTGCGGTCCGCGGGACTCCGAGCGAACCTCCTCCAAATAGCCACGCAAGCGATCCCCGGTGCGGATGATCTCGCGCGGGATCTGATGATCTCGTCCGATCTCGGCCTCGGCTCGAATCGGATCGCCGACGGACTCCCGGCGAGAAGAAGCCGGGCGATCCTCGCTGAGATCGAGAATGACCCGCCCGTTGCGATCCTTGCGCTTGACCACTCCCGAAACCATCTCGCCCACCCGATTGCGGTAGGCTTCATAAACTTGGGCCCGCTCGGCCTCGCGTATCTTTTGGATGATGACCTGTTTGGCCACCTGAGCCGCTATTCGGCTCCCGATATTATTCTCCATGCCCTCTTCGACAAACTCCCCGATACCGTCATCCGGCCATTTGTCGCGGCTTTCGCTGAATAGAATATGAGTCTCGGGGTTGAAAAGGCGCGTGGTCGAAGCGTCGGGATCGTCCTCGCTTGCGTTCTCGTCCTGGGCATCTTTGGTCGCTGCGTCGTATTCTTCCTTGGTAAAGACCACTTGGCCATCATCCAGAATTTCCCAGCGCCTGAAGGTCTCGAAATCCCCGGTTCGACGATCGAAACTGACGCGTACATCGATATCCTTGGCATGACGCTTACGGGTCGCAAACTCCAAAGCGGATTCGATGGCATCGAAAATGGCATCCGCCGACACGCCTTTTTCCGCCGAGAGCGACTCGACGGCGTTCAGAATATCTTTGCTCATCTTGGGATATCCGCAGTGTTGAGCGCACATCGACGCGATCGTCGAGCCGAGCGAATCGTTCGGTATCGAAACCGGTTCACCATTGCGGCACCAAACGGGCGCTTTTGATCGCCGCAAGTTCGAAACGATGCTCGATACCCCCCTCCTCCACCATCACCACCACACCGTCATCGCAACCACCCAGCTCGCCGACGAAGCGACGACGACCCTCGATGGCTTTGCGCAAGACGATCTCCGATTCCGATCCGGCAAAGCGAACGAAGTCTCGCTCCCGACACAAAGGGCGATCCGCTCCCGGAGAGGACACCTCGAGATCGAAAGCATCGGGCATCTCGATCTCGACATCGAGCAGCCCGCCGATTCGGTGGCTGACCTTCGCGCAATCATCCAAGGTGACGCCGCCCGACTCTTCCGAGCCTGCTTTGCGATCGATCAGGACTTGCATCGAAGCGCGGGTCGACTTGCCTGCTCGCTGCAAAAAAACGCATACCAGATCGAAACCGAGGGAAAGCACCGTCGGTTCGATCAGCGCATAAAGCCGCTCTTCTTGGGCACGCATCGCTCTTGTCGATCCGACAACCTCTTCATCCTCGGCGTTTTTCGATATCGACGCCTTTTCGACATCGATATCCGATCGCCGCCAACCTTGGCCGTCAAGGATTCCTACAAAAGAAAACCCCTTTTGATAAAGGGGCTTTTCTTTCGCCCCCGAACAAAGGGAGCGATATTGGTAGCGGGGGCAGGATTTGAACCTGCGACCTTCGGGTTATGAGCCCGACGAGCTGCCAGACTGCTCCACCCCGCACTTGATGATGGGGATTATAGGGCAAGTTCGCATCCAATTGCAAGCCATCGGGATATTTTTTTCAAATGACGGGTTCGAAGGACAGGGATTCGAAATCGTCGGCGACTACGATTCTTGCGAATCCCGTCATCGGTTTTTCGCGCGAGATCGGCGAAGGGCGGATTTCGAGGGGATCTTTCGAAGATCATGCACCTTGATCGAGCGATCCGAAGGCGAAGGGGGCGAAACGATCGGATGCGGCCAAGAAGCGAAGGTCCTCGGGGCGATCGATATCCCGCTTGGGAGCGAGTTCGTGCAAACAAAGACCGGCGGTGCGAGCCCGCTTTCGGGTCTGATCGAGAACGCGATCGCTGCCCCAGTCGATATCGACGAAGAGGGCGGGCTGCGGCCGAGCGGAGGCGATCAGAACGTAGCCGCCGTCGAAGGCCGGAACGATCACGGCATCGATCCGATCGTTTCGCAAACACCGAGCGCATTCGATGAAATCCGAGGGATGCAAAAAAGGACAATCCGTACCGATCACCACGCCCGGACCCGATGCGGCGCCAAGAGCACCCGACATCCTCGCCCCGAGATCCGGCCCTTGTTGTCGATACCACTTCAACCCCGGTAGGGATTTGAAATCGGCAAAGGCGGCGTGATCCGGATCCGGGGTACACCATAGTTCCACGCCGCCGATCCCGCTTGCGCGCGCGACATCGACCGCATGTCGAATCATCGCCCGGTGCAAGGCCGCCGCTCGCTCGGCGCCGATGGCGGGGATCAAGCGTTTCTTGGTCTGCCCGGGTTGCGGAGCCCGGGCCATCACCACGATCCGGCACGGCGGACCGGCAGGCATCGGGGGCGGGATCCGGGTATCGCTCACCGCGGCCTCGATCGGCGAGGGCGATTCGAAGGCATCAGCCATTGCGATAGATCCGCGCCAGATCTTTCGGATCGGCGCCGAAGAAATAAGCCAAGCGAAGCCACCACATCAGCCCGATCGTGCGCAGGACTCCTTTCGTTTCCCAACGCCGGCCGGAAGTGATCACCCTTTTACGCAAGCAGGCGGGGACTGATCGGGCTTTCAACATTCGACTCATCGCGATATCTTCCATCAAGGCGATCTCCGGAAAGCCGCCGAGAGCGCGAAAGACCTCGCTTCGCACGAAGATCGCCTGATCCCCGGTGGCGATGCCGCTCAGGCGCGAACGAAGATTCATGGCGCGCTCGACGATCCTCAACAGCGGATGACGCCCATCGAGACGCACATCGAAGCGACCCCAGTCGGCGATCGCCTTTCGCCCTTTGGCATCGTCGCTGGCAAGCGCACCGCTCACCGCCCTCTCCCATCCGCGGGGAAGGAGGGTGTCGGCATGCAAAAACAGCATCAGACTCCCTTTGGCCACCTCCGCCCCGGCGTTCATCTGACGGGCGCGGCCGCAAGGAGCGTCGATCAAGCGATCGCAAAGAGAAAGAGCGATATCCCGGCTGCGGTCCTGGCTTCCCCCGTCGGCAACGATGATTTCGATATCGAGCCTTTCGCCCAAGAACTCGTTTTGCACTTCCAAATTCAATTCATCTTTCCCGATCCGCAGATGCTGAAGCGGATCCAAGGTGCGGGCAAGCGAGGCTTCTTCGTTCAATACCGGCACGATGACCGAAATGCTTGGCAAAAGGCTCATCTATGGATCTCCTTCGACGAGCCGGTCGATGCCGACAAATCCATCGCAAACGATCGTCAAGAGATGCGAATCGCGAAAAGACATTCTTTATTCGCTTCATCCAAAAGGGATGGCGGTGTCGCTTCGATCCTGGATATTCATCCGATCGATCTTTTTTCGAAACCCTAGAGCGAGTCTATCGGGGGCGACCAAAAACCCCCCGTCGTCTTTGCCTTTGGAATCATCGAGGCGATCGTCTATCAACAATATCTATTTTGTCTATCCTTTACATAGATCTGTATTATCGACTCCGCGGAGTAGCCATCGCCCGCTTTCACTTTGAATGTGGTTCGATCGCAATCATCATCGTCGTCGGGGGAGGTCGTGAAACTGATGGTTTGTGCTTGGTTATAATTGGTCGGGGTGAAGGTCAACGATGTCTTCGAGAAATCAAGATCGGAAGGAATGGCTCTCCCGAATTTCTCGATTAAGGTCACGATGATATCGGCCTTCGGCTTGGTATCGAGTTTGACGGTGAACGATTTTGTTTTATTCCGATCCGTGGCGCTGATAAAATTCGTGGACAATACAACATTGCCATCGATATCGTCATCTTCGATCGGGGGGAATCTTACGATCATCCGACCGGCGCCTTTGATATAAGAGCCTGCATCTCTATGTGCATTTTCGTCGAATTCCACTTCGAAGGTGTCTTCGTCCGCATCATCGTCTTCCAAGGTGGTTATCGTAAACGTCACGGTTTCATTCCAGTTGTATTCAGTGAAATGCCGGACACGAGGTGAGAGGGTGGCCTTGTCGTTGCCCGCTCGAATATTCGTATGCATCCTGAAATTATGCTTGTTCCACACATTGAATCCCGATGATGTATTCAAACTTTCCTTTTCCCATGTGGCGGGGATCGGACCGCTCAACTTCAATGTCATGGTATATTCTTCGCCCTCCTTCCACTTGATATTTCCGAAATCGGTTTTCCAATCGGCAGGCCTTTGATTATAGTTGAATCTTTCGCTGGTTTGAAATTGATGCCCTGCGACATTGAAGAGAAAGAAGAGATATCGATGCTGGCCGGCACTGATTATATCGACCGGTATGCTTACCGGAGTGGCGATAAAACCACCGGTGGTACTCAATGTGAGGTTGGTGATCGTATCGTTATTGCCCGATGTATACTTGGCCTCGAGGTCGAGTACTTGGGGGGTATCCCAGTTATCGGGGGTAAAGGTCATGGAGCTCGGAGTGAGGGTGAGATTGTTGTTGTTCTTGGCAATCGTCAACGTGGTATTATAATTGGGCTTTTCGTCGAGGCTGATGGATATCCTCCCCGGTCCACCCTCGCTGACCTTGACCCTTCCGCCGACGGTGATTTTATTGGTTTGTACGATGGCGCCCTTGACTTCCGGATCTTCCTCGGTGACTCCTATCGTCATCGTCGGAGAGGTCAGACCATCGGCCACTCGAAGGACGATCCTGCCCGTTTCATCCTCATCGTCTCGTATGTTTTCGGATTCCTCATCCGTGGAAATGACCCTGAGTTGATAGGACTCATTCCAATCTCGGGGAGCGATGGTGAACTCATCGGCGGAAAAACCGATCCGAGGCAAATCGGATTCCGTGGTTATCCTGATAGTCTGTTTCGGCTTGGCACTCAAGGAGATCGACAAGGTATTCGAACCACCCTCGGGCACCTTGAATACGGTCGGGGAGAAGCGTATCTGGCCTTGGATATCGTCATCCGTTGTCCGAATCGGATATCGGGTAGATTGACCTTGAGTGGGGGTCGAGTATTCGGCCGACCAAACCGACACGTAAACATCACCTGCTTCCGATATTAAATTCGAATCCTCGGGGGCGGCGACGGTGATTGTCTGAGGTCTATCCCAGTTGCTCTGCGTGAATATGACTCTCCCTTGGCCGATCTCCGTCGCCCATTGCGGATCGTTGCCCGTGGGGTATGTCACGTCAAAATATCTTATGGTGGGGCGAAGGACTACCACTGCACAGGGTGGCAAACGAGAAGAATTCTGACATGTACTGTCTTCACTTTGATTCTGACGTTCTCTCGGTTTCTTTCCCAACCTCAATGTGAAGGTCTTGCTTGTCCCCTCGGGGATCGTCAGACCCTGAAAGGGGTTGAATACCGGTTTGGCCACATCGTCCTCTCTGGAAATGATGGCAAACTCGAAGCTTGCACCATCATACTCATGGCCTTCGCGTCTCACACCGTAGACCATTTGCCCAAAATCGTCCTTATTATTGGAATCGTGTGTGGCATCTATCCTGACCGTCTGCGGCACATTCCAGTTCTGGGGGGTAAATGTCGGATACCAGAGCGAATTCAGGAAAGGGAAACCCTCCCCTGGAGTATAAACGTACGATATCTCGAGATTCACTGTTTTCGTCGGTTGCGATGATAATTTTATCGTCTCCTCGATATATTGGCCCTCTTTGATCTGAAGCCTTGCATTCAAACTGCTAACACTCCCTTTTCTAGAAACCACGAAACCGACTTCCTCGTCATCGTCCACCTTGGCCCTCTTTATGAAGACCTCCGACGGTTTGGGGGTGAATCCCGAGTTGCCCTCGGCGATGACGGTGATGATGAGACCTTCGATATCCACCGCATCATCGTCGATCGTCGTGCTTTCAACCGGAACGGCTTGAAAGGTGTTCCAGTTAGATGGAGTGAAGGTCAGATCCCCGTCGGTGATAGCGAGCCTGCCTTCATAGTTGATTACGGGAGGATCCGTATTCGGTACTCTCGTATAACTGCCCGCACTGACAGTGACATCCCTATCCGGTTTTACGCCGAGTTTGATATTGAGATCCGTCGATCCTCCCTCGGGGACGATCAGCGTTCCGGAGGGAGAAAAAACGAGACCGCCCTCCGGCACCCCCGTGGCCCCGGCGGCAATCAACGCTTGCTCCGCTTTGTCGTTATTTCGGTTGCGAGCGATCGTCAGCGGTCTTAGCGCTCCGAGCGACGTGCCCCCGAGCAAGTTGACGTCGATGCCATCGGCAGCGATCAAGTCCTTGACGATATCGAGCAAATTCTTTCCGGCGGGGGTATCGGCATCGCTGTCTTGATGGTGAACCGCCAGATGCAAAGGGGCGTAGCCTCCCGATTCCTTGGCGTTGACATCGATGCCGTTGGCGGCAAGCAGCACCTGCAGAACATCTCTTCGTTTACGAGCGACCGCCAAGTACAAGGTCGGCTGCCCGGCGGAATTTTTCTCGTTGACATCGGAATAACCCAACGCTATCAAATCCCTGACTTCATCGACATCGTCATCCGCCACCGCATTGGTCAGCGCCGAGGGAATCAGCGGATTCAAAATATCGACGATCGCTCGTTGGTTTCTCTCGAAGGCATATTGCCAAGGCTTTCGGTCTTGCGCTTCTATATTGCGGTCGGCTCTTTTGTCGCGCAGCAACCGCACGCTATCCAAATGCCCTTGCGTCGTTCCGTGCGCCGCCAAATGCAGCGGTGTCCACCCCCCGGTGGCTTTGTCGTCGATCGCCGCATCCTCTTCGAGCAGGGCCTCGACGACCTCCGAATATCCACCCCAAGCCGCGATATGCAGCGCCGTCCTTCCTCCGGGGGCTTTTTCGTCGACCTCGGCATCGGCTTCCAACAAGGATTCGACCACCTTCAAATGGCCATCGGTTCCGCCCACCGCCGCCAAGTGCAACGCCGTATAACCATCATTGGTCTTGGCATCGACATCCGGGCTCACGGTGGTGGCCAGCAAAGCATCCACCGCCTCGGGGAATCCATCCACCGCCGCTTGGTGCAATGGCGTATAACCATCGGCATCCTTCACATTGGGATTGACGCCTTGCTGGATCAATGTCCTGACCCGATTGACGCTGCCGGTCTTCACCGCCAGGCGCATCTGCGAGGAGTCGATGCTCGACAGACCTTGAGAATTGGCCCATTGCACCGCGCCCATACCGAGCGCCGCAACCATGACGATCAGAGCCGTCGATAACTTCCTCATCTCGATTCACTCCGATCTCGTGCACGCATAGCCTTCTTGCCGGGTCGATTTCGCATACCAAGTCATACAGGTAATGTATATCTCGTATAGCATAATAATACAATAAAATCAAAGCGATGAAAGCGAGAGCCCCGTCTTTCGACAAGGAGACGAACGCTTGGCAAAAAGCGAACGAACCCCCTTATCGAAGGGCGAAGCGAATGCCTCGGATCCAAGGATCCGAATCTCGATGGCAAATAAAAGACCCGTACCCGGCCCTTTCGAGCCTCTTAGGTACGGGTCTTGACCGGACGGTCGATCGCCACCGCTTGACGAATGACGAGGCCTTGGGGTTCAATCGTCGAATTGCCGGATAAAAGGACACCGACAACGGCGACGATGCAACCTGATAGTATCTGCGACGATAGGAATTCCCTTCGAGGGTCTGTTCAACCGTCCATTTGGGTCACGAACTTGCTCGTCAGATAGGCATCCAAACCCTCGATACCCCCTTCGTGACCGTGTCCGCTTTCTTTCACCCCTCCGAAAGGGGTCTCGGCGAAAGAAAGCGCGCAGTGATTGACCCCCACCAAACCGCTTTGCAAACCGTCCGATACCCGCGCTGCGCGCTCGCTTCTGGTGGTGAAGGCATACGCCGCCAAGCCGAACTCCAATCCGTTGGCTTTTTCCATCACCTCGTCGATATCGCTCCACGACTGCATCGGAGCGACGGGACCGAAAGGCTCCTCTCGCATGATCCGCGCTTCGTCCGGCACATCCGCCAAAACCGTCGGCTTGTAGAAATATCCTTGATTTCCCGCTCGCTCTCCCCCCGTCGTCAGCCGCGCTCCCTTCTCCTGGGCATCGCTCACCAACTCATCCACCGCATCGATGCGTCGACGATTCGCCAACGGACCCATCGTTACCCCCTCTTCCAGTCCGTTGCCCATCTTCAATCCCGATGCATGCTCGCTGAACTTCGATACGAATTCGTCGTAGACCTTCTCCTGCACGAAAAACCGTGTCGGCGATATGCAAACCTGTCCGGCATTGCGGTATTTGCCTCCGGCGATGATCGGAACCACTTTCGAAACATCCACATCGTCGAAGATCAAGACCGGTGCATGCCCTCCGAGTTCCATCGTCGTCCGCTTCATCCCATCGGCCGCCAGACGCGTCAGTTCTTTGCCCACCGGAATCGAGCCCGTGAACGTCACCTTGCGCACCTTCGGCGATGCCAATAAATGCCGCGACACTTCGGCGGGCTTTCCGAAAACCACGTTCAAAACCCCCTTCGGCAATCCCGCATCCACCAACGCTCGCGCCAATGCCAACGCCGTCCCCGGTGTCTCTTCCGAGGGCTTGAGGATGCAAGAACATCCCGCCCCGAGCGCCCCGGCAACCTTCCTCGCCGGTGTCACCGCGGGGAAGTTCCAAGGAGTGAACGCCGCGACCACTCCCACCGGCTCCCGCAATACCATCTGCCTCGTCCCCGGCAAGCGACTCGGGATGATGCGGCCATAAGCCCGCTTCCCTTCTTCCGCATACCACTGGAAAATATCGGCCGATACCTTCACTTCCATCACCGCCTCGGCCAACGGCTTTCCCTGCTCTTGCGTCATCGTCCGACCGATATCGTCGGATCTCGACCGCATCAGCTCCCCGGCTTTCCACAATATCCCCGCTCTTTCATAGGCCGAGGTCTCTTTCCATTCCTGAAATGCCCGCTCGCCGCTGTCCAAGGCGGCATCGAGATCCGATGTCGAAGCATGCGGGAGAAAACCCAACTCATCCTCCGTCGCCGGATTCAATACCCGCTCTCCCTGCCCCTCGCTGCCTTGTCGGAATTCCCCGTCGATATACAAGGCCAACTCTTCGTACATGTCTTTCTCCTTTTCCTTCGAAATTCAAAAAGAATGTACCCTCGCTCTTTAATCGCAAGGGACTCGCAATATTGGCTGGGGTGCCAGGAATCGAACCTGGGATGCGGGAGTCAAAGTCCCGTGCCTTACCGCTTGGCTACACCCCATCTATCTTGTTATCCGGATTGCTACTTGCTATCCGGTGGTTTTCGGATGCTCTTTCGTGCTCTTTCGGGTGTCGCATCGAAAAAACACCCCTTCGATGCGCATCCCTTTTCAGGACCCTTATTTCAAGACCCTTACTTTTAAGACCCCTAGGATGCACTCGTTTCCAAAGGCCGCAAGATCGAGCGACCCCGCCGACGGCAGCCGATATGCGTATTCTAGCCTTGGCCGATGAAGTATCGTGGAAAAAATGCAAGTTTCCTCTTGCCGTCCATCTTGCCTTCCATGATTTCAAGGGTTCTTCCGAGCGGACCATTGCAAATCCCGCAACCTCGGGAGGGGATCGAAAAAAAGGGGATCGAAAAAATCGCTCGGGCGCCGATTCAACCCAGGCCGGGCGGCAAGCCCCCGCGGAAATTATTCATTCCCGGCAACCCTTGGAGCATGCGCCCCATCCCCCCTTTGCGACTCATCCGCTTCATCATCTTTTGCATCTGCGCGAATTGCTTGAGCAGCTGATTGACGTCTTGCACCCGAGTGCCGGATCCGGCGGCGATGCGACGTTTGCGCGAACCCTTGATCACCGCAGGATAACGGCGCTCTTGCGATGTCATGGAAAAGATGATCGCTTCCATGCGCAGGAAGTGACGGTTATCGATGCGATCCTCCAAGCCTGCGGGCATTCCGGGCATCTTCTCGAGCACGCTCGAAACGCCGCCCATGTTGCGCATCTGCCCTAGCTGCTCGGCGAAATCCTGCAGATCGAAGCGTTTGCCCTTGGCGAGCTTTTCGGCGAATTTCCCGGCCTTTTCCTGATCGACCTTTTGCTCCGCCTCCTCGATCAGGCTGAGCACATCGCCCATGCCGAGAATGCGAGAAGCGATACGGTCGGGATGGAAAACCTCGAGGGCGTCGGTTTTCTCGCCGCTGCCGATGAATTTGATCGGCTTGCCGGTTATTTGACGCACCGAAAGAGCGGCGCCGCCTCGAGCGTCGCCATCGACCTTGGTCAGCACGATCCCGGTCAACGGCAGGGCTTCGTTGAAGGCCTTGGAGGTCGTTGCGGCATCCTGACCGGTCATGCTATCGACCACGAAGAGGGTTTCGATGGGGGAAACCTCGGCGTGGATCGTTCTCAACTCGTCCATCATGTCGGTATCGATATGCAAGCGACCGGCGGTATCGATCAACAAGACATCGGCGGCAGCGCGGCGGGCCTCGACAAGGGCGGAGCGGGCGATGGCAACCGGATCGTCGCTCGATTGCCGGGGCACGAAATCGATTCCCGCTTGCTCCGCCAAGGCATGCAGCTGATCGATCGCCGCCGGGCGATAGACATCGCAACTGACCACCAGCGTCTTCTTGCCCTCGCGCTCTTTCAACCGGCGAGCGATTTTGGCCACGGTCGTGGTCTTCCCCGCTCCTTGCAACCCGGCCACCAAAATCACCGCCGGCGGCTGCACATTGAGGGCGATGTCGCTCCCCGAGCCGCCCATCAGTTGCGTCAATTCATCGCGAACCACCCGCACCAAGGTCTGCCCGGGCGTGAGGCTCGAGAGCACTTCTTGGCCCACGGCCCGGCTGCGCACCCGCTCGATGAACTCGCGCACCACCGATAGCGCGACATCGGCCTCGAGCAAGGCCATTCGCACCTCGCGCAGGGCTTCGGCGATATTGCTTTCGCTCAACCGCCCCCGGCCCCGCAAGCGATCGAAGGTGGTGGCGAGTCGGCTCGTCAGATTTTCAAACACGCGACTTTTCCTCCTGCCGTTTGCGTCAAACTGTCTGTGTCAAAGCACGAAAATCATAAGGTTCGAATTCCGATCGTCGATGATTGACCATCAAGCCCCCGATCGTCGAACCCCGATCGTTAAACCCCAAGTGCCGAGGCCATTGTATTCGCTCGGTCTTTTCCAAGATAGGGCTCTCAAGATCGGTGATGACTGCCGGAGCGAGACTCCATGAGCGAAAAAAAGCGGCGACGGGATCGCTTGCAGGGCGTATCCGGAGAAGCGGTGCTGCCCCCCGCCTTTGCGCGCCGGGATTCATCGGATACGAGCGCGTCATATTCGATCGCTCGATCGCCCCTGTCCGCAGACGCGATTTTGCGTCGAAGCGGCGGAGCGGGCGATCCGAATGCGGATCCCCTCGGGGTCGGCGACGGTGTCATCATCGACGGTCCGGACCTCCCCGCAAACGATCGCCACCGGCTCGGCCGCCCCATCGACGCAGAGCATCAAGGCCCCGTTCTCGCCGAGCCCCGAAGCGCGGCCATGCAATCGACCCGAAGGCCCCTCGACCTCGATATCTCGCCCCGCCAATAGATCGAGATCGCCGAAGGCATCTTTGAAATGGCCGAACCCCGCTCGCTCGTAGCAATGCAAGGTTTCGATCAGCGCATCGATCAGCCGGGCGGCGAAGGCGTTGCGAGGGGGGGTATCCCCGAACAAGTCGAATAGATCGCCCACCGGCTGATCGATCCTCTCGACCACTGCCGGGGACAAGCGCAGGTTGATGCCGACCCCGATGATCACGATGCACTCTTTGGATACCCGGTTGGATACCCGGCTGCTCTCGATCAAGATGCCGCCGAGTTTTCGGCCTCGGGCATGGATATCGTTGGGCCATTTGATCTTCACTTGCGCATCCACCGCTCGATCTCTTCCGGCGAGGATGATGGCCTTGGCCACGGCGACGGCGACCGCCGGGCTCAAACCCGAAAGGCTCGATCCCTCGAGGGTCGTCCTCGCCGCCAGCGATAGATAGAGATTGCCTCCCAAGGGGGAAAGAAAAGTGCGTCCGTTGCGCCCTTTGCCTGCGCTTTGCATCTCCGCCAAGCAGGCGAAGGGCAAGGACTCGCCGCTGCGAGCGAGATCCATCGAACGGCGATTGGTGGAATCGATCTCGAAATGCACCTCGATATCGTTCAACCGACGACGAGCGTTTTCGCCCAAGGCATCTCGGATCCGCCGGCGATCCAAAAGATCGAAGGCGAAGGGATGGCGAAGCCGACCCCCGGGACAGGCCTCGATCTCGAATCCCTCGGATACGAGCGATCGAATCCCGACTTCGATCCGAGCCGGGCTTTGTCCCGAAAGCCCGGCAAGTTCGTCGATGGAGCGCTCCTTGCCGTCGGCCAGCAAGCGCATCAACGCAAATCCTTCGCTCGGATCGCCCATCTACCGAAACCGCTCGATTCGAATATTCGATATCCCGGGGATGCTTCCTTGCATATCGGTCTTCTGCATCTCGGGCTGCCGCCTATCGAGGCGCATCCGCCAAAGCATTCTTGCCTTCATTGCCTTGCACCATCGTTTTTTTCGATAGCGGCGAGCGGTTGCAGCCCTTGACCACTTCCGTGCGCCATATCGAGGGCAATTGCCGAGCCATCGAGCGCGCCCCTTGCGGATCGGCGAAGGGGGCGAAGATCGTCGATCCCGTTCCGGTCATGCGAGGATTGGCCCCGATGTCTTCGAGCAGATCCAGCGCTTGGGCGACCAAGGGATATTCCCGGCGCACCACCGCTTCGCAGTCGTTGCCCGTTCGTTCCATCACTTGACGCACCGCTATGGGGCGAGCCTTCCCGGATGGAGATTCGCCGCCCGGATATCGCGGATCGACGAGGTCGGCGGGGGTTCCGTCGGGATCGGGATAGGAATCGGGATCGAGCAAGGAATCCCTTTGCAAATCCTGCAAAAAATCCCGCATCGACAATGCGGGGGTATCGCGCGGCAACGAAGGGGCATTGAAAATATCGGCGGTGGAGATGGAGCAAGACGGCATGACCAACAGATACCAAGGCTCCTCGAGGATAAAAGCCGAGCCTGCGATGCCCGCCGGTGATTCCCTTCGCCCCGGCAAGAGCGCATCGCCTCCTTCGGCGCCCGAAGAGGAATCGCCGGATGGAGGATCGACCATCGGATAAAGCCGATCGCCCGTTCCCTCGGCCCACGCCGCCAGCCCGTGCACGAAAACCGGCACATCCGCTCCCAATCTCGATCCCAAATCCGCCAAGCGATCACGACCCATCCCGATCCCCCAAAGACGATCGAGGGCGACCAATACCGTCGCGGCGTCGCTGCTCCCGCCACCGAGACCGCCGCCTTGCGGTATCCGCTTATCGATCTCGATATCGGCCCCCTTCGATGTGCCGGATGCCTCTTGTAGGCAAAGGGCGGCGCGGATCGCCAGATCGCTTCTTTCGTCGAGAACCCCGGGGGTGGGGGTCTTGCGCCTTATCCGACCATCCTTGCGAACGGCGATCGACACTCGATCTTCGAGATCGACGAATTGAAAGAGGGTTTGAAGATCGTGCCGACCGTCCCGGCGGCGACCCGTAATATGCAAAAAGAGGTTGATCTTCGCCGGGGCGGGGAATTCGATCATCGAGATCGCCTCACCCGCACCATCGCTCGAAGAAGTATCGATGTGTTCGGAATCGGAATGATCGAAGTCGAGTTGATCGAAGTCAGGACGATCATCGATCCGAAAGCGCGAGATATCAAACCTTCAAAGTCCAAGCGTGGACCCTGACCTCCGCGCTCACCTCCCCTTTCGAAAAATGAATGCGCTCGGGCAAGGAGAGGCTGCCCGATAGCTGGTAGTTTTCATAGCGCACCGTCCAGCCCGACTGCTTGAGGCTGACCACTCGGCCTTCGGCATCCAATAGAATTTCCGCCGCCGGGTCCGCTTGGGGCGATACCGCCCCGACAATCCAATAGCGAAGATCGGAAAAGGGAGCCGACCATCCGATCTCGCTTTCCAAAAGACGATCGGGGGATTGCGCTTGCCGCCGCCGACCATCGGCGAATCTTGCCTCCACCTCGCCCGATTCCGAACCGCGGACCTCGAACAGGCCGGTGCCCAGCAGGCCGGTGAAGCGCAGGGTGTAGTTGGCGGGATTTTGCCGCCACAGCACGGTGGCTCGGGACGCCCTTTGCGCGGTGCGCACGACGAGTCCGGCGCGCAAGGTCCACGTATCGATGGGCGAAGAGGCCGCCGGTGCAAGAGCCATGGGCTCGGGCGGGGACGAGGCGCATCCGATGATCGACAACGAGAGCAAGGAGGCGATCGACAAACGAATGCACGATCGAAAAAACGCGATTTTCGACGAAGGGTTCGACTGCATGCACATCGAGAGGATCGCTCGTTTGGAGGGAAGTTCGACGAATGCAATCACGCTGATCCGACGGCGATGTCCATGATCGGGACTTCCGTCCACCAAGCGATGTGCATCTTACATCCCGAAGCGTCGAAGGCTGTCGAGCAGTTCCTCGTCACCGGGATTCATCTGCAACGCCGCCTCCAGTACGTTGCGGGCCTCGTCCTTGCGATTCAAGGACCATAGCACCTCGCCGAGATGGGCGGCGATTTCCGCATCGGGATTTCTGGTCAGCGCCCGGCGAAGATAGTCCACGGCCCGCTCCGATTGACCCATGCGATAAAGCACCCAACCCATCGAATCGAGGATATAGTGGTTATCCGGAGCGAGTCTCAACGCTCGCGATATCAGCTCGTGTGCCTCTTCGTATTGATCGGTACGGTCCGCCAAGGTATACCCCAAAGTATTGAGGGCATCGACATTGTTCGGATCCGCTTCGAGGATGGCTCGCATATCGCTTTCCATGATATCGAAGCGATCCAAGTACTCGATCGCGAGTATTCCGCGCTGATAAAGCAGTTCCAAATTGCCTTTGAAACGATTGATGGCTTTATCGTAGACCGCCAAGGCATCCTCGTAGAGTTCGGCGTCGACCAAAATCCGCGACTCCAGTTGGATGATACCCATCACATCCTGCCATGATCTGGGCCGAATCGTGCGCAGGTGGTTGCGCGCCAAGACGACATTCCGGTGTTCCGCCAACAGCTCGACCGCCCGCACCTGCGCAGTGAAGCTGTTATCGCCTTGCCGCACTCGGCGGTAGAGGCTGATGGCCTCGATGAATTCCCGTCGAATCTCCGCGATACGGGCAAGGTAGAACAGCGCCGCATAGACCTCGTTGGTCTGCCCTTCCTCGGTAATGAATTTGAACTGCTCGGCCGCTTCGTCGATCTGATTGCTCTGCAACAAAAGGATGGCAAGCGCATAACGCGCGTTGATATCGCTCGGGGATTTGGCCACGATATCTTCGAAAACGGCACGGGATTGGTCCCGTCGTCCGCTTTCGAAGAGGGTGTGGCCGTAGATGATGCGAACATCGTTGTTATCCGGTGAGCGCTCGATGAATTCCTCGAGGATCGAAAGGGCGTCATCGCTGCGGCCGTTGGCGTGGAGCAGGCGCGCCAAGGGGACGGTGATCTGATCGGCGGGGGGTGAATCTTTCGGCAGCGCCGAGTCCTCCATGCCACTGCCGGAAGCGCCGGCTTCGTCATCGAGCGATGCGATATGGATGGCGCGGTCTTCCTCCAAAGCGGCCGACGATGAATCTTCCATCTCGCCCTCGGGAGCGCCGGTTTCGGATTCGTCGTCGAGCGATGCGATATAGATGGTGCGGGCTTCCTCCAAAGCGGAGATCGCCTCCATCGGTCGCTGAAAATGCCCGAGGATGGTGCCCAAGGCGAGCAATGCCCAATGGTCCTTTCGACCATCGTATTTTTCGATATGGCGCCTCAGCACCCGAGTCGCGATATCGGGGTTTTTGGCCTCGATCAGGATCGGAAGCGATTCTTTGAGCGCTTGCCCCCGCGTGAGACCCTCGGCTTCGAAGCGCTGCAATATTTTCTCGAGTTGCACGGCCGCCTCATCGACCCGTCCGACCATGACGAGGGTACGGAAAAGCGCCTTGGTCGGCTCGTCCCCTTCGGGGGAGAGTTCGGCCCAACGGTAGACGGATTGAATGGATTTTTCCGCATCCTTCGCTTGGCGGGCGTATTTCAAGGCGAATTCGGCGGCGGCGGGATCCCCCGACAAGCGCGCGACATCCATATAGATCTGCCATGCGTACAAGGGATAATCCTCCCCGGCAACGCTGGCAACCAATACGCTGTAAATAATATCCGCAACCATTTGATCGGTCAGATGCGATGAAGGCGATTCGCCCTTCGCTTCCGCCACCGATGCGTTTTCCTGCATGCTTTCCTGCATGCTTTCCTGCATGCTTTCCGACTGCGCCATCATCGGCAGCGATGAGGGTGGCGAGACGGCGGCCCCCGCCGACACCACACTGCCGGAAAGATACAAAATCGCGCCCAACAACCCTCCGAGAAGCGACGAGCGACCCGTTCCTTGCAAATCGCTTCGAGACGATCGATATTCGATCGAAGGGAAATCGAGATTTTTATCGATCATTGGACGTCTCTTTGTGTCGCTGTCGATGTCGCTCGATCATGATGTTTCGTCTTCGATATCTTACGGGTTTCGCTTCCCGCCGGGGCAAGCGATCATCATCCAAGGATCCGACGAAAGCATCGACCGAGGAAACGATCATGGGGCGAGATTCGAAATACCCGCTCGAACCGACAATCCGGCGATCTTCGAATCCCGCAATCGTTTTCCGCGATTCTTTAAAAAACACCTCGGGTTTTTTGGAACTATACTTTAAAGAGCGGGGCTCTGGCAAGGGGCTTGCCGATCGAATCCGATTCGATCGATGCCCTCGAAGCGGCGAAAACAGCCACCGAGTGCGAGGCGAATCGCGAGATCATCTTTTTCGAGCACCGAAATTTCGAACGCGCCCGACAATCTTCTTCGAGATGTCGAAAATATCCTGTTTGACATCGAATATCGCCGGTAACCCACGCTCATGTCGATCATCGCCTTGGGATTGAGCCACGCCACCGCCCCTTTGGAGGTGCGCGAACAAGCGGGCATCGGCGCCGATCGAATGCCGCAGGCGATCCAGACCCTGAGAAACTGCCCCGGGGTCAACGAAGCGGCGATCCTCTTCACCTGCAACCGTACCGACCTCTACTGCGACTTGAGCGGGGGATCCGAAGGCGACCCCGCCCCCCTTCCGATGCTCTGGTTCGATCGTTTTTTGGGGATCGATCATCGCCGCCTCGAACGCCACCTCTATGTGCATTTGGAGGACGATGCCGTTCGGCATGTGATGCGGGTGGCGAGCGGATTGGATTCGATGGTGCTCGGGGAGCCGCAGATTTTGGGCCAACTCAAACGGGCGTGGACGATGGCCCGCTGCGAGGGGGCCTTGGGAACGGTGCTGGACCGGCTATTCCAACGCTCTTTCGCGGTGGCCAAACGGATACGCAGCGATACCGCCATCGGCAAACACCCGGTCTCGGTGGCTTATGCCGCGGTCAGTCTCGCCCGCCGCATCTTCGAAAAACCCGAGGATCGCACCGCCTTGCTGATCGGGGCGGGAGAGACGATCGAACTTTGCGCACGTCATCTGGCGGCGCAAGGGATCGGGCGCACGTTGATCGCCAACCGTACCTTCGAGCGCGCCCGGCGTCTGGCCGCCGATATCGGAGCCCACCCCATACCCTTCGATGCCATCCGCCACCGCCTCGCCGATGCGGATATCGTCATCACCTCGACCGCAAGCCCCGAGCCGATCCTCAAGGCGGATGCGATCTCCAAGGCGCTGCGGATCAGACGTCGGCGACCGATGTTCATCGCCGACCTTGCGATCCCCCCGGATGTGGAACATGCCGCCGAGCGTCTTGCGGATATCTACCTCTATCGAGTCGACGACCTTTCGAACGTGATCGAAAAAGGCAAGCAAGAACGCATCGCCGCGGCGCACGAAGCGCAAGGGGTCATCGAACGGCAGGTCGGGGAATTCATGGCTTGGAAGCGCGGGCTCTGCGCGGATTCCACCGTGGTGCAAGTGCGAGAGGCGGCCTGCGAAATCCAAAAAGAGGTACTGAAAAAAGCCCTTTCGCGCTTGCATGCCGGGGAGCCGGCGGAAAAATCCCTCGAATACCTTGCCCATACCCTCACGAGAAAATTTCTGCATCGGCCCAGCGTCGGCTTGCGCTCCGCCGCCGCCGACGATCGACCGGGAGTTTTGGAAGCGGCGACGACGATCTTCGGCCTCGATCCCCGAAGGGTCGATCCCTCGCCCTCGACATCCGAGATCGACATCGACGAGGCGGAAAAGGCGCCGGATTCCTCGAAGACGGCATCCGGATCGTGAACCCGTCATTGACCCGCAAGCTCGAAGGATTGCACGATCGCTTCCAAGAGATCGGCATCCTCCTTGCCGATCCCGATACCCTCGCCGATATCGACCGCTTGAAGGCTCTGGCGCAAGAGCATGCCGAGCTGAGCAAGGTGGCCGAATGCTTCGAGCGATACAACCACATCATCGGATCGATCGACGAGGCCCAGGGCGTTCTGGATGGCCCGGACAAGGAACTCCACCCTTTGGCGCACGAGGAGATCGAAAGCGCCACCTTGCAACGCGATCGCTTGGAGCACGAGATCAAGCTCCTGCTGATCCCCACCGATCCCGCCGACGACGGCAACGCTTGGCTCGAAATCCGAGCGGGAACCGGCGGGGACGAGGCCGCACTCTTCGCCGGCGATCTCTTTCGCATGTATCTGCGCTACGCCGCTTCGAGACACTGGCAAACGGAAATCGCCGGCGAAAGTCCGGGGGAGCTCGGCGGCTACAAGGAGATCGTCGCCCGGATCACCGGCCCCAAGGTCTATTCGCGGCTGAAGTTCGAATCCGGTGTGCATCGGGTACAGCGGGTGCCGGAAACCGAATCCCAAGGAAGGATCCACACCTCGGCGTGCACGGTGGCGATATTGCCGGAGGCCGATGCGATCGAGACCGTCAAGATCGACAGCGCCGATTTGCGGGTCGATACCTTTCGCGCCTCGGGAGCGGGCGGACAGCATGTCAATAAAACCGATTCCGCCATCCGCATCACCCATCTGCCGACCGGTACCGTGGTGGAATGCCAGGACGAGCGATCCCAGCATAAGAATCGGGCGCGGGCGATGTCGCTGCTCGGCTCCAAACTACTCGATGCCCAGCGCCGGAAGCAGGACGCCGAGCGGGCCCGAACCCGTCGGCTCCTGATCGGCAGCGGCGATCGTTCGCAGCGCATCCGCACCTACAACTTCCCGCAAAAGCGGGTCAGCGATCACCGCATCAACCTCAGTCTCTACAAGATCCACGAGATCATGGCCGGCGATCTCGACGAAATCGTCGATGCTTTGATCAACGAGGATCGCGCCGATCAGTTGGCGACGCTCGCAAATTGACGATTCGAAGGGCCAAATCGAGCCCCATCGAGGGCCACGATGCCCGATGACACCATCGCGCGCACCCTCGCCGAGGCCTCGACCCGGCTCGCCCTCGCCCGGCGCCCGGCAGCAGGCCGCGGGATCGAGGGGATTGCGGGCAGCCCCGATGCCGATCGATCCGCCACCCGTCCCGAGGCGGAAATCCTGCTCGGATTCGTGCTCGGCAAGAGCCGCACGCAACTGCGCATGTATCCCGAGGCGCCGCTTTCGCCCGAGACGCTCGCTCGTTTCGCATCGCTGATCGGACGAAGGGCCGAAGGCGAACCCATCGCCTACCTCACCGGGCGGCGCGAATTCTGGTCGCTGGATCTCATGGTTTCTCCCGATACCCTGATCCCTCGCCCGGAAAGCGAACACTTGGTCGAGGTGGCGTTGGAGTCGATCGATCCCGGCGAATCGGCACAGGTGGCCGATATCGGCACCGGGGCCGGACCGGTGGCTTTGGCGATCGCCTCCGAGCGTGAGCGAGCGACGGTGCTGGCCACGGATCGATCCTTGGCGGCGCTGCACATCGCCCGGAAAAATGCAAGGGGATTGGGGATTCGAAATGTCTCCTTCGCCCTCGCCGATTCCTGCGCGGCGCTGAAAAACGCCCACTGGTCGATGATCGTCTCCAACCCCCCCTATATCGCAAGCGACGATCCGCACCTCCTTGCCGGGGATCCCTCATTCGAACCCCGAGATGCCCTCGTCGCCGGATCGCAAGGACTCGATATGCTCACAAGACTCGCCCGCCAAGCCCCGGCCCGACTCGTCCCCGGCGGCCGATTGGCCTTGGAGCATGGCTGGCAACAAGGGGAGGATGTTCGCCGCCTTCTCGCCGAAAACGGCTTTTGCGAGATCGAAACCCGATGCGATCTGGCGGGACACGAACGCATCACCTCGGGGCGCAAGAGGACTTGAACGACGAGCGATCGCCCATGGACCGCCGACGAGACATCGAAGCGGGCGCATGAATCGCATGATGAAAATGCAAAGCACAGCGCGGATCATCGGCCGACCGACAAACGTGCATGAATGCCGACCCATTCGAACACGAAGATAATGAACTGTATGAGGATGTCGATTGATTAATCCGGATGCGTACCCATCTTTATATTGCGTCGAGGGTGCGTACCCCGATACCACATACCAAGGAGCGTGTTATGGGCGATATCAAATTCTTTCGGTTGGAAGGACAATCCGTCAATGAAGTCATCGGTACTTCGATGTCTTTGGAGAAGGATTTACAAAACCTGTTCCAAAAAAATCTCCGATCACTGATGGAAATCGATTTTTTGAAATCCGAATACAAGACCACCAATGGTCGGATCGACATGCTGGGGCTGGATGAAAATAAATGCCCGGTCATCATCGAATACAAACGAGACTCGAATGCGAATATCGTCACCCAAGGACTTTTTTATCTCGATTGGCTGATGAATCACCGAGACAGTTTCCATCGGCTGGTACAAGAAAAGATCGATCGAGAAACGGCCGACGATATCGACTGGTCCGCTCCTCGCCTCGTCTTGGTAGCGGCGGATTTCAATCGCTACGACGTTCATGCCATCAAGCAAATCGACCGCAATATCGATCTCGTTCGCTATCGGAAATTCGAAGACGAATGGCTGATGCTCGATTTATTGACGAGGACCGCTGCCAAGTCGCCGACCGCAGCCGTGGAAAAAGTGGCGACCGCGATCGGTGATAAGCGAGACTTCTTTCCGCGCAAAAACCACAAGATAGTCATGGAGGAGGCGAGCGATGAGTTAAAAGATCTTTACGAGAGCCTCAAGGAATTTTTATATGATTTGGGAGTGGATGTGCAAGAAAGGCATCTGAAATACTACGTCGCCTTCAGGCGCATCAAGAATTTTGCCTGTGTCAATCTACGCAACCAAAAAGGCAATATCTTGGTTTTCGTGAACGGGGATATCGGGGATATCGATGATATCGAACCGGACTGTAATTTTATCCGGGATGTCAGCGATATCGGCCATTACGGCACCGGCAATATCGAAATCACCATCGCCTCGAATGATGATTTGGAGCGAGCCAAACCCATCATCCGCAGATCCTACGAAAGGGCATGACCGCTTGGGTTTGGGGTTCACGCCCATGAAACGAGCCCCCGATGGCGGTGGATCTCGGTGCTGCCACCGACATGGGTCGATCTACGGTCGACAACTACATCGCCGAGATGATCGTCGAAGCGCAAAGAAGCCGAATCTGCGCAAACGGCTTTGAAAAAAGCGAGAATGCGCATCGACCGAATCGCGGGTCGTCTCTTGCGACCACATCATGTCGGGGGCTGCTTCGAGAATGCCGAACGAGCCCTTGATAGGAATCTCGATGGAGAAAACGAGTGGAACCCCGGATTGCCGAACGCTACGGTCGTCATATTCTTCTTAGGGAGATCGGCGAGGTCGGCCAAGAGCGGTTGAGCGCAGCGCGGGTCTTGATCGTGGGTTTGGGCGGACTCGGATCGCCGGTGGCGATGTACTTGGCCGCCTCCGGCATCGGTCATCTGGTGCTGAGCGACTACGATCATGTCGAGCTATCGAACTTACAGCGGCAGATCGTCCATGGTAGCCGGGATATCGGGCGCAACAAGGTCGATTCCGCGCGCGATACCCTGCTGGCTCTCAATCCCGAGATCGAGGTCACCGCCCTTGATCGGGCCTTGGACGACGATCTGGATGCGCAGGTCGCGGCGGCGGATGCGGTGGTGGATGCCACCGACAACTTCGAAAGCCGTTTCGCCCTGAATGCGGCGTGCCGGCGTCAACGCACCCCCTTGGTATCGGGGGCGGCCATTCGGATGGAAGGACAGATCGCCGTTTTCGATCCCAACGATCCGAAATCGCCTTGCTATCGCTGCCTTTATCGCGACGACGGCGGGGCGGAGGGCGAGCCCTGTGCGCTGGTGGGAGTCCTGGCCCCGCTGCTGGGCATCATCGGCAGCGTGCAAGCCACGGAGACCATCAAATTGATCGCCGGTTTCGGAACCTCGCTGGCCGGAAGGCTGATCGTGCTCGATGCGGCCTTGATGGAATGGCGCGAACTCAGATTGCCCCGGGATCCGGCCTGCCCGGTCTGCGGCCCGCCGTCCCCCACATCGATCGAATCTTGAACCTATCGAGCGGAGCCTTGGCCTTCCATGCAGTATCACGATCTTCGTTCCTTCATCGCCGCCCTCGAAAACCGAGGAGAGCTGCAACGGATTCGGCAATCGGTGGATCCCTTCCTCGAGATCACCGAGGTCTGCGATCGCACCTTGCGCGCCGGCGGACCGGCCCTGCTCTTCGAACGCCCGGGGAAAAGCGAGATCCCCCTGCTCGCCAATCTCTTCGGCACCCCGCAGCGGGTGGCTTTGGGCATGGGCGCCGAATCCGTCGAAGCCTTGCGCGAGATCGGTCGCCTGCTCGCCTTCCTCAAAGAACCCGATCCCCCGAAGGGGATACGAGAGGCATTCAAGGCCCTGCCCGTTTTCAAGCGCGTGCTGGATATGGCGCCGCGCACCGTGCGCAGCGCGCCTTGGCAAGCGAAAACGATGCAAGGCGACGAGGTGGATCTGGGATGTTTTCCCATCCAGACCTGCTGGCCCGACGATGCCGGGCCCTTGATCACGTGGGCGTTGGTCATCACCCGAGGATCCGTCGGCAACGATCGAGAGCGCATCAATATCGGCATCTACCGCCAACAGGTCATCGCTCGCAATCGCACCATCATGCGCTGGCTGGCGCATCGGGGCGGGGCTTTGGATTTCAAGCGATGGCAACGAGAGCGACCCGGCGAGGACTTTCCCGTGTGCGTGGTCTTGGGGGCGGATCCGGCGACGATGCTGGCGGCGGTGACCCCGGTACCCGATACCCTCTCCGAATTCGCCTTCGCCGGATTGCTGCGCGGCAAGCGCACCGAACTCGTGCAAACCGAATGCGGATTGCCCGCTCCCGTCGGGGCCGAGATCGTCATCGAGGGGCATATTTCCCCCGGGGATACCGAACTCGAGGGGCCTTTCGGGGACCATACGGGTTATTACAACGAGGTGGAGCGATTCCCGGTGCTGACCATCGACCGCATCCATCAACGAGAAGCGCCGATCTACCACAGCACCTTCACCGGCCGACCGCCGGACGAGCCCGCGGTATTGGGACTGGCGCTGAACGAAGTCTTCGTCCCCTTGCTGCGCAAACAATTCCCCGATATCGTCGATTTTCATCTGCCGCCGGAGGGCTGCTCCTATCGGGTGGCGATCGTCGCCATCCGCAAGGAATATATCGGCCATGCCAAGCGGGTGATGATGGGGGTGTGGTCTTTCCTGCGGCAGTTCATGTATACCAAGTTTGTCATCGTCACCGACGACGATATCGATATTCGTGATTGGAAGGATGTCATCTGGGCGATCTCGACCCGGGTCGACCCGGCAAGGGATACCGTCTTCGTCGAGAACTCCCCCATCGATTCCCTTGATTTCGCCTCGCCGATCCCCGGGCTCGGATCCAAGATGGGGATCGATGCCACCTCCAAATGGCCCGGGGAAAGCGATCGGCCGTGGGGGCGAGCGATCACCATGAGCGAGTCGGTGAAAAGGCGAATCGATACGATCTGGGCCGATCTCGGCATCGAAACGCGGCCGAAAAAAGCCCTCGACGATTGATGGCGGATCGATGGTGGATCGACGGATGATCGACGAAAGATCAATGAGCGATCGAAAAGATTCGCCCGACCGACACCTAAGGTACAATTCCCGCCCGATCGATCGCCCTCGTTACCGGTTCGCCCTAGGCAGCCGGGCATCGAATTTCGAAACCGCAACCCTCTAACGATTCTTTGGACGAGCACCATGAAAGACGATATCCATCCCGCCTATCAAGACCTCACCGTCAAATGCAGCTGCGGACATAGCTTCGTTACGCGCTCGACCCTGAACGAGGAGCTGCACCTCGAGGTCTGCTCCAAATGCCATCCCTTCTATACCGGCACCCAGAAGATCGTCGATACCGCAGGCCGGGTCGATAAATTCCGGCGGCGCTACGCCAAGGATTGATCGAAGCGAGAAGCGCACCGAACGCCGGTGCGCCCTTCGATCAGCCATCGTTCGGCAATCGGGGGTCGATGGGGCTTGGAAGATCGATCCCTTGCAAGTGCCAAAGATGGAGAAGGTCGATGAATACCCAGTTCTCGACCAGCCGATCCCCCTCGCGGCGATAGATATCGATCACCCGAAATTCCACCCTTTCGTCGCTCGCCGGCATCCCCATGAAACCGCCGGCGGGACGCACGGTGAAGTTGGGCCACCCGAAGAATCCGCCGTAATGCCCCTCGGCCAAGCGGGCGCGATGCACGGTTCGGCTGCGCTCGGAAAATCCGGCGCGGAAAGGCCCGGCATGCTGCTTGGCATATCGCTCGATGGTATAGGTCGCCCCGATACCGGTCGGTCCCCACCAAATCATCCGCTTCGACCAGCAGCGGCGAAGCTCGTCTTCGAGGCTCAAGCGGCCTTGCCACCGACCGATATCGGTGATCATCTCGTTGATCAGAGACAACGTGGTCTTGCCCTGAATCGGGGGGCAGGGTTCGTAAAGGAGTCCGTCGTGGGTCGCCGGTCCCGGCTGCACCAGCTGCGCCCCGGTTTGCGGCGGAAAGGGATTTTGTCCCGCCTGCACCATCAGATGAGGGATATCGAAAAACATCGCGCTTTCTGCGATGCCCTCTTCCGTCACTCGATCGAACTCGCAAAAACGCAACATGACCAACTTGCCGGTGGGACGAATCCCCAACCACGAGTGATCGAAAAGCCCCATCAGATGCCCCATCGAAACCACCCAAACGCTTCGATGGTCGTCGATCTCGTTGCTCCCGGCAAAGAAGATATCGAGCCTGCGCTGCATCGCACCGAGCGCATATCGCAAGGGTCGCCAAAAACGCTCGGCCACGCCTTGGGCATCTTGCTCGCCGAAAGGGTGATAGCCGCGCCATATAAACCCTTCGCAACAATGGCGAGCCAGCGTTCTCGCCGGATCCGAATTCTCTCGATCGAGCTCGGCATGGAAGCGCCGAACGAGGTTTTTTTCCTTTTGAAAGTCGCTCATGATCACCATGACTCGTATCGTTTGGAGGATCTCGTTTGGAGGGTCGAGATCTTTCGATCGGGATGCTTTCGGCTCGATCCGCCCATCGATCGCCGGCTGCCGCCCATCGAGCCCGGATCGAGATCGAAAGATACCTTAGGAAATCCATGACGAGAATCCATCATAAGCGCTCATCTGGCCATGATCGAATCGCCAAGGGCGATCTTCGATCGCTTCTCGATGGCTTGCCTGCGATCTTGCGATGCCCGAAGGACTTGGAGCCCGAAAAACACAATCGGCACCGGATCGTATAAATTCCGGCGCATTGCAAGGCTTCGCCCTCGGTCGATAAGGTCGGGGGGGCTCGTCGATCGATATGAAAGCACCCTCGACGGCGCTCGAGCCAAGGGTTGCGAGGATCGTCCGCCATCTTCGATGGACGGGGATCGAAAAAATACGATCAAGCGACATGGAAGGAGAAGATGGCCGATATTCAACTGCGGAACTTGAGCAAGCGTTGGGGGGATTTCGTCGGCGTTCATCGCCTCGATCTCGATATCGCGGATCGGGAATTCCTCGTGCTTTTGGGTCCCTCGGGCTGCGGCAAGACCACGACCATGCGGATGATCGCCGGACTCGAGGAGCCGAGCGAGGGGGATGTGATGATCGGGGGTCGGCGCGTCAACGATCTCGAGCCCAAAGATCGCGATGTGGCCATGGTCTTTCAAAGCTATGCCCTCTACCCGAATATGAATGTCTACGAAAATATTCGTTTCCCCTTGAAAGTCCGCGGTACGGATCCGGCAAGCCATGACGAAAAGGTGCGAAAAGCCAGCGCCATGGTCGAACTCGATGAATTCCTGCATCGCAAACCCGCCGAACTATCGGGGGGGCAGCGCCAACGCGTGGCCTTGGCCCGCGCCATCGTACGAAAGCCCAATGTCTTTTTGATGGATGAACCCCTTTCGAATCTCGACGCCAAGCTGCGGGTCTCGACCCGAGCCCAGATCAAGAATCTGAGCCATGAGATCCAAGTGACCACGGTCTATGTCACCCACGATCAGATCGAGGCCATGACCCTTGCGGATCGCGTCGTGGTCATGAACCGAGGAGTGGTGCAACAGGTGGGATCCCCGGGTGATATCTACGATCGGCCCGCCAACGCCTTCGTTGCAGGCTTTATCGGAAATCCGGCGATGAATCTGATCGAGGGCCATATCGACAACGGCGTTTTCCAAGCGCCGATGGTTCGCATCGAGGGTTTGCGCATGCAAGATGGACCGGCCACCTTGGGATTTCGCGCCGAGGATGCGCAAATCACGGATGGTGGCGGCAATATCGAGGCCCCGCTTTATGCCTTGGAACTGCTCGGGGATGCAACGATGGTCTCTCTGCGGCCCGGGGGTACGATCGTCTCCGTTCGCTCGGAAAAATCATTCCGCGCATCGATCGGCGATCCGGTATCGGTGCATATCGCCATCGAGCACTGCCATTTTTTCGATCCGCAAAGCGGGGCTCGGATCGGGGAGTGAATCGATCGTTTCCATCGGATCGAGAGGCGAATCTCGATCACTGTTTTTTTGAGCGTTCAACCAAAGGAGAAAGAAGAATATGAAAGGCATCCATTCGATGATCGCATCGGGAGTGGCGTTGATGCTGGCCGCATCCGCAGCGAGCGCCTGCACCATCTCGGCGAGGGTCAGCATCGTCGGCAATGAATTCCCCGCGATCCAAACCATCGGGGCGCAGGCCAAGGAATGTACCGGAGCCGAGGTCAGCACCAACCTGACCAAGGACCACCAAACGATCAATGTCCCCGGCATGCAGGGCAACCCCGCCGAATACACCTCGGCCATCATCGCCAACTCATCGATCGTGGCCCTGATGAACGAGGATGTGATTCGACCGCTCGACGATCTGATCGAGAAGCACGGACAGGGCCTGAAACCCTCTCAGCTGATCACCATCGACGGCAAGGTGATGGCGGTGGCCTTCATGGCCAACGCTCAGCACTTGGTCTATCGCGCCGATATCTTGAAGAAGATCGGGGTCGAGGCGCCGAGAACCTACGAGGAGATGCTGGCGGCGGCCAAGATGATCCGAGACCAAGGGATCATGGAAAATCCGATCGGCGGGGCCTATAAGGCGGGCTGGGGTCTGGCGCAGGAATTCAACAATATGTTCTTGGGACACGGCGGACGGCATTTCAAAGCCGGGTCGGCGCATCCGAATATCAATACCCCCGAAGGCATCAAAACCTTGGAGATGATGAAAAGCCTCTCCGAGTACATGAATCCGGATTTCCTCACCCACGATAACAACGAGACCAACGCCGAGTTTCGCGCCGGGAATGTCGCCATCATGAATATGTGGGGAAGCCGGGCCGAGACCTTGGTGACCGCCGATGGCGTCTCGCAGGAGGTGATCGACGGCTTTGCCATCAGAGGGCCGATGACCGTCGACGGCGGAACGACCCCGGCTTCCACGCTATGGTGGGATGGCTGGACCGTGGCCAAGAATATCCCCGACGACGAAGCCGAGGCGACCTTCATCGCCTTGATGCACGCCATCCGCCCCGAGCTGATGGAAGACGATGGCATCGCAAGGCAGGCGGTTTGGCTGATCGACGGCTACAAGCCGACCTCGGCCTCGGCGGGGGTGATCGAAGCCGCCGAGATGAAGACCATTCCCTATCCGATGATCCCCTACATGGGTCTTTTGCATACGGCCTTGGGCAACGAACTGGCCGATTTCCTGCAGGGCAAGGAAAGCGCCGAGCAAGCGCTTTCGGATGTCGAAGCCGCCTACCGCGCAGCGGCGAAGGAAAAGGGCTTTCTTTGAACGGATCTCGAAGCCGGGAGGGGGTCATGCACCCCTTCCCCCTTCGATCCTTGCGGCACCCTCACCGCACCTGATACTTTCGGTTAGGGACTGACGGGCGAAAACTTCAAGGATTTTGAATCTCATAGCCGGGATCGGATGAAACATCGCTCTTTTTTCTGGTTCTTCTTGCCCACCGGGCTGGCGATGCTGCTATTCATCGCCATGCCGATCGTCTCGGTGATCATCCAATCGCTTTATGCCCCGCATGAATCGGTGCTGATCACGGTCGAGAACTGCGGCCCTTTCGGGTGCACCGAAGAGACCACCATCGACCAAGAGGCCACCCGCGCCCTCGAAGAGGCAAAGCCCTTGGGTCGCTTCGTCGGCTTGGATATCTATCGCGATCGCGGGCATCTGGCTTTCGCCGAACTGCGCGAGGCTTGGCAATCCGGTCAAGGAATCCGGGGGGTAATCGATACCCTGGGGAATCTGCCTTTTTATCGGGCGATCACCTTCACCTTGGTTTTCACCTTCACCGTTACCCCCTCGCTGATCGTTCTCGGCCTGCTGATCGCCTTGGCCGTCAATTCCCTGCACCGCCATCTCAAGGGCTTGATGATCTTCTTCTCCCTCCTGCCGATGATCGTCACCCCGCTGATCGGCTCGTTGATCCTCTTTTGGATGATCGACAGCCGCGGCATCTTGGGAACCGCTTTGCAATCGATTTTCGAAAACCCCGATCTCTCCCTCAAGGCCTCGAGCGAGCTGACTTGGCTGGTGTTGATCATCTACGGAATCTGGCATTCCGCCCCCTTCGCCTTCGTGGTCTTCTATGCCGGATTGCAAACCCTGCCCTCGGATCAACTCGAAGCGGCGCGAATCGACGGAGCCACGAGGTGGCAACAGGTGCGCTATGTCGTGATCCCCCACCTGATGCCCTTGGTCACCTTCGTCGCCCTGATCCAGTTGATGGATAACTTTCGCATCTTCGAGCCGATCGTCGGCTTCAACGCCTCGGCCCATGCAACCTCGCTGAGCTGGATCATCTTCAACGACCTGGCAGGCGAGACGAGACAGCTCTCGGCCGCGGCCACGACCTCGGTGCTGACCATCATCGGGGTGGCGATCCTGCTCTCGCCGGTCTTGGTGCGCACTTGGCGCGAATACCGGGGCTCGTATCGATGATCCGTAAAATGCCTTTGGGCTTGCGCTTGATCAGCAGCGCCTTTTTGATCTTTTGGCTGATCATGGCCGCCTTCCCCTTTTTATGGACCTTTTGGGGTTCGTTCAAAGTGGAGCTCGATTTCTTCTCGCTGGCGGATTGGACCAACGCCCTGTTCGGGCGCAATACCGTCGAAACCCACGGCCGCCCTTTCACCGGTGCCGGTTATCACGGGGCTTGGATTGCCGAGGGGTTTTGGCGCCCCGCCATCAACACCGCCATCGTGTGCTTTTTCGTCGTTTGCATCTCCTTGACCATCGGCACCTTGGGCGGCTACGCCCTGTCCAGGGCCAAGGCCCGCTATAGTTTTTTATTGCTGATCCTGGCCTTGATCTTCCGCGCCATGCCGCCGATCACTTTGGTCTCCGGCTATATGCTGCCTTTTTTCGAATGGAATCTTTGGGGGATTCTGCCGACCACCATCGTGGTGCTGGTCGCCATCAACCAGCCCTTCACGCTCTGGATGCTGCACAGTTTTTTCCAAAATATCCCCCAAGAACTCGATGAGAGCGCCAAGGTCGATGGCTGCACCCAATTCCAGGCTTTTCGTCATGTCATCATTCCGGTGATGTGGCCCGGGGTGATCACCACCGCCTTGTTCAGCTTCCTCCTTGCCTACAACGATTTCGCGGTGACCTCGGTGCTCCTATCGGAAACCAATCGCACCATGGTCCCCGAGATCGCCGCCTTCCTCGGCACCACCTATACCGAGGGAAATATCATGTTCGCGGTGGCCGCGGTGGTATCGGCGACCGTGCCGCTGTTCATTTTGGTGATGCTCTTCCAAAATCGGATCGTCAGCGGATTGACCGCCGGCGCCGTCAAGGGATAAAACGAGCATTTTGGTAGTCGTTTCGAGGATCGTTATCCGAGCGCCCGCAAGACAATGTCGATCGAGCGAGTCATGTACCCGTCGCATCGACTCGGGATTCGAAAAGGAGAAAAAAACCGATGGCCATCGAGTATTTGAAGCGGGGAAAATCGGCCGATATCAAGGCGCAGGAAAATCGCGAGATCGTAGCGACGGTCAAGGCCGCCTTGGATGATATCGAGGCTCGAGGAGATCGGGCGGTGCGCGAGATGGCGAAAAAGTTCGACGGCTACGATCGCGATCGCTATCTCCTGTCGCGCTCGGAGATCGACGATCTGATCGCCCGGGTCAGTGATCGAGATCTCGCCGATATCGCATTCGCCCAAGAGCAGGTGCGAAACTTCGCCTTGGCTCAACGAGAAAGCATGAGCGATATCGAAATCGAAACCCTTCCGGGGGTGATTTTGGGGCATAGGAATATCCCGGTTCGCTCGGCGGGATGCTATGTTCCGGGCGGAAAATTTCCCTTGGTGGCCTCGGCGCACATGTCCGTCGTCACCGCCAATGTTGCCGGGGTACCGAGGATCGTCGCTTGCACCCCGCCCTTCGAGGGGCAGCCCAATCCCGCGGTCGTCGCCGCCATGGATATGGGAGGCGCCCACGAGATCCATGTCTTGGGCGGGATTCAGGCCATCGGGGCCATGGCCTTGGGTACGGAATCGATCGATCCCGTGCATCTGCTCGTCGGTCCCGGCAATGCCTTCGTGGCCGAGGCCAAGCGGCAACTTTTCGGTCGGGTGGGCATCGATCTGCTCGCCGGGCCCACCGAGACCATGGTGATCGCGGACGAGACCGTCGATGCCGAGCTATGCGCCACCGATCTGCTGGGGCAGGCGGAGCACGGCTACGACTCGCCGGCGGTCCTGGTCACCAACTCGAGGAAATTGGCCCAAGAGACCATGGCCGAGGTCGATCGCATCCTTGGCATCCTGCCGACGGCAAAGACCGCCGGCGCCAGTTGGCGGGATTACGGCGAGGTGATCCTTTGCGAGCACTACGAGGAGATGCTCGAAGTCGCCGATGATCTGGCCAGCGAGCATGTGCAGGTCATGACGGATCGGGATGATTGGTTCTTGGAGAATATGACCTGCTACGGAGCCTTGTTTTTGGGCCCGAGAACCAATGTCGCCTACGGGGACAAGGTGATCGGAACCAATCACACCCTGCCGACCCGAAAAGCCGGCCGCTATACCGGCGGGCTCTGGGTGGGAAAGTTCATCAAGACCCATTCATGGCAGCGCATCGTCAGCGACGAGGCCACCACCGTCATGGGCGAATACGGCTCTCGTCTTTGCGCCTTGGAGGGCTTTACCGGCCACGGCGAACAATGCAATATCCGTCTTCGACGCTACGGCGGGCGCAATATCCCCTACGGGGCGGCGGCCACGGTATCGGACGATTCGAAGGAGCGATGAATGAATCGCATCGACGATGCCAATCGGAGGTCGATCGCTTCTTGGCGCAAGGCGATGTACGACTTCGAGGTCGAGGGCGCTCGGGCGGCATCGAAGAAGATGATGGCCTCCGATGCCATCGTCCACATCTGCCATCCCATCGGCGACCTTCGAGGACCGGATGCGTTTTTCGAGGCTTGCCATGCCCCGCTTGCGAGGGCGTGGCCGGATCTCGAGCGCCGAGACCATATCGTGATCGCCGGATCGAGCGCGCACGGCGATCATTGGGTCGGATGCGCAGGCTATTACTCGGGGCTCTTTTTGGAACCCTGGCTCGATATTCCGCCCACCGGCCACCTTGCGCACATGCGTTATCACGAATTCTTTCGTCTGATCGAGGGCGAGGTCGTCGAGATCCAGGCGGTGTGGGATATCCCGGAGGTGATGATGCAAGCGCGGGCGTGGCCGATGGCTCCCTCGCTCGGACTCGAGTGGCATGTGCCGGGGCCGGCAACCCAAGACGGCATCGAGGACGGTCAACGGGACGAGACCCGCTCGAAAGCCTCCCTCGATATCGTCATGGAAATGCTCGCATGCATGAACCGCCATCCATCGCAAGGCGGAGCCGAAGTGATGGAGATGGAGAGATTTTGGCATCCCAAGATGAACTGGTACGGACCCTCGGGCATCGGTAGCGCACGCGGCATCGAGGGCTTTCGCAACTGGCATCAAATTCCCTTCTTGAAGGCGATGCCGGATCGGGAAACCTTTCTCGAGCAGATCACCTGTCATTTTTTCGCCGACGGCGATTATGTCGGGGTCACCGGCTGGCCGAATATGGTGCAGACCTTAAACCATGACGGCTGGATGGGCATCGCCCCCGTCGGCAAGCGCATCACGCTTCGAAGCCTTGATTTTTGGCGTATCGAGGCCGGGCTGATCCGAGAGAACTGGGTGCTCGTCGATCTCCTCGATGTCTACCGACAGATCGGGGTCGACGTCTTCGCCAGGATGCGGGAGTTCAACAAGGCCCGCCGCACCGGATCGATCGCCTTGCAAGGGGCGCCGCTTCAAGGGGCGAATCGATGAGCCTACCCAAGACCCCCTCCTTTTCGCTGATCGGCAAGAACGCCCTGATCACCGGAGCGAGTTCCGGGATCGGACGCGCCTGCGCGGTGGCGCTGGCCATGGCCGGTGCCAAAACCACGATCGCCGCCCGTCGCACATCGGCCTTGGTAGCGCTGGCCGACGATCTCGAGAATGCCGGCGCCGAGGCCCGGGTGCTGACGATGGATGTATGCGATATCGATGCCATGCAAGAGGCGGTGGCATCCGCCGGGCCTTTCGATATCCTCGTCAACTCCGCCGGTCTTGCGCGTCATTCCCCGAGCCTTGCAACCTCGGAAATGGATTTCGATGCCGTGACCGCGATCAATATCAAGGCCGCTTATTTTCTCACCCGCACCGTGGCCAAGGGGCTGGTCGACGGGCATCGTCCCGGATCGCTGATCAACATCTCCTCCCAGATGGCGCATGTGGGGGGTATGGAGCGCTCGGTCTACTGCGCCACCAAGCACGCGGTCGAGGGGTTCACCAAGTCCATGGCCATCGAACTCGGGGGATATGGAATCCGCGTCAATACCATCTGCCCCACGTTCATCATGACCGAACTGACCCGCCCCACCTTCGACGATCCGCAAAAGCGGGCGTGGGTGGAAAGCAAGATCAAACTGGGAAGGATCGCCGAGGTCGAGGATGTCATGGGGGCCGCCGTTTTTCTCGCATCCGATGCCTCGGCGATGATCACCGGCACATCATTGCTGGTCGACGGGGGTTGGACGGCGGAATAGTCATCCGCAGCGACCTGCGGGAATGGCTCTTGCGGAACCACCCTCGATCTCCTCGGGGATAGGCCTCGAGAGCCGATCACGAGCATCGAGGATCGACAAGGAGCGATATGAAAGGCTTCGACGAACGATTCGCCGACTTCCCCGATTACATCATCGGCATCACCCGTCAGATCTGGGAAGAGCGCGAACTTGCAAGTCTGCACCGCTTCTACGCTCGGGATATCGTCGTTCGCTCCCCGGAAGCGGTGATCACCGGCAATCAAGGGGTGATCGCGGCCACCATGGCCACCCTCGCCGAATTCCCGGATCGAGAACTGCTGGGAGAGGATGTGATCTGGTGCGGCGATCCGAGTCAAGGCATGCTCTCGTCGCACCGGATCCTTTCCAGAGCGAGCCACCTCGGATCGGGGGTCTACGGCGATGCGACCGGCAAGAAGATCGAATATCGGATCATTGCCGATTGCCACGCCTTGAACAACTGCATCGACGACGAATGGCTGATTCGCGATCAATCCGCGATCGTGCGCCAATTGGGGCTGACCCCCGAAGAGTTTGCGAGGCGAACGATCCTGCGAGAACGCGAAACGGGCAGGTCGCAGCCCCCGCTCAATGAAAAAAACGATATCGAAGGGCCCTATCGCAAAAAGGGCAACGATAACGAATGGGGGGCGAGGCTGGCCGATATCCTCACCCGGATCATGGGCGCGGATTTTTCGGCGATCCCCAAGGAATACGATAGAGCCTGCGAACTCGCCTACCCCGGGGGGGTCTTGGCTCGTTCCCATGACGGTGCGGATCGATTCTGGATGGGGCTCCGTGCAAGTTTTCCGGCGGCGACATTCGAGATTCACCATGTCATCGGTCTCGAGGAGGCGTCCATGCCCGCCCGAGCGGCGGTGAGATGGTCGCTTTCCGGCGGCCACGATGGTTGGGGAGGCTTCGGTGCGCCCACCGGCGCCGAAGTCTATATCCTCGGGATCACCCATGCCGAATTCAAGGCGGTCGGCTCGCAGCCGAGGCTGCGCCGCGAATGGACATTGATCGACGAAACCGCGATCTGGAAGCAGATCCTCCTTTCGACCGGGGTCGGTCTCGAGGCGACGGGATAACCGACATGGGACTTGATCACACCATCGTGCGCTATCGGGATCTCAAGCCCTGCAAGAGCGCCTTCATCGACGCCCATACCCCGGGATCGGATCGAAAGGATAACTTCACCATCATCGGGGCCGGGGTATCGGAAAATCCGGATCAGCATATCCATATTCGAAAGACCCCGGGGTTCAATATCGGCGCCGCCGGGCAGCCTCCCGGCTGCCGCAACAGCCTGCATGCCCACCGAACGGCGGAAGTCTTCTTCGTCCTCGAGGGTCGATGGCGGTTTTTCTGGGGGCGACGGGGCGACGCCGGAGAGGTCGTCCTCGATGAAGGGGATATCTTCAATATCCCGACCGGCATCTTTAGGGGATTCGAAAATATCGGCGCCGATTACGGGATGATCATGTCGATCCTGGGTGGGGACGATGCCGGGGGCGGGGTGATCTGGGCTCCGGAGGTGATCGAGGAGGCGGCGAAGCACGGCATGATCTTAGGTGAGAACGGCATTGTCTACGATCGCGAGCAAGGCGAGCGTCTACCGCCCGGGATCGAACCGATGCCGGTATTGACCGACGAGGCGCTCGACGCTTTCCCCGAGCCCGCCACCGACGATATCGTGCCCTTTCATGTCGCTCGCCATCTCGACCTCCTTGCCCTGAGCGAGGCGAGCGACTCCCCTATCGGGGTTATCGGCGAACACGCCTTGCTGCGCGATCGACCGGGCTTCGAAGTCGACTTCCTGGCGCGCGCAAGCGCCCGAGGAGATACCTTCGTTCACCAATCCCCGGGGGTCTTGATGCCGATGCGGGGTCGCTGGTCGGTGGAGATGGACGATGAAAGAGCGAGCCTCGATCCCGGCGATACCATGCTGATCGAAGGCGGCAAGCCCTATCGTTTGGCGCCGAGCGGCGAGGGCGAAGCATGCCTATATCGCGTGGTGGCAACGACGGACACCGCCGGGCCGACCTGGACCGCTTGGCGAGAGGCCTTGCCAAATACATCGCCAAGCGTGCAATGAGGGATCGAATCGACGATCGCCGTCCCATCGCTCGCCCATCGAGGACTCGCCCGATGAACGCTCTCGGTCTTTCAAAATGACCCAATCGATTCTTTTTTTACCGGGAATGATGTGCGACGGTCGTCTTTACGGACCGCAAATCAAGGCCTTGGGATCGAGCTGCGATTATCGGATCGGGGATCTGGGCGGCTATGAATCGATGAGCGATATCGCCACCGAGGTATTGGCCGATGCCCCGGCGACCTTCGCCCTCGTCGGTCTTTCGATGGGGGGCATCGTGGCCATGGAGCTGATGCGCCAGGCTCCCGAACGCATCACCCATCTCTTGCTGATGTCGACCAACCCTTTCAGCGAACTGCCCGATATCGCAAAGCGCCGTCCCTTGCAAATCCAAGCGGCGGACGAGGGCGATCTCTCTCGCCTGATGCTCGAAGAATTCATCCCGAATTACTTGCCGCAGGATTCGGATGCCGGATCTTCGGATAACGAAGAGGCGATCCGGGATCTCTGCCACGCCATGGCCATGGATCTCGGACAAGGGGTTTTCAAAAGACAATCCCGAGCCCTGATGCATCGACCCGATTACAGCCCGGATCTACCGAAATACGATCTCCCGTGCACAATCCTGTGCGGCGATCGAGATCGTCTTTGCCCCGTCTCCCGCCACCTCTATCTCGCCGATGAAATCCCGAAAGCGCAGCTGACGGTCTTGGAAGGGATCGGCCACCTTCCGACCTTGGAGGCCCCGAACCGAGTCTTCGAAGCCATCGAATCGTTATTGGATTTATAAGCGAGCAAAGCGCCGCCGATCGATCATCGAAAAAACCACCCCGACAACGGGCGGATGCGCTCTCGAGGGTCTTCCAAGCGTTTTCGATCAGTGCAAGGTCTCGTCGCCCGATTCGAACATCGACGAATATTCCTCGAAGGCCACTTTCATCTCGTTGAATACCTCATCTTGCGGCGGCGAGCGCTCTTCGAGTCTTTCCAAGAGAAAGGTGAACAGCCCTTCGACGGTATTGGTAATCGTCTCGACCATCGCCTCGTCCACCTCGATATCGGGACAATCCTTTTCCAGCATCTTGCCCTCGGCAAATGCCTTCATTCCGGAAAATATCGCGGCATGGACCGCATAGATCCGGCTGACTTTGGGGTGTTCCATCTTTCTTCCTCTTTTTTTTCGATGCGATCGAGTCCGCCCCGCGCCGAGCGCGCAAAAGCCGGGGCTCGTTGCGATCATTCACGGTATCGTTTTCAAACCGCGATCGGCGCTCGTATCGCCGGATGGTGCCGATAGTCCAGCAGCTCGAAATCCTCTCGGCGGAATTCGAAGATCGATTTGACTTGCGGATTGATCTTCATGCGCGGCAGGGGATGGGGATCGCGCTCGAGCTGCAGATCGGCCTGCTCCTGGTGATTTCGATAAAGATGCACATCCCCGAAAACATGGATGAACTCCCCCGGCTCCAGCCCCGTCACCTGCGCCATCATCATCGTCAACAACGAGTAGGATGCAATATTGAACGGGGTGCCGAGAAAAATATCCGCGCTTCGTTGATAGAGCTGACAGGATAGCCTTCCTCGGCAAACATAGAACTGGAAGAGCAGATGACAAGGAGGAAGGGCCATCTCGTGGATCTGGCTCGCATTCCAAGCGGAAACGATATGACGCCTCGAATCCGGATCGCGCTTGATGCTCTCCACCACCTGCGCGATCTGATCGATATGCTCGATACGCCCCTCTTTCATCGTCGGCCACCGCCTCCACTGAAAACCGTAGATCGGGCCGAGATCTCCCTTTTCATCCGCCCATTCATCCCAAATCCGGACCCCTCGTTCGTTCAACGAGCGGATATTTCTTTCACCGCGCAAGAACCAAAGGAGTTCATGGATCACGGCATCGATGCGAAGCAACTTGGTGGTAACGGCAGGAAAACCCTCGCCGAGATCGAAACGCAACTGAGCCCCGAACAGACTCCTCGTGCCGACCCCGGTGCGATCCTCTTTCCATTCCCCGTGCTCGCGAATCTTGCGCATCAGATCGAGATATTGCCTCACCGCCCTTTTTCTCCTTTGAACGCCAGCGTCAAAAACACGACCCCGGCCAGCAACATCGGGGCCGTCAACACCTGCCCCATCGTCACCCACCCGAATGCGAGATAGCCGATATGGGCGTCGGGGATCCGTACGAACTCGACCAGAATTCGGGCCACCGCATAGCCCGCAAGGAACAGGCCGGAGGCGGCCATCAGCGGGCGGGGGCGCTGCGTGAACCACCATAAAAGCACGAAAAGAACGAACCCTTCCAAGAAAGCCTCGTAGATCTGCGATGGATGCCGGGGAATGTCACCGGCGATCGGATCTTGGAAAATCATCGCCCACGGAAGATCCGACGGCGCTCCCCATAATTTACCGTTGATGAAATTGCCGATGCGACCGGCCATGATCCCCGGGGGGATCAGCGGCGCGATGAAATCCGCCACCTCGAAAAAACCTCGTGAGCGCCGCTGCGCGAACCACGCCATCGCGATCAGCACTCCGATCAATCCGCCGTGGAAGGACATCCCTCCTTGCCAAATCATCAGCAAGGAAAGCGGATTTTCCAGCAAGCGAAGGGGTTCGTAAAAAAGCATATACCCGGCTCGTCCGCCGATGACCACCCCGAGGACGATATAAAGGAGGATATCGTCGACATCGACTTCACGAAAGCCGCGCCACTCCTGTCGCGCTCGCCGGCGCCCCAGCCACCATCCGCAGCCGAAGGCCAGCAAATACATCAGTCCGTACCAATGAATGGCGATCGGTCCCAATTCAATGGCGACCGGATCGAAGCCCGGATGAAGCAGCATCGAGGCTAACGTCCTTGCCAGTGCGGGCGGCGTTTTTCGGCGAAAGCGCGGGGGCCCTCGACCAAATCCTGTGATTCGTACATCCGGCGAGCCACGGGGAAGACGCTGTCGATGGCATGCTCCAAGGGCATCGCCGAGCCCATCACCACCGCCTCCTTGGAGGCTCGAACCGAAAGCGGAGCCCCGGCGAGTATGTCATCGGCCCAGCGCCGGGCGGCGATCATCAACGCCGAGCCCTTCTCTTCGCCGTCCTTGGGCTTCGATCCATCGCTTTCCGCCCCTTCCTCGGACATCGCGCTCGGGACGATCTCGTTGATAAGGCCGAAAGAAAGGGCCTCGGCGGCCCCCAAGCGTTTGCCGGCGAGGATCACCGCCATCGCCGCATGCCAAGGGATCTGCCGGGGCAAGCGATGAACCCCGCCGGCGGCGGCCATCAGCCCCACTCTCGGCTCCGGCAACCCGAAGGTGGCATGGTCGACGGCAACGATGATATCGCAGGCCAACGCCAGTTCGAAACCGCCCCCCAAAGCCAATCCGTTGACGGCGGCGATGATCGGTTTATAGCAACCGACTCGGCGCGTCAGCCCGCCGAAACCCCCGACGAGGCCGCTTCGAAGCTCTCTTACCCGCTCGGCCCCGTGATCGGCTTGGAACTTCAAATCGTTGCCCGCGCAAAAGGCGCGATCCCCGGAGCCGGTCAAGATCGCCAGCCATTGCTCATCGTCTTCATGAAAGGCGTTGAAGGCCGCATCCATCTCCATCAGGGCATAAGGATGCAGGGCGTTCATCACCTCCGGCCGACGAATGGTGATGGTGGTGATCCTCTCCGAGATCGAAACTTCGATGAACTCATGACTCATGATCGCTCCTTGCATCGATCTTGCATCGATCGTTTATCGAGATCCGAGGGCTTCATCCGCCGGCGGCGCCGCCCTTCGGCGAAGGGGGCCGGGCGAAGGATCGCTTTTCAAAGCCCTTGCCCTTTCGCCGGCAATGGCTGCGGACTTTTACACCGGAGCAAGGACAGCGCTCCGATCACGAAAAAACCGCAGGTCAACGAAAAAGCCAGGGTATAGCCGCCTTGAAAGTCGTAGGAGAGTCCGGCGATGATCGGCCCCAAGCCGAAGGAGATGACCTGACCGAACTGCATCGAGCCCATGATGCTGCCGAACTGCTTCATATCGAAGATTTCCTGCACGATCAAGGGCATCAGCACCCCGAAGCCCCCCATGAAAAAACCGTAGAGCCCGGCGATGACCGCCACCGTTCCCGGGCCTGCAAGTCCGGCTTGGACAAGAAAGGGGATGAGGGCGATCAATCCACCGGTCATCGCTTGGCCGATCAGGCTCACCATCGTCATCGACTTGGCGCCCAAGCGCTCCGTCATCCAACCGAAGAGGTATTTGCCGCAAGCCCCGCAGGTCGCAAGGACGACCAAGGCGAAGGAGGCCGAGGCTTTGGACAATCCCGCTTGGGTCAGATGGGGGAAAACATGAGGCAAGAAGACACTGTAGGCGAAGGCGCCCAAAACGAGGGTATTGAGAACGGCGAAAAAGGAGCGGCGAACCCGGGCCTTCTCAGTGCGATGATCGATATCTTCCGAAGGGTACGCCTTCGTCGATTCCGGCGAGGGCGAGGCAACGGAGCCCATCGCCTCCTTGCCTGCGAGCGAAGGCCGGGGATCGGCGGCGGGCGGCTCCTCGCGCACGATGTAATAGGCCGCCACCGCCACCGCCAGCGAGATGAAACCGATGACCACCGAGGCTTGGGACCATGACATCGCGGTCAGCAAAATGGCGACCGACACCGGCATGATCAAGCCCCCGATGTTGTTGCCCATGGTGGCGATGCCCATGACGCGCCCGCGTATCCGGGGATACCACTTCGCCACCAAACGCCCGGCGGGCAATAGCGTGAGACCGGCAAAGGGCACGAACTGCAACAGGCTGAGCGCATAGAAATGCCACAGTTCGCTTATCCACGGTCGCAGGCAAAAACTGATTCCGAAAAGTACGAGGGAGAAGACGAGGATCGGCCGGGCGCCGAAGCGATCCATGGCCTTGCCGAGGAGAGGAGCCGCAAGCCCTCCGACCGCGAGAAAGGAAAGGGATACGCCGATTTGGGTCCGCGTCCAGCCGAACTCCTCCTCCAAGGGGGCGATGAAATGGCCGAAGGCATATTGCGACACCCCGATCGCGATCGCCGTCGAGGTGAAAACCATCGCGATCACGAAAGGGCCACGAGAAATTCCTTGCAATCGCATTCCACAATATCCGGCAATCGTGATGGGCGAGATTCGGATCCCCTGCCCTCATGGCGTTTTCGTACCCGACACTTTGCCGAGTCTTTTTCGCTCGGCCTCTTGTTTTTCCGCCGGGGGGCTATACCTAAGCGGCGAAAGGGCTTCGAATTCTCGTGATCGGATGGCTCTTCGGCAACCTCTTCGGCACCCTTATCGGCATCGGCGCTTTATCTTCGGTGGCTATGTCCTTCGCATGAATCGCCCATGGCCCGCGCCATCGATATCGGGGATCTCGGGATGGGAATCTCTCGGGATCGAGGGCGCCGAAAAAACCGAGTATCGAATCCGCTTGCACCTTGGAGCAACCACCCGACAAGCATCGTTCTCGTGGATAAAGGCGATATGGCCTTCGAGATTTCGCCCTCGCCCCTCCTTTCGATCCCCGTTCTTTTATCCTTGAGAACCTCGGCACTTCACGAAAAACGCTTTTTTATCGCATCGATGCCGGGGTTTCTCGGGGCTTTTTCGAATAAACGATAAAGCGAAGCGGCGAGCGGCCAAGGAGATTCTTCCTCCCCCTTTGCCGCTCGCCGATATCTCTCGCCGGCCCAAGGATTCGACGATCAGCGAATCACCGAGGTGGTGTTCATCAGCGTTCCGCTGGCGCTCGACCACGTCTGCACCAACAAGGGCTCCGTCGAGCGAAGACGTATCGATATCCAAGTAACCACCCCCGCCGGACGAGGAACATCCAAGGTGAACGCTATATCGTCCACGCTCACGAGGTGATAGCCCCACGGCTCGATCCGGCTTTGCTCCGGCTCCCCGTGATAACGGGTGCCATTGACCGTCGAGACATCCACATACAACGGACAAGGGTTATCGGATTCGCACACCATCGACAAGAACTCCCCGCCTTGGATCGGGAGAATGCCGACGCTGGCTCTTAGCGGCATGTTCAGCCCCGCATGACCGTCCGCCATCGCCGACCCTGCGAATAGAAGGGTCGAAAGAGCCATGATCCTCGATATTGCTTTCATCCTTTTTCTCCTTGTTGATGGCTGCCGACAGCCAATCTTCGGGATATCTCCCTCACCTTGCCATCGATCGGGAGGCGAAACGACAAAATGAGTGTTGCCTACAAAAAAAATGAAACGCGATTTCAATGCCGAGAACGAAAAGACCATCGCCCCCTCGAAGCGTTCCATCTATCGAGGCGATCACCCTCACAGCGGCATCAAGAGGCTTGCGAAAAAACCTCCACCTTGCGAATAATATGCGATCTTCGATCAATCGCCCGAATCCGATGGCAAGCGGGCTTTATCATCCTTGTCCGATCCGGCTTATCCGATCCGGCAAGAGATGCAAGATGAGGATCTTGCGATGATCGGCGGCGAGGACTCGGCGACAAGCAAGGATCTTCGTCGACACCTCTGGATTTCAATAAAATTCCCTCGATGAAATTCGGTCGACATCTTGTCGATCTCTTGTCGACACCCGATCCGTGCACACTGAGGAATCCGATGGGCATGCAATTGTCATTCATCCACGATCAACGCATCGTTATCGGAGCGATCGTGGTTTCGGCACTCTTGGCGGGAGTCTTCCTCGGGACGATGGTGCGCAAGCCGATCCCCGATGACGAGCCGAGCCAAGGCGTCACCTTGGGGCACTATGAAATCGGCGGCCCCTTCGAACTCACCGACCAACGAGGCGAGCGGTTGCATTTGGACGACCTTGCAGGCAAGGCGTTCTATCTTTCCTTCGGCTATACATTTTGCCCCGATATTTGTCCTGCGACCCTCGCTCGCATACGCCAAGCCAAGTCTTTGTTATCCTTCGATGACGCCGCTCGTTTCACCGGCGTTTTCATTTCCGTGGATCCCAAACGGGATACCCCGCAGCGATTGGGAGAATATGTCGAATATTTCGATCCCGAGTTCATCGGTTTGACCGGTAGCGAAGCGGAACTGATCCTCGTTGCGCAGCGCTATGGAGCCGGATTTCGCATCCCCGAGGGCCAACCGGAACAGGGTTATCTGGTCGACCATACCGCCTTCGGTTATCTGATCGATCCCGGCGGTCGGGTGCGGGCAATCTATCGAGGGGAGGAAAGCCCGGAGGCGATCGCAAATAACGTGCGCGATATCCTCGAAGAGATGGGCTAGGGATCGGTGGGCTAAAAGCCAATGGGGCTAAAAGTCGTCAGGCCCGGCAAGAAAGCGAGTCGGATAAAGGGATCGAGGCTCATGGACCGGCTCGATCCACCACCGGCCAGTCTTCCTTGGTCTGCGCCCCCCAAGGCACGCGAGCGAATATCCGCCGCAGCATCGGTTCGAAATGCTCGATGGGACGGGTTTCGTAGCCCGGATCGAAGGCCATTTGATCGTAGCGTCCGGTAAAACGCACCGTCATCTCATAAGCGGGATGATCGCGATAGCGCTCGCGTTCGTATCGGTTTTTGCCGATCTTGTCCCAGTAGTAATAGCCTTGGAAGATCCCGTGATGCTTGAGCATCCAATGGGTATGGCGGGATACATAAGGGCGCAGGATATCGGCACCGACATCCGCATGATTATGCGGAGCGAGAGAATCCCCGATATCGTGCAGCAAAGCGGCGACGACGAACTCCTCGCATTCGCCGGCATCCTCGGCGCGGGTGGCGGTTTGCAGCGAATGCGCATAGCGATCGATCCGGCCACCGGGAAAAGTGTCGTGCAGGCACTCCATGAAGGCGAGGATCCTATCCGGGGTGGCATTCATGAAGGGCTTTGCAATCTCCTCGCCCAAGGCATAATCCTCGACCGTCCCCTCGTCCATGCGGGTATAGGACACCGTGCGCATCGTCATCATCGACTCCCTCCCCCATGATCTTTCTCGATGCGATCTTTCGCAGGATCATCGCGCGATTTTCCTTTGTCGATACCGACAAAGAACGAAGTCTTATCCGATCGATTTCGAAATCATCGCCCCTCGTTCAAGCGCCGTCGACGATCCCGGCGATGATATTCCATCTTCGTTTCACGGGATCGAATCGCAAATCCTCGATCCTTAGTCTTTTCGCTCGGCCCTCGTCCACTCGTCCATTCATCCATCCGTCGATTCATCGGCCTCTTTTTCGATGGGCCAGGCTTTGAACGCCAATACATAGATCATGGCGATATTGACGAGGGGGATCATGATCAGCAACGAAGGCCAGCCTGAATGGCCGGTGCGTTTCCATATCCGCCAAAAGGGCCAGATCGAAAAAAAGATCACGATCGCGAAAAGGATGAGCTGAGAGAAAGACCCGTCCATCTGTTGTTCCATGATTGAAAACTCCTTGGTCCATATACGATCGAAAACGCCCGATCTCGCAATCCGAAAATACCGTTATCTGCGATCGAGGCAACGAAGGCTCGAAGACAGCATCCCCGACAAGGGCGATCGAGCGAGTCTCGGGGCGATGAATATCGCCCTTTTTTGCACGGTAGAAGTATAGGGATCCCTTCATTTCTTCTTTCGCATTCATTCCTTTTCCCGGCGCTTTGTCTGCTCGTTGCGGATGGAATCGAGCAGATCGCCGAGCACATCGTGCCGGGCCCCGAGATCGGGTTCGCCGCACTGGGCGAGGATCACCGCCCGGGCCGCATCCCGCAGCCTCACCGCTTGCGCCCACTGCGAGTCTTCGGGCATCGAGGTTTCGGGGGGCGAATGCCTTCCGAACGTATCCGCTTCGGATCCCTCGTCCTCCTCGTCCCCTCCTTCGCCCTTGTCATCCTCGCCTCCTCGGGGATCGAGCGGATCGATCGACGGATTGATACGAAACCACACCTCCCCCGGGCGCGGGATCCACTGCCCATCACGCAAAACCGAGCGCGAGCCCGATAGCGTCACCGGAACGATCCGAGCGCGAGATTGGACCGCGATCTTGAACGCCCCGAGGCGAAAGGGCAACAATCCCGGCATTCGATGCATGGTCCCTTCCGGGAAAAGGCCGATGATCTCCTTGCGCTCCAACCTCGAAGCCAAGGATTCGACCGCCGAAAGCCCGGCTCGATGATCCAATCGTTCGGCGAACTCCACCCCGTAGGCGCGTAATAGATTGGCGATGAAGGGATTGGAGGTGAACTCCGCTTTGGCCACGATGGTGATCGGCACCGGCATCGCGGCCAACAACAACGGGCCATCGAGATAGCTCGCGTGATTGACCACCACCACCGATCCCTCTTGGAGATACTCGCCCCCGGTGGTTCGAAGGCGAATGCCGACGGCACGAAAAGCGGTGCGCAACAGCCAACGACCCCATCGCCAGCGGGCTTGAACATTCCACGACAAGGCGAATAGCGGCAAGCTCAGTACGAAGAGCGGGATCGCGATCGCCCCGACATGGATCGAGTACGCCATCCGGGCGAGCCATCGCCCTTGCCTGCGCAAAAAACCGGCGGCCGCCGCCAGGGTCAAACGAAGCAACTGCAAACGGACCGATCCCGCTCCCCGCCCGATGGCTCCGGCCTCGAAGAGCTCGCGCATCGCGGGGCGTCGAATTTTGCCGCTCGAGGTCTTGAGGACGCTTCGCGGCGGCGCCAAAACGATATCATCCGGCGGCGATCCCGCTCGGTCGGCGATTTCACGGCGGATCTCGCCTTCGATCCATCGCCGCCTCGACGAGTCCCGCTCGCGAGTTTCCGCGACCACCACGAGGCGCTCGCTACCGGTGCGCGGATCCGGGCAGGCAAAGGCGGCGACGCAGCCCTTGCGCACCCCTTCGACTCCGGCGACCGCGGATTCCAGATCGTAGGGATAGAGATTGCGCCCGGCCCGAACGATCAGATCCTTGTCGCGCCCGGTGATATGGAGTTCCCCGGCGGCGATATAGCCGCGATCTCCGGATCGCAGCCATCGACCATCGAAAAGCGCCTCGGTCGCCGCCGGGTTGCGGTAATAACCGGATGTGGTGGAGGGACCGGCGAATTGCACCGATCCCTCCATTCGCTCCTCGCGCTCCGTCCCCCGCTCGTCGACGATCCGCACCTCGAAACCCGGGATCGGGGGGCCGCAGGAAACGAATTCGGCGACCTTGAAGGCGGTGGATTCGGTGGCGGGATCGGGGGCGGAATCACCCCCATCGATCCCGGCGGCGAGCGATTCCCCGTTCAAGGATTCCGGCTGCAAGGCATCGAGGATCGGCTGCGCCCGGCCTCGCCGGGAGAAGGCTTGGGCATCGATTCGATCGACCTTGAAGCCGCGATCGGGCAGGGGGATCGAAACCCCCAAGGTCGCCTCCGCCAGACCGTAGACCGGGGCCAAGGCCTCGGCGCGAAATCCCGATCCGGCGAAACGCTCGGCGAAGCGTCTCATGGTGCGCGCCTGCACCGGCTCGGCGCCGTTGAAAGCGAAACGCCAGCACGATAGATCCAGAGCCTTGATCTCCTCGGCTTCGGGATCGATCCGGCGCACGCAAAGCTCGAATGCGAAATTGGGTCCCCCGGAGATCGTGGCCCGATGCCGATCGATCGCAAGCAACCAACGCTCGGGATTGGCGAGAAAATCGAGCGGGGACATCAGTGCCAAGGGGAATCCGTAATAGAGGCTCCCCATCCACATCCCGATCAAACCCATATCGTGATAAAGGGGCAACCAGCTGACCGCGGCATCATCGGGGGTGATCTCGATGGCCTGCCCCATCGCCACCAACGAGGCGATCACATCGCCATGGCTTAGAACCACGCCCTTGGGATTACCGGTGCTGCCGGAGGTGTATTGCAAGAAGGCGGTGGATTCGGGCGAGGGATTCGGCGATCCCTCGAAGCGACCTTGCGCTGCGATCAACTCCGCGATATCGACCGTTCGCAGCCCCGCCACTTGCGCCCCGAGCAGGCGGGAGACGGCGAGGATCGGGGAAAAGGTGATCAGCATCTTGGCCGAGGCGTTGTCGAGGATGGCGGCATGCCGACGCATGTGATCCTCGATCTGATTGGGTCGAGCCGGGGGATAGATGGGTACCGGCACCGCTTGGACCATCTGTACCGCAAGAAAAGCGCACAGATAATCGAGTCCGGTCGGCAGCATCAAGGCGACATACGAGCCCGGCTCCAGCCCGCGCTCGACCAACCCGGCGGCGATTCGACGAACCCGATCGTCGAGATCGCCGAAGCGCACCGGGAAGGGATGCACCGAGCCCTTAGGAGCCGCCGAGCCCTCGAGATAAACATGCACCCGATCGCCGTGATGCCGAACGTGAAAATCGAGGGCTTGAAGGAGGGACGATGCCGAGGGCGGCCAATGATCGGCCGCTCGGGCGCCGGCGAGGCGATCGGCTGCGGAGGGCAAGCGACCGCTCGTCGCCTCCCCCGTCGATGACTTACCGGCGGCGGCCGATGCCGCAAGGCGCAAGATCGGCAGTAGTTCCCGCGCCGTCTCCGCGCTTCCCATGACCTGCACCGGGATCGCCGCCCCCGAAGCCTTTTCCAAGCGCGCAAGCAGCTCCATGCGCGAGAGGCTGTCGAGCCCCAAATCACGATCCAAGGCACTATCGAGGGTGATCCTCGTCGTCGCCGCAAGGTGGGGGTGCAGCTCGTGGACGATCGTCCTCAAGGTCTCGAGCAACAGTTTCTCGACGATCTCATCCGAGGCCGCGCCCGACGGATCGCAAGGCGAATCTTGACTTGCGCTCGATGGATTCGATTTCGATTCCGATTCCGATGAGCGCGAAGCATCGGTCGATGCGTGATTCATGGGAGCCAAAATCGCCTCCTTTTCCAGAACCGAAAAGGGATCGAGGGGGATCGAAAGAGAAAGAGATCGAAAGGGATCGAAGATATCGGATGTGCAAAAAACGCCGATCGGTATCAAAAAAAGACCGCTCGACAAGGCGTAAAAAGGCGACAGGATATCGATGGAGATCGACCGTTATGCAACCCGAAACGCCGAAGCATCGAGCGCTACCCGCCCTTTCACGCCCCCGTCGCCGATGCGCGCTCCCGATCCCGCGCCAGCAGCGCCTGCACCGCATCGAAAGGCTCGATCTCCCCGGCCACCACCGCCCGCACCTGCTCGCAGATCGGCATCTCGACCCCCAAGTCCTGCGCAAGACGGCTCGTCAGGGAACTGGCGGCGATCCCCTCGATCACCTGACCATCGAGGCCGCGATGCTCGCTCGTCAACGCCGCCGCTCCCGAGCCTTGCGCCAAAGCCAGCCCGAACCGCCGGTTGCGGGATTGATCGTCGGTGCAAGTGAGAACGAGATCGCCCAGGCCGGCCAAGCCCGTGAAGGTCTGCGCCGAGCCGCCGGCGGCCTCGCCGAGGCGACTCATCTCCCGCAGCCCGCGAGCGATCAATGCCGCCCGAGCGTTCGCCCCGAAACCGAGTCCATCGGAGATCCCGGCCGCGATCGCCAGAACGTTCTTGACCGCTCCGGCAATCTGGATCCCGATCAGATCCGAACCTGTGTAGATACGAAATCGCGGACCGGAAAGACGCTCGGCCCACCAATCGACGAACGATTCTTGACTCGATGCCAACGCCGCCGCGCCGGGCAATCCTTGGGCGACCTCTTTGGCGAAGGTCGGACCGGATAGCAGCCCGAAGGGGAGATTCGAAGGCAAGATCTCTCGGGCGACCTCGTGTAAAAGACGCCCGCCGGTAACATCGAAGCCCTTGCCCGCCCATAACACCCCCGCCGTCGGCAAGGACGCTTCGCCGAGCGCGCTTCGAAGCAAGGCGCAGCGTTCGGCGAAAGCATGGCTGGGAACGGCGAGCAGGATACCCAAACAAGAAGAAACCGCCTTTTCGAAATCGACCTCAAAGGCCAGCGCATCGGGAAGGCGATGACCGGGAAGATAGCGTTCGTTGCTTCGTTCGGTGACCATCGCCTCCATGAGCGCCGGATCCCGCCCCCAAAGCACGACGGAAGAGCCGTTGCGCACCAACGAACAGGCCAAGGCCGTGCCCCAAGAGCCGGCTCCGATCACCGCGATATCGAATTGTCGAGGCATTCGACCTCCATCACGGGGGTACCGTCCATACGAGGAATTCGGCCAGGAAAAGAACGAAGCGCCACCGCCCGAGATCCTTGGATCATGGGCACATTCGAGGAGATTATTTTTTCGTCAACGGCAGGCTCGCCCCCTCCCATGCAAGAATGCCGCCGCTCAGACTGTAGACATTATCGAATCCCTTGGCGACCAAGGCGCTTGCGGCCTTGATGCTCGACTGACCGCTGCGGCAAACGGCCACGATGGGGCGCTTTCGGTATTTATTGAGCGTATCGATGCGGGTATCCAAACCGTTGGCGGGCAGATTGATGGCATTGACGATATGCCCCTGACGGAACTCCGCCTCCGGGCGCACATCGAGGATCAACGCATCCTCTTGATTGATGAGCCGGGTCGCGCTCGCCGGATCGATATTGCGCACCCCCTTCGCCCGGCCTTGGAAGAAGGTCCAAATCAGCGCTCCGGCGACGGCGATGAAAGCCATGAACAACAACTGGTTGTTCAAGAAAAACTCCTGAAATCTATCCACGGATCTTCCTCGACATTGGAAAATGACGGACGTAGACGACCGGCCCGGCGATGGAAGCGAAATTATAGACCCCCCGGCTTTCGAAACCGGCGGCGCAGCGAGCGATATGGCAAAAGGATCGTAGGCCATGAAGGGGATCGATCTCGAACGATGGGGTTATCGTCGACGGATTCGGCGGATCGGACGGCGAGCGCCGCTTGCATCTCACTGGAAAAATATCGAGATCGCCTTCGATATCACCTCTTGGCGGGGGCATCGCTCGCCCCCGATGGATCGGGGATAATTTGCAAGTGGATGCTATGAGCGAGTATCCTACGGACAATTAAATACCTTCGGACCATTCTCGGCGATGGGGATCCGTGAACATCTCGATATCGTCGGCGGCGCGCATTTGCGCCATCACGCTACATGATCGCCGACGCTTTCGATGTTTCGACTCGATCACCCATCGACAAAGACCACTTCTCGATCAACGAAGCGACCCGATTCGAGCGGCGAGATCCCCGCTCGTTCGCAAGACGGCCAACCAGAGCGAATCGCTATGAACATGACATCCACCAAGACCATTCCTTTGCTGCTGGTCGGCGCGATCGTCGGCGGAGTGCTGACCATCGCTCCGGGGGTGCTGGCCGAAAAATTGACACCGAATCTGATTACCGGCGAGGAACCGCCACCGGGACTCCCGCTTGCGGAACTGCGAGAGATCACCGAGGTCATGCTGAGAATCGAAAGGGATTATGTCGATCCGATCAAAAGAGAGGATTTGATACAAAGCGCCATCGACGGAATGCTCGCCGGCCTCGACCCCCATTCCTCCTACCTGGTTCCCGAAGGCATGAAGAACCTGCAAGAGCAGACCCGAGGGGAATTCGGGGGGCTCGGGATCGAGGTGGGGATGGAGGATAACGGCTATGTCAAGGTCGTCGCCCCCATCGACGATACCCCCGCTTTTCGCGCCGGAATGCAATCGGGGGATCTGATCGTTCGCCTCGACGGAAAATCGGTGCGGGGACTGACGCTGACCGAAGCGGTGAACAAGATGCGGGGCAAGCCCGGCACCACCATCGTTTTGACCGTCGTGCGTCAAGGGCTCGATGCTCCGATCGAGGTCAGAATCAAGCGCGATATCATCCAGATCACCAGCGTGCGCACACGCATGCTCGAACCGGGCTACGGATATGTCCGCATCAGTACCTTTCAGGTGCGCACCGGGCAAAACCTCATCCAGAGCATCAACAAACTCCAAGAAGAGAGCGAAGAGGGACTTCACGGCTTGGTGCTCGATTTACGGAACAACCCCGGTGGGGTCTTGAAGGCGGGCGTGGATGTCGCCGACGCTTTCTTGGAATCGGGCACCATCGTCTACACCGAAGGACGCCGCGACGATGCCCAACTGAGATTCAACGCCGAGCCCACCGATATCATCGACGGGAAACCCTTGGTGGTGCTGGTCAATGGCGGCTCGGCCTCCGCTTCGGAAATCGTCGCCGGGGCTTTGAAGGATCATCACCGGGCGGTCATCATCGGCGAGCAAACCTTCGGCAAGGGCTCGGTGCAGACCATCCTCCAAACCGAAGGCAACGCCGCTCTCAAACTGACCACCGCTCGCTACTACACTCCGTCCGGGAATTCGATTCAGGCTCAAGGGATCGTTCCCGACATCATCAGCGGTCAAGTACAGATCACCCGCGCCAGTCAAGAGGGACTCTCACGCCTTAGGGAAGCCGATCTCGCAGGTCACTTGGAAAGTGACAGCGATGACGGCGATGAGAACGAAGGCGCCGAGGGCGATGGCGTCGAGGGCG
>JFBG01000004.1 GCA_000583135.1 Thioalkalivibrio sp. HK1
AGAAGGTTCACGGCGGACAGGCGTCCATCGATGCGGAACAGCCCACGATGCTTGCGGGTAGCCAGTTGAATCAATGCAAGTGGCAGTGCGACGAATACGAAGACGGGTCGCAGTCTTGTTACGACACTTGCGAGAAGGTTCACGGCGGACAGGCGTCTATCGATGCGGAACAGCCCACGATGCTTGCGGGTAGCCAGTTGAATCAATGCAAGTGGCAGTGCGACGAATACGAAGACGGGTCGCAGTCTTGTTACGACACTTGCGAGAAGGTTCACGGCGGACAGGCGTCTATCGATGCGGAACAGCCCACGATGCTTGCGGGTAGCCAGTTGAATCAATGCAAGTGGCAGTGCGACGAATACGAAGACGGGTCGCAGTCTTGTTACGACACTTGCGAGAAGGTTCACGGCGGGCAGGCTTCGGTCGAGCAAAAAACAATGGTCGCCGAGCTGCGATTCGGAGACCCTAAGCCTGTCTGCGGCACGGACGCTTGGGCGTGCTTCAATGGGACGGACGATAACAGCCCGGCGATCCGAGATGTCGGCATCTTCGGCGTGTTTGCTTCCAACCACGAGTGCTTCCACCCCTCCTGCGATTAGCCCCATTCGGTCCGCTTGATCGCTCGAGCGAATCCGGCCGGGCTTCGAACGAGGAGGATAGGGAGCGATCAAGGAACCGATCGGGGAAAAACGACGGTGAGGTAAAAGAGGGGCGTTCGACGCCCCTCTTTTTTTGGTGATATTCAGGGATTTATCGGGGAGGACGATTCCAAAGCGGTCGATCACCCAAGGAACGGGGCGTCTTTCGAAAAGAGGCCAAGACATCGGCCTTATCGGCTTTGTCCATCGATCGCGTTTGGTTTCAAACAATGCAAGGTTAGGTAATGGATTCCCCCTTGGCCTGAAGGTCGGCATGATAGGAGGAGCGCACCATCGGTCCGCTGGCGACATTGTCGAATCCGATCGCCTTGGCCTGTTCCGCCAAGTCCTCGAATTCCTTCGGCTCCCAATAGCGCTCGACCGCAAGATGATGGCGACTCGGTTGCAGATACTGGCCGATCGTGAGCATCCGGCAGCCGTGCGCCCGCAGATCCTTCATCACCTCGACGATCTCCCGCCGGCTCTCGCCGAGCCCCACCATCAGTCCGGATTTGGTGGGGATATCGGGGTGCTCCTTCCCGAAGCGCTCGATCAGATCGAGAGACCATTCGTAGTCGGATCCGGGACGCGCCTTGCGGTACAGGGCGGGCACCGTCTCCAAGTTGTGGTTGAAGACATCGGGGGGCGCGCGGCCAAGGCGATTCAAGGCCAAGTCCATGCGCCCTCGAAAGTCGGGGACGAGGATTTCGATGCGAATGCCGGGGCTCGTTTCTCGTACCGCTTGCACGCATCGTGCGAAGTGCTCGGCCCCGCCATCGAGAAGATCGTCGCGATCGACCGAGGTGATCACGACATAGCGAAGCCCCAAATCCTCTACCGTCGCCGCCAGTCTTTGCGGTTCGTCTTCGTCCAAGGGTCGAGGTCGGCCGTGGGCGACATCGCAAAAGGGGCATCGTCTGGTGCAAAGGTCGCCCATGATCATGAACGTCGCGGTGCCGTGAGAAAAGCATTCCGCCAAGTTCGGGCAGGAGGCCTCCTCGCAAACGCTATGCAGGGCTTGCGACCGCAACCGGCGCTTCATCTGCGCCACTTTGGGATCGTTGCTGACCTTGATGCGAATCCAAGGGGGCTTTCTTTCCAACGGACCTTGAAGGGGAACCACCTTGATCGGAATGCGGGAGGTCTTGTCCTTTCCCCGCATTTCGCGGGTCGGGCGCAAAGGAGCGGAGAGATCCGGTGTCTTCATCTTGGAGCCTTCGAAGTGCTTGGCAAAGCGAAAGAAATCGGCCGATGGGTCTTGCCCTTGTCCATCGTTCGGGATCGGTGAGAGGATCGCATCGTCGAAAAGCGAGATAGCGCAGATGATAAGGGTTTCTCTCGGCCCTGAGCGGTGGGGCGAATCGACACTCTTTATCTGGTGTTCGTTATTTGGTGTTCGCCCGTCGATGATTCAAGCCAAGTCCGCCGCTTGCTTGCAATACGAAGATGCCGACAAGCGATCGATCATGATATCAAGGCCGATGGTCCCAAAGATTGACGATATGACAAAAGAGCTCCGCCGTCTTTCGGGCATCGTAAATCGCCGAATGCGCCTCGCGGCTATCCCATTCGATCCCCGCCGCTTGCACCGCCCGGGCCAAGACCGTTTGCCCGAAGGCGAGCCCCCCCAAGGTGGCGGTATCGAAGGTCGAAAAAGGATGGAAGGGGTTGCGCTTGAACCCGCATCGTTTGACCGCCTCGTTCAAAAAGGAGATATCGAAGGCGGGGTTGTGCCCGACCAATACCGCTCGGGTGCAGCCATGCGCTCGCACCGCCTTTCGCACCGGATCGAGAACGATATGCAGCGCTTCTTTCTCCGGTTTGGCGTCTCGTAGAGGGTGATCGGGGATGATGCGGTTGAACTCGAGGGCCTCGGCTTCGATATTCGCCCCGGGAAAAGCCTCGACATGCGTCGATCGAGTGATATCGATCCCCCAATACCCCGAATCATCGATACGAAGCAGCACCACCGCGATTTCGAGCAGCGCATCGGTCTTGGCATTGAAGCCCCCGGTTTCGACATCGATCACCGCGGGCAAAAAACCCCGAAAGCGATTCGCGATCTTCGAGCGCCCCTCCTCCGCCGAAGAGGGTTCGGCCTTCGAGTCCGATGCCTGATTTTCGGTAGCGCTCATGGATGGTTCCATCGATTTTCGAGGGTATTTGAAAAACGCAATGCGTCTTTTCGAATCGGTCTTATCGGGGTGCTACCTGCCAAGCCACTTCGCTGCCTGCGCGAAAGGGGATGAGATCCTCCTCTCCGATCGGCATCGTTCGAGGCACGCTCCACGCTTTTTTATGCAAGACCATCGATTCTTCGTTGACGGGAAGCCCGTAGAAGTCAGGCCCGTTGCGCGATGCGAAAGCCTCGAGATGATCCAAAGCCCCGGCGCCCTCGAAGACCTCCGCATAGAGTTCGATCCCGGCATGCGCGGTGTAGATACCGGCGCAACCGCAGGCGGATTCCTTGGCGTGTTTCGGATGCGGGGCGGAGTCCGTGCCGAGAAAAAAGCGCTCGGATCCGGAACTGGCGGCTTCGACCAAGGCAAGGCGATGGCGCTCGCGCTTGAGCACCGGAAGACAATAGTGGTGCGGTCTCAATCCGCCTTCGAAAAGCGCGTTGCGATTGAGCAGCAAATGGTGCGCGGTGATCGTGGCCGCAACGCCTTTTCGGGCGCGGCGCACGAAATCCACCCCATCGGCGGTGGTGACATGCTCGAGCACGACCTTGAGCGCCGGGAAGCGCTCCACCAAGGGGGCCAATACTCTTTCGACGAAGATGCGCTCGCGATCGAAGATATCGACCTCTTCCAAGACCACCTCTCCATGGATCAGCAACGCCAACCCCTCTTCTTGCATCGCTTCCAAAGCGGCGTAGCAGCGAGCGATATCGTTCACCCCCTGATCGGAATGGGTGGTGGCTCCTGCGGGGTAGAACTTGAATCCGATCACCGGACAATCGAAGTCGGCGCCGCATCGAGCGGCCTTGCGAACTTCGGCAGGCCTCGTGCTCTCGGTGAGGTAAAGGGTCATCAAAGGATTGAAGGAGGGATGGCCCGGAACCGTCGACAGGATTCGCCGGCGATAGGCCTGCGCCGCCGCCGCCGTCGTCACCGGAGGTACCAGATTGGGCATGACCACCACCCGCCCGAAACGTGCAGCGCTGGCGGGAACGACATCGGCGAGCACCGGACCATCTCGAAAATGCACATGCCAGTCGTCGGGTCGTATCAAGGTGATTTCGTTCAATGCCCTATTCCCGGCAGATGCAAGGGATGCTCGTTGGCGGTCATGGCGACAAGGCCTTCACTCGATAAAGCCCCGTCCTTGATGCGGTGATTGTATGGTGTCCGGCTTCGAAGGAGGCTGTCAAGGAGATAGGGCGAGGGTCAAGAGCCGCCATCGACAGTGGCTTTGCATCAACTCAAGGCACGACCGGCGGGTGTATTCGGGCGGGATCGATATTGGAAGATCCATCGAAAGACGATGAATCGTCTCGATTCGCTCGATCTCGTTTTTTTCGAAGATGGGTGAGATCGGTGCGCCGAGGATGCGCACACCGAGGCGATCGGGATCCAGCCCAAGGCCTTTTCGGTATTCGAAGGAGAGTCTTTTTCTCGAAGGGCGCAAAGCCCCCGGCTATCTCTCATCCGGAAGAGATTTCGAGAACCTGCAAGCAGCAAGATAAGGGCACGATCCGACAAAGAAGCCGCCCGATACATCGATGCCTCGAACGGGCGTCGGTGCATCGCTCATGATCCGGTCATGGAAAGGCCTAAGACCTGCGCCTCGAGAAGGCGGAGCCGCTTTCGTTTCGTGCCCGAGATCGAAAAGGAATGAATGGCGCGGAAGGAAAAAAGGCATCAAGCGGCCTTGGAGGGCCCGCCCTTCGTCTTGCTCTTTTTCTTGCCGGAGTCGCCGGATGAGGATTCGGTTTTCGAGTCGGATTTTTTCGCATCCGAAGATGCGCTCGATGCATCCGCCGCCGATTTTCCGGTGTCGGCATCCTTGGCTTTGGCATCCGGCTTTTTCTTGCCGCCATCTTTGAAATCGGTGACATACCACCCATCACCCTTGAGATGGAAGGCGGCGGCGCTGATCAGTTTCTTGAGCTTGGACTTGCCGCAAGCCGGACACTTGCGTTTGGGGGGATCGCTGAATTTTTGGATGAATTCGTGGCGATCGCCGCAACCGACACATTCGTATTCGTAGATCGGCATCTTCGTGGCACTCCGAAAAACTACTTGATCTTTCCTTCCTTGTAGACGACATAGGCCCGGGCTTTGGGATCGAATTTCTTGATCTCCATCTTTTCCGGCTTCGTGCGCCGATTCTTCGTGGTGGTGTAGAAGTGTCCGGTACCTGCGGTCGAGTTCAATCTGATTTTCTCGCGCATGATTCAAATCTCCCAAGGGGTCGATGGATTGCTTGATGAGCGGTCGAGGGATCCGATGTCGCTCGGCGAATCAGATCCGCTCTCCTCGGGCGCGCATTTCGTCGATGACGACATCGATGCCTTTTTTGTCGATGATGCGCATGCCCTTGGTCGATACCCGCAGGCGCACATAACGATTCTCGCGGGCCAACCAGAAGCGATGGGTATGGAGGTTGGGCAGGAAGCGACGCTTCGTCTTGCGATTCGAGTGGGAAACGTTATTTCCCGTGATCGGGCGCTTCCCGGTGATCTGACAGACTTTGGACATGGTGCTGATACTCGCTTTTTCAGAGGGCATCGCCGATGAGACCCGAGGCGATAAAGGATATCGATACAGCGGTTTATCAATGGTCGATCACGATCCGCCGATCGCGCTCTGCGCATGATGCAAGAGCGCGCATCGATGACCACCCGCTTGTCTTTAGAGCGCCGAAAGGGGCGAGCGAAGGCGGCTTTTTCGATGCGCATCGACGGTGCGCTTTGCATACGGGTGCCTACGAAGTGCGTATTTTATAGCAAGAAAAGGCGATTCGGACAAGATATCGGGTTTTTCGACGAGCATCCCTTTCAAGGATCGCCCCGAGGATCGCCGAGCGTAAAGAGCCCCGAACCCCGTGCCCGATCGCCTGCACGCTCGCTCGATCGGCCGAAGGCCGCCTCGTGCCGCAGGGCGCACTCATAACGGCGCTCATAACAATCCCCGCTGCGAGAACGACACCACATCGCCGTCCCCGATGACGATATGGTCCAAAAGCCGCAAGTCGACCAAGGCAAGGGCGGAGGCGAGTTTGCGGGTCATGCTGCGATCCGTCTCGCTGGGCTCGGCGACCCCGGAAGGGTGGTTATGGGCCACGATCAAGGCGGCGGCGTTGAGTTCCAACGCCCGTTTGACGATTTCCCGGGGATGAACGCTGGTGCCGTTGATGGTGCCCCGGAACATCTCCTCGTAGGCGATCATCCGGTGGCGATTGTCCATGAACAAACAGGCGAAGACCTCATGGGGACGCGAACGCAAACGAGCGTGAAGGTAGTGGCAGGTATCCTCGGGGCAGCTGAAGATCTCGCGCTTTTGGAGCCCCTCTTCGAGGTAGCGGGTGGCGATTTCTATCGCCGCTTTGATCAAGGCCGCTCGGGCGGGGCCGATCCCGGGGATATCGGCCAAGCGATCGGGCGGGAGATCGAATAGCGCTCGCAGCCCCCCGGCATGGACAAGGGCGTTGCGCGCCACATCCACCGCCGAGCATCCGCGGGTGCCGGTTTGGATGAAAAGGGCGAGGAGCTCGGCGCTGGAGAGGGCGCGAGGGCCCTGGGCGAGCAGTTTCTCGCGCGGTCGTTCCATGCTCGGCCAATCGGAGATCGTCATGAGCGCTCCTGAAAAAAGCGATCGGCAAGGGTTCTCTTCGTATTCAATCCATCCTTCGAGCGAGCCGTTCTTGGGTTCAGGTTCGTTTCGGTAGCGCCTATCGGTAAGGGGCTTGGAAGAGTCCGATCGCGTTTGTCGATGCGCTCGAAGGATGCCCGCTACTGATAAACTGCGCTCTTATGATCAGACCATCGAAACGCCGAATTGTTCTGGGGATCGGTGCAGGCATCGCCGCATGGAAGTCGGCGGGGCTGGTACGCATCTTGCGCTTGCGGGAATTCGACGTGCGGGTGGTGATGACCCGGGCGGCGACCGAGTTCATCTCGCCGCTGACATTCCAGGCCCTTTCCACCCATCCGGTGCATTGCGAGCTCTTGGATGTGCAGGCCGAGGCGGGGATGGGGCATATCGAATTGGCCAGATGGGCCGACTTGGTCTTGATCGCCCCGGCGACGGCGGATCTGATGGCCCGGCTCGCTCACGGGCTCGCCGACGATCTCCTGACGACCCTATGCTTGGCCACCGCCGCGCCGCTGGCAGTGGCGCCGGCGATGAACCGACAGATGTGGTCGGCCCCGGCAACGGTGTCCAACGCCGCCCTTTTACGGCAAAGAGGGGTGCGGCTGTTGGGTCCGGGAAGCGGGGATCAGGCTTGTGGGGAGGTCGGGCCGGGAAGGATGCTCGAGCCTGCCGAGATCGCCGACGAGGTCGAGGCGCTCTTCGCCGAATACGGGCTTGGCGGCGGGAGCGGCGGCGATGCCGACGATCCGGCCGACGAGGCGATCCCGGAAATGATCTCGAAGGGATCTCTGGCCGGACTCGAAGTGCTGATCACCGCCGGTCCGACCCGAGAAGCCATCGATGCGGTGCGCTTTATCAGCAATCACAGTTCCGGCAAGATGGGTTATGCCGTCGCCCGAGCGGCCGCGATGGCCGGGGCGCAGGTCGTTCTGATCAGCGGCCCGGTGGCGCTGCCGACTCCGCCCGGAGTTAGGCGGATCGACGTCATCGATGCTCAGGCAATGTACGACCGGGCCATGGAAAAGGCACGAGATTGCGATATTTTCATCGCCGCCGCCGCCGTGGCCGACTACCGCCCGATACACTCGTCGAAGCGCAAAATCGAAAAAACGAAGGAGTCGATGGTGTTGGAGTTCACGCGCACGCCGGATATCGTGGCCGAGGTCGCAGCGTTGGCCAACGGCCCGTTCACCGTCGGATTTGCGGCCCAAACCGAACGGGTGAAAGAGCGGGGGCGGCATAAACTCGAAGCCAAAGGGCTTGATATGATCGCGGCGAATCTGGTCGGAGTCGAAGGACGCGGATTCGAAGACGATCACAATGCGTTGAGCGTGCTTTGGCCGGGGGGAGAAAAAGAGCTGGGGTTGGCCCCCAAGCACGATCTCGCCCGAACCTTGGTGGAAACCATCGCCGAGCGTTATCGTGAAAAATATCCGGATTAAAGTACTGGATCCGCGGCTGGGGAAGGAGTTTCCCCTGCCCCGCTACGAGACCGCAGGGGCGGCGGGGCTCGATATTCGAGCCTGCGTCGATGCCCCCTCGACCCTCGACCCCGGCGCTTGCGAGCTGATCCCCGGGGGCATCGCCATTCACATCGCGGATCCGAATTTGGCGGCCGTCCTCTTGCCGCGCTCCGGGCTCGGCCACCGCAACGGCATCGTTTTGGGCAACCTCGTCGGTCTTGTCGATTCCGACTATCAAGGGCAGATCTTCATCTCGCTGTGGAATCGAAGCGAGCGGGCGTTCACGATCTCTCCCGGCGATCGAGTCGCTCAGATCGTCTTCGTCCCCGTGGTGCAAGTAGGATTCGAGATCGTCGATGAATTCGAAAAAACGGCTCGCAGCGGCGGAGGCTTGGGGCATACCGGCATCGCTTGAACCGGATCGAGGGCTTTTCGTCGAGCCCTTGCATCGAGCTTGCATCGAGCCCTTGCATCGATCTTGCATCGAGCCCACCTCGAAAGAAAATCCTCGATGATAAGGGGCCGTCGTAAAGGGTTCGAATCGTCCGAGTGCAAGACATTGCGCGCAACCATCCGACGACATCATCCGATCGGGAATGCGGATTGTCGAGTTCTTGAAATTTCGTTTCTTCGATATCCGATATCCACCGCTCGAATCGGATAAGCGAATCAATCCTTCGAGCGGACCGACATGGAAGATGAAATGGTCGCACCCGGTGATATGCCTTCCAATGCTTGCGCGGATCGACCCGATGAAGATATCGCTTATGGAGGGGGCATCGAGTCATCCGCAGGCGAGAATCGCCCGTTGCCCCGGGCGATCTTCAGGGCCTACGACATCCGCGGCATCGTCGGGCAAGAACTGACCGAAGAGGTCGTCTACCGGATTGCGCAAGCGATCGGGGTCAGATCTCGGGCTCTCGATATTCGCACCTTGGTGGTCGGGCGAGACGGTCGCCATTCCGGCCCGATGCTTGGCGATGCCTTGATCCGAGGGCTGAACGCCGGCGGCTGCGATGTTCTGGATATAGGCCTTGTCCCCTCGCCCTTGCTGTATTTCGCAACCTCGCACTTGGGCACGAAGAGCGGGGTGATGGTGACCGGTAGCCACAACCCATCGTCCTATAACGGTCTCAAAATCCTCCTCAAAGGCCAGACCCTGTACGGGGATGACATCATCGGGCTGAAATATCTGATCGAGAGCGGCGATATCGAGCGCATCGTCGATGAGCGCAAGGCCGCATCGGCGAGACGAGAGAGGATCGAGGGGATGGAGCGGATCTATATCGAGCGGGTGCTCGAAGATATCGCGCCGGTATCGCCGACATCCGAAAGGGCTTTGAAGATCGTCATCGATTGCGGAAACGGTGCCGCCGGTTCGCTCGCCCCCGCCCTGTTTCGCGCGTTGGGACACGAGGTGATCGAACTGCATTGCGAGATCGACGGCGACTTTCCCAATCACCATCCGGATCCCACCGTCCCGGAAAATCTCGAAGATCTGATCCGGACCGTGCGCGAGCGTCGCGCCGATTTGGGTTTGGCTTTCGACGGGGACGGCGATCGCCTCGGGGTGGTCGACGATCGAGGGGGAATCTTGTGGCCGGATCGGCAATTGATGCTCTACGCCCGCGATGTGCTCTCGAATCGCCCCGGAGAGCGTATCATCTTCGATGTGAAGTGCACCGGGCTGTTGGCGGCGTATATCGAGCAATACAAGGGGCGGCCGGTGATGTGCCGCTCGGGACATTCCTACATCAAGCGCGAATTGCTGGAAACGGCGGCTCCCTTGGCCGGGGAGATGAGCGGTCATATTTTCTTTGCCGATCGCTGGCTCGGCTTCGACGATGCGCTTTATGCCGGGGCCCGCATGGCCGAGATCTTGGGCGCCGCCGGGTGTCGAGCGTCGGAGCTCTTTGCGCAGTTGCCCGACGGGGTGGGAACCCCGGAGATTCGGGTGCCGGTTGCCGAAGGAGAGCAGGAGCGAATCGTCGAGATGCTAAAAAGCGGCAATGCATTTCCCGATGCGCAGATCACCGAGATCGACGGCCTTAGAGCCGATTTCAGCGATGGTTGGGGATTGGTGCGAGCGTCCAATACCGAGCCCGGTTTGGTCATGCGCTTCGAAGGAAAGGATGCCCAATCTCTCGCCCGCATCCGAGGGCGCTTCGAAAAGGCGCTGCTGGCAACCGCTGCCGGACCGATGCTCGAAGACGCCCTTGGCCGACTTGCCTCCTCCCCGACCGATCTTGCAGGTCATTCGATCGACACCGATAAAGCGTGATGAGCTCCGCCGGTACCCTTCCCATGAAATCCACACCCTTACCGTCAAAACCCAAGGGCGAGAAGCCTGCAAACGCTGCGAATTCCGCAGGTGCGATGTCTTCGAACCCAAAGTTCAGAAAAAGCCGCTCCATTCGTATCGCCAAATTGCTCGCCGTGGAGGCCTTGCCTTTTCTCAGAGCCTTTCGCGGCAAAACCGTGGTCATCAAATACGGCGGGGCGGCGATGGAAAACGCCGAGCTCAAGAGCAGCTTCGCCCGCGATGTGGTGTTGATGAAATTGGTCGGGATCCATCCGGTGATCGTTCACGGAGGCGGTCCGCAGATCGGGCAGACCCTCGCCCGTTTGGGCAAGGAAACGCATTTCGTGCAGGGCATGCGGATCACCGACAGCGAGACCATGGATGTCGTCGAGATGGTTCTCGGAGGGTTGATCAACAAAGAAATCGTTTCCCTTCTCAATACCCACGGCGCTCGCGCCTTCGGTCTGACGGGTAAGGACGGCGAGCTGATCCATGCCCGTAAAATGCTGCTTCCGGCCTTCGACGCCGGTGATATCAAGACCATCGATCTCGGTCATGTCGGGGAGGTGGAAAGGATCGATGTCACGGTGCTCGATCTCTTGGCGCAGGCGGATCTGATTCCGGTGATCGCTCCCATCGGCGTGGGCGCCGACGGAAGCGCCTTCAATATCAACGCCGACTTGGTGGCGGAGAAGATCGCCATCGTTTTGGGGGCCGAAAAACTGATCATGCTCACCAATACCCCGGGGCTGCTCGATCGCCACGGGGAGGTGATTTCCCGATTGCATGCGAAGGAGGTCGAGGCTTTGGTCGAAGACGGGACCATCAGCGGCGGCATGCTGCCCAAGGTGCGCTGCGCTCTCGATGCCGTCGAAGGCGGGGTGCATAGCGCCCATATCATCGATGGGCGGGTGGATCATGCGGTATTGATCGAGATCTTCACCAACGAGGGCGTGGGAACCTTTATCAGCCGGGAAGATGCCTAGATGGGCTTCGTATTCGATCGATTCGACGATCGATCCGGGCGCGGCTCGGATTCTCGGCGATATCCGAGATGGCGTTCGGAGTTCACGGCCGATCGTTCGAGGGATGGACGGTGAAAGAGGGATACGAAACCCCGGGCGAGACCGCGAGCGCCGGCGGCAATACCGGTAGCAATCCCGGCGGCAACAAGCGCGAGCGGATTTTGGAAGTTCTGGTGCGCGAAATCGAGGGCAATCGCGCATCGAAGATCACCACGCGGCAATTGGCGGCGGCGGTCGGGGTGTCGGAATCGGCGCTTTACCGCCATTTCCCCGGCAAGGCGGCGATGTTCGAAGCCCTCATCGAATCCTGCGAGCATTCGGTGTTCAGCACCATCAATCGTATCTGCGCCGATGCCGGGGACGATCCCGAGCGATGCTGCGAGCGCATCGTGCGTTCGGTTTTGCATTTCGTCGAAGGCAGCACCGGCATCTCGCGGGTTCTTTTGGGCGAGGTGCTGCATGGCGAGGATCCGAGGCTTTCGGAGCGGGTGGGGAATTTCTTCGACCGCATCGAAACCCACATCAGCCGAGTCATTCAGCAGGCGCCGAGCACGCCCTTGTCCATGCGCGGTCGGGCTCGGGTCAGCGCCAATCTCATCGGTGCCTTCCTGATCGGTCGGATTCGCCAGTTCAATATCAGCGGGGCGCTCCCCACCGAAACCCTCGACGAGCAGTGGGCGCTCTTGGCGCGCGGAGTCTTCGGCGATCTCGAAAACAATGCCCGAAGGCATCGCCTCGAAGGTGGACCGGGAACGAACCCCCGCCCCGGATCGTCCACATCGCCTTGATGGATAAGGTCGATCGCCGAAGTGGCCACGACGATCGAACGCCGCGCGACGGTGCGCCTTTTTTCCACCGACCTTCCCTTCATCTTCAAGCGCGTACCCCGTCGCCGCCATATCCACTTTTTAATCAACGAAGCCGGTGAACTGGAACTGCGCGCTCCGTGGCGTTTCGGCTTGGAGCGGGCGCAAGCGATCTTGCGCGAAAACGAAACCAAGGTCTTGGATTTATTGGAAAAGAGCCGGCGGCGGCGAAGCGAGCGCCCTCCTTTGATCACCGGCACCCTCTTGCCCTTGCTCGATCGATCGTTGACTTTGGAAGTGCATCGCTCGTCTTTTTCGGTCGATGCCAAGAGGCGCCCCTCGCGCGTCGAGCGAAGGGGTGACAATTTGTGGGTAAGCGTCCCCGATTCCGAGCCCGATTTCCTGCGCAAGGCTTTGGAGAAGTGGTATCGCAGGCAGGGGAAGATCCACTTCGCCGAGCGTATCCAATATTATTTACCGCAGCTCGATGTGCCCGAGCCGACCCTTTCCATTCGGGGGCAGCGTGCCCGATGGGGAAGTTGCTCCACCACAGGTAGGGTGAGCCTCAACTGGCGCTTGATGATGGCTCCGGTGGCGTTATCGGATTATGTCGTGGTGCACGAGCTATGCCACCTTCGCTATATGAATCACTCCGCCTCCTTTTGGTCTTTGGTGGAGAGCATCGTTCCCGACTATCGGCTTCGTCGCCGCCGCCTCAACGCCCTGCAATTTCCCTTGTAGCGTTAGCGGTTTTTGGCCGCCCGCGGGTGTTTTTCGAATGGGATGGCGGATTCGCCATTCGATCCCGCCCTTTGCCGACCGCTGCCGACCGCTGCCGACCGCTGCCTACCACATCGCGATGGCCATCCCGCGCAGAGGGTTGACGATCAAAAAACCGCCTAGCTGCAAGATCAAAATGACGACGATCGGTGAAAGGTCGATGCCCGCCACCGGAGGAATGATGCGGCGGGCGGGCGCGAGCAGCGGATAGTTGATGCTGTGCACCAAAATCAAGACCGGGTTTCGCGCGAAGGGGTTGATCCAACTCATGATCACTTCGATCAATATCGAGAACAGGAATACGTTCAAGGCCAGCTGCACGATCTCGGCCATGGAGAAGAGTAAAAGCGCACCCGGCGAGGGGATGCTTCCGGTGATTGCACCGAGCAACAGGGTTTCGGCCGATTGCAGGATCAGCAGCAAGGAGAGGCAGGCGCCATCGATCCTCCCGATGGTGGGGATCAGCAGTTTTAAGGGTGCGCGCGCAGCGTCGGTGGCACGAATGACGAATTGGGAAACGGGATTGTGGAAATCCGCCCTTACCCATTGCAAGAGCAGGCGCAGCATGACAATCAGGATATAGGCACCGATAACGCTTTGGACGAGGAACGCCAGTGCATTGTCGATATGTCCGGTCATGTTCGGCAGTCCTCACTCTTCGCCCAAGGCATCCCCGAGCTCCACCGATCGTCGCTGCGCCGCCGAGATTCCTTGCTTGACCAGCGCCTCGATACCGCCTTCTCGCATGGTGACGATGGCTCGCTCGGTCGTTCCTCCGGGGGAGGTGACCCGCTTGCGCAAGGTGGCGGGGTCTTCGCCCTCGTCTAAGGCGATGCGAGCGGCCCCGAGGGCCGTTTGCAAGGTCAGTTGTTTGGCGGTGTCTCGCTCCAAGCCCATCGACTCCCCCGCCGCTTGCATGATTTCCATCAGCAAGAAGCAATAGGCCGGTCCGCTGCCGGAAAGGGCGGTTACCGCATCCAACAGATCCTCTTCATCCACCCACAAGGTGATGCCCACCGCTCGCAGAACCTTGTCGGCATCGAGGCATCGCTTCTCATCCACCCTTTCGTTGGCAAAAAGCCCGGTCGCCCCCGCTCCCACGAGCGCCGGAGTGTTCGGCATCGTGCGCACGATGGCTTTGCCGCCGCCGGCCCAGCGATCGATATCCGATATTCGCACCCCGGCGGCGATCGAGACCAAAAGGGGATCGCGATCCGCCCAAGTAGGCGCCAGATTCACCACCACCTCGCGCATGACCTGCGGTTTGACCGCCAACACCACCGTGGGGCAGGAGGCGGGCACCGTGTTATCGCTGCCGGTATGCACCGAGAAGCGCCGGCGCAGATGGTCGAGCCGGGTGGCATCGGGGTCGGATACATAAATCGTCTCGGGGGAAAAGCCATTCGCGATCAACCCCCCGATGAGGCTGGTGGCCATATTGCCGCCACCGATGAAGCCGATATCCGAATTGCTCATGGTTTTTAAAGCCTCTGGGATCGAAAAAGGAAATGTCTCGTTATCCGGCGATTGTCCGGCGAAGGCGAAGGATAGCGATCGCCAAGGGGCGCCGAGCCGGTAAGCGAAAGTTTATATTAGCGATGGGCGGTGCATCCAAAGGATTGAACGCTTCCAAGATTTCCTTTTCGATCCGGATTGCCCCAAAACCCGAGAATCAAGGACCCATCCCATCGACGGCGGGGTCGATCGGAAGCGAAGCCGATGGGCCGATGCCGCCTCTGGCCTCAGCCATCAGCCCCCGAGGCGGTGATTCGCTCTTGCGCCGATGACTCGCCTTTCCTTCGTCGATTCCTCGGATCTCGGGAAAGGACCGAATAAAGCCCTGATCCATCCCAAGAAAAGCGGCCGACGGGTCAGACCGAAGGAGCGGGCGAGTTCGCATCGATACCCGATGCATGAGCGAAATATCCAAGCGTCCGATCGGGTGATTCAGATGATTCGATCGGCTGCTCCGGCCGGCCGATCCAGCCGGATGATCCAAACGATTGTTCAAGGCATCCGCGCCCGGCAAAGCGGCGGTTCGGCGCATCGTTTTTTTCGAGCGATCGTCGAAAAGGATGACTCGAAATCGCCCAACTAGTACTATCATTCCCGCCTACCTTGAAGGGCACTTGGACGGGGGTATCGATCGAGGCGCCTTTCGATGATCTCTACCTTGAATTTCCTCTTTCGTCGATGCGGAGAACAACCATGGATCAGACAACCCGCGCCGAGGCCGATTTGCGCGAGAAGGCCCGAAATTATCTCCCGGGGGGCAGCTTCGGAAATGCCCCGGAGTTCGTGATTGTCGAGGGTGAAGGCGGGCGCGTTCGGGACGCATCGGGACGAGAATACGTCGACTATCTACTGGGTTCAGGTCCGATGCTCTTGGGGCATAACCACCCCGAGGTGATGGAGGCGGTGCGAGCCCAACTCGAACGCGGCGCCACTTTTTTCGCCAACAGCCCTCCGGGCATCCTCTTGGCCGAGGCCATCTGCAAGGCGATGCCCTGCGCCGAAAAGGTGCGCTATACCAGCAGCGGGTCGGAGGCCACCCTCTATGCGATGCGGGCGGTGAGGGCTTTTCGCGGTCGCTCGAAGATCCTCAAATTCGAGGGCGGCTATCACGGCATGAACGAATACGCCCTGATGAGCCTGGCGCCCAAACGGCATGCCAACGGCACCAATCCGATCCCGGATTCCGCAGGCATCCCCGAGGTGATCGAAAACGAGATCCTGGTTGCCCCCTATAACGATCTGGAAGCGGTCAAGGCCATCATCGAGGAGCATCACGATGCCCTCGCCGGGGTGGTGATGGAGCCGTTGCAGCGTATCATCACTCCCCGCCCCGGTTTCCTTCAAGGGGTGCGAGAGCTGACGTCGAAGTACGAGATCCCGCTGGTCTTCGACGAGATCGTCACCGGTTTTAGGCTCTCCTACGGCGGCGGGCAGGAGTTCTATCAGGTAGTGCCCGACCTATGCACCATCGGCAAGATCGTGGGCGGCGGCTTCCCGCTGGCGGCCCTTGCCGGGCGCGAGGATATCATGCGGCATTTCGACGCCGAGGCCGTAGGGCCGGAACGTTTCCTGCCGCAGATCGGCACCCTCAACGGAAATCCGATCGCTGCCAGCGCCGGGCTTGCGACCCTCGATGTTTTGAGTCGAGGCGATGCCTACGAGCGCCTTTTCGAGAACGGCCGGCGGCTGATGGAAGGGCTCGGCAAGGCGATGGGCGATGCCGGAGTCGAGTCCCAAATCACCGGCGAGCCCTGTCTTTTCGAGATCGTCTTCACCGGGGCTCCGATCGTCGACTATTGGTCGGTCGAGAACGGGGACAAGAAAAAACTCTCGATGTTCAACAGCCTTTTGGCGGAGCATGGGGTGATCAAGGCCAGCAGCAAATTCTATGTTTCCGTCGCCCACACCGACGAGGATATCGATCTCACCTTGCAGGCCTTCGATGCGGTTGCCAAGGAGATCGCAAAGCACTGAAAAGCATGAGAAAAAATGCGCCGGACGATGCATCGAAAATCATCTCGAAAAGGGCATCGAAAAGCGCGACATCGAAGGCTTGCGCAAGCCGATTGCGCAGGCCTCCTTGCAAGCATCAAGACCATCGGCGCCCGCTTTCCAAGCGCGGCGCCGATGCCAGATGCAAAACGATGCGCAAAAGCCTCGGCGAAAAGCCCTCGAGATCATCGGTGCAAGCCTCGTAAGACGCATGAATAGCCCCGAATCTGCGCAAGCAGGCTCCTCTTCGCTTGAAAGCGAGGGGATCGATCCCGATCTGAATACAAAGGCGGCTCGAGAGATCATGGGCTGGCAGGTCATCGAGATCGCTTGGGCGGGTGATCAAACCGTCCCCGTTTGGCATGATGCGAAGGGCGATCCGATGATGAGCGAGTTTTCTTGGCGCCCGGATCGAGATGAAGCCCAGAACATGCAGATCTTGGATGCGATGCTCGATCTCGGCTACGACTTCGATCTCTCGGTCAAGCGAGATCATGCCGTCGCCCGTTTCGTTGCAGGCAGCAATCGATTGGGACAAAGCCTGAATCCCGATCGAAAACTCGCCGTCATCGAAGCCGCCCTCGAAGCCATTCGAAGTTGTCCGAGATCCACCGTTTAGCCAAGCACTCGCCGCTTCTCTTCGTGGCGCCCCGCCGCCACTGCACTGCATGCCCGCTATCGAGATCGGGCTTGCCAAGAGAGTGCTTGATTGTGTTTCGCGCAAGGATTTGTCAAAAAGCACAAGGAAAAGCATTCATGGAATGGACCGCTCAACAGATCGCCCTGACATGGTTTTTGCTCGGAGCGGTGCTCTTGTTCTCCGAGTTTCTCCTACCCGGTTTCATCGTGATCTTTTTCGGGGTCGCGGCTTGGCTGGTGGCGTTGGCGGTATGGGCCTTCGACATATCCTTCGATATCCAGATTTTGATCTTCATCGTCGCCTCGATCGTCTCCATCTTGACGCTTCGAAGATATTTCAAACGCACCTTCAAAGGCGAGACCGTCGGCATGGACAGTGCCGACCGCCGCATCGGACAACACGCCGAAGTGGTGGAGGCCATCCCGGCCAAGGGCACCGGACGCATCAAAGGCTTGGGAAGCACTTGGCCCGCCATTGCCGATGAGCCGATCGCGACCGGAACCCCGGTCGTGGTCGTTTCCGTTGACGAATCCAGCGCAACCATCATCAAAGTGAGGGAGATATAAGTCATGATGAATGTCGATACCGATATGGTTCTGATCATCGTTTTGTTGGTCGTCGCCGTCCTTGTCATATTCACGCTTTACAACACCGCGGTGGTGGTGCCGCAGCGTTCGGAATATGTCATCGAAAGACTCGGCAAGTTCAATCGCACCCTCTCCGCCGGATTGCATTTCCTCTTTCCCTTCCTCGATATCGTTGCTTATAGGCGCAGCCTCAAAGAGGAAGTGATCGATATCGGATCCCAGGATTGCATCACCTCCGATAACGTGATGGTCACCGTCGATGGCGTTCTTTATATGCAAGTTTTCGATTCGCGCATGAGTGCCTACGGGATCGAAAACTATAAATTCGCCGCCAGCCAAATGGCGCAGACCTCCTTGCGCTCCGCCATCGGCAAGATCGAACTCGATAGAACCTTCGAAGAGCGAGAGGCCCTCAATCGACAGGTCGTCTCGGCCATCGACGAGGCCGCCCAGAACTGGGGAGTCAAGGTATTGCGCTACGAGATTCGAGACATCACCCCGCCCCAGACGGTGATGGAGGCGATGGAAAAGCAGATGCGCGCGGAGCGGGAAAAACGCGCCGAGATAGCCATTTCCGAGGGTGATCGACAATCACGCATCAATCGCGCGGAAGGGTTGATGACCGAGGCGATCCGCATTTCCGAGGGCGAAAAACAAAAACTGATCAACGAGGCCGAGGGTAATGCCCGCCAGATCGAGCTGATCGCCGGCGCCACCGCCAAGGGATTGAGCGATATCGCCGTCGCCCTTTCCAAGCAAGGCGGAGAGACCGCCGCCCGCTTGCGGGTCGCCGAGCAATATGTCGAACAGTTCGGCCGTTTGGCGCAAGAGAGCAACAGCCTGATCCTGCCTTCCGACTTGGGCAATATCGCAAGCATCGTCGCCACCGCCATGAACGCCTTGGACCAACACCGAGGCGGCGGCACTCCATCGGCAAAACCCAAGCCCATCGCCTCCGACAACCCGTCGACTCGCTCGACCTCATCGGCACCGACAGGCAGCGCAAGCGGCAGACAAGGCGAGCGCCCCACCCCACCCTCTTCCAGCGACTCCACCCCATCGGCATCCTCTTCGTCACCTTTTAGAGGCGAAGTCGACAGCGATTTTTGAGCGCCCCACATCGCTCCCATGATGTTCCGAGAACGGGCGGCCCACCCAAGGCCGCCCGCTCCCCCGAAAAACCGCGCCATTTCCGAGCCATTTATGCGCCCCCACCATCCTCCATCGGTGCTAAGATAGGTATCCACACCCGAGGACAGAGCGATGAGCGAACTTGATGGCGCGAAAGCGGAATGGCGAGAAAAAAGACTCGATCGGATCGAGGCTCTGCTTGATAGCATTGGGGCCAAAATCGAAAGAAATGCCGACTTGATCGCCGAGAGCACAAGAAAGAATGCCGATCTAATCGCGGAGAGTACGAGAGAGAACTCCGCTCTGATCGGTGAAAACAGAAAATCGATCGCCGAGAACGCAAAGGCGATCGCCAAAAATGCGGAAGGAATCGCTGAATTGAAAGAAGTGATGAAATGGATGCCGCTAAAGTCGGGATTGTGGACAGTCGGTATCATTATTTCGGCAATCGTCGGAGCCGCGGCGATCCCGGATGCCGCCGCGTTCATCATGAAAATTTTCGGCGGCGAATGAGCCGCTCGATGGCCGCTCTCGAAGACGCCGAGAGAGATTGGCGCAAACGAAAAAATGGAGTTGAATCAAGCATCGTCTTGAAAAGGTCGTAGCCTCGATTTTTGATCGATTCATCTCGTCCCCGATCCTTCGCGGGCGGCCACCCAAAGCCGCTCGCCTTCCAAAAAATCGCCTTTTCAAGCATGCCACAGCCCCCCACCCTCTATCGGTGCTAAGATAGGTATCCACACCGAAGGACAGAGCGATGAGCGGGCTTGATCCGGCGAAAGTGGAATGGCATGAGCGAAGACTCGATCGAATTGAGATCCTGCTCAATAACAGTGCCGTCAAGATCGACAAGAATGCCGACTTGATCGCCGAGAGCACAAGAAAGAATTCCGCTCTGATTGCCGAGAACAGAAAATCGATCGGTGAGAACGCAAAAGCGATTGCCAAAAATGCGGAAGGAATCGCTGAATTGAAAGAAGCGATGAAATGGATGCCGCTAAAGGCGGGGTTGTGGACAGTCGGCATCATTATTTCGGCAATCGTCGGAGCCGCGGCGATCCCGGATGCCGCCGCGTTCATCATGAAAATTTTCGGCGGCGGATGAGCCTTTGATGGCCGGTCTCGAAGACGCCGAGAGAGATTGGCGCGAAAAAGTGAATACCGCCAAAGACCGAGTTGTGGATGACCGGAATGCTGCCGGCAGAGATCATCGCGAATATCCCGAATACCTCGGCCTTGACCAACATGGCTTTCTTCATGGGCAAAAGGCGATCCGCACGATGAGCGATCTCGAAGATGCCAAGAAAGCATGGCGTGAAAGGATGGATCGAATCGAGAGGCGGCTCAACAAGACAGTGGTATTGGATACCGAGTTGGATACCAAAACCATAACATCGTTCTCAAAAACCGAAGCGCTTTTCACCGAGAATTCAAAAAAGATTGCCGAAAATAGAAAGGGAATCGCCGAAAATAGAGAAGCGATTGCCAAAAATAGAAAAGAAATTGCCGAGCTGAAAGAGAACATCATGAAATTGGTGGCAAGGATGGATGTAGCAATGAAGTGGGTTCCGATAAAGACCGGGCTGTGGACGACAGGAATGCTACTGGCGGTGATCGTCGCAATGGCAAAGATCCCGAGCGTAGTATCTGCCATCAAGACCTTTCTCGGTAGTGGATGAACCTGATCAGAGTCGACTTTCTTCAGTGAAAATCGAAGAAGAGGCAAATCGAGTTTCTCTTGATAATGAGAGATATTCTCCAAAAAAACATCATCTAAGATGATTTTCGGGTAGAGTGTAAAAAGATGGGAGGATGATGATTTGCTCGACATCGATACATTGTCAGGTGATCTGGAATTTGCAGAGGACCTTTTCAAAGCCGCAGACAAATTGCGTGGCAATCTCGAACCATCTGAGTACAAACATGTCGTGCTCGGATTGATTTTCTTGAAGTACATTTCAGATGCCTTTGAATCGCGGCGTATCGTTCTCGAAAAAGAAGATCCCGATCTCGTAGAAGAGCCCGATGAATACCTAGCGGAGAATATCTTTTGGGTTCCGCCAGAGGCTCGTTGGTCGTACCTTCAAGAAAATTCCAAGCGCACAGAGATATCGCTTCCCAATGGTAAAAGGGTCGATATTGGCGGATTGATCGACCGAGCGATGGAGTCCATTGAAAAAACTCCTATCAATACCAACCTCAAAGGTGTCTTGCCTAAGGAATATAGTCGCCCGACACTCAACAAGACCATGCTGGGCGAGTTGATTGATCTTTTCTCGAATATCCCGATGCATAATGGAAGTGGTAAGGATTTGCTAGGTCGCGTCTACGAATATTTTTTATCGAAATTTGCCTCTTCGGAGGGTAAACGTGGCGGTGAATTTTTTACCCCGCGCTCGGTGGTTCGCACACTGGTCGAGATGCTCGAGCCTCTCCAAGGTCGCGTCTATGATCCCTGCTGTGGATCCGGAGGTATGTTCGTACAATCCGAAAAATTCATCAACGAGCATAACGGAAGGTGCGATGCGATATCGGTCTATGGACAAGAAAGCAATCACACCACATGGCGACTGGCCAAAATGAATCTTGCCGTGCAGAGAATAGATGCCGACATTCGTTGGAATAATGAAGGTAGCTTTCATCGAGACGAGCTCCCAGATTTACGCGCGGATTACATTCTCGCCAACCCGCCATTCAATATCTCTGATTGGGGAGGCGAGCGCATCCGAGACGATGTTCGTTGGACCTTCGGCATTCCACCAGTGGGCAACGCCAACTTCGCATGGCTGCAACACATCTACCACCACCTCGCCCCCCGCGGAACGGCAGGCGTAGTGCTGGCCAACGGATCGATGTCCTCCCAACAATCTGGTGAAGATGAAATCCGCAAGACCATGATTGAAAAAGACGCCATCGACGCCATGGTCGCCCTACCCGGCCAACTGTTTTATTCAACCCAAATTCCCGCCTGCCTATGGATACTGGCCAAAGACAAAACCGCCAACGGCCACCGAAACAGACGCGGCGAAATCCTCTTCATCGACGCCCGCGACCTAGGACACATGATCGACCGCGTCCGCCGCGAGTTCGATAATGAAGATATCGAAAAAATTGCCGATGCCTACCATCGCTGGAGAAATAAGGATCCCAGCGAGGCGTATCAGGATGTTCTAGGATTTTGCAAATCCGCTTCCATCGATGAAATACGAAAAAACGAATTCATTCTTACCCCAGGTCGCTATGTCGGTGTACCAGAGGCAGAAGAAGACGGCATACCATTTGCAGAAAAATTCACCGACCTTAAATTTCAGCTAGAGGAGCAAATGACCAAATCGACCGAGTTGAGCAACAGTATCAGAACCCAATTAGGGCTTTTACCAGAAAAGTAATGTGAATAAGATGAAAGAAAAAATATCGTTTTGGTCTAATTCTCAACCCTGCGAGTCGATATGTTTTTGGGGTGACCTGATTGAAATTGAAAATGATAGAGGAATTTTTGAATCAGATGATTGTGCTATAGAATCTATCGAATCCAGCGGTCAAATTAATGGAGCACATAGATAATGAATAATTGGCGCGAAGTCAAACTGGGGGATATCGCAGATATCGGTACCGGAAAGACTAATAGACAGGATGAGACTAAAAATGGAGCATATCCTCTGTTCGATCGATCATCGGTAGTGAAAAGAAGTGATAAGTATCTCTTTGATTGTAAAGCAGTCATCATTCCGGGGGAGGGAAAAGAATTCTTACCGAGATATTTCTCTGGTAAATTTGATTTGCACCAAAGGGCGTATCGTATAACATCAAAATCTGAAGCAAGTGTCAAAACTAAATTTCTATATTACTATTTGAATCAACATAGAGATTATTGGGAGCGAGTGGCTGTCGGGACAACCGTAAAATCCCTGAGACTCCATTCGTTTACGGATTTTCCAGTGAAGTTGCCACCAATTGAAGAGCAAAAAGCAATAGTCCATGTTTTAGGCATGTTGGATGATAAAATTGAATTGAACCAACAAATGAACGAAACCCTTGAGTCCATGGCACAGGCGATTTTCAAAGACTGGTTCATTGATTTCGGCCCAACCCGTCGCAAGATGGAAGGTGCCACCGACTTGGATGTTATCCTCGGCGGCTTACTCAGAACATCTGAAAAAGCCAGAGAAATAGTCGACTTGTTCCCTTCTGCTCTAACTGATAACAGCCTACCGAAAAAATGGAAATACACCACTGTTGGAGAACGATTTGATGTTAGAATTGGCCGAACTCCACCTAGAAAAGAGAGTTGGCACTTTACTAAACAAACTACGGGTGTGCCGTGGCTTTCAATTAGAGATCTAGCCGACTGCGGAGTATTTGTTCATCAAACAGCTGAACGATTAACTGGTTGCTCCATAAAAAATTGTAGAATACCATTGGTTATGGCAGGCACAGTATTAGTAAGTTTTAAACTAACAGTCGGACGCGTATCAATTGCCGAGTGCATGATGACTACCAATGAAGCAATTGCGCATTTGAATTCTACAGATAGAAGTCCCATGCCATACTTCACATACTGTTGGATGAAGAATTTCGACTATTCGTCGCTGGGAAGCACATCTTCGATTGCTACAGCAGTAAATTCAAAATCAATTAGAAAAATACCTTTTCCAGAGTTTGGAGTTGATGTTGAAAATGAATTTGGGCTTCTAATAAAACCGATTTTTGAATTGATTTTAATCAATGCAAAGCAAAATCGCATTCTACTTGCTACTCGGGATCTAATACTTCCCAATTTTATATCTGGTAAAATTCATTCGCATGAATTGAGGATGATAAGTTGAAATCTTACTTTGAAAATCGCTTCTGCGAATACCTAGACTCTAGTTGGACCGTTTCCATTGCAGGAAATGAGTATCAAAGCTCAGAAGTATTCAAAATATGTGATCCTACTAGTTATGATGCTTCTTTCACCGAGTGGATTGAGGATCAAAAAGATAGCGCCCGCCAACGCGTAAAAGAATTTTTGTCAGAGAGAGGTTGCCTTCAGAGATTTAATCGTCTAGCAGAGCAAGTAATCAACAATCAAGTTTTACCGTTTGTTGGTGCTGGTATGTCTAAACCTAGCGGCTTTGTCCTTTGGAGGACGTTTTTGAAAGAGCTGGCGAAAGAAGATTCTGGAGTTGAATCCAAGATAGAAGAATTAATATTAAAGGGACATTTTGAGGATGCAGCTCAGTGCATTGTGGATCACTTTAATGAAAACATCCTTGCAGAACAAGTTGAAAATTATTTCTATCGACAATTGTTTGAGGTGAAAGGACCTGTTCTACTGTTGCCTTCGCTTTTTAATCAAGGCTGCATGACAACGAATTTTGATATTGTCCTAGAAAAGACATATCGAGAGCATGGATCTGAATTTGACAATATTTTGGTTGGTGATGAGCTGAAAAAAATATGTAATAACGCAGAAATAGATGGCCACATGCTGTTTAAAATTCACGGTAGTGCAAATAATGCTACCGGACGCATTCTTACAACTAGAGAATACGAAGAAGTATATGAAAGAGATAAATCTTTACCGGACTTATTTGCTAAATTAGTTGTAAATCGGAGCCTTTTGTTTCTTGGATGCAGTCTTAGCATGGATCGAACATTTCAAGCTCTTCGTCAAATTAAAATTAATATAAATAGCAAAAAGTCCAATAAAAGACTTAATATTCGCCATTATGCATTGCTAGCAGATCCTGGTTTCGAAGAAATTCCCTGTCGTCGTTCTGATCTTGAAAAGGCTGAAATTCATCCTATTTGGTATCCATTAAAAGAAGGAATAATGGATCATGACAGCTGTATAGAAGATATTTTGGTTGCATTGAGTGTAGGACCGATCAATGAATAAATCAATAAATCTCACTAGCATATCAGAGGACACGGTCGAGAAGTCTGCTCTTTCATTCATGGATGAACTTGGATATGCTTACTTTTCGCCTGAGGAAACATCTCCCGACGAGATTGGTTCTCAGCGTGCTACCTATCAAAGTGTGATTTTGCAAGGGAGACTGCAATCCGCTGTCGATCGTCTCAACCCATCGATCCCAAGTGACGCCATTGAAGAAGCCTTGCGGGCATTGCAGCGACAAGAGACGCCCAACTTGGTGGAGGAAAACCGCCAGGTTCATCAGATGCTGGTCAACGGAATCGATGTTGAGTATTTGGCTGAAGACGGTACGATTCGAGGGGATAAGGTCTGGCTGATCGACTTTGCCAATCCGGAAAATAATGACTGGGTGGTCACCAATCAGTTTCGCGTTGTCGAGGGCAAGTATCATCGGCGACCGGATATCGTTGTTTTTTTGAATGGCTTGCCCGTCGCTGTTATCGAGTTGAAGAACCCGGTCGGAGAAACATCGAGTCTCGATAGTGCATTTCGTCAGATTCAGACATATAAGAATCAGATCCCCTCGCTGTTTCGCACCAATTGTTTGTTGGTTGTTTCCGATGGATTGAGCGCCCGGATCGGATCGCTGACTGCCGATTGGGAACGCTTCATGCCATGGCGCTCGGTGACGGGTGAGGTCGATGACTTCACGCCTCGTGGAGGTATCGAGCTGGAAACATTGTTGCGAGGTGCTTTCGAGAAATCGCACTTGCTTTCATTGATCCGTGACTTTACGGTTTTCACGGATAAGGGTGATGGTCTTTCCAAAATCGTTGCCGGGTATCACCAATTTTTCGGGGCGCGCAAGGCGTTTCGTCGTGCGATCGAGGCATCATCTCCCGAGGGCGATCGGCGTATCGGGGTGATTTGGCATACGCAGGGTTCGGGCAAGAGCCTGTCGATGGCTTTTCTCGGTGGATTGTTGGTGCGCTCCAAGGAGCTCAAGAACCCGACCCTAGTCGTTCTGACCGACCGCAACGACCTCGATAATCAGTTGTTCGGTACTTTCAGTATGTGCAAGGACTTGATCCGCCAGACCCCCGAGCAGGCGGATTCCCGTGAAGGGCTTAGGAATCTGCTGAGGCGGAAAAGCGGCGGGGTGGTTTTCACGACGATTCAAAAGTTCTCGCCGGATCGAGGAGAAGAGCGATTTCCTGCATTGACCGAGCGTGAGAACGTGATCGTGATCGCCGATGAAGCCCACCGTAGTCAATATGGTTTCGATGCGAGGCTCGATCGAGACACCGGCGAGTTCGGCTACGGCTATGCGCACTATATTCGGCAAGCGCTCCCCAAAGCCTCCTTCATCGGCTTTACCGCCACCCCGATCGAGAGCGCGAATACGAGCACGGGGGCGGTTTTCGGGAAGGAAATCGATGTTTACGACATCAGCCGGGCTGTGGAGGACGAAGTAACGGTTCCGATCTTCTATCAAAGTCGGTTGGCGAGAATTTCACTTGACGAAGATGAAAAGCCTCGCATCGATGCCGAAATCGAATCGATTCTTGAAGACGAAACCCTCCCGGAGCAGGAAAAAACAAAAGCGAAATGGGTCAACGTGGAGGCATTGGTCGGCTCGGAAAAACGATTGACCCAAGTGGCGGCCAATTTGGTGGATCACCTCGAAGAGCGACTGAGCGCTATAAATGGCAAGGCGATGGCAGTTTGCATGAGTCGCCAAATTTGTGTCTCTTTGTACGAACATATCAAAAAACTGAGACCGAAGTGGTGTGCCGACGATGATGACGAGGGCGAACTGAAAGTCGTGATGACCGGATCGGCATCGGATCCCGTAGAGTGGCAGATACATGTTCGCAATAAATCGGGGCGCGAGAAAATTGCCAAGAGAGCCCGAGACCCGGACGACCCGCTAAAACTGGTCATTGTCTGCGATATGTGGCTGACGGGCTTCGATGCTCCCTGCCTGCATACCATGTATATCGACAAACCCATGCGCGGTCATAATCTGATGCAGGCCATCGCTCGCGTGAACCGGGTGTTCAGGAATAAACCGGGTGGTTTGATTGTCGATTACATCGGCATCTTGCAATACCTCAAAGAGGCGTTGGCGGAGTATTCGGATGCCGATCGCAAGAGAGTCGGCGTCGAGGAGGAAGACGCCATCGCCGCTTTGAAGGAAAAACTCGATATCGTGCGTAAGATGTTTCATGGGCATGACTACCAATCCGGTATTTCAGGTGAGCCCAAACAGCGCTTCGAGGCGCTTGGTCTTGCAATGAACTGGATTCTCGATCGGCAGGAAAAGGCTGCTGCGCAGAAGGATAACGAGAAGGGTAAGGCAACGGCGCGCAGGCGTTTTCAGTCGGCAACCGCCGAACTGGTCAAAGCGTTCGCGCTGGCAGCGGCCAGTGATTTCGCTCGAGGAGCCAAAGACGAGGTCGGATTTTTTCAATCCGTGCGCTTGGCGATGATGAAAACATCGCCCGAAGAAGATACCAAATCAAAAGCGAGGCTGTTCGCTATCAAGCAGCTAATCGAGGAGGCCATTGCCAACGCCGAAATCATCGATATTCTCAAAGCGGTGGGAATGAAATCCCCGGATATTTCCATCTTATCCGAGGAATTTCTGATGGAAATGAAGAAAATGGAGCAGAAAAACCTTGCTCTCGAAGCCTTGAAGAAATTGCTGAATGATGAGATCGTTCGCCTCGGCAAAAGGAACGTTGTTCTAGGTAAGACTTTCTCCCAAAGGCTGGAAGAAATCGTAGCCAAATATCACTCGAACTCTATCTCGACGGTCGAGGCGATTCAAAGAATGATCGACTTGGCCAAAGACTACAAGTCGTCCATTGCCCGAGGTGAGAAGGAAGGTATCTCAGAAGAAGAATTGTTATTTTACGATGCCCTTGCCGAAAACGATAGCGCTGTCGAGGTGATGGGGGATGAAAACTTACGCATCATCGCCGTTGAACTTGTGAAAAAAATGAAATCGAGCGTGACGGTGGATTGGCATAAAAAAGAAAGCGCGCGAGCGAGGATGCGCAGCCTTATCCGGCGTATCTTGAAGAAACACGGATATCCGCCGGATCTTGCCGGCGGAGCGATCCAGACCGTTATCGCCCAAGCGGAGGCCGTGCTGGCCGAGATATCATCTATGAACTGATCGACGGATTAGTGATCGGCAGTCTTTTCGATAAGACGGTCTGGACGGGTATGATTCCTATTCAAGCGCTATCCGATTTGTCCGTCGTTCGATATCGGCACAACGGTCGATCACATCATCGAAAGTATCTGCACTATCTAGCAAGAAACCGTTATCAACCATATATTTATAATCGGTTTCAAGTGCCGAGCGAGCATCACCGGTTGGAACCAGCTGCAATTTTCCGCTAATGAGATCACCATAGTCGATGGGGTTGCCCTCGACATTTTTCATACGGAAGAACATTGCGTTGTGTTTCACCACCGAATCGGCAAGGGTTCGGTCTTTTAACGCTACATCCGCTATGCCTGCATCATCGAGACGAACCAAGTCATACCAATGTCGCGCGAAACGTTCAGCTCGTAAGCGTTGCTGAAGGCAAAAAACATGGACCGCCGCCATCTTTTCCCAGAAAGTTCGTTCGGCATGCATCACTCGAGGTTTTACCTTCGGGAACACGACTCCATCGACAAACCCGTCCATATCGCATTTCACATCGCGCAAGGCGGCGGGCTCGCCGGTTGAACGCGCACCGAACTCCAAAATAACGACAGGATCAATATACTTGGATATCGTCTCGATTGTGGTCTCGTAAGCAATGAATATCCTTTCACCGTCGGCGCGAATATTCACGGACAAACCTTGCTCCAAGGCGGCATCCTGCAAATAGGACTTTGCCTCGCCTTTGACCCATTCAGCCAAACGTTGGCGGGCTTCTTTTGTCCAGCGCTTCTCTTGGCTGCGATTTGGCGGCAACGCTTCATCACTGTCGCCCACCAAGTCGGGGGCGATCGCGCGAATATCGTAGGTGATATCGACATCCTCAGAGAAGCGTTTGATGATATTGTAAGCCTTTGAGAGCGATGTCCCACCTTTGAATATGAGATGTTCGCCGAATGCAGACTCGAAGATGGTCTGTAATGACCAGACCACCCAAACGTCTTTTTCAAGAAGATGGGCGCGACGTCCCAGACGACCAACTACTCGGTCTATGATATATCGCCGGGTCTCGTATGGCAAAGACAGAAATTGATCAGACATGTGATTCTCGGTTTAAACTTTGAGCCAACCATTTCGGCAGCTGAGATGCAACTGCTGCCATTACATCAAAGGCCGTAGAAGGAATCTTTCCTTTGAGTGTATCGAGTGCGCTTTCAGCTTCCTCGGGTCCGAGCCATGCTAGGGCGCGAACGACTTCCCCTGCAGGATGGTTGGCCAAGACTAGCTGCCAAGATGGTGCATGTCGTAGCTCCACTTTCTGTTTGCCGATAGTGAGCGTGCGGCTACGGCCGGAAGTCAGAAAAATATGCCGCATCGGTATCTGTGTTATCAGCCCCAGTGCATTTGCCGCGTCCGCGCCGTTCGAAACGATGGTTTCTCCTCGCTGCTCTGCTAGTGCTCTGATTGCCAGCTCCACCGAGGGAGGATACGTGCCGAACCGGTTTTTTACCGGGCGAAAATAGATACCTCGTTCTACCCGAAGCAATTGTTCGCGTTTGGCCAAGCGGGAGAGGGATTGGTTCACCGCGGCACGACTGCCGAGGTGAAGCAGGCTGCTCGCCATCAGAGGAGTCCCTTCCGGAAGTTTCTCGGCATGTGCCAAGATTTGTTCGGTTAGTCGCTTCATGTCTCGTTCCCCGTCGGTTTATCGGGATAATATGCACTTTTCCTGCATGTGACAATACATCCGACGCAGATTCATCCCCATTTTCTGCAGATCTTTCTTCATGAGTCCTTATCATAAACCAGATCCATGATTTCATCTCGAATAACCTGCCCGGTAGCCGCTTTTTTGCCTGAAATAGACAACAATGGCTAAGGGAGCCCCGCTTGGGTGATGATCCGAGCTAGCCAAGTCGGGAGCCGAGGGGCGGCGGATACCAAGTCTTCGAACTCCTTCGAAGGAAGCGTCTCCTTCAGTTTCTTGAGCCCTTTTTCGGCATGATCGGGTCCGAGCCAATCCAATGCGCGAATGGCCTTCCCCGCGGGACGGTTGGCGAAGCTCAGCTGCCAAGACGGTGCATGCCGCAGTTCGACCGATTGTTCGTAGAACATCAGTGTTCGGCTGCGGCCGGAAGTCAGGTAGAGATAGCGAACGGGCATCTGCCTCGTCAGCCCTAGCAAGTTTGCGGCCGATGCGCCGTTCGGAACGATGGTCTCTCCCCGCTGCTCAGATAGTGCTTTGATTGCTAGTCCCACCAAAGGTGAGCGCGTGCCGAATCTGCCTTTGATCGGGAGAAAGTAGATGCCTCGTCCGGCGCGAATCAGTTCCCCGCGCTTGGCCAAGCGGGACAGTGCTTGGTCCACCGCGGCACGGGTGCCAAAGCGAAGCAATCCCTTCGCTGTCAGTGGAGTGCCTTCAGGGAGTTGTTCGGCGTATTCCAATATCTGTTCGCTCAGTCGTTTCATGATCGATCTCCTGTCAGAATGTCATAATATTATACCGTTCTTCTGACAGATTTCAATGCTCTCGGTGTAGATTCGTCAGCATTTCCCGTAGGCCGTTCTTCGTGAGGCTTCATGGTCGATCGATGTCCAATCCTCTCGGTAGCCGGTGTTTTTGCCTGAAATAAACAACAATGGCTTAGGCGCGAGCCGCTTGGGTGATGATCCGAGCCAGCCAAGTCGGGAGCCTAGGAGCGGCGGACACCAAGTCTTCGAACTCTTTCGAAGGAAGCGTCTCTTTCAGTTTTTTGAGTCCTTTTTCGGCATGATCGGGTCCGAGCCAATCCAAGGCGCGAATAGCCTTCCCCGCGGGACGGTTGGCGAAGGCTAGTTGCCAAGACGGTGCATGCTGCGCAGTTTGATTGTCCCCAGTCCTAGTGTTATTCGGGATACTAAATTAAGGCTTAATCCAAGATCTGATCATAGGGAATAACAGAGATATTCCATAGCAATTCAAAAAAGAAATAAAGAACTGGGTTCGGCTCGGAAGAAGCGAATAACGGCGAATCTCAATCACGAGGCCGTGAATCCAATGGACCTTAGGTGAGCCCATCGATCGGGTGGTTCGAAGCATTGAGTAACCACGACGGATGTCAGTCTCTAGCGAAAAAAAGCAAACAACAGATCTCTGGGGGGGATAATGAGTGCGACGCAAAGGATTTAGATCTTGATAGCCTTCGGCCCAATATGAGTGAACTCACCACGATCTACGATCTCCAATATGAGAACATCAAGAGATTGGAGACCGGCCGCACTTTAGAGAGCACAGGAGGTCGTCAAAGCGATGAATATCGTCGTTTTGGCCTTATATCAGGTTAAGTTAAGATGTTTCTAACCGTATCCTGATATCGTCTAGATTCTGTAGGTCGCGACGAAGAATTTGTCTGGCACAATCAAAGCAGTAGCGATCCCAATTTCTGCCTTTTTTCACATTCAGACGGATATCACCAGACATAATTCTATGTTTTGAATTTGCCTGACAGTTATGTGCTCGTTTTGCATGATCAATTTTTACTTGCGTTATCAGAGACTTTATTCGAGCCATTGAAAATTTCCTCTGTGGCTTGCGCGGTCAATCTATCGAAATTTTCTTCAATATGATTGAGTTCATTGATATTGAATTCATTGCGAGAACCTCCGGCGCGATCAACCGACTGATTTATTGCTCTGTCGATTGCTGATTTAATGACGACAAAATTAGAGCGATCAAGGTGTTGTCGATCTAAATTTCGCCCTTCTGGGTTGATATTATGCTCACTAAGTATGCGTCCTACCTCTGTTTTAACACGTTCATCCAATTCTGCACGCTTGGCCTGCCTTTGTCTAGCCTTGGTGACCGGTACAGAATCTAATCGCTCAAATTCTTCTTTTATTTCATCTGCAGAATACCCTTCGTCTCTGAGGGTTTTTAGGGCAGCAAGAGCTTTGGGGTTTTCCCGGAGTAGAGGAATTGTTTGCAACATAATATCATCTTGACTTTTAATGCTAAAACTTGCTTCATTGACATTACGTTGACGAGGAATAATCTCCAATTCATCTCCAGTGGAAAAATCAAGTTCTTCAATGGGTAAGAATTGTTCAAAGAAGTCTTTGTCAGATTCGCTGTATTCTTGGAAATCTTGCCATCGTCTCGCAATGTTTGTACCGGCATGAAAAATAACCGTTCCCTGATTAATAATACTTTCTGGATCATCTTGCTTGATCACTCGCATAATACGACCAACAAATTGCACAAAAGGAGATAGGTTTGAAAAGATGCTAAAAATCGCAGCTACGCTCAAAAATGGATGATCGAAACCTTCACCAAGTTTTCTCACTTGAACAATCACATCAAGCTCATGAGACTCCAATTTCTCTAGGATTCTTTGATTGGTTTCTCTATTCTCACGCGAATGAACGAAATCTGCAGATTGTCCACGTTCTCGATAGGACCTTACAATTTGATGGCAATGATTATAGTTCAGTGCCGAAGCAATAATCTTCAGGCGCTTTTCGCCAGTTTCTTCGCGTTTCTTCTGTAGTTCACGAATTGAAGCGTCTACAATGGTATTTAGCGTCTCAGTTGAAGTCACAATGCTTCGGCGAAAGTTTGGGTTTTCTTCTCCAAGGCGACGAACTTCATCAAGATCTATATCGACGTCGGTGCCATCTTTATGATGTACATATCGCAAAGTTGCAGGATTTAGAACAACAGCTTTTAGCTGTTTGACATAACCTTCTCGAATAGCACGAAAAATAGAAAATGAGTAGAGAATATGACCCGCCATCATTTGTCCATCTGCTCGTTGGGGTGTCGCACTAAAATTGATAATTCGAGCTTTCGAAAATTTATTTTTTAATATCGTCCAACTTTCTGCAACACTATGATGCCCTTCATCAAAAATAATTAGATCAAAGAAATCATTGGCTAAATTCTGGAGCCAGCGATTCTCATCGCCTTGGAGCTGTTGAATATTGGTCAGTACAATATGAGCCTCTTCAAGGTCTGCTTGATTCGTTGTTTGACCGCGAATTTCAACAGGCTCCGGATAAGGTGGTCCTGGAAGTACCTTGCACTTTTGATAGAACATCTGCGACTGAGCAGGATCGAAGTCATTAAATAGCTGATGTGCAATGTTCAAACCAGGAGCGACAACAAGAGTTCGTTGAGACTTGAATGCAAATGGAGCCAGCGTAATGCAACCTGATTTGCCACATCCTACAGGCAAAATAACGCCAATCTCACGTTCATCTATTTTCTGGTTCTGGGCAAATTTCACTAGTTCTTCAAAAGATTCGCGCTGAGGGACACGGAGTAGTTGATTTCCAACAATTGACGGATTCGATTGCTGAAATGGGTTGCTTTGCGTCACGACTCTCTCCTACACATATTTAACGAAACAGGATGGGGGTGGTCTTGAATATCGACATTGACCTTCATTATTTTTTTGCTTTCCCAAATGGATCTTTGTCGATAAAGAGATTCACACTCTCGCCAGTGGAATATAAGAATAACTCAGAAATTGTATTTTGTCGAGACATTTCTCAGAGTCTGACCCGAAAGACAGTGACTGCTGCGTTCCGTAGGAGATGCGTCAGTGCTTTGGTTGTTTTGGGTGATAGGTGAATTCTTCCCCCTGCGAAATTTAGATGCGATGGTGGTTGATGCCTATCGTTGCGGGGAGAGATTTTTGGAATATGAAGCGCTTTTCGGGGGCATGAGGTCAAGGCGATAGATTTTGCTATTTCTTCATCCATGGGAAAGGTTCGGGGTGTCATGCGGGGAGACTGGACTCTTGGATTGGTTCGGCTCGAAGTGCTCGCCGATGTCACGGCTCACTTTCCTTGAGGGTAGTCCCTTGATGGAAATCAGGTGGCGTGATAGAGTGAGCGCGATATATTTGCGCTGAATGGTCTAAAGGGAGATGGGCTATGGCCGGTATCGCTCGCACTTTATCTCTTGTCCTCGGTCTGCTGGGGGCGTCGTTTTTTCCTGCATACGGGGCGGACGGCGTTGCTTCCACCGACGAGGAAGGTAGTCTGATCCTTTCGACCGATGGGATCTCGGTCATCGAGGGAGGGAACGAGGAAACGCTCACGATACGGCTCGGTTCGCAACCGAGCGAGGATGTCAGGGTGGTTTACCGGCAAACCAGTCCCCACATCCAGATCCGGCTTCCGTCTCCGTATTATGTCGCTTTTACCCCATCCAACTGGGATGTCCCGCAGACCATCCGTGTCAAGGCCTTCGACGATGCCGATCAGGTGGACTACACCACCACGGTCTCGTTTCTATCCACCGCTTATGAAACGAAGATATTGACCGTCAACGTATTCGACTATGCATCGGTCGCTCCGGCAGGTGAGATTGCCTTATCTCCGACATCGCTTTCGATATCCGAAACGGGTCAGGGGCGGATCACCGTCAAACTCGGCGTTCGCCCGAGCGCTCCGGTCACGATATCGCTGACCAATGTGAATCCCGATATCTCGATCAACCCGAGGACGCTGACATTCACGAACGGTACCCGGTTCCAAAGCGGCAATTGGAGCGAAGCGAGGGTCGTCGATTTATCGGCAAGGAAGGATAGCGATAACGACGACGATAGCGATACCATCACCTTGAGCGCATCCGGTGGCAATTACGAGGGGCTAAGCGCGAGCACTTCCATCACCGTCGTCGATAAAAAAGACGAAGGGAGGCCTTTCGATATCCAAGGCAGCCACGAGATAGGTGGTTTGAAAATGAAGGAGGGGGAAACGAAGGTCATCTCCTTCGTCGCCACCGACGGCATTCTGCCCGATGTGGATACCGTGGTATCGCTGACCAATACGAATCCCGATATCACCCTTACCCCGAATTCGCTGACCTTCCGCCCGGCGTCCTCCGGTACCCTTAGGGGCAATTTGATACAACTCGTCAGTGTCAGCGCCGCGCAAGACAGCGACATGTTGGACGATTCCGACATCATCACTTTGGTGGGGAATATCGCTTCGAGCAGGAGGATATTGGTCAGTGTCGAGGACACCACATCGCCGCCGGAAGGGGCGCTGATCTTGTCGGATGGGGCGCTATCGGTGGACGAGGGGCGCACGGTGACCTTCACCGTCAAGCTCGATACGAGACCGTCCGAGGATGTTCAGGTATCGCTGACCAATACCAATCCCGATATCACCTTATCTCCGGCCTTGCTGACCTTCACCGCCTCGAACTTCGATGTCGTACAGACCGTCACCGTCAGCGCGGCGCATGACAGTGACTATAGGGATGAGCGCGATACCATCACGCTCGAGGCATCGGGCGGGGGCGGCATATACGCCTCGGCGAGAGCTGATAAATCGGTTGCTATCGTCGATGACGATATCGGGGGGCGCCCGGTGCTGTCGACCACATCGTTGGATATCGACGAAGGGAACTCCAAGACCTTCACCGTCAAACTCGATAGACAGCCGAGCGATGCTATCTCGGTATCGTTGGCCAATACGAATCCCGATATCACCGTCAATCCGACCTCGCTGACCTTCACCGCCTCGAACTTCGATACCGCACAGACCATCACCGTCAGCGCCGCCCGGGACGATGACGACCAGGACGATACCGACACCATCACCGTTTCCACCGCCGGCTTCGCTCCCGAGATCGTCGAGGTCAGCGTCGATGAGGACGAGGTAACCGCACCGGTCGAAGGGTCCGGCGAGGAGATCCTCCTCTCCCCGACAGGTGCCCTTGCGCTCGACGAAGGGAGCAGTAAGACGCTCGAAGTCAAACTCGGCGCCCGGCCGAGTGCGGATGTCACCATCGCGATTGCCAACGAAAACCCCGATATCACCCCCACCCCGGCATCGCTGGTCTTCACTGCATCGAACTTCGATACGGCGCAAAGCGTGAGCGTTGCGGCGGCGCTGGATGACGACGATGCGGACGATACCGATACCCTCACCCTGAGCGCATCGGGTGGTGGCTACGATTCGATCTCAGCCACCAAAGCGATCAGCGTCATCGATATCGATAGCGAAGGCGGGCTCCCCGGGATATTGGTCTTGTCGAGCACATCGTTGAATCTCGACGAGGGGAGTTCCAAAACCTTCACCGTCGCCCTCGACAGGCAACCCGATACCGATATCCCGGTATCCATCGGCAGCACGAATCCCGATATCACCATCGCCCCGACCTCGCTGACCTTCACCCCCTTGAACTTCGATAATCCCCAAGTCATCGACGTCGAGGCGAGAGTGGATGACGATAGGGCGAACGATACCGATACCATCACCGTGTCGGCGCCGGGGTTTGCCCCCGAGATACTTCTCATCGTCGTCATCGACAATACCTCGATCACTCCCGCAGGCGAGATCGTGCTATCCAATACCGGTGAGCTGAGAATCGACGAGGGAGCGACGGGCACCTTCACCGTCGCTCTCGATACAAAGCCGAACGCCGATGCCTGGGTATCCCTTTCGAGGTCGAATCGCGATATCGAGATTTCCCCGAGCCGGCTGGCGTTCGGGGCATCGAACTGGGATGTCCCGCAAAGCGTTTCCATCACCGCAAAGAGCGATGCCGATACCGAGGACGATTTCGGCACCGTCATCTTGAAGGCGACCGGGGGGATCGCCGCCTCGCCCGCAACGCTTCCGATCGTTATCATCGACAAGACCGTCATCTTGCCGGAGACGCCGGGCAGGCTGAGTTTGTCGCCGGGGAGACTGGTGATCGGCGAGGGCGGATCGGGAACCTTCACCGTCGCCCTCGGCGTTCTCCCGAGCGCCGATGTCACGGTATCGCTGACCAAGACGAATCCCGATATCGCCCTTTCATCGACATCCCTGTCCTTCGACGCCTCGAACTGGAATGCGGCCCGCACCATCACCGTCAGCGCCGCGCATGACAGCGACGGCACGGACGATACCGACCTTGTCGAACTCGTCGCATCGGGCAGCAACTATTCCGATGTGCGAGCCACCAAATCGATCACCGTCAGCGATGGCGATATCCAAGAAGGCATCCCCGGTCTCGTCCTGTCGACCAGGGTTTTGAAGATAACCGAAGGAGGCTCGAATACCTTCACCGCTCGGCTCGACTATCCCCCGAGCGGGGATATTCAGCTATCGCTTTCCAGTACGAATCCCGATATCACCCCCTCCCCGTCCGAGTTGTGGTTCACCTCATCGAACTGGGTGGATCGACAAAGCGTCGTTGTCAGCGCAAGGGAGGATAGCGATAGCCGGTACGATGCCGGTACCATCATCATGAGCGCAAAGGGCGATTCCCGCGGCTTCATCGACTTGCCGAGCATGATCGTGGTCCTCGTCAACGACACCACCCCTCCCGAGTCATCATGGGAGACGGGCAGGCTGAACCTGTCGACGAGAACGCTCGCTATTCGAGAGGGAGAATCCGGGACATTCATCATCGCGCTCGGAGTGCGTCCGAGCACCGATGTTCGGGTATCGCTGACCAAGACGAATCCCGATATCGTCCTTTCCCCGGCGGCGCCCTTGCTGTTCACCGCTTCGAACTGGCACGCCCCGCAAACCGTCACCGTCAAGGCCATGAACGACGATGACGATGTGGATGACAGCGACACGATCACGGTCACCGCATCGGGCGGCAACTACGACGAGGTGACGGCCGGCAAATCGATCACCGTCGCCGACGACGATGTCGAAGGGGGAGTGCCCGACCTGTTGGTCCTTTCGACCACATCGATGAGCGTGGACGAGGGCGCCTCGAAGCGCTTTTCCGTCAAACTCGGCATCCCGCCGAGCGGCAAGGCGAAGGTTTTTTCGATGGTCTCCGATGCCGACGCCGATATCACGGTATCCCCGGTCTCTTTATCCTTCACCGATACGAATTGGAACCGGTGGCAGTCCTTTACCGTCAATGCCTTGCAAGACAGAGATGCCACGGACGATGTCGCCCTCGTTGTCTTGAAAGCCCTCGGCGGGGTCGTTGCCTCCACCAAGACGATCTTGGTCACGATGGTCGACACGATCGCCGACATCCCACCGCCCGAGACGGGCACGCTGAGGTTGTCGCCCCGGCCGCTCGAGATCGAAGAAGGGACATCGGGGACCTTCACCGTCGCCCTCGGAGTGCGACCGATCGCCGATGTTTCGGTATCGCTGGTCAATACGAATCCCGATATCGCGCTCTTTCCCGAAGGACCTTTATTCTTCACCGCTTCGAACTGGAACGAGGCGCAAACCATCACCGCCACCGCTGCGCACGATGACGATGATCGAGACGATATCGATACCCTCAGACTCGACGCATCGGGCGGCAACTACGACGGGGCGAGCGCCGACTACTCGATAACCGTCTTCGATGACGATATCGAAGCCGGAGAAGGCGGTGACGAGGGAGAGGGCGGCGAAGGCAAGGCCCCCGAGATCGTCCTGTCAAGGGCATCTTTGAGCGTGGCCGAGGGCGGATCGCAAACCTTCACCGTCGAACTCGACTCCCGGCCGAGCGGAACCCTTTCCGTTATCGCAGAAGCGAGCGCCGCCGGCATCACCCTATCCCCGACCTCCCTATCCTTCACCGATTCCAATTGGGATAGAGCGCAAGCCATCACCGTCTCCATCTCGCAAGGAAGCGATGTGCCGAAAAACGGCACCATCACCGTCTCCGCCGCCGGCCTTGCTTCCAAGACCCTTGCCGTCAAGGTCGGCGACGAACCGGCCGAGCCGCCGAGTGCGCCGGAGGAGGTCAAAGGCGCGCTCGTTCTATCGACCAGAATGCTTTCGATCGGCGAAGGAGAGGCCGGGATGTTCACGGTGGGCTTGGCAATCCAGCCCAGCCGGACGGTGACGATATCGATCGATTCCGACAACCCCGTTATAAATATCGACGAAGCCCGGCTTTATTTCACCCCCTCGAATTGGAGCGCCACGCAAGTCGTCAGCGTCGATGCCAATATCGATGAAGACACGCTGGACGAAACCGCCACCATCACCCTCACCGCCCAGGGCGGCAACTACGAAGGAGTCGATGTCGAGGTGATCGTCGAAGTGATGGATGACGACGAGCCGATTGCCCTGCCCTCGGTGGACTTGCCGGTCAAGGCCCAAGCCTTGGCCCTTCCGCCGCCCACCGTTCAAGACAGCGCCACGATGCGCGTCCGATGCCGAAGCGCCACCTCCCCTTGCATCGTTCGCTTCAACTGCGCCGCCCAAGACGGCACCGTCTTGACCGGCGTCTTGCCGTGGACCATCCCTCCGCTCGGGAGCATGTCCTTCGATTCGAAAGAGATCGCCGAGATCGTCGGTGGCTCGTGGGAAGGCAAGGGACGCTTGGGGTGCGAACTGCAAAGCGACGCCAAACTCGGCTCGCAAGTATGGACACGCTCGGGCAACGGCGTGCTGGTCAACAACAGCGCCTCGATTCGAAGCGCCCAGGAAGGCACCGGATATCGAGCCGATATCGAATCGATCCCCTCCCCCGACAGCCCGGAAAAATCGAATATCCGCATCCGCTGCCTCGCCCCGCCCGGAGCCTCATGCACCCAAGTACACCTTGCCTGCTTCGACGATAACGGCACCGAGTACCCCGGCACCCTCGATCCGATCCCATCGAGAAGCGTGCGCCACCTACAAACCCGAGACATCGCCGACATCATCGGCCACCGATGGCAGGGAATGGGCCTATCGTGCGAACTGCGATCGGATCAACCCTTCACCGCCCAAGTCCTGACCCGAACCGGAGGCGGCGGAGCCTTGGTCAACAACAGCGCAACCGGTGCGAGATAACCGCAATCCCTACCCGACAACAAAGCCGGGGCGACAACAAAGCCGGGGGCCAGCCGCCAAACCTGCGCGCACGGCAAGCCCCCGGTTTTTTATCGATCCTGACAGCGTTATAGAAATCCTCGCTGCAATAGCCCTAGCAATCGAACAGCATCCCGCCTCCCAAAAACCCAACGAAGACCTTGCCTAACCCCGTTCCCATCATGCCGCCGAATCCCCATCCCTGAAAGCCCCCGACACCATCTCATCCAAAGCCTCGAAAAAATCCTTCGAAAGACCATCGAACGATCGCCCCTCGAACACCTCCCCGCCTTCCGAACCCCCATCGATCTCCACCACCCCGTCAGGCATGATCTCGACCGCAAAACTCCAATCATCGATATCGAACTCCAACGAAACCCCACCATCAATGGTGGGAAAAATACGAAAAAGATCGGCAAGATCCGCCCGAGCGGAAATCAATTCCTTCGCCTGCAACAAAGCCAACTCAACAACCCGCTCCCCTTGGCCGTCCCCCAACCACCCTTTCTCGATCTCGGACAGTTCTTGCAGCCGCTCGATAGATCCCATGAAAGACCCCCCTCTATTCGAGTTCTTCAAAGACACAGCGTAAGACTTGATTATAGGAGAGAGTCGATGCGCATCAACAGTGGATTACAATAGGATGCCAAATCCCCTATTTGCACGAGAAACAAGGATTTGCTTTTTGATTGTAGATGTATAAAAGTTATCGACAACATAAAACAATCATTTAGGAAATACAAGGACTACCATAGCCCTTGATAGCCGATCCGATGCTACGAACACCGTTATCGAAATTTTCGAGCCAATCAGAAACGGTTTCGTGTCACAATACAACAACCGCCGATCTTGATGCATAATGGTATATGATCTGCTTTCAAAAGATGCAAAGACAGGCTAGTAGGGATATCCGAGAGAAAACCGGATATCCGGTCGATTCTTGCGTCTAGCCCATTTCCGTCGACGATGAGATGTTTTCAAGAAATCAGATGACCATTTTGCCGACCAAATATATTCCCTTGGATTTCTCCATCCTAGGAGTGGCGTCAATTATCGTGCAAGAAATTCAGCCCAACGACACCGTATCGACGCTTTGGGATCGGCTATCTACGGACGAACGGGTCCGGACATTCAACCGATTCGCTGCCGCGCTCACGCTGCTTTTTGCAGTGAGAGCATTGGAGTTCGACGGTGGTGTGCTATGTTTGACTTCGTTGGGAAAAAAAGAGAAATGATCACGCAGATTCGATCCAATTTGGAAGATTTTCATGCTGTTGCTTTCAAATCCGGCATGAACATCTTTTTGGCAGACGCCGACAAGGATTGTGATGAGAAAGCCAGCAAGAACGAATCGAGCAAAACGATCCTGATTCGGATTATCCATTTTTGCTTTGGCAGCGATATTGGGCGCGATAAGACTTTCGGTCATCCGAAGGCAGATGGCATATCCTTTGGAATGACATTTATATGGAACGATCGCCCGATCATGGTTGATCGGAGAACGAACGAAAACACGGTGCTTGTTTCCAGGGAATTCTTGACAGGAATCGATGTCGAGGTGGTCGAACTGGAGGACGGACGCCTTCGACTATCCCTCGACGACTGGAAAATTGTTCTATCCGCACGATTCGTGCCCGATGCCGAAATTTCGCCCGGTAGATTCTCGCCGTCATTTCAAGAGTTGCTGCAATATCTCATTCGCTCGGAAGAGGCTGCGTTCAACGATCCCTCGGTATCTTTTCAGGGGCAGCGGAGTCCGAGCAAACAATTGCTCACCTCGTTTCTTCTGGGACTGAACTGGAGTAAACAGCGAGAGATTCAGGATCGGGATAAAGATCGAAAACAATTGATCTTAGCCATAAAGTCCATCCAAGGCGCACAAAAATCGATAAACGAGCAGTTGATCGGAGATTTGGAGGCCGAGAGAATTGCTCTTGAAAAGCGGATCGATCGCAATAGAGAAGAAGCGTCCCGTTTCAGGGTTCGAGATGACTACCGAGATATCGAGAACCAGTTGAATGAAGTCAGTCGCGAGTTGCATAACCATATCAACGAGAATCACAGTGATCAGAAATTGCTTGAATGTTGTCGACTCAGTACCAAGAGCGCCCCGGAAGCCCCGGCAGAAGATCCCGTGATCATACTCAAGGAAGCCGGTGCGATCTTCAAGGAAGAGACTCTTCGCTCCTTGGACGAAGTGTCCCGTTTTCACCGACAGGTATACAAGAACCGCGGTGAATTTCTTCAATCGGAAATCGACAGACTCGATGCGGAGATCGCATCGCGCAATGCCCGCATCGATGACCTATCAGGTCGAAAACAGAGTTTGCTCGAGATCTTGCAATCGAGCGGAGCACTGGAAACGCTCGTGGAGTTGCGCAGAAATCTCAACGACCTCGAATCTCAAGTCGAGACACTCAAAGCCCGTATCGACGAGAGAAAACGCTTCGATCGCCGAAAGGACGAGATCGCCCAAGAGATTCTCGGCATCAAAAAACTCCTGAAACGAGATCTGGATGACAGACGAGAAATCGTCGACGAAGCCATCGGCCTCTTTGAAGAATACATCCAAAAATTATACGGAGCCCCAGGAAAACTGGTAATCGATGTAAGTGACAAGAACCCGGGCTACCGATTCATCTTCAAAATCGATCGAGAAAGAATCACCGGAGCCAACCAAATACTCGTCTTCTGCTTCGACCTGATGATAGCAACCCTACGAGCGCGCCGAGGTCAGCCATTTACGACCTTGATCCACGACAGCTCATTCTTTGCTGATGTAGATCCAAGACAATACGAACGAGCACTGCAATTTGCTGCCACAACATCCGAGTCCGAGGGCTTTCAATACATCTGCTGCATGAACGCAGGCGCACCACCTAACGCTCGTTTAGGAGATCTCAATCTCTATTGTAATTATTGAGGATCAATGCCCCATAAATCCACGGCTTTTGCTTTCAACTCTTCATGACGCTTCTTGAGGGCTTCTAAATTCCACTCTGATTTGAGACATAGATCTTTTGTCATATTAAAGGAACTCTTTCGATTGGAATATTCGTATGCTTCTTTCTTTTTATCAAAAGGACTATTTTGGGCAATTCCGTTTTTTCTTCTGCTAAGCAGAGTCAAATTTCCAAGAGTATTGCAAAGCTCTTGATGCTCTTCTTCGTTAAATCTAGTTGTCCAATAGTCTTGATTGTTGATTTTTTGAGGAAGAATATGCTCGATAGTGATTCGCCCTTTATAATTTCTTTCTACATTTTCATCTTCGTAAGTTTCATCCAATTTGAGCAAAATAGATTTGACTAGATTGATAATTCTAGGACGAGATCCATCGTAAAACTTCGATTTATCGAGAACTTTATCGAAGGGTTGTTTTATATTATTTTCGACAGATAAGTCTCTAACGCAGCTCATAACGCTCTCGATAGATGCGTCCTCTTTATTAATGGCCTCTACAGCATAGTACCGAACGGATTCTCGCTGACTTTTATGCTCATCTCGAAGCCATGCTTGAACATAGGCGCGTTGAAATAAATCGATAAACTGATCAAATTCATACGAGGTGGCGGATGAAAATTTCTTTCTAAACGCCATAAATGCAGGAAGCCACTCGTCTTTTGTTCCTATCTCTTCTAGAAATTTCATGATTCGGGATGAAGTGGCATCATTGGCTAAAATCTCGCTATGTAAATCTGCTGATTTAGCAAGAGAATCAGATACTTCAATCGCAGTAGATGAAGCATGATCATTTTTCTTCAGGCGATCGGTGTAGTATGAATAAATTTTCGATTTGACCCGGTTTCGATCTTTTTTCTCAGAGCTGGCATTCAGTCTCAAAAAAGCATCTATGCTATCAATGCCAATATTTTCCTCAATGGTTTTCCAGTTTTCTTCTACTCGTTGAGAATCTGTTACGCTAGAAGTAACTTTTTCTAATAGAGTATTCTTGATCAAGTCTGCATCACTTAAGGGTTGCCCGCGATGATTTAGAACATGGAACATTCTAAAGGATGATTCTCTATCATCAACCTCAACAAATACAACATATACCTTTCGTGCAAGATGTGCTGCCAGTTTTCTCAGTGAAAGTGATTTTTTCTCTTTCAGCTCCTCTAGAAATTTGGAAATAGCACCTGCATTATTTCGAAAAACTTTTTCGGTATCTGTATCTTTTTCCGGTTTTTGCACAATCGCATCATTCGACATTTGATCTTTATAGAATTTCCCCTCTTTGTCTCTTACATTGATAACAGGTCGATCTAATTTATTTTCAGAAAGAGAATCTTTGTACAAATACATTCTTCTTAGCTCAGACCTTAAGTCACTGTCTTCAATAATTTTTACTAACTCTTTCAAAATCAAAGTAAGAGTGATAAGACGTTGTTGACCATCAACCACTTCAAAATGATTGTCATTTTGAATGCAAATTAATCCACCGATATAATATTCTTTCTGCTCCTCTATGCAGCTATCATAAATATCGCGAATAAGTTCCACCGCTTGATCTTTATCCCATACGTATGGGCGTTGATAAGGTGGAATTAGATATTGCTTTCCCCCTAAATGAGTTAGAATATCTTCTACACTTTTAATCTCGGCTTTCATCGGTCACCTCCAAGGGTGTTTTTGGATTCGTTATCGAGCACGATCGGCTACATCGTATTTTTTCACCGCTCGATCACTAATCATCATCAGCTGACATACTGAAGATGTTTTTCAAAGCAGGGCGGCGGGTTTTGGTCCGCCGCCCTGCTTTGGTGGGTGCATCTCTCAGTCGAAGAGGATGACGCTGCGGGCGACGTCGCCGGCGGCGAGGGTTTGGTAGGCCTCGTTGATTTCGTCGAGGCGCCAGGTGCGGCTGATCATGGGGTCGATTTTGAGGCGGCCTCTCATGTAGAGGTCGGTCAGTTTGGGGAGGTCGACCCAAGGGCGGGCGGAGCCGTACCATGAGCCGACGATGGCTCTTTCGGTGCGGGGTAGGGAGAGGGCGTTGATTTCGATGATGTCGTTTTCCGGGGCCATGCCGACGATGACGGTGGTGCCGCCGATGCGACACATTTCGTAGGCTTGGATGATCGTTTTCGGATTGCCGATGACCTCGAAGGCGTAATCGACGCCGCCTTTGGTCAGCTCTCGAACGCGGGCCACGGCGTCGCCGTTGCCGGCGTTGATGAGGTCGGTGGCTCCGAATTCTTTGGCGTATTCGAGTTTGTTATCGAGCAGGTCGACGGCGATGATGCGATCCGCACCGGCCAGCAGCGCTCCTTGGATGGTATTGAGGCCGACTCCGCCGCATCCGATCACCGCGACATCGCTGCCGGCTTCGATCCGGGCGGTATTGGTGACGGCGCCCAAGCCGGTCATGACCGAGCAGCCGATCAGGCAGGCTTTGTCCAAGGGCATGTCGGAGCGGATCGGTACCGCCCCCGATTCGGGGACCACCGCGTATTCGGCGAAGCAGGCGGTGCGGGTCATGTGGTGGATATCCTGACCGTTGCGATGCAGGCGGACGGTGCCGTCGAACATGAATACCCGGCCGGCCTCGATGCCGTCGCAGAGCACGGGGCGTCCGACGATGCAATGATCGCAGTGGCCGCAGTTGGCGCGGAAGTTGAGAATGACATGATCGCCCGGGGAAAGTCGGGTCACTCCGGCCCCCACCTTCTCGACGATCCCGGCGCCCTCGTGTCCCAGGACGACCGGTTTGGGCATCGACCATTCGCCTTTCATGACGTGGTAGTCGGAATAGCACACCCCGGCGGCGGCGATGCGTACGAGGACTTCGCCGTCTTTCGGATCGTCGAGTTCGACCGTTTCGATCGCAAGGGGTTTGTTGGCTTCGTAGAGAACCGCTGCCTTCATTTCCATCGGCTTTTCCTTTGTGTGTGGATATTCAAGTGATCAAGGGTGGGGGTGGATGGGCGCGCGCAATGATCAGGCTTTCTAGCTCGCCGCCGGAAGTCCGGCAAGGGCCATCGCCACCTCGCTTTCGTCGTATCGCTCTTCCGGCAAGCGGCCGGCGTGGTAATCGATATACGCTTGCATGTCGAAGTGGCCGTGTCCGCAAAGGTTGAAGAGGATGGCTCGGCTTGCGCCCTCTTCCTTGCAGCGATTGGCCTCGGCGATGACCGCTTTGATCGCATGGTTGGCTTCCGGAGCGGGGATGATGTGCTCGCAGCGGGCAAAGAGCGTCCCCGCCTCGAAGCATTCGATCTGGGTGAAGGACACCGGCTCCACGAGCCCCAAGTCCACGCAGTGGCTGACCAGCGGCGCCATGCCGTGATAGCGAAGCCCGCCGGCATGAAAGCCCGAAGGGACGAATGCGGAGCCCAAGGTGTGCATCTTGACCAAGGGGGTCAGCTGCGCGGTATCCCCGAAATCGTAGGTGTAGCGGCCTCGGGTCAATGAGGGGCAGGCGGCGGGTTCCGCCGCCACCGCTTTGATATCGGGACCGCCGCGCAATTTGCGACCGATGAAGGGGAATGCGATGCCCGCGAAGTTGCTTCCCCCGCCGGTGCAGCCGACCACGATATCGGGGTAGTCGTCGACTTGCTCGAACTGGGCGATGGCTTCCGAGCCGATCACGCTTTGATGCATCAGCACATGATTGAGAACGCTGCCCAAGGCGTAGTTCGTGCCTTCGTTCGAAGCCGCCTCCTCCACCGCTTCGCTGATGGCGATCCCCAATGAGCCGGTGCTTTCGGGATTGGCTTCGAGCACCGCCCGCCCGGCGGCGGTCTCGGGGCTCGGGCTTGCGATGCAGGTCGCTCCGTAGGTTTGCATCATCGCCTTGCGATAGGGTTTTTGGTCGAAACTCACCCGCACCATATAGACCTTGATTTCGAGCCCGAACAGGGCGCCGGCATGGGAAAGCGAAGAGCCCCACTGTCCGGCACCGGTTTCGGTGGTGATGCGGCGAATCCCCGCCTCGCGGTTATAGAAGGCTTGGGGGATCGCGGTATTGGGTTTGTGGCTGCCCGCCGGGCTCGTTCCTTCGTACTTGTAGTAAATCCGAGCGGGGGTGTCGAGGGCGCGCTCCAAGCCTCTTGCCCGATATAAAGGGGTCGGCCGCCATGCGCGGTAGGCATCGCGCACCGGGAGCGGGATTTCGATATCGCGCTCGGTGGAGACTTCCTGGGCGATCAACGACATCGGAAACAGGGGGGCGAGATCATCCGGCCCGATCGGTTGTTTGGTGCCCGGATGCAAAGGCGGGGATAGCGGGCTCGGCAAGTCCGCTTGCAGGTTGTACCAATGGGAGGGGATTGCCTCCTCGCCGAGGGTGATTTTGATGCGATCGCTCATCGGGCTCTCTCTTTGGATCTTATTTTATGGTCGGCGGAATTGACGGGGCTTTCTCGGCATTTCGAACCCCTGATCGTGCGCAAGCCCCGCCCGAGATGGTCAGGCGGGATTTGGTAGCATAATGCAAGAGTCGGTGCTATGGATGATCGAGGCTTCGGCTTGGCTTCGACGATCGTTCGTATTCGTACCAAAACTTGATGCGTATCAAGACCCGATGGTCTATCCGAGTCCGATCGCTGCCCGAACGCTTTAACCGCATCGCATAACCAAGATGCCGATAGCGAAGTCCCGGATGCCCGACACCGAATGCTCGACACAAGGGATGAAGCCTTGAACGATTCCAAGGGCTTCTCGTTCGTCTACCCGATAAAAAGGAATCGACCCGCCATTTCGAGGATCGAAGAAGATGAAAACCCCCATTCGGTTGTTGATGTCGATGGTCGTCGCCGTCATGACCATCGCCGGGGCGAATGCCGTTTTCGCCCAATCGGGCTATGTGCCCTTGCTGCTGCCGGAGAATGTCAATCCGCGCTGGGAAAGTCAGGACGCCGCGTTTTTCGTCAAACACATGAAGGCGATGGCTCCGGATGTCGAGGTGGAGGTGCTCAACGCCAACAACGATACCGCGACCCAGCAGCGCCAAGCGGAGCAGGCCCTTTCGAGAGGCGCCAAGGTGTTGGTGGTGATCCCCATCGACGGCGAGGCGGCGGCGATCATCGCCGATATGGCCGCCGAGGAGAATGTACCGACCATCGCCTACGACCGGATGATCCAGTCCGTCAATACCAGTTTTTGGGTGCAGGCGGATCTGCGGGCATCGGGGCGCGCCCAAGCGGCGCATATCGTGGCCAACACCAAGACCGGCGATACCCTGGTGATGCTCAAAGGCTCGCCCACCGATCCCAATGCGCCGACGATCTACCACGGTCAGATGGATGTTCTCCAACCCCTTTTCGATTCCGGGGAGCGGATCTTGGGCTACGAGAATTGGACCCAAGGCTGGGATCCGGCCATCGCCCGCCGTTCGATGGATCAGGCGCTGACCAAGCTCAACAACAATGTGCAGGGGGTCGTTTCGTCCAACGACGGCAATGCGGGCGCCGCCATCGCCTCTCTCGCCGAGCAGGGATTGGCGGGCAAGGTGCCGGTCAGCGGTCTCGATTGCACCGTCGCCGCCTTGCAGTTGATGCTTTTGGGGCAGCAGACCCAAAGCGTATGGCGCGATTTCAATTTGATGATGGAGGCCACGGCGAAGGCGGTGGTGGCGCTGATCAACGGTGATTCGCTCGATGGCATCGTGGTCGGAACGTCGCCGAAAAATTCCGCCGGGAAGGAGGTTCCGATGGTCCCCGTCGGCTTTTACAACGCGGTCGGCGAGAAGGGCGTGCGTTATGTGATCGATAACGATTCGTCCATCTCCAAAGCCGATGTCTGCAAGGGCGAAGCGGCGAAGACGAACTTCTGCAAATCGTGAGCTCCGAGGCGGTGAAGGTGTCGTCGTCCCGGGACTCGGTGCCCGGGGCGGCGGCGCCCCATTTGCAGGCGAAGGGTATCGTCAAGCATTTCGGGGCGGTGCAGGCGCTGCGCGGGGCGGATTTGGAAGTCAGGCGTGGGGAGGTCATGGGGCTGGTCGGGGATAACGGGGCCGGCAAATCGACACTGATGAAAATCATCGCCGGGGTCGACCCCGGCGATGATTTTCATCAGTGTCGATTTGCCGGCCCCGTTATCCCCGACCAGCCCCATGACCTCCCCACGCCTGACTTCCAAATCCGCCCCGCGCAGCGCCTGCACCGCCCCGAAA
>JFBG01000005.1 GCA_000583135.1 Thioalkalivibrio sp. HK1
CAAGCCGTAATAGACGAGGAAAATCTGTATCAGCAAGGGAGTGCCGCGGAAAAAATGGATGAAAGCCAAGGGCAAAGCGGAAATCCACCGCCGGCGGGCCCCGGCGGCGATGGCCAAGGGGTGACTCGATACCAACCCGATGGCCAGAGCGGCCACCACCAGCCAGACGGTCGTTATCAACCCCTCGAGATAGAGGGGTAGATTGGCGATGATCGGTGCGAAATCCATCACAGGGTCTCCTGCGCCGAGCGCACGCCGACATTGAAGCGGATTTCGAGTCGCCGCAACCCGCTTTCGGAAAGCAAAGTGATGATCAGATAGAGCAGGGCGACCGCCAGATAGAATAAAAAGGGCTCGCGGGTGGTGCCGCCGGCTTGGGTGGCACGAAAGACCATGTCTTCGAGCCCGATCACGGATACCAAGGCGGTGGTCTTGACCAATACCATCCAGTTGTTGCCGAACCCCGGCAGAGCGTGGCGCACGCACGCCGGCAGCGTGATGCGCTGAAAGACCTGTCCCCGGCTCATGCCGAAGGCGTGCCCGGCCTCGATTTCGCCGACGGGAACGCTCAAGATCGCCCCGCGAAAGGTCTCCGCCATATAGGCTCCGAAAATGATGCCGATGGTCAGGACTCCGGCCGTGAATTCGCTGATCTCGATATAGTCCCAGCCCGGATTGAAGGGAAGCCGCCAAGCGCTCGCCAGCGCATCCAAACGAAATCCGATTTCGTTCAAAAGCAGTTGTCCGCCGAAAAAGAAGATGAACATCAAGACGATATCCGGGATGCCGCGGATGATGGTGGTGTAAAGCCAAGCGGCGGTGCGGGCGGGGGCGAGGGAGGAGAGGCGAGCGGTGGCGGCGATGAGCCCGAGGGCGACGGCGAGCGCCAGAGAAAGCGCCGCCAAGACCAGCGTCAATAGCATCCCCTCGAGAATATAGGGGTAGAGGTAGCCGTGCAGAATTCCGCCGGTGGCGGATTTCAAAGCCTCATGGACGATTTCGAGCATGATTCGATGCCGGTTTTCGGGTAGATCGATGGATTTCGCACGGCCGGCGGGTTCGAATCTCGCTCTTTTCGAATGCCGAAAAAGCCCTTTGTCGATCTTGGTGTCGATATTGGCGCCGATCGAGCGCCGATTTCGCAGATCGAAGAGGGAATCGACCTTGCGATGATGCGCCCGAGATCCAAGAATTCGAAGGGCAACCGTTCGATGCAGGTCGGGGCGCATCCCATCATGGCACCCGTATCATGAGTCGATCCCATCGAAGTTCACCTTTGCGCTTTGGTCGAGGGTTGGACGAGATGATGAAGCAAGCGACAACGAGGCGATCGTCGAGGCCAGTATCGCATCGAAGATATCATCGAACCCCTTCGATGCGAGCGAATATCAATCGGTTATGATAAGGGATCGAAAGATATCCTTGCGGTTTGAAAAAACGCGCGATTCGAAAAAACTCGTCGTTTCTTCGGTGGCGAAGGTGTCGGATATTCGTCTTATCGCCTTCGTGCCGTAATCGTTGTAGTCGTCATCGTATTCGTCATCATCCGCATCGAGGCTGCGCGAGCATATCGCCACGCCGTCATCGCATCCGATGGATTCCTTCGCTACCCTTTTGCACGAAGGTTGGATACCACAAGGAGATCGCCAGTGACCGATCGATCGACCGCTGCCGGAGGTACCTTGACATCGGCTTATGGCAGCCGTTTTCTTGCGATCGCGGTTTTCGCAAGCATCTTTTTCCTCCCGATCATCTTGCCGACGGGGGTGGCCGAGGCGTGGGTGCACTGGAAAAGCTGGAACGGGGAGCCGCTCAAATGGGAAGAGCGCGAGATCGAAATGGAGGCGCGCCTCGGAGGAAACGAAGGCGCTACCTGTTTGCCGAGAGCGCAAGGTGTGGAGCTTTATGAATTCGGCCCTTGCTGGGAGGATGTGGTCCGAAGCGCCGCCGATCAGTTCTATCGAACCGATGCCAGATTGCGGATCGATATCACGAGTTCGCCTGCCAAACCGAGATGCGCCGTCGGTGATGGAACCAATACGATCACCGTCGATGATACCTATTGTGGCTATTCCATCGGCGAGCGTAGCTTGGGGTTCGTCTTCAATCGCTGGGACATCGAAAGCGGCGTCATTTGGGAAAGCGATGTCATTTTCAATACGGGAGTGACTTGGAACAGCTATTCGGGTCCTCAACGAAGGTTGTCGGATGACGCCATCCTTTTCGATCTGCACCGCGTTGCCATCCACGAATTCGGCCATACATGGGGGCTCGGTCACCCGGACCAAGCGGACCAAGATGTGGCTGCGATCATGAACTCGACGATCAGCGATATCGATCGTTTGCAACCCGATGATATCGAGGGGATCATGGCGATCTACGGTAGCAAGGGCCGGCCGGTCGGGGCTGCCGATCCGCCCCGAGCCATGCTCCAAGCCATCGCTCCGATCACCGCCGAAGATCAGTCCACGATCCGTATTCGCTGCGAGGACGAGCAGAGCGATTGTCCGGTTTTTATCGATTGCACGGATCAGGGGAGCGGGCGCGCTTTTTCCGGCACCTTGCCCGATGAAGTCCCTGCCGCCGGGGTTTCCGTTTTGAGTTCCGCCGATCTGATGCGCATCACCGGCGGCACTCCTTGGGATAAACGACTGACA
>JFBG01000006.1 GCA_000583135.1 Thioalkalivibrio sp. HK1
AACCAGAACACCCTGACCTTCACCGACGCTAACTGGAGGGTGCCGCAATCGGTGATGGTGATGGCGACCGACGATGCCGATGCGGTGGACGATACGGGGGACATTGTGGTCACGGCGAGCGGTGGCGGCTACAACGTCGTTGCCGCCGACGATATCAAAGTCACGGTCACTGCGGATGATGACGATACGGCGAATCTGGTGGTCTCGACATCGTATTTGGCGATCATCGAAGGAGAGACCCCGGGAACCAGTGCGGGAGACGATGGGGTATTCGATATCCGGCTGGCCACGCAGCCGAGCGTGAATGTCACCGTGACTTTGGCGCAGCCGCCATCGTCGACCAACGGCGATGTGTCGTTCAATCCAAGCACCTTGACCTTCACCTCTTCCAACTGGAGCACGCCCCAGCCCGTAAGTGTGACCGCAGCAGCCGACGGCGATTCGACCGAGGACAACGCAACGATCCGCATCAGCGCTGCGGGCGCAACAGAGTACGTCAGTGTCAGTGCGGTCGATGTCAATATCGTCGTGGGGGATAAAGATACCGAGAAGGTGCTCACCTCCGTGGATACCCTGACTATCGATGAAGGCGAGCAAGCCACCTTCCGCGTTCGGCTGACCAAAGCGCCGAGCGCTCCCGTCACCGTGACCTTCGTGCAGCCTACCAATACCGAGATCACCGTCGATACCGTACCCGGCACGAGCGGCAATCAAACCGAGTTGGTCTTCGATACTAACGATTGGGATGACTGGAAATCGGTGCCGGTGAGAGCGGCCAACGACGATGACGATACCGACGATGCGGGCACCATTTCCATAACGGCCGCCGGCGGGGGCTACGGCACCAATTCCGGCGACAACGTGGCGGTCACAGTGACCGATGACGATGAGAAAGGCCTCACCCTCTCCGCTAGCCAACTCTCGGTCACCGAAGGCAACGATGTACTCCTCGGCGTTCGCCTGTCGGCGATCCCGAGCGGGGATGTGACCGTCGCCTTCGCGCTGCCTTCGAACACCGACGTGACCATCGATACCGACTCGACAACCAGCGGCGATCAAAGAACGCTGACCTTCACGAATGCCAACTGGAATAGAGAGCAGGAGGTGACCATCTCCGCCGCTGCGGATGACGATGCGATCGCGGATAGCGCCACCATCGTCATCTCGATCTCCGGCAGCGACTACACCAATATCGAGAATGTGGAGGTATCGGTATCGGTGAGCGAGAGCGATACCGCGGGGATGACGGTCTCCCCCACGAGTCTGGATATCATCGAGGGCGAGGGGGATATCATCACCGTCCGCGTGAGTGCCGCCCCCACCCCGCCGAGCGAGAGCGTCACCATCACGCTGACCCGCACCGGCAGCGCGGATGTGATCTTCACCCCGGAAGTCTTGACCTTCACCGCATCGAACTGGAATACGCCACAGACCGTCGGCGTCAATGCCGCCCACGATGAGGACGAGAGTGCCGACAGCGCGACGATCATCCTGACGCCGACGGGGGGCGGCTACGACGATATCCGCACCATCGGCGTTTCGGTCTCCGTGTCCGATGACGACGCCCCGGGCATCACCACCTTCCCGAGATCGATGAGCATCGTCGAGGGTCGATCGGGCTTCTTCGTGGTCCGGCTGTCAAAGTTGCCGAGCGCGGATGTAACGCTGACCTTCGCCCAGCCCGCCAACACCGATGTGACCTTGGATACCGACCCCGGCACCCCGGAGAATCAAAATACGCTGGTGTTCACAACGGCGAACTGGAGCGTACCGCAAGGGATCTCGGTCAGCGTGGCCACCGATAGCGATAACGATAACGATAGCGCGAGCATATCGATTTCCGCTTCGGGGGCGACGGAGTATCAAAACGTCAGGACGCAAGTGCCGGTGACGGCGGTGGAAGGCGCCGATCCCAACCAACCCTTGACTTGGAATATCCGATCGACGGCTCCGGCGATCCCGCCCCCCAGCGCGCAGGATTCATCGACCTTGCGCGTTCGCTGCTTGGAGGGTGGCAAAGAGTGCAAGGTCTACTTCGACTGCACGGCGCAAGACGGCACCGTCTACCAAGGACCCACGCCGCCTTTGACGATCGCAGCGTGGGAGACCGAAGTGCTGACCGTGGCGAATATCGTCGGACACGTCGGCGATTGGAGCGGTCAGGGACGAGGGCGCCTCACTTGCAGCGTGAGGAGTCTGGAGGGTATCAGCACCCAAGTCTGGACCCGCTCCGGGGATGGGGTGCTGGTGAACAACAGCGCCATCCTTCGCAGCGTGGAATCGCAAAACGCCCAAGGCAATACGACTTATCAGGTGGATATCGAATCCATCCCATCGCCGGATGATCCGGTGAATCGAAGCAATATCCGCATCCGCTGCGAGTCGGCGGATACCGATTGCCGAGATGTCACTTTCCTTTGTTACAAAGATGACGGAAGGCTCTACCAAGGGCTTCTGGGAACGGTCGAGAGCAAGCACACTTGGCATCTGCAAGCGCCGGAACTGGCCAATACCATCGACCATCGTTGGGGGGCAAGGGAACTGCTCACCTGCGAAGTGGGCACCAACGCCCCCTTCAGCGTGCAGATCCTGACCCGAACCGGTGGCGGCGGAGCTTTGGTCAACAACAGCTCCAGCGGAGGGTCCTGATCGAGTTCTTTGATCGATCCCTTCCGATCGAAGGCACAGATCGTGCACTAATCCGGTGATGATATGGGGCGGCCCTCTTCGAAGATCGAGAGAGCCGCCCTTTTTCTTTGCATCCTTGATCGATATCCCCGATCTTCATCCCCAATCTTCGTCCTCTCACCCGGTTTGCCCATCACCGGAAACGCCCGATGACCGATACCGTCGACCTAAAGACTCGTTCTCGCATCATGGCGAGCGTCGGCGGGAAGAATTCGAAAGCGGAGCGGACGCTAAGGCGCTTTTTGCATGCCAAAGGGTTCAGATATATCCTGCACGACCGCCGTCTTCCGGGTACCCCGGATATCGTTTTCCCGCGCTATCGGGCGATCTGTTTCGTGCACGGCTGTTTCTGGCATCGGCATCCGGATTGCAAGCATGCATCCACCCCTTCGACCCGAAGGGAGTTCTGGGATGCGAAATTCCGACAAAACGTAGAGCGCGATCGACGCAATCGCTATATCCTGCTGGAGATGGGTTGGAGAGTATCGGTGGTTTGGGAGTGCGCGCTCGGCAAGGGAAAAAAGAACGACGCCCATGCTCGAAGGATCGCCCGGGCGCTGGGGGATTGGCTGCAAGGCTCGAAGACGGAGTTCGACTCAGGCTCAAATTTCGATTCCTTCGAGGAGCGGGCGAGCGACAAGCCGACACCTTGCAAAGAAAAGGAAAAACCCGAGGAATAGCGCCGAGGACGGAGCATTCACCCCGCCCTTTCATTTCAACCCTACCCGCCCCGTCCCCGCCAACCTGCCAGCCTCGCCCATCGATATTTCGCCCTTCCTTTTCGTCAACGGGTAGGATATGACCGAAAATGGCCGATGTCCTATAAAATGTCTTATCCCATCGCTCCCGTTCTTTTCATCTCACATCGGGCGACGCTCTTGCGAAGGGCTCGTCGCTCGGCAAACGATCCCCGCAAGATGCGCACCCTCGCTTTCCCCCGTCTCCATCGATCCTCGCCGACCGACATCCTTGGATATGACGAGCCATCTCCTTCGTCATCCATCTCTTTTCGCAAAGCACCCTTTCTCGATACTTCCGCTGCCGGTACTTCCGTTCATGACGCAGGCTTTCAACCACCCCGACTCGACTCCCCCGCCCCTCCCGACTCTGGCATCATGACCTCGACATCATGATTTCGACACTATCCGATTCGATTTTCGAACCCCGAAGCGATTCAGATTCAACTCCCGAAAAAGAGCGTGGAGCCACCCGATATCGATCGGATTTCGAAAGATCCACCGCTCTTTCCCGCCGCTTGTCGGCCCCCTTTCGGAGATAGAGACGATAACGATGGAACTCGATGCGCGTATTCCGGATGTCCCCCTGGCCGAAATCGGCTCCGAAGCAAGATATATCGAGTGGTTGGGCTTCGATGCGATCTGGTCGGTCGAGACCCGCCACGATCCCTTCTTCCCCCTCCTGCAAGCGGCATTGGCAACCGAGAGACTCAAAATCGGGAGCAATATCGCCGTGGCCTTCGCCCGCTCCCCCTTCTCGATGGCCATGAGCGCATGGGACTTGCAGGCAACGAGCCAAGGCCGGCTGCTTCTCGGGCTCGGCACCCAAGTGCGGGCTCATATCGAACGCCGATTCTCGGGCATATTCGACCATCCAGCGGCCCGAATCACGGACTATATCGACTGCCTGCGGGCGATCTGGCACAGTTTTCAAACCGGAGCGAAGCCTGCTTATGAGGGTCCTTTTTATCGTTTCCGCCTGATCAGCGATTTTTTCAACCCCGGCCCGATCCCACATCCGGATATCCCGGTCTATCTGGCGGGGGTCAATCCCCGCATGGCTCGGGCCGCCGGCGAAGTGGCGCAGGGCTTCAACATGCACCCGATGCACTCCCCGGAGTACTTACGCGATATCCTTTGCCCCGCCTTCGCCGATGGCGCCCGGCGGCGCGGGCGCACCATCGATGATATCGATGTGGTGGCGATGTGCTTCGTGGTCCAAGGCGAGAGCGAAGCCGAACGTCAAGAGAGCGAGCGGGAGGTTCGTCGACAGATCGCCTTCTACGCCTCGACCCCGAGCTACCGAACCTTCCTCGAATTCCACGGCGAGGGGGAAGCGGCGCAACGCCTCGGGGCATTGATGCGCGAGGGAAGGATCGACGAAATGGCGGATCGGATCAGCGATCGCCTTCTCGAGGCGGTCGCCGTATCGAGTGCCGACGGCGATCCGGGGAGCCTGCTTCGCCGCCGCTATGAGAACACGCCGGTCAAAAGGGTCTCCATCTACGGAAGCACCCCATCGACCGACGACGCTTCGAGCGAGCCCGCTTGGCGCGAGCTGGTCCGCTCGCTCGAAGAGGATTCGGCGCAACCTGCATGATCGATCGTCTTCTTCGATTCCTTTCGCCCTTTTTCGGCGATGAGCGACGGGCGAAAAGACTCCGCCGCGATGCCGAGGAAGTGATCGAAATCGCCTGCACCCCCGCCCGCCCGGAACGGATTCGAAGGATCGCCGAGCGCACCGCCCAAGCCCTTTCGCTCGCGCACGAAAGAGGCGGCACCGACCCTTCGCGCTATGGCCCCATCGTCGAACATTTCCGCACCCAGCACCGACAAGCAAGGCAGCAGCGAGACGACGAAGGTTTGACCGCCTTGACCTTGGTCATCATCTACTTGCGCGCCGAGATGCTCGAAGATACGGCCGCTCCGGCACGCCAATGCATCGATGCCTTCCTGAGCGAGCACGAACAAACCAAGGATGATTGACGGAAAGATCGCTTCGCTTTCGACTCCGAGCCTACGAGGGATCGGGATCGATCTTCGCCAGCAATTGGGTCGGGCTGTCGCCGACCCGGTAATAGTCGGGATGGTTTTGCATCGACCGGTAAGCCTCGTCTCGCTCGAGGCGCGATTCATACCAGCGAAAGGCCTCGAAATTCGGCCCGAGCAGGTGGTGGGCGGACATGACATCCCCGGGGGGCAAAGTAATGCGTATTCCGTATTTCTTCACGACAAGACCTCTTGGGGCTTCACCGAAAAAACGTCTGGTGGCGAAAAGGAGAGTGGGATTCGATCGGCGGGAGAAATGCGGCGGGAGCGATGCTCCTTGCTCAAACCCCCTCGACCACAATCGACGAGGTGATGGCGGAAGCCTCTCGCATTTGGCGGATCGGGGCGTAGTGATCGGAGTCGTGCCATTTGAGAGCTCGCTCCATACTCGGGAATTCGACGACGACGATGCGCTTGGGTTGCCACTGGCCCTCTCGGTTTTCGGCCGCCCCGCCCCGCACGATATAGCGACCCCCGAAGGCCTCGATACTCGCCGGCACCCGCTTGCGATATTCTTCGAAAAGGGCCGGATCGTGCACTTCGACCTCGGCGATGAAATAAGCCTTCGGTCCATGCGTACCATTGTTCTTATCGTTGTCGTTCACGGGATTGACTCTCCTCGATGTCACGGTACATTTTGCTTGCATGCTTTGCGCGCATCGAAGACGATGCACCATCGCCTGCCTTGACTCGCCGAATATCATATCCGACCGACTCCTCGTCGCCTCGAGGGTCGCCACGCCAGTTGAACGGGTCAAGCCGATGATCGAACACGCCCCCCCTTCCATCGCCCATATCCGGGAAGGTCGTCCGCAGGAAGTCGTCTTCGTCCTGATCCACGAATACTCCCTGATCGCTTTCAGCTGCGCACTGGAACCGTTGCGAATGGCCAACCGCTTGAGCCGCAAGCCTTTGTATCGCTGGCGAATCGTCAGCGATAGCGGGCAGGCGGTGGTCGGCAGCAACGGTCTGTCCGTCGAGGTGGACGGGAGCGTCGATTCCGTGATGCGCGCCGACCTCGTCTTGATCTGCGCCGGCGAGCGGCCTCAGCATCATTCGAGTCCTAAGCTCATCGCTTGGCTGCAAAGACTCGCCCGGCAGCGAATCGCGCTCGGCGGGATCTGCACCGGGACGCTTTTATTGGCCCGCGCCGGACTCTTGGGCGGCTATCGGTGCACCATCCATTGGGAGAATCTTGCGAGTCTGCGCGAGGAATATCCCCATGCGATCATTTCCTCCGAACTCTTCGAGATCGACCGCGACCGCTACACCTGTTCGGGCGGGGTGGCCCCGCTGGATATGATGCTGAACCTTCTCGAGGCTCGCCACGGACACCGCTTGGCGGCGATGATATCGGAGGAATTCATCTGCGAGCGCATTCGCCGCCGCAACGATCGCCAGCGCACCCCTTTGAAAATGCACTTGGGCACCAGTCAGCCGAAGCTGGTCGAGGCGATCTCGCTGATGGAGGCCAACTTGCAAGAGCCGATGAACCTCGACGAACTGGCAAGCCATGTCGGTATTTCCCGACGCCAGTTGGAGCGTCTCTTTCAGCGCCATATCCACTGCGTCCCCAGGCGTTATTACTTGGAACTCCGCCTCGATCGCGCGCGTCAGCTCTTGCAGCAAACGGCGATGCCGATCACGCACGTCGCCCTTGCCTGCGGTTTCGTCTCCGCCGCCCATTTCAGCAAGTGCTACCGCAGCGTCTACGGCCTTTCGCCCAAGGACGAACGACGCTTGCGCCTGCCGCCCTCGCTCAATATTTCATGGCTGAGCGACGAAAAGAGCGAGCCCGACAAAACGAATCGAAATGCTCTTTTCGACGATGCGCCGCCGAATGACGAATCCGACCTCAAGCCTCGTCAGGCAGAATCTTTCCCGGATTCATGAGATTGTCGGGATCGAGAGCGTTCTTGATGAGGTGCATGACCTGCACGGCCTCTTGTCCGTGCTCTTTATCCATATATTCGATCTTGCCGTAGCCCACCCCGTGTTCGCCGGTGCAGGTGCCGCCCATCTGCTGAGCGCGCTCGACCATGCGATCGTTGAGCGCCTGCGCTCGGGCGAGTTCTTGCGGATCGTCGGGATCCAAAACGAATGCCAAGTGGAAGTTGCCGTCGCCTACGTGACCTACGATCGGGGCTATCAATCCGGAGGCGTCGATATCGGCTCGGGTCTGTAGGATGCATTCGGTGAGGCTCGATATCGGCACGCAGACATCCGTGGCCCAACCCTTGGATCCGGGGCGCAAGGCGAGCGAGGCGTAGTAGGCGTCATGGCGCGCTTGCCAGAGTCTTGCGCGCTCTTCCGGGAGGTTGGCCCATCGAAACTCCCCGCCCCCGTTTTCCGCCGCCAACGCCTTGGTCGTTTCCACCTGCTCTCGCACTCCGTCCTGGCTACCGTGGAATTCGAAAAAGAGGGTCGGGGATACGGGATAGTCGTATCCGGAATAGCGATTGACCGCATCCATCTGCACTTCGTCGAGCAATTCGATGCGGGCGACGGGAATGCCGAATTGGATGGCTCTGATCACGGTATCGACCGCACCGGCGAGGGTATCGAAGGGGCAAACGGCACTGGAAATCGCTTCCGGGGTTCCGTACAGACGCAGCCGGATGCCGGTGATGACCCCGAGGGTGCCTTCCGATCCCACGAAGAGCCGGGTGAGGTCGTAGCCGGCGGCGGATTTTTTCGCCCGCCCCCCGGTTTGGATGATGCGTCCGTCGGCGAGAACGACGGTCAATCCCAATACATTCTCGCGCATGGTTCCATAGCGCACCGCGTTGGTGCCCGAGGCGCGGGTGGCGGCCATCCCGCCGAGCGAGGCATCGGCCCCGGGGTCGATGGGGAAAAAAAGACCGGTATCGCGCAAATGGGTATTGAGTCGCTTGCGGGTGACGCCCGGTTGTACCAAGCAATCGAGATCGTCGGCGTTGACCTCCAAGATCCGATCCATCTTCGAAACATCGATGCAAACACCGCCTCGAAGGGCCTGCACATGTCCTTCGAGCGAGGTACCGGTGCCGAAGGGGATCACCGGAGAGCCGTATCGACGACATAGAACGACCACCTGCTGCACTTCCTCGGTGCTTTCGGGGAAGACGACGATATCCGGCGGGGCGACGGCATGATAGGACTCGTCCTTTCCGTGCTGCTCGAGCACCGAGGGGGCGGTCGAGCATCGGCCCGGAAGGAGGGCTTCGAGTTCGTCGGCGAGCGTGGTCGCCGCCTCGAGGGGAAGATTCATCGATGGCTCCCGGTTGGCAGGGATCGAATGCGGATCGAAAAATGACTCGAGAAAAGGGTATCGAAAAAGGTATCGAAAAAAGAGTCTCGAAAATAAGATTGAACAATGTATCCCGATAAGATCCGAAAAGGATCGAAGCATCGGCGCTTGGCAAACCGAGACCGATAGGATAAACGACGATGGCGGGGTTTTGGGTCGAAAACAAGCGCTCCTCGCCCGCTCTCGATAGGGCTTTCGGCGCTTCTACATTCGACGCTCTACTTTTAGTGCTCCACTTTCGGTGCTCTACAGGCGAGCCCGCCGCCGTTGCCGGCGACGACGAGGGCGCTCCTCGATCCCTTCATCGCCGGCCTTGACCGCCGACTCCTTGGCCCCGTCGGCCTTTCGCTTGGGCAAGGCGAGAACCTTGGACAGTTCGGGATATTCCGCGGTTTTATGAGGGATCGCCATCGCCTCCACGAAATACTCCTGAAACTTCGGTTCGACGGCGGTCTCGATCTTCTCGATCAAGCGCACCACCCGCTCGATCGCCGAGCGAGCCCCTCGATCCAGCAGCGCCACCCTGGCGCCGGTACCGGCGGCATTGCCCGCCGAAGTCACGTGATCGATGGCGCAATCGGGCACCAACCCGAGCACGATGGCGTATTTGACATCGATATGGCTGCCAAAAGCGCCGGCCAAGCGAATGCGATCGATCCGCTCCACGCCGAGACGGTCCATCAACAACCGCACCCCGGCATAAAGAGCGGCTTTGGCGAGCTGGATGGCGCGGATGTCATTTTGCGTGATCCTCACCTCGATATCGCCCCGGTGCAAAACATAGGCCCAGGTGCGCCCGTCGGCGACGATGCGATCGCTTCGCTTCGCCCCTTCGGATCGAATCACTCCATCCTCGTCGACGATCCCCGATAGATACATCTCGGCCACGACCTCGATGATGCCCGAACCGCAAATGCCGGTGACATCGACCCCCTTGGCTTGCGAACCCTTCGCCGTTCCATCGCAACCCCGGAAATCGACCTCGTCCGACCAACCATCGCAGCCGATGACCTTGAATCTGGGCTCCAAGGTTTCGGGGTCGATACGCACCCTTTCGATGGCTCCGGGGGCGGCGCGCTGGCCGCAGCTGATCTGCGCCCCCTCGAAGGCCGGTCCCGTGGGGCTCGATGCGGCGACCAAGCGCTCGCGATTGCCAAGGACGATCTCGGCATTGGTTCCCACATCCACCACGAGGTTGATCTCGTCTTGCAGATGCGGCGCCTCGGAGAGGATCACCCCCGCGGTATCGGCTCCGACGTGCCCGGCGATGCAAGGCAATGCGTAGGCCCTGGCCCCCGGTTGCAGATCGAGATCGAGATCCCGCGCCGGTATCGACAGGGCTTCGTCGATGGTCAAGGCGAAGGGGGCCTGCCCCAACTCCACCGGATTGAGACCGAGCATGAGGTGGTGCATGATCGGATTGCCGACCCAGACCACATCCAGGATATCGAGGGCGTCGATCCCCGCCTCCGCCGACGCTTCGTAAAGTAAGTCGCGTACCGCCTTTCGCACCACCGCGGTCATTTCCCGCTCGCCCCCGGGGTGCATCATCACATAAGAAACCCGGCTCATCAGATCTTCGCCGAAGCGAATCTGGGGGTTCATCGAACCCACCGATGCCACGACTTCGCCGCTGGCGAGATCGCATAGATGGGCGGCGATGGTGGTCGATCCCACATCCACCGCGGCCCCGAAAACCCGCTCGCGAAAACCGGGCCAAACCGCGACGATCTCCCGAGCCTCGTGCACCGCCACCGTGACCTGCCACCGACCCTCCCTAAGCGCCCCGGGCAGAGACTCCAGCACCCCGATCCCGCATTCCAGATCGTGGAGATCCCACTGCTCAGCCAGCATCTCCTTGACCCGCCGCAGATCCCCGATGGGCTCATGCATGTCGGGGGGGGCGACCTCCACATAGTGCAAACGCACCACCGGATCGATCCTGATATCGTGCACTTCGGCGCGTTTTCGCACCACCTGCCGGTGCACTTGGCTTTCCGGGGGGACATCGATGACCAGATCGCCTTGGATCTTCGCCGAGCAGCCCAAGCGACGCCCGGGGTCCAAAGGCGAGCGCTTTTCGTGATAGCGCCGCTCGACCGCGCCGAATTCGGAGAGGTGCTCGGGACGAGAGGAAAGACCGTGCTTGGAAAACTCACCGACGCTCTGCACGACTTGACAGCGACCGCAAATCCCCCTTCCTCCGCAAACCGAATCCAGATCCACCCCCAGCGCCCGCGCGGCATCGAGCACCGCGGTGCCGACGGGGAAGCGCCCCCGCCTTCCCGAAGGGGTGAAGACGATCTGCGCCTCGGCGTCGGGATCGGGAAGGGGCGTATCAGACACGGCGCCCCCGACGACTCGAACGTCGCCGACGCTCGCCCTCGCCCCCCATCGCCGAGGGCTCGCGATAGCGCGTGATCCACCGCCGACAATCGGGATCGTGCCCCATCATCACATCCGCGGCCATGCAGGCCTGCATCACCCCGTCATGCAAGGGATTGGTGATCGCCGATGTCATCCCCGCGCCGATGGCCATCGTCAAGAAGGCGGCGTTGATGCCGTTGCGATTGGGCAATCCGAAGCTGATATTGGATGCCCCGCAGGTGGTATTGACGCCGAGCTCCTCGCGAAGGCGCTTGACGATATGGATGACCTGCCGCCCGGCCTGATTGATGGCCCCGATCGGCATCACCAGCGGATCGACCACCACATCGTTATGCGGGATGCCGTAGTCCGCCGCGCGCTGGACGATCTTCTTGGCCACTTCGAAGCGCTCGTCCGGATCCTCGGAGATGCCGGTTTCGTCGTTGGAGATCGCAACCACCGCCGCCCCGTATTTCTTGATCAGCGGCAATACCGCCTCCAAGCGCTCTTCCTCGCCGGTCACGGAATTGACCAAGGCCTTCCCCTGATAGACCGCAAGGCCCGCTTCGAGGGCATCGACGATCGACGAATCGATCGAGAGCGGAACCGGGGTCAGCGATTGCACCAACTCCACCGCCCGCGCGAGCAGCGCCGGTTCATCGGCGAGCGGGATACCGGCATTGACATCGAGCATGTGGGCCCCGGCTTGCACCTGCGCCAAGGCATCCGAACCGACGCGGGAGAAATCCCCGGAGGACATTTCGGCGGCGAGGATCTTGCGCCCCGTCGGGTTGATCCGCTCGCCGATCACGACGAAGGGCCGCTCGAAACCGATCACGACCTCCCGCTTGGCCGAACTGATGACGGTATCGGTCAAATCTCGTCTCCTGGAAAAGGGGAATCTCGAAACAGCGGTTCGAACGGGGGCTCGAACGGGAATTCAAAAAAGTGTCCGAAACCGTGGTTTGAAAAGGCAAGAGCGAAAGACGCATCGATTCGGCCGGCGTTTGCCTACCCCCCAAACCGGCCGGTCGCCGTTTCAGCCCATCAAAAAACCGATCAACATCAGCAAGAGGATGAGTCCGATGCAACCCGAACACCCCGAGCCGCTATCCGCCTGCGCACGATCTTCTCGTGAAGCGCCGCCCGAAGCGATTTGCCTCGATGACCTGAAACCGTCTTTCGAGCCTCGCTTCGATGGCTTGTGATACGGCTCGTTATATTTGGGGCGGCGACGCTCACCGCCATCGTCCTTGTCGCTTCGAAGGGCATCGCCTGCGCCTTTGAATATCCACGACAAGACGATCAACACCAACAACGCGATACCCAACGGCGGCACGGCTACCGAGAGAACAAAGATCAAGACAATCCCGAGGCACCCCAATCCCCTGAATCTCCGCTTGCCAACCCGTTCTTTAACATCCGCGAGCGCTTCACTCTCTCAACAGCCCCGCCTCGCAAGAGGCCTTGGCAAAAAGCCCGCCTTAAGCGCTCGCCATCGCCCCCCGGATATTGTGTCGGCGCATCATGAAATCCTTGGCGGTTTCGACCGCAACCGCGGCATCCCGACAATAGGCGTCGGCGCCGACGGCGCTGGCGAATTCCTCGTTGAGGGGGGCGCCGCCGACGAGCACGGTGTAATCGTCGCGCAGCCCCTTCTCCTTCAACGTGTCGATGACCACTTTCATATAGGGCATGGTGGTGGTCAGCAATGCCGACATCCCCAAGATATCCGGCTTATGCTCGTGAAGCGCGGCGATGAAGGCGTCGGCATCGGTATTGATACCGAGATCGATCACCTCGAAGCCGGCTCCTTCGAGCATCATCCCCACCAAGTTCTTGCCGATATCGTGAATATCGCCCTTGACCGTTCCGATCACGACCTTGCCGATCGTCTCCGCCCCGGTCTCGGCCAGTAGCGGCCTTAAAATAGCCATCCCCCCCTTCATCGCCCCCGCCGCAAGCAAAACTTCCGGAACGAAAAGGATGCCGTCGCGAAAGTCGATACCGACGATGCGCATTCCCTCCACCAGCGCCTCGTCGAGCACTTTCTTCGCCTGCCATCCGCGCTCCAAAAGGATATTGGTGCCTTCCTCGATCTCCTCTTTGAGCCCGTCATAGAGATCGTCATGCATCTGCTTGACCAGATCTTCGTCGGACAAGGCACTCAGATCGATTTCCTCGCCATCCTCCTCGTCTTCCGAATCATCGGCACGATCCTTTCGATCATCGAGATCGAGATCGTCATCGCTCATCGGTTCGAATGATGGTTGCACGGTGGTGAACTCCTCTTGATGGGATGGCATTGCCGCAAGAGTCCATGAATCGAACGATCGGCTCGAACGCTTGCGCTCGAAGGACCGGCTCGACCCTTCTTCTCTCGGCTTTCAGTCCCTTTCGGTCCGGTGCGAAACCGGTGCGTCTCGGCATCGAAGCCGATGATCCCGAGGACTTTTTTCTCAATCTTTGAAATGGCCTTTCGAATGGCGGGTAGACTATCAGCAGCAGCCTCCAATATTGCTGCGGTTATGATATTTACGCGACATATTTTTGGCTATTTGCGACAGAATTCGACCCCGCGAAAACCTCTTTTTCTCTCCCGAAACAATTCGGGCAAACTCGACTCTCGCCCTTGCCGATCAAGGGTTTGCAAGCGGGAGCCTTCTCGATCGCTTCGAGAGCACCGACCGGCGATGATTCGAAGATCGCAAGCGATGGGATCGGTGTTTGAATCCTTCGGATATCGATATCGCGCCGATGCCAAGTCGATGCCGCGCCGAGGCTGTGATCGTCTTCGATATCGTGAACGCTCGAAGCCCTTTTCGGGCAAGATCCCCTACCCTTCGATTCGATCGACCGATCGGTTCGAATCTTCGATCATGCTCGGCGAGGCGAAGCGGCGGCAGGCTCGGTTTGTGGCCCTATGTCGGTGATAATTCCCCTTCGCACGATGCGTTGTCGTTGACCGAGGCGACAGCCATCCATGTCGGTTTTCCTCGGGGCGATCTCGCACTCTTCTATTTGCCCTGATTTCTCAACCATCTATTCTCAACCACGTCTTCTCAAACCACATCGTCCGCATTGCAAGGAGATGGCATCGATGAGCGGCACCTCGAGCACGAATTCGAACACCCCCCCGAATGACGAGGGAAGGGTCGAAGATGAAAAGATCATCGACGGCAAGGCTTTCGCCGCCGGTTTGCGAGGTCGGGTCAAAAGCCGAGTCGACACCTTTCGCACTCGCACCGGATGCGCCCCGGGGTTGGCGGTGGTCTTGGTCGGAGAAAATCCGGCCAGCGAGGTCTATGTGCGAAACAAGGCCCGCCAAACCCGCGAGGCGGGGATGGAATCCTTCGAGCACCGATTGCCCGATACAACCTCGGAGAAGGATTTGCTGGCTCTTGTCGATCGGCTCAACCGCGACCCCTCCGTGGACGGCATTTTGGTGCAACTCCCCTTGCCGGATCAGATCCGCGCCGATGCGGTGATCGCCACCATCGACCCCGCCAAGGATGTAGACGGTTTTCATACCACCAACGCCGGGTTGCTCGCGATCGGGGGCGATGGCTTGGTCCCGTGCACCCCCTTGGGCTGTGCGATGCTGCTCGAAGACCGCCTCGGTGATCTCTCCGGCAAGCATGCGCTGGTGCTCGGTCGCTCCAATATCGTCGGCAAACCCATGGCCCAGCTATTGCTGCAAAAGAACTGCACCGTCACCATCGCCCATTCCAGAACCCGCGATCTCGCCGGGCAATGCAAGCAGGCCGAGATCCTCGTCGCCGCCACCGGACGCCCCCGCATGGTGCCCGGAGAATGGATCCGCCCGGGGGCGACGGTCATCGATGTCGGCATCAATCGGATCGTGGACGAAAGCGGCAAGAATCGGCTGGTGGGCGATGTGGATTTCGAAAGCGCCCGATCGGTGGCCGCAGGTATCACCCCGGTACCGGGAGGGGTCGGACCGATGACCATCGCTTGCTTGCTACACAACACCCTGCTGGCCGCCTGTCGCCGCCGCGGTGTGGAAATACCCGAGGGCTCCGCTGATTGAGAAAGAGCATCGAGAAAGAGTATCGAGAAAGAGTATCGAGAGTGCGATGCGAGGGGATGACTTGATAAGGATCATCGAACAAGGATCGACGATGAACGATGATTGCCGCCCATCGTCTTCGTCGAGGGCTCTTATCAAAACACGAGCGCGGCTTTGGGTATCGAGGCCCAAACACCCGCCGACGATTCAAGGTCATGCGATGACATTCTCATCGACGAACCCCGCCGGATGAACGCGGGGGCATTCAATCCGGAGGATTCCCAACGCATCGCCCGACGCATCGATCACTATCGGGATGCGGTGCATTTCGTGGAATCGCTGATCCGACCATCGCCCCGCGCCCGCCACCGACGCCAGGCACCGCTCCCGATCGACACCTTGCTTCGGCGCTTGAAAAACCCCGAACGACATTTCCGGGCGATCCATATCACCGGCTCCAAAGGGAAAGGCTCCACCGCCTTGTTCACCCAAGCCCTGCTCGAAGCGGCGGGGGTTCGAAGCGGAGCCTTCACCTCGCCCCACCTCGAACAGTGGCGAGAGCGCATCCGGCTCGGCATGGCTCCGATCTCCTGCGAAGGCTTCGCACAGGCTTTGGAGGCGATCCGCCCGAGCGTCGCCGACCTGCATCGAGAAAGCGCCGACCCGAATGCAAACGACCTCGCCCCCGCTTTTTTCGATGCCTTGGTAGCCGCCGCCTTTTGCGCCTTCGCTCGCGCCGAGGTCGAAATCTCGGTGATCGAAGCGGGGATCGGCGCGAGGCACGATCCCACCTCCGCTTGCATTCCCTTGGCCACCTGCATCACCGGCATCGAGCTCGAACATGCGGATCGGATCGGACCCACCCTTTGCGATATCGCCGACGACAAGGCGGCGATCATCCGCCCCCAAATCCCTCACATCATCGGCCGCCTCGCCCCCGATTTGCAGGCGATCGTCGAAGCCGAAGCCCTTCGCAAGGATGCCCCGCTGATTCGCTTGGGGGTGGATTTCTCGATCGAAGAGCACCTCGCCCGCAAGCAAGCGAGCGCAGACTATCGCGGCCCCGACCCCGACTCGCACGACAACGCCTTCATCGTTCGCATCGCAAAGCGCGCGATCCCCGTTCGCCTGCGGCATCCGGGAGGGGCGATGCGGGAAAACGCGGCTTTGAGCATCGCCTTGGCCGATGCCGCCGGAGCGCTGGATCGACTCGACGATCCGGCGATCGGCGATGCCTTGGGCGATACCCTCTTGCCGGGAAGGATGGAGATCTTGCGAACCTCCCCTCTGTTCATCGTCGATGGCGCCCATACCCGTATCTCGATCGAAAGACTGATCGAAACCATCGAGACCCTCCAACCTCCATGCACCCAAGGGCTGATCGCGGTGCTCGGTCTCAACCTCGCCAAAGATATATCGAAGGTTCTATCCCCGATGGTCGAAAAAGCCGACCTCGTGATCGCCACGACCGCCGAGCCCTCCCGTTCCTATCCGGCCGAAGATCTGGCGCAGATCCTCTCGCGCTTGCATCCCGATACCGAGATCGTCCCCGTCTTCGAACCTCACGCCGCCATCTTGAAAGCCCTCGATACCGCAGACAAGCAAAACACGATCTGCGCAACGGGTTCGATGTATTTGGCAGGCGCCGCCCGCAAGGCGATGCGAGCGATATCCTCCTAACACAACCTTCTTGCACCCCCTTCGAACCGGATCGCCTTGACCCTCGAGGAGATCGAACAGGAGATCGAAGCGATGTCCGCTACCCAAAGCCCCGGCGCCCGATTCAAAAAAGCCCTTTCGCACCAACCCCCTTTGCAGATCGTGGGCACCATCAACGCTTACAGCGCCATGCTCGCGGAAAAAGCCGGGCATCGATCGATCTATCTTTCAGGCAGCGGGGTGGCAAGCGCATCCCACGGACTGCCGGATCTGGGCCTGACCACCATGCACGATGTGTTGATGGATGCCGAGCGGATCTGCAACGCATCGGATTTACCGCTTTTGGTGGATATCGATACCGGCTGGGGCGGACCCGCCAACATCGCCCGCTCGATTCGATTGCTGGAAAAAGCCGGGGTCTCAGCCGTGCACATCGAAGATCAGATCGAACGCAAACGTTGCGGACATAGCCCCGGCAAGACTATCGTCGAGCCACGAGAAATGATCGGTCGCATCGAAGCCGCTTGCGATGCCCGCAACGATCGAGACTTCATGATCATGGCCCGCAGCGATGCCCTTGCCACGGAAGGAATGGAGGCGACCATCGAGCGAGCCCGGCTCGATGGCGAGGGCTGAAAAGAAGCCAATATCAACACCGAAAAAGGAGCAACCAATCGGATAGTACCGAAGTCTTTTCGATGAGTTCGTCAATCGATCACCCGGAGCACATATACCCACGCTTTTTATTTTCCTTCCGAAGACCGCTAAGGGTGTAGGTATTGGACTTCAACCGATTGCACGGACCGCATAATAAAATCCGATTGCTGATGTGATTGATACCACCATCCGCACGAGGTGTATTGTGGTCGAGTTCCAAGTATCGGGGATCGTCAAACTTCCGATCGCAACCCTGACAAACCGATCCATATTGTTCGATCAAGTGATCGTACATTTCCGACCGGCTCATGCGATCTCCCTTCGGTTCATGCACCCTTACTTTTGCTCGAAGATACGGGGCTGCGGTTTCTCCGTCATCGGTACGGATCGGAGGAGTGGACGATGTGATAATGGAACCGCCGAACATATCGGCGCACTCCCGCTCCATCCGCTCGGCTACCACCGCCGATGCGTTGTTCCAAAGGTCGATCCCAACCCATTGCCGACCAAGACGCTCGGCAGCAACGCACGTCGTGGCGCATCCAGCGAAGGGGTCCATCACGATTCCACCTTCAGGGCATGATGCTTTGATAATACGCTCATATAATGCGACGGGTTTTTGCGTTGGATAGCCTAAACGTTCGGCCGACGCGGGATTGATGATCGGAATATCAAACCAAACATTTCCAATCGTTGGAGTTTGTGCTTCGGTATATTTGATCACTCGTCCCAGATTCTTGGCTTCTGCAATCTTATCGGCAGCCTTTTCAGGGCAATAAACCAGCAACTTCGTCACACCACGATCAGTAACAGTATGGTATCCCTTTCAATATCTATCATTATCCCTTGCAACGCCAATAGGCTTTTCGAAGTGATATAGCTTGGATTTAGTGTAGAAAAGAATAGTATCCGCCATTCGCGCGTAAGAATCTCCGCGACGACTAAATCGATTGTATGACCAAGTGATTTCATTGCGGAAATTATTGACACCGAAAATCGCATCCATGATCATCCGAATATACGAGTTCGCTGTCTGGTCGCAATGTAGGTAAATGCTCCCGGTAGGCTTCAATATCCGGTGCATTGACAGCAACCGCACCGCTAAAAAGCACAAGAACGCTCCCATGCTATCCGAGTGTGTCTCCCGAGCACATTGGATAGCATGCATTACTCTCGAATTATCGTTTTTGATCTCGTCGATCCAAGACTGATGAACATCTTGCTCCCAACTCCACCGATCTTGGAACTTAGCCCCGGCGGTGAGGCTATCGGGAGTCGCATGGAAATCCTTGCCCTTGTTGAATGGCGGGTCCGTTGCGATTAGATCGATAGTCTCCGAATTCATTGCCCGCATGAAGTCGAGATTATCACCATGAAACAACGTACGATTCGAAAAATTGGGGGGGTAGACATTATTATCGATCTCCAAATCAGTCAGGTGGATGGGTAATCAGCAAGTACAACTCGTTTCGGCACTACTATCGTATATAACTACTTGATAAAACCTAGGCCGCTCTCGGTAGGCTCACTGCCGGGGGAAATTTCTAAGCGACCGCCGCTTTCGATATCTCTATCAATTTTCGCTTTTTCGATATGTCTTGAGTCCGCTTTTCAATCACCCATCGTTATCCGAGCGTTTGCGGTTGGCTTCGTCTCGGGCTTTTTGGGCGCCCTCGCCGAGGGCGGCGCCGATCCAGACCAAGATGCTGCGGATGATTGTGATGACGAGCCAGAAGAATCCGAATACGACCAGCAATCCGAGAATTACATCCATGTCATCGCTCCTTGTCATTTTTGCGATGATGATCGGCGAAAAGCCCAAAGCCTGATTCGTCGATACGAGGGTTCATTGTCCCCTGTGAACGGGGTCTGAGCGAAATCGATCAAGATGGCTCGAAGTCGATTTCGCTCGACGATTCTTGTTTTTTATAAAGGCTCCCGGGGCAGAGGCAAGAGAATGCTTGGATCAGTTTGCCTTGATCATATTGATCCGCCCTTCCACCCTCGGGGTTACGGGGGTGTTGGTGCGAATGAACTGGATCAGGATCGAGGCGATCAGGTCGCTGTCGTCGCCGTCGAAGATCATCTCGCCGGTGGCCAGAGCATCGTAGCCGTCGCCGCCTCTGCCCATGTATTCGTTGGTGGCAACGCTGTAAAGGGCGCTTTTATCGAGGGGCTTGCCGTCGACCTTGACGTTCATGATGCGTTCCCCGGCCGGCATGGAGGGGTCCACATCCATAGTGATCCCCGAGACATGGGGGAAGCGGCCGGCGCTGTTTTCGACTTGGGAGACGCCGTTTTCCAGCGCTTTGAGCAGGTTCTCTCCCGATACTCGCAGCCCGACCAAGGTGTTGCCGAAAGGCAACTCCTCGAAGATATCGCGCCGCGTCAGATCGGATCCGGCAGGGTATTCCTTGCCCGCGCGGATTCCGCCGCCGTTGGCGATGGCGATATCGGTATCGAAAAAGGCGCGCATGGCATCGGTCAGCAGATTGCCGAAGGCGGATTCTTGTGTTCGCACGATGACACGACGGGTATCCATCGAGGTGGCGGTGCTGCCGATGGTTTTATCCATCTCGGTCGCTATCTGCGCCTGATAGGTTTGCGCCAGCGCCTCGGTTTCGGGATCGACCGGATGATCGGCGGTGTCGATGATGCGGAAATTCGGCCACCAGTTCACTTTGCGCTTGTCGTCTTTTTCCTCGACATCGACGGCAAGATCGATCGCGACCATATATTCGGCATCGGATCGGGTTTCGGCGAAAACGGTTCGACCATCGAATTCGAGTCTGAGATCGTGATCGTCTCCGCTGAGCAAAATATCCATCGCATCGCCGGCCTCGGCCAGCAATCGCTCGTCTTCGGCGAAGGAGGTGTGGGCGACGGCGACGATGATATCGGCGCCTTGCTCTTTCAACCCTTGGGCGGTATCGAGGGCGGTGCGCACCAAGGGCAAGAATGAATAGTCGGGACCGGGGGAGGAAAGAACCTCGGCGCCGGGGGTGAGCAGGCCGTAAACCCCGACCTTGACCCCATCGAAATCGAATATCTGCGAATCATCGATTCCCGCCCGGCGGCGCCCTTGACCATCTCGAAGATTGGCACTCAATATCTTGCTATCGAGTTTTTCGAGGATGAGCTCTTCGAAGCGCTCGGGGCCGAAATCGAATTCATGGTTTCCGGGAACGAAAATATCGGGGGGAACGATATTGAGCAACTCGATGACATGCGCCCCTTTGTCGATACCGCTCATCAACGAGGGTGAGATGGTATCCCCGGCGTGGATATAGAGCAGATGTTCGTTGCGCTTTCGTTCGCTGCGGGCGACGGTAGCGGCCTTGCTGAATCCGCCTCGACCGTCTTCGCTTTGCATGCGATAGATATCCGAAATCAACAGCAAGGTGATATCGACCTCTTTCGCCTGAACCGATGATATCGTCAGTGTTAAAGCGAAAAGGGAAGTCAGGAATCCGGTTTTGATATTCATGCGCTCGAGATCTCCTCAAATCTGGTTCGGCGAAATCCGATGGTTTTCGATACTGTTCGATACTTTGCAGACGCTTCGCAATCGGCATCGATGCGGTCGATCGGGCAGGGATCGATGCGCTATCGATGAGGGCGATTTGAAAATGCGGTGATCCGTTTTTTCGGCTATGGCATCGGTATGGCATCGGTTCGGTTCAAAAGAGATTCATTTCGATTCGTCTTTTTCTTTTTCTTTATCTTTCATCTCATAGTACTGCTCAAGGTGGATTGCATCGGCCAATGCTTGGGCCATTATATCGGGCATTGCTTCGGCTTGCTCGATATAATGCTCTTCGCACTCGTCGAGCTTGAGAGAACATAAAACAGCCGCTGTCACTCCGGCCTCCAATATATTTTCTTTATCTTCCATTATGTCAGGCTGCTGATTCATCTCCCGGGTGATCACATTCTTCAAGATATGCAAGCGAAGTTCGGGGATCAGTTGCCGGCGCCCGGTCTTTTTGTTTCGAACGAATATCCCTTCGTTCTTTCCGCTCATGATCGGTCTCCTGCGCAGATGCGCTTTTTAGATGGCGATACGAGTGCAATCGCTCATAAGGATTGCACTGCTTGGATGCGCTACTTGGATGCACTACCCTTTATTCCGACCTCTTTGCATCTTCTTTGCGCACATCACCGAGCGCTTCTTCGGTGGTGCGACGATCGAGGTCGGGGGATGGATTTCGCATCGTTGGCGATTCGATCGATCGAGGGGATACAGTGCTTTCAAAGCACTCGATCACGCACGATCACGCTTGCAAGAGAATCTGCATTTCGAACTCCTTGGCACCGTCTTCGAGCCACTGCCAAGCATAAAGAGCGAAGCTTCGGGCGACATGGATTTCGAAGGTCGGATCATCGTCGATCCGGTGGATCAGGATATTGCAGCGAGCCAAGCGGGATTGGGCGCAATGGCCTGTGGGGAATTCGGTCGGATGCAGATCGAGCGGGCAACCTTTGGCGATCACGTCGATGGCTTTGGGGCCACCGATGCCGATGATGGTGCGCGCATGAGAAATATCGCAAAGGGAGAAAGGCAGATCCTCCAGTTTTTTGCGCAAAGCCTCCTCGGTCTCCTCGAGCTTTTCTTCGGGGACGGCGATCAGCCACTCATCCGGCCCCAGCCATAGCATCTGCCTGTCGCCCTTGCTTTGCGATGTCAGGGGCTCGGTGATCGGCTCGATTTTGAGCACGGTCTGCACCGCTTTTTTGAATTTGGCGTCATCGGCATCGCCGCGCAGATTCAAAAGACCTCGAGGGGGGCGCTCGCCGAGGATCACCTTGCGATCGAGATCGAGATCGAGATCGCCCTCGGACTCGTCGGCGGCACTCGTATGATCCTTGGCCCGATTTGCGAGATTGAGAGCATCGAGGGCGCTTTGATAGCGGAAGTTATCAGCTGCGGGCACGGCTTCCCTCCGGATCGAGGAATTCGGGAGCGGTGATGAGCGCCGAGACATTGCGCCCTTCGAGGGGCACGACCACGGACTCCCCGTGACGGCTACGGCCTGCGCGCACCAACGCCAACGCGATCGAGCGCTTGAGATTCGCGCTGTAATACGAGGAACTGACATGGCCGATCATCGGCATCGGTAGCGGGCCTTCTCGGTCTACGATCTGCGCCCCCTCGGGAAGGACCTCCGTCGGGCTTTGCGTGAGCAGCCCCACCAGCTGTTTGCGATCCTCGCGGGCGGTATCGGTGCGGGACAAGGAGCGCTTGCCGATGAAATCCTTGGTTTTGCTGACCATCGACGCCATGCCGATATCGATGGGGGTCACCGTCCCGTCCGTCTCCTGGCCGACGATGATGAATCCCCGCTCGGCCCGAAGCACATGCATCGCCTCCGTCCCGTAAGGGGTGAGACCGTATTTGCGGCCTTGCTGTATCAACGCCTCCCAAAGCGAACGACCGAATCCTGCGGGTGTGGATATCTCGAAGGATGATTCGCCGGTGAACGATATCCGGGCGATGCGGGCGGGGATCTCGGCTACCTTTCCTTCGCGCCAGTGCATGAAGGGAAAGGCCTTCGGATCGAGGTCGATATCGGGAGCCAAGTCCGCAAGCAAAGGGCGAGCGAGCGGACCCGATATCGATGCGGTGGCGAGTTGCTCGGTCAGCGAGGTGAAGTAGACCTCCAGATCCGGCCACTCCGTTTGCCGCCACTCCTCGAGCCACGCCAAAACGCGGGCGGCGTTGGATGTCGTGGTGTGCATCAGAAAATGCCGCTCGCCCAAGCGCAAGGTGACCCCGTCATCGAAGACCATGCCGTCTTCGGTGCACATCAATCCGTAGCGGCCGCGGCCTATGCCGAGTTTTTTCCAGTTGTTGGTGTAGATGCGCTCGAGGAATTCGGCGGCGTCTCGCCCTTGGATATCGATCTTCCCCAAGGTGGTGGCATCGAGGATCCCGACCGCCTCTCGCACCGCAAGACACTCCCGATCCACCGCATCCTTCATCGATTCATCCGCCAGCGGGTAGTAGCGCGGTCGCTTCCATTGCCCCACATCCTCGAAAACCGCCCCCTTTTCGACATGCCATTCGTGCATCGGGGTGGTTCTGATCGGATCGGAAAGAGCGCCGACCTCGCGCCCGGCCAGGGCCCCGAAGGTCGCAGGGACGAAGGGCGGACGGAAGGTGGTGGTGCCGGTCAAGGCGATATCGCTATCGAGGGTTTGCGATAGCAAAGCAAGCGCGTTGACGTTGGAGGTCTTGCCTTGGTCGGTGCCCATGCCGGTGGTGGTGTAGCGCTTTAAATGCTCCACCGAGCGATATCCCTCGCGAGCGGCGAGTTCCACATCGGCGACGGTGACGTCGTTTTGCAAATCGACGAAGTGTTTCGAGCGCGCTCGCCCCCCCGATCCGGAAGGCGTCGACCATAAAAGCCTGATCGGGGTCTGCTCGCTTTGTTCGATCTCAGGAAGAGCCCCGGCGCTTGCGCGCTTTTTGAACCCGCATGCGGCGGCCGCGGCTTTGCCCGCTTCTCGGGCCTCTAAGATGGCGGCCCCCAGCTCCAAGGTGCCGCTGCAAGCCCCGACGCAGAACTGCGGCTGCTTGGATTCGAAGGGGATGAAGATCCCTCGCTGATCGTCGAAGGAGAGTTTTCCGCCGGATTGGGAAAAAAGATGGACCGCAGGATTCCACCCGCCCGACGAGCAAACGAGATCGCAGGAGATCTTGCGGTGGCGACCGGAGTATCCCGAGGCGGCATCGTCCAATGCCGCCACCGAGACTTTCTTGACCGACTTGTTGCCGTGCACATCGGTGATCGCATGGCCCGCCAAGAGCTCGATGCCATGACGCCTTAGCAAAGTGCGCCTAGGATTGGATAGCTCGGAGCGCACATCGACCAAGGTCACCCGCATCCCGGCGATATCGGCGAGATCGATGGCGCTCTCCCACCCGCTGTCGTTGTTGGTGAAGACCACCGCCGCACCCGATCCCGGGCGGACCGCATAGCGATTCGAATAGGCCTGAGCCGCACCGGCGAGCATGACCCCCGGCTTGTCGTTATTGCGAAAAACCAAGGGTCGCTCATGGGCGCCGGTCGCCAACACCACCTGCTTCGCCCTGACCTTCCATAAACGCTGGCGGATCTGCCGATCCCCGCTTCGAGCGGACGAGGGGAGATGATCGCCTAGCCGTTCGAGCAAGGTCAGGAAGTTGTGATCGTAATAGCCGAGCGCGGTCGTCCTTTGCAGCCTGAGCACCTCGGGGGCGTCATCGAGATCGGCAACCGTCCGATCGACCCACTCGGTGGCCGGGGCTTCGTCGATGATGGTGCGAGTGCCGGTCAGCCGACCGCCGGGCTCGGGGCGATCGTCGGCGATGATCACCCGCGCTCCGGCCTTGGCCGCCGCTTGGGCCGCCATCAATCCCGCGGCTCCGCCCCCGATCACCAAAACATCGCAATGCGCGAAGCGCTTGTCGTAGATATCCGGATCGGGTCCGGTCGGGGCGCGGCCGAGCCCGGCGGCGCGGCGGATGAAACGCTCGTACTTCATCCACCACTTCTTGGGCCACATGAAGGTCTTGTAATAAAAGCCTGCGGGCAATAAAAAAGAGAGCCGGTTATTGATCGCCCCGATATCGAAATCGACACTCGGCCAGCAATTTTGGCTTTGGGCAACCAGCCCCTCGTAGAGTTCGACCTGCGTGGCGCGAGCGTTCGGCTCTCCCGATGCCCCTTGGCCGAGTTGGACCAAGGCGTTGGGCTCCTCCACGCCCTCGGCGAAGATCCCCCGCGGGCGGTGGTATTTGAAGCTGCGGCCGATCAGCCGCACGCCGTTGGCCAACAGCGCGGAAGCCAGCGTATCCCCGGCATAGCCGGTCAGTTCCGCGCCGTTGAAGGTGAAGCGCAAAGGGCGTTCGCGATCGATGCGACCGCCTTGGGCAAGCCTGAATCGCTGCTCGCTCATGCCCCCTTCCCCTTGGCCTTGGCCCGCTTTTTATCCTCGGCCGCTTCGCCGATGCGGTAGATCCGCAAGATTTCATGCGTGAGCGTATCGCGCTCGATATTGAACCAGCGACGGCAACCGGCCTCGTGATACCAGCGCTCGCGATGCGCACCTTTGGGGTTGGATCTCATGAATAGATAATCCGCCCACTGCTCATCTGATAGATCATCGGGGGAAAGAGGGCGAACGATATGCGCTTCTCCCCCGCAGTGAAATTCGCTTTCATCTCTGGGTCCGCACCAAGGACAACGGATAAGCAGCATCGCTTCTCTTTTCCTTTGAATCCGCTGATTTCGACTTGCGCCGAATGGCGAAGCGGCGGGCTTTTCAGTGGGCCACCGCCGCCGCCCCGTGTTCGTCCACCAACGCTCCGCCGGTGAAGCGATCCAGATTGAAGGCGGCATTGAGCGGGTGGGGTTCGTCTCGAGCGATGGTATGGGCGAAGACATGGCCGGAGCCGGGGGTGGCCTTGAATCCTCCGGTTCCCCAACCGCAGTTGAAATAAAGATGCCGTACCGGGGTTTTGGAGATGATCGGACTTGCATCGGGGCAGATATCGACGATCCCCGCCCAGTGGCGCAGCATCTTCAACCGGGAGAAGATCGGGAAGAGTTCGAGCAACGCCCCCATCTGCTCCTCGATGACTCTGAAACTGCCTCGTTGGGCATACGAGTTATAGCCGTCGATCCCGGCGCCGATCACCAGTTCGCCCTTGTCGGATTGGCTGACATAGACGTGCACCGCATTGGACATCACCACGGTATCGTGGATCGGCTTGATCGGCTCGGAGACCAGCGCCTGCAAGGCGTGGCTTTCCACCGGCAGCCTGAAACCCGCCATCTGCGCCAGCACACTGGCATGCCCTGCCACCACCACGCCCACTTTATTCGCTTGGATATAGCCGCGGGTGGTTTCGACCCCTTCGACCCCCTCGTCGCCCCGGCGGATGCCGGTGACCTCGCAATTTTGGATGATATCCACCCCCAAGGCATCGGCGGCGCGGGCGAAACCCCATGCCACGGCATCGTGTCGCGCCACCCCGCCGCGGCGTTGCAAAGATGCCCCGAGCACCGGATAGCGCACATCCGGCGAGGTGTTGATGATCGGCACCATCGCCTTGATTTGATCCGGGGTCAGGATCTGCGAATCGATGCCGTTGAGACGGATGGCGTGCACGCGCCGCGAGAGTTCTCGCAGATCGTGTTCGTTATGGGCGAGATTGAGCACGCCGCGCTGGCTCAGCATGATATTGAAGTTGAGCGTCGAGGAAAGATTCTCGTACAGACGCAGCGAGTGCTCGTAAAGATGGGCGCTTTGGTCTTGAAGATAGTTCGAGCGGATGATGGTGGTATTGCGCCCGGTATTGCCGCCGCCGATCCAACCCTTTTCCAGCACCGCCACCCGTTTGATGCCGTGCTCGGCCGCCAGATAATAGGCCGTGGCCAAGCCATGACCGCCACCGCCGACGATCACCACATCGTAGGCTTCTTTGGGCTGCGGGTTTCGCCAAGCGGCGGGCCAACGCCGATGCGATCGAAGGGCGTTGCCGAGCAGGGAGAGGATCGAGTAGCGCATACTTTATGGTGTCGAAAATGATTGCCGAGGGCGTTGCCGAAAAGCGTTGTCGGCGGATATTGTCTCGTCGATCGGATCGAAAATCGGATCGAAAACAGCCCGGGGCTCATCCCTTCCGAGCGTTGCCGTTTTTCTCCGATCCGACCGGCGGTGGGGGCATGGGTATCCCATGAGGCTCGGAAGATGAAGCGTTGGACGATCATCTTCGCAACCGCAAGGGTGTCAATGATACCCTAGACCCGGCTTCGAGCCGGCTTCGAGGGCCGAGCGAAGCGCGATATGAGGCGGGATGGATGTGCGATGGATTGCGCGATGGATGCAGGTCTTGACTCGGCTGCGACGGGCTTTGACAAAGATGGCCGCCTTGGAAGAAAAGACCTGCCGGAGCCATCGGGCTCGGCCTCGGGCTTCGAGATCGCCCCTTCGCCCATACACTCGCCCCTTATCGAGCGTTCGCGCGGATAATCGCCCTTTTTCGAAGGTTCTTTCGATCCTTCTCGTACTTTCGCAACCGGCGCTTTCGTTGCCGGCATTTTCGTTCTCGGCGCGGGCCTTCGCCCTACCCATCACCGATCGTTCTTCGAGGAATCATCCACCGTGCGTCGCCTTGAAAAAGCCTTGGAAGATCCGCAGCGCTTCGTCGTTACCGGCGAACTGACTCCCCCCAAAGGAACCGACCTCACCGCCTTGTTGGAGCGAGCCGACGGGCTTGGCGAGCATGTCGATGCGATCAACATCACCGACTCCCATGCCGCTCGCATGTCGATGGCCCCGATGGCCGTGTGCCACGCCCTGATCCAACGCGGTATCGATCCGATCATGCAGATGACGAGCCGGGATCGAAACCGCATCGCGATGCAATCGGATCTCCTCGCGGCATGGTCCTTGGGGGTACGCAACATCGCCTTCATGGGCGGGGATCCGCCGAAAAACGGGGATCATCCGGAGGCGAAGGGGGTTTTCGATGTCTTCTCCTCGACCATCATCGAAGCGGCGGCGGGGATGAGCAAGGGGCGCGATATGGCGGGCAATGCGCTTACCGGAAACGCCGATTTTCGGATCGGGGCGGTGGTCAATCCCGGGGCGACGGATCTGGATGGGGAGATCCGGCGCATGATCGAAAAATACGAGGCGGGGGCGAGTTTCTTCCAAACCCAGGCGGTTTACGATCCTTCGGCCTTCGAGGCTTTCATGCGGCGAATCGAATCCATCGATGTTCCCATCCTTGCCGGGATCATCCCCATCAAGTCCTTGAAAATGGCCGCTTATATGAACGAGAAGGTCCCGGGGGTGAATATCCCGCAAGACCTGATCCGAACGATCGAGGTGGCGAGCGACCGCGCCGCCGTCAGCTGCGAGATCACCGCCGATATCATCGAGGCGATCCGCCCTCTTTGCCGCGGGGTGCATGTGATGGCGCTGGGCTGGGAGGAGAGGGTTCCCGCTATCCTCCAAGCCGCCGGGGTTCGATGAAAGCGTGCTCTTTGAACATCATCTTGCAACCTATCCCTTTTATCTATGGAGCATGAACCATGCCTCGCAGATTGCCCCCTCTCAATGCACTGCGAGTGTTCGAAGCCGCGGCCCGGCATTTGAGCTTCACCCGCGCCGCCGACGAGCTCTTTGTCACGCAAGCGGCGATCAGCCATCAAATACGAAGCCTCGAGGATTACATCGGACAAAAACTCTTCCGACGCAATCGCCGAGCGCTGCTTTTGACCGATGCCGGACAATCCTTGCAACCGGCGGTGAGCAAAGCCCTCGATATCATCCACACCGCGATCAAGGATATCGCCCGCGAGGATCGGGCGAAACCGCTGACGGTCTCGGCCCTTCCCTCCTTCGCCGCCAGCTGGCTCGTGCCCCGTTTGGGACGCTTCCGGGAGCGATATCCCGATATCGACCTGCGCATCGATCCCTTACCGGATATCATCGATTTCCGGCAAAGCGATGTGGATGTGGCGATCCGCTACGGGCGCGGACAATATCCGGGGCTGCGCACCGACCGCCTGCTCGAAGAGGATAAGTTTCCCGTTTGCAGCCCGCAACTTCTACAAAATATCGGGCACAAACTGACCGAGCCTGCGGACCTTGCGCACTACAACCTGCTGCACGATGACGGGCATCTCGACTGGCGCACTTGGCTGCTGGCGGCCGGGGTCGACAATATCGATCCGACCCGCGGCACCGTGTTCACCGATTCGAGCATGCTGATCCGAGCGGCGGTCGAGGCCCAAGGGGTGGCTCTGGCGCGCTCGGTCATCGCCGAAGGGGAACTGGCCGCCGGGCGCTTGATCCGCCCTTTCGACCTCAACCTCTCCACCGAGCACGCCTACTATCTCGTTTGCCCGCAGGAAACGGCGGGGCGCCCCAATATCGTCGCCTTTCGAGAGTGGATCATCGACGAGGCCATGGGCGGCGGGCACCGGAAAGGCGGCGACGAGACGGGAGGTCGGGAATCGAGCGGGAGTGCGGGAGTGAGGGCGGGCCGAAAACCCAATCGTCCCGATTCTTCGGCGATCGATTGAGCGTTCGAGAATCGAAGCCGGCGCACCCCTAAAATAGGCTTGAATCGAACGAGTTCGCGCTGGATTCTTGGGCTAGATAATTCTTGGACGATGATTCTCTGAACGACGACTCGACGCATGACGGCATTTCGAACCATCGGGCTCATCGCCAAAAAAGACGATCCGCGCACCGGCGAGATGCTGGGGCGGTTGATCGCCTTGCTCGATGCGCACAAGGCGAGCGTCGTGCTCGACGAAAGCGCCCTTGCCTACCTTCCCGACTCCGGATCGCCCGGCTCGCCCGGTGCAAAGGCGAAGGTCGTATCGCGGAAGATGCTGGGACAGGTCTGCGATCTGGTGGTGGTGGTGGCGGGCGACGGAACCTTTCTTTCCGCCGCTCGCTCTTTGGTCGATCAAAATACCCCGCTGCTGGGGGTCAACTTGGGGAGAGTGGGCTTTCTTGCCGATATCACGCCGGACGAAGTATCGGCAAGGCTCGATGCGATCTTGCGCGGCCGGTTCATCGAAGAATCCCGCTTTCTTCTCGATGCCCGGATCCGGCGCGCAGGCGATAGCGGCGAAGGGACCTTTTCGGGCATCGCGCTCAACGAGGTGGCGATCCATAAAAGCGAGATGACGAGATTGCTCGATCTCGAGATCATCGTCGACGGACACCATGCCTACGCCCAGCGCGCCGACGGTTTGATCGTGGCGACCCCGACCGGCTCCACCGCCTACGCCCTCTCCGGCGGCGGACCGGTGCTGCATCCCTCCTTGGATGGCGTGGTGCTGGTTCCGATCTGCCCGCAGATCTCGGGGCGGCCGATCGTCTTGGGAGGGCAAAGCACGATCACCCTTCGCTTGGTCCACTCATCGCCGACGAAGGCTCGTTTATCCTGCGACGGGCAAAAGGGTGAAGGGATCGAACCCGGGGATTGCATCGTGGTGCGAAAACATCGCCCCGAACTTCGCCTGATCCACCCCGAAGGCCATGATTTCTATGCCACTTTGCGCACCAAGTTGCACTGGGGCAGAGGGCTTGGATGACCGGTTGACGGGTTGATTGGTTGATCGATCGATTCGAGCCCGCTTGATTCGGGATCGATCGAACAGCGCGCGCTCTCATCGATAATTCCCATCGCCCTCATCGCCCCTCGATAACCTGCCCCACCTGAACCTGCCCCACCTGCCCGACTCGAATCCGACCCATGCTTCGCCATCTCACCATCCGGGATCTCGCCGTCGTCGATGCCGTGGACATCGACTGCAAGCCCGGCATGACGGCGCTGACCGGCGAGACCGGGGCGGGAAAATCCATCCTCGTCGATGCCCTTGCGCTCATCGTCGGAGCGAGGGCCAACACCACCTTGGTGCGAGAAGGAGCCGCTCGCGCCGAAGTCTGCGGGGTTTTCGATATCGAGGCGAATCCCTTGGCGCGCGCTTGGCTGGCCGAGCACGACCTCGAAGACGATTCCGGCGAATGCATCGTGCGCCGCTCGATCGACCCCAAGGGCCGCTCCCGCATCTTCGTCAACGAACGCCCCTTGTCCGCCCAAGGCTTGCGGGATTTGGGGGAGAACCTGGTTGACATCCACGGTCAGCACGCCCACCACCTCTTGCTGCATCGGGATCGACAGCGGGGGATCGTCGATGCCTTCGCCGACCATGACGCACTGTTGGGCAAGGTCGCGCGGCAAGCCGAACGCTGGCGATCGCTCAAACGCCGTCTCGCCGATCTCGATGCCGGCGAGAACGACCCTTCTCGGCTGGAATTCCTGCGCTTTCAGATCGACGAGCTGGATGCCGCGGCCATCGCCCCCGGCGAAGCCGAGCGCCTCGTCGCCGAGCAACGACGATTGGCCAATGCCGAGGGGATCATCGACGCCTGCCGCCGGATCCTCTCGCGGATCGAGGGCCAAACGGCGGGCTCCATCGACCTCGCTCTGGCCGAGATCCGGCGCGATCTGGATGGCCTCGTTCGCCACGAACCTCGGGCGGCGGCCATCGGCGAGTTGATCGAAGGGGTTTCGATCGGGCTCACCGAAGCGGCGGCCACCGCTCGGGAGCTGAGCGAGGGGCCGGATATCGATCCCGAACGTCTGGCTTGGACCGAACAGCGCTTGGGATTGCTGCATGATCTGGCGCGCAAGCACCGCGTCAAACCCGAGGAACTGCCCGCGATCGCCGAGGCCTTGCGAGAGCGGATCGCCCACCTCGATGCCGGGGAGGAAAGGCGATCCGAACTTTGCAAGGAGATCGATGATGCGCAGGAGAAATACCGCAAGTTATGCGCTGACTTAAGTGCAAGCCGCCGCCGCGCCGGGGACAGGCTTGCGCAGCGGGTGGGCAAGGCGATGCGAACCCTGGGCATGGGCGGCGGGGATTTCAGCATCGCTATCGAGGGGACGGATGAAAAGAACCCTTCCCCTCATGGGGCGGATCGAGTTGAATTCCTCGTCAGCGGCGGTGCCGGTCAATCGCTTCGGCCGCTGGCGAAGGTCGCCTCCGGGGGGGAACTCTCCCGAATTTCGCTGGCGATCCAAGTCTCCCACTTCGGCGGAACGCAGGTTCCGACCTTGGTTTTCGACGAGGTGGATGTGGGGATCGGGGGACGAGTGGCGGAGATCGTGGGCAAGCAACTGCGCAAACTGGGAGAATCGCGTCAGGTGCTTTGCGTCACCCATCTCCCCCAAGTCGCCGCCCGCGCCCACTGCCAATCGGCGATCGAAAAATCATCGAGACCGGACGGCACCCCCGGCGTCAACGTCCTCACCCTCGACGAAGCAATGCGGGTGGACGAAATCGCGAGAATGCTGGGCGGAGAGAAGATCACGCCCAATACCTTGGCTCATGCAAGAGAAATGCTCAATGGAACCTGAACGGTACGGATATCGATCCGATGCGCATCGCCGGATCACCTCATTCACCATCGCCCCGGCGTCGGTGTCGGCTCCGGCGCCCGCATCCGCTCGGGCATCGATGCCTTTGCGAACGAGGGCGGGATCGAAAGCCTTATCCAAGCGGATCCTGCTCACCGGAATGCTGGCGGCGGTTTTAGGGGTGAGCGGGTGCGGCGATAACAGCATCGACCTGCCCGGCCTTTATCGACAAGAAATCATCCAAGGAAATATCATCGATCGCCAGATGCTCGGGCAACTCGAATTCGGGATGGAAAAGCGCAAAGTGCGCTTCATCTTGGGCACCCCCCTCTTGCTGGATCCCTTCCACGAGGGCCGCTGGGACTATATCTATGTCCATCACTCCGGATCGGGCGACGATGCGATCCGCCAGCAGATCTCCTTGTACTTCAAAGACGATCGACTCGAGATGATCGAAGGCGATATCGACCCTTCGGTCGCCGAGGAGATCAATCGTCGGATCAAGCAGCAGTAGGGGGCGATTGGGAGTACGTCGATCTACTTCGATCCCCTTCCGTCTCCGCCGAGGGAGGGGCGATAAGGGGCTTGGTATAGGGCCGGGTAAGCGGAATCGACCGCCCGCGAGGGCCATCGACATCCGGCGATATGCGAAGAGGATCCGATTCGGCTTTGCCTGCGACGGGCTGAGATCGACCCTTGCGAAAAATCCGCACGACCCGGCCCGAAGATCACCCGGCTTGCCGATCCCCCTTTTTCTCCGACGCCGCCTTGGCTCGCCGCCTGCGCGCATCCTTCGGATCGATCGCCAGCGGCCGCAAGACCTCGATCCGATCGCCATCCTCCACTTTCCCCGAAGCATCGACCTCGCAACCGAAAACCGCAAACCCGATCTTCGCCTGCACAAGTTCGGGGTACAAGCGATAAAGCCCCGAGCGCTCCACATATTCACCGACCGAAAGCCCATCGGGGGCGACGAAGGAAATCATCGCTTCCCTCGATGGCTCGGCATAAACCACCTCGATACGCATTCGCTCACCTTCCACCGTGGACGGCATGCGCCCGATGACAAAAAGCATCGACCATGGTGCGCGCGATCTCCTCGAAAAGCGGCGACAAAATCCGCCCGAAAAGACGACCGGCGATCTCGAAATCCATCACCAACCCCACCTCGCAACCCCCGCCACCTGCACCGCCCGCCCCCATCTCCTTGAAATCCCAATACCCGTCCAGCCGCGAAAAAGGACCGTCCACCAGTTCGATCCGTATCGAATCCGGCTCCGCCAACAAATTGCGGGTAGTGAACGACTTATGGATCGGCCCCCGAGCGATCTCCAGCGTCGCCACCACCACCTCGGGCGTACGAGATCGAATGGCCGCCGAACGACACCACGGCAAAAAGTGCGGATATCGCTCGATATCGCAAACGAGATCGAACATCTCCCGAGCCGAAAAAGGAACGAAAGCGGAACGAGTAACCCGAGGCATCAGAGTAACCCTTCAATCCCGCGAACACCCGACACGAGCCAGCCCGCCGACAACAAGCGCAGCCGACCTACCGGTATCCGCAGCCGAAAAAGTACCGAAAAAAGATTCATCTTGCCCCACCATCGATGATTTTTCATGGTCACGAAACAAAAAAAACAACCAAAATGGCAACGGACCGAAGCCCGCCCCCTTCTTTCCGATTGCAGCAAATAACACCCCAATTATCGATCCAATCGCTCATCCCTACCCGCTTCATGCCGACAGCCGATGGGATTTTAGGCAGATTATCCCATCGATCACACCGAAATGACGCCGGCACCCTTGGTTACTTGGGCCGCCCGACCCAAGCGCCTGCCCCACACCCCATCTCCCGCTTCAAAACCCTTCGCCTCCCGAACAAAAAACCTCCCAGAAGATACGAAATGATCGAACCGACACCTAAGCGATCGCTTTCAACAACCCCAAACCCCATAAAATACACGACCATCTCACAGCATCATGCCGACACCGAGCACGATGCCGCCCGCCTTGCGAGCCGGAAAATCCGATCATGGCCAAAAAGAAAAGCCCCCCTTCGAACCTCATCGCGCAAAACCGAAAAGCGCGCCACGACTACACCATCGAGGAGACCCTCGAGGCCGGTGTCGTGCTGGAAGGATGGGAGGTAAAAAGCCTGCGCGACGGAAGAGTGCAGCTGCGAGACAGCCACGCCATCGTCAGAAAAGGCGAAGTCTGGCTCTGCGGAGCGCATATCACCCCGTTGAACACCGCTTCCACCCACATCAACCCCAATCCCGTCCGCGATCGCAAACTCCTCCTGCACGGCTCCGAAATCTCACGCCTGATCGGTGCCGTCGAACGCCGAGGCTACACCCTCGTCGCCTTGGACATGCACTGGAAGCACGGCCGAGCCAAAGCCCTGATCGCCCTCGCCAAAGGCAAGAAGCAGCACGACAAACGCGCCGCCTCGAAAGAACGAGATTGGAATCGAGAGAAATCCAGAATCCTGCAAAGAGGCTGAAAACGCCACCGGACTCCCAAGCGAGAAGGGATCTCGAATCGATGAACCCTCGAAAGCCAAGCCATCAAAGCATTGAAAAAACCCAACCCAGCATCAAGATATCGTGTACACTACCCACTTCACCAACCACAAAGGGGGCGACTTGGCTTCGACGCGGATAGTGAAACCCGAGGTGCATGCCGAGGATTGCAGTTTCCTCGTAAATCCACTGCAAAACCAATAGTTGCCAACGACGACAACTACTCTCTGGCGGCCTAAACGCCCCAGCCTCTGACCGATTTCGTGCTTGTGCGTTCGGATTCCAGGGGTCAAATCACACAAGATCGCATCTTCCGATTGTCTCGATCGGAGCTGCTAAAACCCTTAGAGGCTCGCCGATCCGTAGCCCTGCCCGCCGGGTAACGAATCGGTCAAATCAAACGACGGGCTAAGCATGTAGATCCAAAGGCAGATCATTTGCGGACGCGGGTTCAATTCCCGCCGCCTCCACCAACCCGGGCTTTCGCTCACCCGAAGCCCTACAAAAAAGCGCCCTCATCGGCGCTTTCTTCGTATTCAAAACAGATCAATCCACTTAGCGAAATATCTATCTCGCAGTTCTTCACCCTCTCTGCGTAAAAGCATGGTATCTTGCTCGCACACCCCGACATGCAGCACACTAGAATAGCGAGAAACGTGCAATGATCAAGACCATTAAGCAATCCTGCCACTTCAATCCCATCATCCAAAATTACCGGATGAGTCAGAGCATTGAGAATCTGGCAGACCTCATAATGGATGAAGGGGATGGTCGTGAGTTTTTCTCTCGGAACTACATCACTCGTGGCATGGAGCAACTATTTCGTGAAGGCATGCTCCGCCTTTCCGGAAAATCGGATCAGGCAGTCTTCGAGCTTATCCAAGCAATGGGGGGCGGGAAGACACATATGATGGTTGCGCTGGGTCTGCTCGCCCGACATTCTCACCTTCGACAGGATTTTCTGAGCCCGGATATTAACACCCGTATCGATTTCAAAGATGTACGGATCGCCGCGTTCAATGGCAGGAACAACCCGGACAACTATATCTGGGGCGAGATCGCATCTCAGTTAGGCCAAGAAGAGATCATCAAACCCTACTGGGTGAACGGCCCCAAATCGGTCGACCAGTCGAAGTGGAAAGAAATCATCGGCAACAACCCTACCTTGATACTCTTGGACGAACTTCCTCCTTATCTTGACAATGCCAGCACACAAGTTCTGGGTCAAGGCACACTGGCAAATATGGTCGTCTATAGCCTCGGTGCTTTAATGAGCGCAGCGCTGGAGTTACCGAACTGCTGTATCGTCATAGCCAACCTCTCTGGTAGTTACAAGGCTCAAACCCGAGCCCTCGGTGATGCTATCTCAAATCTGCAACAAGAAACGCGACGACAGGCCATGACAATTATGCCGGTCCAGCTAGCCGGTAATGAGATATACGAGATTCTCAAGATGCGTCTTATTGACGAACTACCGGACAAATATACCGTTGCCGATGTTGCCGAGGAATACGCTCGGCAGGTCAAAAAAGCCGAGGATGGCGGATATATCGTCACCGCAAGTTTGGATCGAGTCACTGAGCAAGTGCGGGAAACATACCCTTTCCATCCGTCTTTCAAACACTTGGTTGCCTTGTTCAAAGAGAACGAAGGCTTCCGTCAAACGAGGGGTCTCATGCAATTCACCGCTAGATTGCTAAAAAGTGTTGCACAACGCGAGACTGACGACGTATATCTTATAGGTACTCAACATCTTGACCTAAACGACGATCAAGTTAAAGACGAGATTGAGCGTATCGCGCCTAAGCTGACACCTGCAATCGCTCATGATATTGCAGATAACGGCAATGCGATTGCCGAATCTGTTGATAATGAATTTGATAATGATGCAGCCAAGCAGGTTATGACATTGCTTTTAGCATCTTCCCTGTCCCGCTCTATCGGGTATGCTGTGTAAAAAATTTTTGTTAATTCTGATAGAAATTTTTTGAGTTATAAGCATTTTTTATAAACGGCAAATTTTTGAAAAAAATTAATACCCAAGGCTATAC
>JFBG01000007.1 GCA_000583135.1 Thioalkalivibrio sp. HK1
AAGGCTGGCTGCCGGAGTTGATACCGGCGTGGGGAACGCGCACGGTGGGGGCGCCCGATATCGTTCGCTATACCGGGGATTCGTGGTTCGGCAAGGGTCGTTTGGGTTGCCTGCTGCGCAGCAAGGAGAATATCGGGGCGCAAGTTTGGACCCGTTCGGGCGACGGGGTGCTGGTCAACAACAGCGCGGCGCTCGAAAGCGTCCTCGATCTCGAGCATGACAATCGAAGGGTGGATATCGAATCGATACCCTCGCCCGACGGGGATGAGCAGACCAATTTACGCATCCGATGCCTCGCCCCCGATGGGCAGCACTGCACGAATACGACGTTTGCCTGCTACGGCGATAACGGGATGCGGCACGAAGGGGTGCTAGGTCGCATCGACCGGCTGACGGTCAGGCATCTGCAAACGAGCGAGTTGGCATCGCTGATCGGGCACCGCTGGGAAGGAATGGGTCTGTCATGCGAGTTGCACTCGGATCGGCACTTCACGGTGCAGGTGATGACCCGCACCGGAGGCGGCGGAGCGCTGGTCAACAACAGCGCCACCGGCGTCTTGGATAACTAGCGCACGAGCAGAGGCGAGCGCCTAGGGCCTGACTCGCTTTTCCAAGTTCCAAGTCTCGTAAGTTTCGATCGAGGGCGGCTTGTTCCCGAAGGACAAGTCGCCCTTTTTATGGGAATCTTATACTTACGAATCCAATGTGAGATCGTTCAAAGCGGTCTCGGGATGCCGATTCGATCGGTCTTTCTAAGATGCCGACCGCCACCTTCAACTCGACGATATCGGATTGCATCGTCCCGATCTTCGGTTCCATATCACCGAACGCCGAGTTACGCGAGGATGGCGGAGACGATCGCCGACACCAACGTCAAGCCTGTCAGAATCGAGCGGATCCAATCAGAACCGGTCATCATTGATCGCTCTCCTCATTCCGCAAATTTGATCGGATCCAGCCGCCCCTTGATATAGCCGACCTCGGCTTTCAGTTCGGCAATATCATCCTTTATCCCCAACATGTGCGAAGTCAGGCGGCTATCGACATCGTGAATCGAAGAGGCGATCCACCATGCTCCGCCCGCCATCGATAAAGCCAACGTGAGCACCAAACCGCCGAGCGTTCCGATGATCTTCCAGTCCATTGCCCCGCCCCCTTATCCGATGCTCCCGCCCGATGCGGACAGGACAGCCTTCGATGATGATATCCTAGGATGGTATCCTAACCACCCCCACACTCGCAGACGCGTCTTCCGAATCCCGCTTGACTTACCGGATCGCATATTTATCTTATATCGCTTGGAACTCCCCCGACCGGCAAGGCATCCCGCCCAACCTCCTTCGATGAGCACGAGCGATGACCTTCTCGCACCTACACTATCTCACTCGATGCCGGCATCGTCGGGCTATCCGCAACGGGAGCGAAGATGTCCCCCGAGGAAGTCATCTCCGCCAAAGAAAAGGAATTACATACTATTGAATCCATTCTCGGAACGAGGGCATGATACCGAAGTTCTTTTTCGGTTTCCAAACGACGCTCAACGATCGGCGAGCGATCAAGCCTTGCGATTTTGCCGACCGACATCGGCCCCGACATCGGCAGCGGACGATGATTCCGGTGATGAACCCTTGGCATCCCAAACCCTGCGACCGGCGATATAGGTCGCTCGCACGGCGCGGTCATCACCGAGTATCGAAAGAGCGAAAAGCCGATCTTCGAGGCTGCGCGATAACGCATGACGCGCCTTTAGCACCGGGGTCGCGCATGGATCGAGCACCACCATATCCGCCCAATATCCGCTTTCGAGGGAGCCGATCTCATCGCCTAGCCCGAGGCTCTTCGCATTGCCTCGGGTGGCGAGATGGAACAGATCGAAAGCGCTCAGATTTCTTCCCCGAAGCATCGCCACCTTATAGGCCTCGCCCATGGTTTGGAGCATCGAGTAGCTCGTTCCGCCGCCGATATCGGTTGCGATCCCGAGCCGCACCGGCCTTTGGGGATGCGCGATATGGCCGATATCGAAAAGTCCCGAACCGAGAAAGGTATTGGAAGTGGGACAGTGCACGATCACCGCTTTTTTACGGGCCAACAGCCTGCATTCGGACTCGCCAAGATGGATCCCGTGCGCAAAAACGCTGCGAGGTCCGACCAAGCCGAAGCGATCGTAGACATCCGTATAGTGTTTCGCCCACGGGAATTGCCTTCGGATCCGATCGATCTCCTCGGCGCTCTCGGAGAGATGGCTGTGCACGAGGCAATCGGGATATCGAGCGGCCAACGCTCCGGCATTTTGCAGTTGGGCCTCGCTGGAGGTGATGGCAAAACGCACGGTGATGGCATAGCGCAGGCGATCTCGGCCATGCCAGCGCTCGATGAGCGCCTCGCTCTCTTTGCATGCGATCGAGGGATCGTCTCGCAGCGAAGCCGGGGCGTTTCGATCCATCATCGTCTTCCCGCTGATGATGGCTTGGCGGCGATGATGGGCCTCGGTAAAGAGCGCCTCGACCGCAACCCGATGGACCGAGGAGAAGACCAAGGCGGCGGTGGTGCCGTGCTGTATCAGGCGATCGAGAAATAAAGGGGCGGCCGCGCGGGCGTGGGATGCGGATGCGTAGCGCTTTTCCTCGGGGAATGTAAATCGCTCCAACCAATCGAGAAGATCGCGTCCGGGAGCGGCCATCATCCGGTGCTGGGGAAAATGAATATGGGCATCGATGAGGCCCGGCAGGATCAACGCCTCGCCGTAATCATCGATCGGGAAGTCTTTGAATACATCGGGAAGGCGAGCATGAGGTCCGCGCCAGACGATGCGCCCCTCTTCGCCCGCCACCACCGCGCCTTGTCGATAAAAGCGCAACGCCCGACGGGGACCGACCGCCGCCGGATCCGCTCGAAAGGTCAATACCGATCCGCGGACCACTCGCCCGCGGGCACCTGCCGTCACTGGACCACCCTATCCTCGATGCGAAACCTGAAAATGCGCTCGACTTGGGCCAAAGCCGTGGACCGCTCAGTCTCGATATCGTTGTCGATGCGACGCTCGAAGGCGGCGATCACCGCCTGCTTGGTGGCTCCTTTCACGGCAAAGATGAACGGGAAGCCGAAACGCCGACGATAACGATCGTTAAGCGCATGAAAACGATCGAACTCTTCACGAGAAAGCCGATCGAGCCCCGCTTGCGCCTGCTCCTCGGCGGAAGCTCGGGCGAGATCGCCGGCCAACGCGGCCCTTCCGGCGAGATCCGGATGGGCGCAAAGCAATTCCATCTGCAAAGCGGGAGCGGCATTGCGCAAAGCACCGGCGAAAGCCTCGATGACCGCCTCTCGATCCGCAAAGGGGCGAGCGGCAAAGGCCACCTCGGCCACCCAAGGCGAATCCTCCGCGATATCACCGAAGCGGGAAACGAAACCCGTCTCGTCCAAGGCATTGACGGCATCGACGGTCATCGATAGCGAGGCTTCCTCGGTCATTGCGCGGCGGGCTCGCCTTTCGCCGCCGGGGTACCGGCAGCGCCTTGCTGGGACAACCAAAGACCTAGCCGCTCTCGCTCTTGTTCGGTCATATCGGTCTTGTTCCCGAGCGGCATGATGTGGGTACGTACCGAAAAGGCCTCGATGGTGTCTTTGAAGCGAAGGATATCCGCGGTCGTTTCCAGCACCACATTATTCGGCGGGTTGGTGAACCCCGGATTCAGCGGCTTGTGGGCATGGCACGAAACGCAATGGACATAGGCGATTCGCAGCACTTCGAGATCGCTCACCCGCTCGGCGGATTGGCCATCGGCACCGGCGCCGCTTGCATCCGCTACCGGCTTGGGCGCGGTCATGCCCACCAAAATCGCCAATATCCCGGCCATGGCCACGAGCGGCAAAGCCACCTTGCCGATGCCGGCTCCGCTTTCGAAATGCACAAGAACATGCCGGGTGATGCCCCCGCCGACGAGAAAAAGGGCGACCAACAACCACGCCTGCGGATGACCGCCGATCATCGGGTAGTGGCCGCTTAGCATCAACAGGATCACCGGCAAGGTCAGGTAGGTGTTATGCACCGAACGCTGCTTGCCTATCAATCCCAGACTCGGATCCGGAGGCTCTTTGGCCAATAAAGAGGCGGTGATCTTCTTTTGGTTGGGGATGATCACGGCGAAGACATTGAATGCCATCAACGTTCCGATCAGCATCCCGGTGTGGAGCAATGCACTGCGGGCGGAAAACAGGTTGGTATAGCCCCAAGCGGCGAAAACCAGCAGAGCGAAGACGGTGATCGCCAGCGCGATCAGGTTATTGCCCAAAGGGGAACGACAAATAGCGTGGTAGACGAACCAGCCGATGAAAAGACTCGAAACCGAGATCGCGATCCCCTGCCAAGGCTCCAAAGGCATCACCTGGGGATCGATCAACCAGATCGAGGCGTTGAAATAGAACTGCACCACCAGCAAGGAAAAGCCGGTGACCCAAGTCAGGTAGGCCTCCCAGCGAAACCAAGTCAAACGCTCGGGGAGCGCCGCCGGTGCGACCATGTATTTTCGAACGTGATAGAAGCCACCGCCGTGAACCTCCCAAGCGGAGCCGAACACCCCTTCGGGGTCGTCGGCTTCTCGTCGCAACGAGCGATCGAGGGCGATGAAATAAAAAGAGGTGCCGATCCAGGCGATCCCTGCAATCAGGTGCGCCCAGCGAAGCAAAAGATTCAACCAATCAAGAATGAAGGGTTCGAGCGCTTCCATATAAAACGCCTCCATCAGCCCTCTCGTCGCTTGTCGTGATCTGCCGACCCGTCGAAGCCGAAAACAGGCCCGTTCATGGCCCGAAAACGATAGGGCAAGCCGATATTCAAGCCGATCGTCGATCCGGCATGGCCATTCTTCCCGCAGGTCGGGGCTTTTCGGGCTCGTTCCGAAAAGCCCCGACCGCGAAAATCGTTTGCGATTTCAATCCATCGAACATTGGGCCGATATACGAATCGCCGAAGCGACACGCCTAGCCGCATTGCAACGATACGGGCAACGATGCAGAATTATTGTCGCATCATTGCGGCAAAGTATCGTCGATACCCTCGACATACCAGTTCATGCCGAGCAGCGTCTGATCATCGAGATGCTCGCCCTCGCCGATCACCATCGTGCCGTCTTGCTTCTTGATCGGGCCGCTGAATACGTGCATCTCCCCCGAAGCGATTTTGGCTTGGGTTTGGCGAGCCATCTCCGCCACATCGTCGGGGATATTGGTATAGGGGGCCATCTCGACCATCCCTTCGGCCATCCCCCGCCAGACATCCTGCGAGGCCCAAGTGCCGTCCATCACCGCCCTGACTCGATCGACGTAATAAGGAGCCCAGTTATTGACGATGGCGGAAACCTGGGCCTTGGGCGCGAATTCGAACATATTCGAAGCCTGACCGAAAGCGAGCGCTCCCTTCTCCTGGGCGATTTGCAAAGGAGCGGGGGAATCGGTGTGCTGGGTGATGACATCCGCCCCTTGGTCGATCAGGACCTTGGCGGCATCCGCTTCCTTGCCGGGATCGAACCACGAGTTGACCCAAACCACCTTGACCTGAAAATCGGGATTGACGGACTGCGCTCCGAGCATGAAGGCATTGATACCGCGCACGACTTCGGGGATCGGGAAGGAGGCGATATAACCGACCACCCCGCTTTTCGACATTCTGGCGGCGATCTGCCCGTTCACATAGCGTCCCTCGTAGAAACGCGCGGAATAGGTGGCGACGTTATCGGAGCGCTTGTAGCCGGTGGCGTGCTCGAATTTGACATCGGGGAATCTCTTCGCCACTTTGATGGTCGGATCCATGAATCCGAAGGAAGTGGTGAATATCAGCCCCACGCCCTGACGGGCAAGCCGGGTGATCGCCCGCTCCGCATCCGCACCCTCGGGGATATTCTCGACGTAGATGGTCTCGATTCGATCGCCGAATTCCTTCTCGACCGCCAAACGTCCCTGATCGTGCTGATAGGTCCATCCGTGGTCGCCGATCGGCCCCACATAGATGAAGCCGACTTTGAGATCCGCCGCCGAGGCAACGAAGGAGACCGCGGCCAATACGATGCCGACGGCCATGGCCGTGTATTTCTTGTACATGATCTTTACTCCTTTTTGGTGATGAATCTCGGTGGTGCATCCAAAAAAAAGATTCGTGAAGCGTCCTATGCCGCTGCGCGGAAAACTCAACGATCCGGCACGAAAGCCTGCCCCAAACAGGCCGGGGTATTGGCCTTGGCCAAGATACGATCGCCGGAAATCAGAACCAAGGCGACGATGGTCGCCAAATAGGGCAGCGATGAAAGCAGCTGGGGAGGGATTCCCGCCCCCAATCCTTGCGCATAAAGCCCCATGATCCAAACCGCTCCGAAAAGATAGGCGCCGACGAGGACCCTTCCCGGCACCCATGTCGCAAAGACCACCAGCGCCAAAGCGATCCAGCCCCGGCCTGCGGTCATGCTCTCGATCCACTGCGTAGTGTAGGCGAGCGAGAGATGAGCCCCCGCCAGCCCCGCGCACGCCCCGCCGAATGCGATGCACGCGCAACGCACCGCGATCACTTTATAGCCCAAAGCGTGCGCCGAATGATGGTTGATCCCCACCGCGCGGATGACGAGCCCCGTTTTGGTGCGCGATAAAACGAAAGCGGTTGCAATGGTGAGGATGAACGAAGCGTAAACCAAAACATCCTGAGCGAAGAAGGCCGAGCCGACGATCGGCAAATCGCTCAACAGCGGAATCTCGATCCTCTCGAGTTTGACTCCGGGCAAGCCGGTGAAGGGCTCGCCCACGAGACCTGACAATCCCAATCCGAAGAGGGTCAGGGCAAGCCCGGTCGCCACTTGATTGGCCGCCAGTATCTGGGTGAGAAAGGCGAATAGCAGCGACATCGCGATACCGGTGACCACCGCGGCCACGATACCCAAGGTGGCGGAGCCGACGGTATAGGCCGCCGCGAAGCCGGCGACCGCCCCCATCACCATCATCCCCTCGACGCCGAGGTTGAGCACGCCGGAACGCTCGACCACCAACTCCCCGATCGCCGCCAGCAAAAGCGGGGTGGAGGCGGCGACGATGGTAACCAAAGCGGCTTCGACCAGGCTCATCGATCGCATCTTCCATCTTGTCGAGCACACCGCCCGGCCCGTTGCCCGGTGCGAAATCTTCCGATCATGCCTGACCTCTTTTCGGGGTGGTCGTTGCCAAGCCGGTACCGATCCAGCGCAAGCGATAGAGGATCAATGTATCGCAGGCGAGGATGAAGAACAGCAGCATGCCTTGGAAAACCCGCGCGGTTTTATCCGAAACCCCCGTCAGCTCGATTTGCGCGGCCTCGCCTCCGAGATAGCTGATCCCCAGCGCGATCCCCGCCAACAACACCCCCACCGGATTCAAACGACCGAGAAAGGCCACGATGATCGCGGTGAATCCGTAGCCCGGGGAGATCGAGGGCTGCAACTGGCCGATGGGTCCGGCGACTTCGCAGATCCCCGCCAGCCCCGCCAGCCCTCCGGCGAGGATGAAGCAGAACCATAAAGTGCGGGGACGAGAAAAGCCACCGAAGCCGCTGGCCTTGGGCGCCTCTCCGCTGATGCGAATCTCGAAACCCTTCAAAGTCTTGGACATCATAATGAACAGGGTAAATACCACCAACAGCGCTATCAACGCCCCTGCATGCACCCTTCCATCGCCCAGAGTCGGCAGCAGTTGCCAAGACTCGAAACTGACCGAATGGGGAAAGTTATAACCGTGGGGATCGCGCCACGGACCCCGCACTAGCCAATCGAGCAGATAAAGCGCGACATAGACCAGCATCAAGCTGGTCAGAATTTCGCTGGCCCCGAAGCGATGGCGAAAAAAGGCGGGGATCGCGGCCCAAGCGATGCCCCCGGCGATGCCGCAAAGGATCATCAGCGGCAAGACCATCGGCGATTCCCATCCGGGCAGGAGGATCGGGATCGCGGCCCCGGCGATCGCTCCTGCGGTCAGCTGGCCCTCGGCGCCGATATTCCAGATATTCGCCTTGAAGCAGATCGCAAGCCCGACACCGATCAGCACCAGCGGGGCGGTCTTGACGATCAACTCCTCGATCGACCACCACGTGGTCACCGGCTCGACGAAATAGACATAAAGGGCGTGCAAGGGATCCAACCCGCGGGCGGCGAAGAGGATGCCGCCGACGACGAGCGTCAGGCCGATCGCCAGCAACGGCGATAGGAAGGGCATCCAGCGGCTTCGCTCCGGGCGTTTTTCAAGGATGAGCCGCATCGCGCTCGCTGCCTTTTTTCATATCGTTCACATCGTTCGTCTTGTCGATGGTGCCCGGGGCATCGAAGGGGCGGGTTTCGTGCTCGCCGGCCATCAACAGCCCGATCCGCTCTCGGTCGACATCCCCGATCGGCAAAAGTGCGGAGAGTTCTCCGCGCGAGATCACCGCCACCTTGTCGGCGATGGCGAAGATCTCGTCCAGATCCTGGCTGATCGCCAAGACCGCGGCGCCGGCTCTGGCCATATCGATCAGGGCTTGGCGGATCAATGCCGCCGCCCCCGCATCCACACCCCATGTCGGCTGATTGATCACGATCGCCTTCGGCTGCCGATCGAGCTCGCGCCCGATCACGAACTTCTGCAAATTGCCGCCGGAGAGCGCCCCGGCCGGAGGGTTCAGGTGGCCGCCGCTTCGCACATCGAATCGCTGCATCACCCGCTCCGATATGCGCTGCGCGTATCGTTGATCGACGAAGCCTCCCCTTGCAACCATCTCGCTATCGCAGCCGTGGCGGGTCAACAGCATATTCTCGGCGAGAGTGAAGGTCGGGGCGGCGCTGTGGCCCAAACGCTCTTCGGGAACGAAGGCCGCCCCGAGGCGGCGGCGGGCGGAAATCCCGTCGATGCCGCAATCGGTACCGGCCAAGGCGATCGCTTCGTTATGCTTGACCAAGCGCTCCCCGGACAAGGCCTCGAAGAGTTCGGATTGGCCATTGCCCGCAACTCCGGCGATCGCCACCACCTCGCCCGCTCGCACCGCCAACGAAATCCGATGCAACGAGATCCCGAAGGGGCCGTTCGCCGGCAGATCGAGATCGCGAACGGCGATCATCGTTTCTTCGAGCGGCGAACCGGTGCCGCCGGTGATCCGATGCACATCGGAGCCCACCATCAACCTCGCCAAGGAAGCGGCGGTTTCGCGGCGGGCATCGACCTGCGCCACCACCTGCCCGTGGCGCAATACCGTCGCCCGATGGCACAGGGCCTTGACCTCCTCTAGCCGGTGGGAAATATAGAGCACCGCACAGCCGCCGGCGGCCAACTGACGCAAGGTAATGAAGAGTCTATCCGCCTCCTGCGGGGTCAATACCGAGGTGGGCTCGTCCATGATCAGCAGGCTCGGGGATTGCAGCAAACAGCGCACGATCTCGATCCGCTGCCGTTCGCCGACCGAGAGATCCGCCACCCGGGCGAAGGGATCCAAGGACAAGCCGTATTGCGCCGACACCTGCTCGATACGCCCCGACAAGGACTCGGGGTCGAAGCGCCCGGTCATGACCAAGGCGATGTTCTCGACCACCGTCAAGGCATCGAAAAGGGAAAAGTGCTGAAACACCATGCCAATGCCGAGGTCTCTGGCCACGGCCGGGCTCGGCACTCGAACCTGCTTACCTCGCCAATGCAAGGAACCGGCATCGGGTTGAAGCGATCCGTAGATGATCTTGACGAGGGTGGATTTGCCGGCGCCGTTCTCGCCGAGCAAGGCATGGATCTCGCCTTTGCGAAGACGCAACGACACATCGTCATTGGCCGTGAAGTCCCCGAAGGTCTTGGTGATTCCATTCGCCTCGAGCAAATAATCGGGCGGCGCCTCGCCATCCGCTGCGGGAGGCGCCGACTCCAATCCCGGCTCCGGGCTCGGCTTCGGAGTCGAGTTCGAAGCCTGCGAATCGGAATCGTCCGAGATCATGGACTTTCGCCTACGGCCAGTGCCGGATGAGAATTTCGATGCTTCGGCGGCACCGGATTCGAACGCATCTTTTGTGGGATCGGGACGATGGACTCGGCATATTCCAAGAGCTGGGCGGCGATACCGACCGCGATCGCCGCCGGGAGTTTCGATCGAATATCGAGATTCCCGACGGGGCAGATCAAGGAATCGATCGCCTTCGATGCGACCCCCGCCTCGCGCAAACGTCGAATGAAGCGCGCCCGTTTGCTTGCCGAGCCGATCAGCCCGATATATGAGAAACGCTCCTCAGCCAGAGCGGCATGCACGATGGCAAGGTCCAAAGGATGGCTGTGGGTCATCACCACGATCATCGCTCCATCGGGAGCGCGGGCGAGCTCGGCGGCGGCATCCTCGCTCGGCAAGGGGCGAGCGTTGGCGGGCATGCGCTCGGGGAAGGCATCGGGGCGCTCGTCGACCCATACGATATCGAAGGGCAAGGGCGCCGATGCCAAAACCAAGGCGCGCCCGACATGACCCGCTCCGAAAAGCCATACCGACGAATGCGTATCATCGAATCTTTCATATAAAGTGCCATCGCCGGCAAGGGCGATCCGGCCACCCCGGCCTTTGGATCCGACCGCCGAAAGCGCATCGGCATGACCCTGGGCAACCATCGACGAATCCGATGGGCTATCTTCTACGAGAGCATCCGTAGCGGTTTGGATATCGACGATCTCCCGCTCCACTCTTTCCGTACCGACCCGGCCTCGGGTGATGAATCGCCCTTGCGCCTCTTGTGCGGCAAAAGCCCGGATTTCGTCGAGCCTTCCTCGGTCGAAGCATTCGGTGAGCACTTGCACGCTGCCGCCGCAGCATTGGCCGAGATCGGGTCCCAAGGCGAAACGATCCAACGTCGCTTGTATCTTCGACGATTCGGTGAGCATCCCCCTCGCCTTTCGGATCGCCTCCCACTCGATCGCGCCCCCGCCGATGGTGCCGTGAAACCCTCCGGCAGGTTCCAAAATCATCCTCGCCCCCGGCTCCCTGGGCGACGAGCCACGCACTTCGGCCAAGGAAACGAGGGCGGCGCGGCCGTGCGTTTCGACCATCGAAAGAAGTGTCGTCCAAGTACGCATCATTGAGGGTTCCGTCGCCGATATCCTTACGATTTAAGCGAAGCGAGCCGATAAAGACCGGACGATAAGGGCTCACCCCGCCTCGCTGCGCAATGCGGCGACGGCCCGCAAAATCGCCTCGGGAGTGGCCGGTGCGTCCAGAGGCGGCAATCGCCTCGAGGACAAGGATGCGATGGCGTGGGTGATCGCGCTGAACACGGAGATGGCGAGCATCAAAGGGGGCTCGCCCACCGCCTTCGATCGGTGGATGGTCGGCATCCGATTGCGTCCTTGTTCGAACAAGGACACCCGGAAATCCGCCGGCACGTCGGAGCAGGTCGGGATCTTGTAGGTCGACGGAGCGTGAGTGCGTAGACGGCCTTGTTCGTCGAAAGCCAGTTCTTCGGTTGTCAGCCACCCGGCTCCTTGTACGAATCCTCCCTCGATCTGCCCGATATCGATGGCGGGGTTCAACGAACGGCCGACATCATGGAGGATATCGACCCGATCGATCCGCATCTCGCCGGTGGTGATATCGACGCTCACCTCGCTGCAGGCGGCGCCCATCGCGTAATAGTAAAAGGGATTTCCGCTGACCGTCTCTCGATCCCATGTCATCCCCGGGGTGGCGTAGTGGCCGGTTGCGGAAAGCGAAACCCGCTCCTCGACCGCCAGCTGCGTCAACCGCTCGAAGGGGATCGACTCCTCGCCGACCCGCACTTGCCCGTAAGCGAAGGATACCTGCCTCTCACGGACTTGGAAGAGCCTTGCGGCAAGCCTCGCCAAGCGCCGACGGATAACCCCGGCGGCCCTCGATGCCGCCATGCCGTTGAGATCGGAGCCCACCGAAGCTGCGGTCGCGCTGGTATTGGGCACCTTGTCGGTGCGAGTGGCAGTGATCCGCACCCGCCCGATATCGACGCCGAATTCCTCGGCCACCACCTGCGTGATCTTGGTATGCAGCCCTTGGCCCATCTCCGTACCGCCATGATTGACCTGTACCGAGCCGTCGCCGAAAACATTGACCAATGCCCCGGCTTGGTTGAGATGCTTCAAGGTGAAGGAGATTCCGAACTTGACCGGGGTCAACGAGATCCCCTTGCGCAGATGCCCGGCGCCTTCGGCGGCGGCGACATTGAAGCGGGCGATGGCCCGACGGCGCTTGGCATATTCGCCGGTGCGGGCGAGTCTTTGCATGATGCGCCGGACCAGGCGATAGCCTTGGGGCTCCATCCCGAAGGGGGTGATATCGCGCCCCGGGGCGTAGAGATTGCGCATCCGCACTTCGAAGGGATCCCGATCGAGGTGGATCGCGATCGCATCCATCATCCGCTCGGCGGCGAGCATCCCTTGGGGACCGCCGAAACCCCGAAAGGCGGTATTCGAGACCGTATCGGTGCGGATCCTGCGGGAAAGAATTCGACACTCGGGATAGAAATAAGCGTTGTCGGCGTGGAACATCGTGCGATCGTTGACCGCCATCGAGAGATCCGCCGAATAACCGCAACGGGAGCTGAATGCGAGATCGACCCCCGCAAGCAAACCCTCATGATCGAAACCGCAGCGCCAGTCCACCCGAAAATCATGGCGCTTGCCGGTCATCCTCATATCGTCGTCTCGATCCAACCGGATCTTCGCCGGCCGACCGGTGCGGCGGGCGGCGAGCGCCGCAAGACATGCCCATTGCGCCGCTTGGGATTCCTTGCCCCCAAAGCCCCCGCCCATCCGCCGACATTCGCAGACCACCGCGGCATCGGGGACGCCGAGCATGGCCGCAACCAGATGCTGGATTTCCGTCGGATGCTGGGTGGAAGACAGGATGCGCATTGCATCGCCCTCGCCGGGAAATGCGATGGCAACCTGCCCTTCCAAGTAGAAATGCTCTTGACCGCCGATGCGAAATCGCCCCTCGAGGCGGTGCTCGCAGGCCTTGATCGAAAGCGCCGGATTGCCGCGCTCGAAGGTATAGGAAGGCATCAGATCGCCGCCGTTTTCGATCCCCTCGTCGACGGCGACGATCGGGCGGATCGCTTCGGCTTCGATGCGAGCGAGGCGAGCGGCACGCCGGGCTTGATCTCTGGTTTCGGCGACCACCGCGAACAATGGCTGCCCGTGGAAGGAAACCTCGTCGGCGGCGAGGATCGGATCGTCCCCGAAAACGGGGCTGCAATCGTTGACCTCGGGGATGGATGATGCGGTGAGGACATCCAAAACCCCGGGAGCGTTGCGTACCGCTTCCAAGTCGAGTGTGTCGATCCGACCGCGGGCGATATCGGCATATCCGGGGACGACGTGCACCGTTCCCTTGGGCTCCGGTAGATCATCCACATAGACGGCGGTGCCTCGGACATGGGCCACGGCACTGTCGTGGGCCATAGCCCTCCCGACGCTCGCCCCCACATCGGGATCCGATCGATCTTCGATCCTGTCGTTGGTTATCGGCATCTTATTTGCGTTTCCGATGGCTCTTCATCGAGGCGATCCGGGATCCATCGCGTTCGGATGGGAATCGTGAGAGTTGTTCAAATCGCCGATCTCGATCCGGTGCAGGTCGCGTCGATCGATCAAACGCATGTCGCTCGTCGGCCGGTCGGCCACCTCGTTTAGAGCCTTGGTCAACAACGAATGCGAGACCTGCAAACGATAGGCGGCGCTCGCCCGATGATCGTCGATGGGCGAAAAGTCCCGCTCCCACTCCTTGGCCGCCAGATCCATCGCGCGCGCCCTTGCATCGGGGTCGTCGATCTCGCAGCCGACAAGCGCCCCTTCGACATGGAAGGCCCGCTTCGGGATTGCCGCCATTCCTCCGAGCGCCATACGAGCGTGCACCACCCGCCCCTTCTCGATGCGAAAGAGAAAAGCCCCGAGCACGGCGGAGATATCCTGATCGAATCGTTTGGATATCTTGTAGCAACGGAAATGTTCGTTCGCCGCCGGGCGGGGGACGACGATGCGCAAGAGGATCTCCCCAAGAGCCCGATCTTGGCGCCCGTAGTCGATGAAAAAATCCTCCAGCGGCAAGCGACGACGCGCATCGCCTCGTCGCAGTTCCACTTGCGCCCCCAAAACGATCAGCCACGGTGGGGAATCCCCGATCGGCGAGCCGTTGGCGATATTACCACCGATGGTACCCAAGCTTCGCACCTGCTTGGAGCCCAAACGGCGCAGCAACTCCTCGATATCGGGGTCGATACGGGCGAGAGCGGCTTCCGCTTCGGCGTAGGTCACCGCCCCTCCGATCTCGATCCGATCATCATCGACGATCACCTCGTGCATCGATGCAACCCGTCCGGTATGCACGATCTGCGGCAGCGATCGCAACTGCTTGGTGATCCACAACCCTACATCGGTGGCCCCGCCGACGATGGTCGCATCCTTATGCCGCTCCAAGAGCGATACCAGCGCATCCTCGCTCGCCGGAGCGGCGAAAAACGACTCGTCATCACCGATCCGGATATCATGATCATCGATGAGAGACTCAAGCAGAGCGTGCGTCTTGGCGCTTCGCCGAGAAAAAGCATCGTCCGGCTCGCCGGTACACGCTGCAAGCGCCGCATCCGCGATCGGACGATAACCGGTGCAACGACATAAATTTCCCGCAAGCCAATCGTTGACGAGGGAGCGATCCGCCCGTTGTCGAGAGTGATAAAGAGCGAACAGGCTCATCACGAATCCGGGAGTGCAAAACCCGCATTGCGAAGCGTGGGCCGAAACAAGGGCGCTTTGAACCGGATGAAGATGCTCGTCGGAAGGAGCGAGATCGTCGACGGTGACGATCTCGAGCCCATCCATCATGCCGAGCAATGCGATGCAGCTGTTGATCGGCTCGTAGACGATTCGCCCCGCTCTCAGCCTTCCGACGGCAACGGTGCAAGCACCGCAATCCCCTTCGGCGCACCCTTCCTTCGTACCGCAAGATCGTTCGCGCAAGCGTAGGTAATCGAGCAAGGTTTCCGTCGGCGAGACATCGGATAACTCCACGATCTGTCCCTTGCGGATAAAGCGAATATGATTGCGCATCGACCTCGATCTCCCTTGTTCAACGCCGCATCTTGATCGAACGACCGCCGCCGACACGAGCCCTCCATAGAAAAAGATCGCGCCGATGACGAAGGGCCCCAAGCCATTCCCTCCCTCGAAGACACCGAGATTATACGATAGGGAAAATGGAGTACCGAAGCGATTCTCCTACAAGAAATCAATCATCGCACCAAACGAAAAAGAGCAGTGTCAACTTCCCCGATAGGTCGAATATCCATAAGCGGAAAAGAGCAGGGGCACATGATAGTTTTGCTCCGGATATTGAATGCCGAAGCGCACCGGAACCTCATCGAGAAAAAGCGTATCGAGATCGACGGCATGCCTCGTCCGCAGATATTGACCGACCATGAAGCGCAGCTCGTATCGACCACAGCGAAAATGCTCGCCTTCGAGCAAGGGGTCGGTGCGTCCATCGGCATTCGTCAGCGTTCGCACCAAACAACTCGGCTCCGAGTCCATGGTCCACAACTCGATGGCCACCCCTTCGGCCGGCCCGCCCGCCATCGTATCCAAAACATGCGTGGTCAATCGTCCCATCGTCGAATCCTCCTTGTCCATCGATGTATGAATGAATCCTATTGATGTGCGTTAATGTACACCATCATCGCCCCACGGAATCCCGCTTTGCGCACAAGCACCGAGGGTATATCCGATCGATCGATATTGCAATGATATTCGATATTGTCGATGACGCTCGCAACGGCCGAATTATATCCTTTGCACCGCCCGCCCGAAAACTTGGTTATATGCTGTTGATAGATCATATAGTTATATAGTTATCGAAAAACATCGGTGTGGTTGCTTTGGTACTCTCTATCCCTATCGTATAATCCGCTATCGTCTACTAGGAGCCGCTTCGTCTTTGCTGAAGTTGGTCACCGAGTCGATGGTCGATGCGCCGGTTAAAGCAGAAGGGGTGCGATATCCACCGCACCCCTACGCCGATCGGGAACTCCCAATCCATTTGCGCGTAACGATAGCACCAGAGACACCTAGAATCAACACCCCCTGCTAAAGTCCCATCATCCGAGAAGTGCATGCGCGGCATCAGGATGCTGATGGCGAAGAACTGTATCGACAGTCTCTCGGAGGGGACTTGCAAGGGCTTGACCGAGAAGGCCGAGCAGAGCATCTAGTCGCCCTAGTGCGTTGTATCTGAGATGCAGGCTGTGGACTATTGCCTTTGGGCACTGCAGCGGTTCTGCGAGTGCCGAAAGGAGAGGTTCTTGAGCCTGATCTGGCCGCAGGTTGTCGCGATCCACGACTTGGATCGGGTGGAGGAAGGCAGGCGGGGTGTTTTGTACACAAAAAGAAAGCCGCTCAATCCGGCGGCTTTCAGGGAATAGGGAGGTCAGGGATATAGGGTCTACGGATCGACACCCGAAGACCACACGACTTGGAGTCGAATTTTGTCCCTGACCAAGCGCAGATGATAGATGTATCGGCAGTGATTCTCAAGTGAACCATGGACAGAAGTTCCTCCACCGGACTGATCCGCTGCGGCCGATGGATGGTCGCCGAGATCAAGGCAGAGCCGCTTTGCCTGCGCTGGGGTTGGCCGCCGAGCGCGAGCGTCGTTCCGCCGGGGCGATGGTCTAGGCCGCGGGGTTCGGAGCAGGCGCGGGCTCACGGTCTCGCCGTTTCCGAGCCTAGCCGGCTCAAACGCAAAGGCACCGGCGATACAGGCCAATCCGATTCGGTCATAATTGAAAGCAGCATACAGCCGGAAGCGTCTCCCGGAACAGTGGACGGGCCGAATCCGGACTCCGGGGCGGCGCGGACCGGTCTCGTGCAGGCATCGAACCGGCGACCAGCCCGGATGCCGCCAACCTAGGGAAAATGGGAGGGATCACCACAGCGATGAGCACATCCGAAAGTCAGCTCGAGCAGTCTCTCATCGACCGGCTTGTCGGTCTCAAATATGAGCACCGCAGCGACATCCGCGATCGCGCCTCGCTCGAGGCGAACTTTCGCAAAAAGTTCGAGGACCTCAACCGCGTCAGGCTGAGCGATAGCGAGTTCCGACGGCTCCTCGACCAGGTCGTAAAGCAGGACGTCTACGAGGCCGCCCGGTCTCTCCGGGAGCGCGAGACATTCATCCGCGAAGACGGCACGCCGCTCAACTACACGCTCATCAATATAAAAGACTGGTGCAAGAACACCTTCGAGGTCGTCAACCAGCTCCGCATCAACACGGATAACAGCCACCACCGCTACGATGTCATCCTCCTGATCAACGGCATCCCCGCGGTTCAGATCGAACTCAAGACACTCGGGATCGAGCCCCGGCGAGCCATGGAGCAGATCGTCAAATACAAGAACGATCCCGGTAACGGATACACCAAGACGCTTCTATGCTTCGTCCAGCTCTTCATCGTCAGCAACCGCACGGACACTCGGTACTTCGCCAACAACAACGTGAGCCACTTCGCCTTTGACGCCGACGAGCGCTTCCTCCCGGTCTACCGGTTCGCGGCGCCGGACAACTCGAAGATCATCCACCTCGACGACTTCGCCGATCACTTCCTCGCCAAATGCACGCTGGGCAACATGATCAGCAAGTACATGGTCCTCATCGCCGGCGATAAGAAGCTGATGATGATGCGCCCGTATCAGATCTACGCGGTCAAGGCCATTGTCGACTGCATCGACCAGAACTGCGGCAACGGCTACATCTGGCACACCACCGGCTCCGGCAAGACGCTCACCTCTTTCAAGGCCGCAACGCTCCTCAAAAGCAACGAGAACATCCACAAGTGCCTGTTCGTCGTCGACCGCAAGGACCTCGACCGCCAGACCCGCGATGAATTCAACCGCTTCCAAAAGAACTGCGTCGAGGAAAACACCAACACCGCAGCGCTGGTGCGCCGCCTCCTGTCCGAGGACTACGCGGACAAGGTCATCGTCACGACCATCCAGAAACTCGGGCTTGCCCTCGATGAGAACAGCAAGCGCAACAGGCAGAACCTCGATCAAGGGCGCTCGACCTTCAAGCAGCGGCTCGAGCACCTCCGCGAAAAACGCATGGTTTTCATCTTCGACGAGTGCCACCGCTCGCAGTTCGGCGAGAACCACAGAGCCATCAAGGAGTTCTTCCCGAACTCCCAGCTCTTCGGTTTCACCGGCACCCCGATCTTCGAGCAGAACGCGACTATCCCGCAGATAGAGGGCAACGTCGCCAGCCTTCGCACCACCGAGGAAATCTTCCAACAACAGCTCCACGCCTACACCATCACCGACGCCATCGAAGATGAGAACGTCCTTCGTTTCCATGTCGATTACTACAAGCCAAAGGATGCGGAGACCCTCAAGCCGGGCCAAGCACTCAAAAAGCGAGCGGTGGTCGAGTCCATCATCGATAAGCACAACATCTCAACCGGCGACCGGCGCTTCAACGCCCTGCTGGCCACGGCATCGATCAACGATGCGATCGAGTACCACCAAGTCTTCAAAGAGATTCAGGCCGAACGTCAGGCAGCCGACCCCGAGTTCGACCCTCTCAAGATTGCCGCCATCTTCTCACCGCCTGCCCAGGGCGACCAAGACGTCCAGCAAATCCAAGAGGACCTCCCCCAGGAGAAAGAGGACAACAAAAACGACCCCGAGGGCAAGAAAGCCGCGCTCAAGGCAATCATCGAGGACTACAACAAGCAGTACCGCACCAATCACGACATCAACAATTTCGACCTCTACTACCAAGACATCCAGAAGCGCATCAAAAATCAGAAGTTCTCCGATCGCAACCTGCGCCGCAAGGAGAGCATCGACATCACCATCGTCGTCGACATGCTCCTCACCGGCTTCGATGCCAGGTACCTCAACACCCTATATGTCGACAAGAACCTCAAGCACCACGGCCTCATCCAAGCCTTCAGCCGCACGAACCGCGTTCTCAACGGCACCAAGCCCCACGGACAAATCCTCGACTTTCGCGGGCAGCGAGAAAATGTCGATGCCGCCATCGCGCTCTTCTCCGGTGTGCAAACTGACCAGGCTAAAGAGATCTGGCTGGTCGAACCGGCACGCACAGTCATTGATGAATACGCAAAGGCGGTTGCGGACATCGAGAAATTCATAACACGAGGCAACGAGGTCGCCGAGCCCCGAAGCCTTTACAACCTCAAAGGAGATATGTCGCGGATTGAATTCGTGAACCGATTCAAGAAAGTGCAGCGGCTCAGGATCAAGCTCGACCGATATACCGATCTGGATCAGGGGGAGAAGAAAAGGATCAAGGACATCCTGCCCGAAGATGATTTGCGCGAACTGCGCGGTCAATACATAGAGACCGCCCGACGCCTCAGGGAGCAGCGGGGTGACACCGGCGCCGGGGGCGAGCCGGTCAACCCCGATGTCGATCAGCTCGAATTCGAATTCGTCCTCTTCGCCTCCGCTCTGATCGACTACGACTACATCATGAAACTACTCGCCGAGTACTCGGGGCAGGACCCGGAGAAACTCAAGATCAGCCGCGAAGAACTGATCAGCATGATCGAATCCGATGCAAAGTTCATGGATGAGCGGGAGGAGATCACCGAATACGTCCGCTCACTCAGGCAGGGCGAGGGGCTTGACGAGGCCGCCATTCGCGAAGGCTACGAGCAGTTCAAGGCCGAACGGCTGGCCAAGGAGATCGCCGAAATCGCCGGCGCCCACGGCCTGACGACCGAGGCGCTCTCGGACTTCGTCGACACCATTCTGCAACGCATGATCTTCGACGGCGAGCAGCTCACCGACCTGATGGAGCCGCTTGAGCTTGGCTGGCGCGAACGCCGCGATCGGGAACTCGCCCTGATGGCCGATCTGGTTCCGCTTCTGAACAAGCGGGCGCATGGGCGGGAGATCTCGGGGCTGAGTGCTTATGAGCAGGGAGGGGTGAGGTGAGCGCCGATAAGCGTTCGCCAGTCTTGCCAAGGCTGCGATTTCCGGAGTTTGTCAGCGAACATCCTTGGAACGATATGGCGTTATCGACCACCAGCGATATCAATCCTACACACAACGGGCTGCCGGAATCGTTCATCTACATTGATCTTGAGTCTGTGAATAGCGGCACCCTAGTCGAACGGAAGGAAATCGAGCGGGACAATGCGCCCAGCCGGGCTCAACGTTTGCTGCGCCGTAAAGACATTCTCTACCAGACCGTTCGTCCTTATCAGCGAAACAATCTCTTCTTTGACATTGACGACGGTTATGACTACGTCGCTTCGACGGGGTACGCGCAACTTCGTGCGCATGGTTGCCCAAAGTTTCTCTATCAATTGCTCCATACGAACTCATTTGTTAATCGGGTTTTGTCGAAATGCACAGGCTCGAACTATCCGGCTATCAATTCGTCTGATCTGGTGGACATCTGCGTGTCGCTTCCGAAACCCGCCGAGCAACAGAAAATCGCCGATTGCCTCGGCTCGCTGGACGACCTGATCGCGGCGGCGGACCAGAAACTTGCAGCCCTGCGGCAGCACAAACAAGGGCTGATGCAGCAGCTCTTCCCCCAGCCCGGCGAGACCGTGCCCCGCCTTCGCTTTCCGGAATTCCAAAACGCGATGGAGTGGCAAAGGTGTGTAATTGGCGAGATCGCGGAGATATCGAAAGGCAAAGGCATTTCCAAATCTGATGTCGTTGAGGATGGGCGGACGCCGTGTATCAGATACGGCGAGCTATACACCTCTTATGGTGAGGTTATTGAAATTGTCAAATCAAGAACCAACTTGGCCGCTTCTGATCTGGTTCTTAGCAAAGCGGGAGATGTAATCATTCCCGCCTCCGGCGAAACCCAAGATGACATCGCAACCTGCGCTTGCGTCGTTGATGACGGTATCGCTTTGGGAAGCGATTTGAATATTCTTCGCTCGCCAGTTGATGGTCGCTTTTTTAGCTATTACCTAAGCGGTCCCCAGCGTCGGGAACTCGCCAAGATTGCTCAGGGTGACACAGTCGCTCATCTCTATCCGACTCAGCTGTCGCGGCTTGTCGTATACATTCCCGACGCGAAAGCCGAGCAGCAGCGAATCGCTGACTGCCTTTCATCTCTCGATGTCCAGATAACTGCACAGTTCGAAAGACTCGAATATCTCAAGACACATAAAAAGGGCTTGCTGCAACAACTCTTCCCCTCCGCAGGGGAGTCCGCACCATGAAGAACAATCCCAAGGTCAAGTCATATAAGACACTGAGCACTCTTGCCAACCGTATTCGCCAAGAAGCTCAGAGCCGACACTGCGTTCTGCTCTTCGCGTACAACCGAACAGGGAAGACGCGGCTTTCGATGGAGTTCAAGGATAAGAGCAAGCGAAAGGGTGCAACTGACACCCTCTATTTCAACGCATTTACTGAAGACCTTTTCACGTGGAACAACGACCTCGATGGAGATACAGATCGGCACCTGACAATTAATAAGGGCTCAACTTTCTTCAGTGGCATGAAAGAACTGGCCCTAGAACCTGATATTTCGGGTTATCTGTCGCGGTATGCAGACTTCGATTTCGATATTGACTACGACGAATGGGCGGTCTTCTTCCGTAACAGCGATGCAAATCGGATCAAGATCTCTCGCGGTGAGGAGAACATCTTTATCTGGTGCGTGTTTATGGCGATCTGTGAGCGCGTTATCGACGGGCATGAGTCCTACCACTGGGTGCGATATTTATACATTGATGACCCTGTGTCATCGCTTGACGACAACAATGCCATCGCTGTCGCTTGTGACCTAGCGGCTCTTGTTCGCAACGCAGCCTCCCGTAACAACACAAGCGGAACGCCGGATCCGATCAGGACTGTCGTGTCGTCGCACCACGCGCTGTTCTTTAACGTGATGTGCAACGAACTCGGCAGGTCACGGGAGGGCCAAGGGAAGATCGACATCAAGCGGTTCTTCATGCATCAGCCTGGCACCGGCGGCGAGTACGCGCTCCAATCTACGGGCGATACCCCGTATCTGCAGCATGTGGCCGTGCTAGTAGAACTGCAGAGGTGCATCAACGAGGATCGACTATACACCTACCATTTCAATGCTATGCGAAGCATTTTGGAGAAAATCGCGACCTTCCTCGGCCATGGAGATCTCCGGGTGTGCTTGAAGGACCTTGATGACGAAGCCCTTTACAACCGGGCACTGAACCTTCTCAGTCACGGCAAGTACTCGGTTAGCGATCCGACTGTGATGGGAGAAGATAACAAGCAACTGTTCCGTCGGATGTTCGACGACATCGTTAAGCGGTTTGAGTTCGCACTTCCAGAACTCTCTCCCGAAGCAAAGCCCATGAAGACTAACCCATGACCAAGAACAACCAAGCCGAACTCGGCAAAACACTCTGGGCCATCGCCGATGAACTACGCGGGGCGATGAATGCGGACGACTTCCGCGATTACATGCTGGCATTCCTGTTCCTGCGTTACCTCTCGGACAACTACGAGAAGGCTGCGAAGAAGGAACTCCGGCGCGACTACCCTGACCCGGATGCCATCGGCAACGGCGGGCGCTCACCCCTGTCTGTCTGGTACGAGCAGAACCCTAAAAAAGATATCAAGGCGTTCGAGGAGCAGATGCGGCGCAAGGCGCATTACGTCATCCACCCCGATCACCTGTGGTCCAGCATCGCCCATAAGGCGCGCACCCAAGACGGCGACTTGCTCGACACGCTCCAAGAGGGCTTCAAGTACATCGAGAATAAATCGTTCGAAAGCACATTCTCGGGGCTGTTCTCCGAGATCAACCTCGCCTCCGAGAAGCTCGGCAGGACTTACGAAGACCGCAACGCAAAACTCTGCACCATCATCACCAAGATTGCCGAGGGCCTTGCCGAGTTCTCGACCGACAAAGACGACACACTCGGAGACGCCTACGAATATCTGATCGGCCAGTTCGCCGCAGGCTCGGGCAAGAAGGCCGGCGAGTTCTACACGCCGCAGCAGATTTCGACCATCCTCTCCGAGATCGTCACGCTCGACGGTCAGAAACCGAAGACCGGCAAGCGCGAGCGCATCGCCAAAGTGATGGACTTCGCCTGCGGCTCCGGCTCGTTGCTGCTCAATGTTCGCAAGCACATAAAACGCGGCGGCATCGGCAAGATCTACGGGCAGGAGAAAAACATCACCACCTACAACCTTGCGCGGATGAACATGCTGCTGCACGGGGTGAAGGACTCGGAGTTCGAGATCCACCACGGCGACACGCTGACCAATGATTGGGAAATGCTCCGCCAGACCAACCCCACCAAGAAGCCGCTCTTCGACGCCATCGTCGCCAACCCGCCCTTTAGCTACCGCTGGACCCCCGGCGAGACATTGGGCGATGACATGCGCTTCAAGAACTACGGACTGGCCCCGAAGTCGGCGGCGGATTTTGCCTTCCTGCTGCATGGGTTTCACTACCTCAAGGACGACGGCGTGATGGCGATCATCCTGCCGCACGGCGTCCTGTTCCGAGGCGGCGGGGAGGCGAAGATCCGTCAAAAACTCCTCGAAGACGGACACATCGACACCATCATCGGCCTGCCCGCGAACCTGTTCTACTCGACCGGAATTCCGGTTTGCATCCTCGTCCTGAAAAAGTGCAAAAAGCCCGACGATGTCCTATTCATCAACGCATCCGAGCACTTTGATAAAGGCAAACGACAGAACTCCCTGTCCAAGGAGCATATCAAGAAGATTGTTGACACTTACAAGGATCGCCCGAAGATCTGCAAGCGGTACGCCAGAAGCGTAGGGATGGACGAGATCGCGAAAAACGACTTCAACCTGAACATCACCCGCTATGTCAGCACCGCCAAGTCGGAGGAGCCGATCGACCTGGCGGCCACGCATAAGGAGTTGGTCGAAGCCGAGAAGCAGATTCGAGAATCAACGGCGAAGCACAACGAATTCTTGAGGGAACTGGGGCTGGATCCACTGCCGGGATCTGATCGGTGAGCGAAGGGGGCTCTCGAGTGAGCGATCCGGTTGGTATATGACGAACGACTGCCCCCGGAACGGCACCCACGCCAAGCTGATCTGGCAAGGCGGTCGCCTCCCAGAACGCTTGGCAGTATTTGGCGGATACAGCGCGAGCTGTCGCGTGCCATACGGTGAGCCCGCGTGAGTGCTTCGGGTACCGTATTGTTTGCTGATCTGGGTCAGATGCAGTGCATTTGCACCACCAACTGAACGGGAGCCACTCTATGGCTCGAACCAAGAACGAAGTCCTGACCATCACATGCGCAACCTTTGATGGGTTGTTGGTGATCAAACCGGCAGGCGATATTGTGCCAGCGTTCGAAGCCGTCATTACATCGATTTTTCATCTGTTGCCGGCATCGCAGCAACAATCCTCGAATCTCGCTGCGATTCGAGATTGCTTGCTGCCCAGTCTGTTGAGCGGCGCCGTGTGCTTCAAAATAGAATCTGAGCTGAAACCGGAGGCTATGTGATGCCCAAGCCAGCCTTCCGTATCCACAGCGAAGGTCTGAAGATTGCCCGTCTGCTGATGGTTCTTAGCAGTATTTCACCGCTGTTTATTCTGTGGGCGATTCGCGGGAATAGCCTGATCCCCGATATCTATTTCCTCGGATTTTGCGCGCTGGGGTTTCTGTTGCCGAACGCTTTCCTATGGTTGCGAATCTGCAAGGCCAAGAAGCAACAGGACAGCCGCAATATTAAGATCGGCGGAGCCGACGACCATCGCAATCATCTTTTGGTCTATTTGTTTTCGATGCTGCTGCCACTTTATTCGCAAGACCCCGGCAATATGCGCGAACTCCTTGCCATGTTGGCCGCGCTCGTGCTCATTGTCTTCCTGTTCTGGCATCTGAATTTGCACTACATGAACCTATTCTTTGCCATGCGAGGCTACCGAGTCTTCACTGTGTATTCACCGGTCGATGGCAATTCGATCACCGGAAATACACACTACGTGTTGATTACCCGCAGACCCGGTCTGACCGCTGGCGAGAATTTGGTCGCTTATCGCCTAAGTAACACGGTATATCTGGAGGCTGACACATGAATCTCGAATTTGATCTCGCGAATGTGCAGACAACGGAGTTTGGCGTTGGTTTAGACAACGAACAGGCCTTCGTGGCATTGCCAGTGGATAAGAATGTGAAGACCGCATTACGCGACATGGTGCAGGAGACATGGGCCGCGATGCAGAAAGACGAGGATGGTCCAAAAAGATATGAGCCATCCGAAAAGCACGGCAGCATCGAGTATCTCTACCTGCCCAAAGATGATGAAATGGTTTCAGCCATTCGTGAGTTGCACGATGCGGCGAACCTAGACATCGTCACTGGAGCGTTGGCCGAACCGTCCAATGTATTTTGCTATTTCGCACGCTTTACCGACCACCAGAACCGGCACCTAACAGCCTTGCGTAGGGCATCAAAATTCAAGGGCATGCTGAAGAGCAAGAACAGGCTTGTGCGCATACTTGACGATACGTTGCGAGTCATCGAAGACACTATTTTCAAGCTGGACAACGACTTCGATTTTCTCGTGGATTCGGCGAACGTTCACATCCTGCATCCCAGCGGGTTTGAGTTCGCCGGAAAACTCCGGCAGGCAATTCTCGATGCTGTGCCCAAGAACATTGAAGCGATTCAATCCGAACTCAACTTCGTTGTGTTCGACGGCATCAAGGAGTATGCCGCCAAGCGTCCCCGCGCTGCTCGATATCTCGCTTCAATCCTTGCAAATGGTGAGAACAAGAATATCGACAAATCACTTCTCATGGATCTTTGCAAACAAACGGGTGTTGCGGTAACTGAATCGAAAGGCAAGGTCACCATAGCGGATGGCCATGAAATGGGATTCTTGGAGGTTCTGGATCGGCGACGATATGAAGTCAATCTTGTCAAGGAGGACCCGGAGCAGTACCGTGCAGCAAGCCGGAGAAAACTGTGATGTCCTCGTCCGCCGAAGAGTTCGTCAAGGATGCCGCCTTTGGTGCAGATCGCCTTGGCGAGATATCGACCGAGGCGAGTCGGCGTCGGCTTTTTGCAGCACTGAGCTCCGCAACTCAAAAGCTGGATGATCGGGAGATTCGGTTCGTCACGAACGCACTCGAACTGGAGCTGTTCGACGCACTCGATGACGAAGAGCGGACGTTGGAGCTTCGAGACATTGCCGGGAAGACGTTTCAGATAGCAAGAACGCTCGCATGGCCGCAAGAGCCGGTAGCGGCTGCGCAGTGGCTTGTGCGATTGGGCTGTCTTGCGGTCATCGGAGATCGCTCGGCGGATTTCCGCCGCATCGTTACGGAGCGGCCGTTTCCGGTGCTACCTCTCGATTCACCGGATTGGGGCATTCGGGTTTGGTCGTCGGTCTTGGATGTTTGGTTGCACCTTTTGCGAAAACAGGGATGGGATGATCTCGATATCGTCCAAGAGCGAGTCGTCGCTCTTCGCCGTGCCCAGCAATCTGTCGAACCGGCGTTCCTGCAAGCGGCCGAGGATCGCCAGGACGTTCAACCGGCTTGGGAACTCATGGCCCAATACCATCTGGCGAAGGCCGCAGATCTGTTGGGAACCTATCTCGGGCAGGGTTCTATCGATGGGCATTACGACATCCGCGAGCAGCTCGAAGCTCAGTTCGACCGGGCAATCGGCGCATCGGCTCGCGGCCGGCTCATCGAGCTGGAGGTGATGTCTCGTCGGCTCGCGCGAGTTTCCCGCCTGATGGTCGACAACAGTATCTGGACGGTTACCCGCGCAGTTAATAGCAGGGTGACTCGATTCGTCGAGTCATTGATGGATCGCGATTCAGCCCGCCGCCCAATCTTCGAAATGCTGCCGCCGCAGAGGCGTACCTTGCGCGAAGAGGGCCTTTTGGGATCCGGTCATCGCTCTGTGGTTGTGAGTCTGCCGACATCGAGCGGTAAAACGTTCATCGCGGAGTTTCGCATTCTTCAAGCGCTGAACCAGTTCGACCAAGAAAAGGGCTGGATCGCATATTTGGCGCCCACACGCGCGCTGGTGAACCAGTTGACGGTGCGACTGCGCCGCGATTTCTCTCATCTTGGCACGGTTGTGGAGAAAGTCAGCCCGGCGCTCGAAGTGGATGGCTTGGAAGCCGGAATGCTGACCGAGGCTGACAGTGCTCAGCAGTTTCGGATATTGGTAACCACCCCGGAGAAGCTCGACCTCATGCTGCGCGGCGGGTGGGAGGAGAGGATTGGTCGCCCCCTCACGCTTGTCGTCGTGGACGAGGCGCACGGTTTGGCTTCCGATGATCGGGGGATCAAGCTCGAACTCCTTCTTGCGACCATCAACCGCGAATGCCGCTACGCTCAGTTTCTTTTGCTGACCCCCTTCATCCCCAATGGAGCGGAAATCGCCCGCTGGCTGTCGCCCGACAGCAACAAGAGCATCGACCTCGGTGTCGATTGGACGCCGAATGATCGCGTCGTGGCCATCGCGCGTGCCGAACGCGGTGACAGCAAAGGCGATTTCAGCATATCGCTTCTCTCACGGCACACGTCTCGCAACACCCTCGATATTCCGGAGCGGATCGACTTTCAGGAAAAGCGTCCTTTGGGCTTGGCTTGGTCCGAAGTGAATGGATCGCAGGGGAAGATTGCCGCTGCGACGGCGCAGATCCTCCAAAAGCGCGGCACGGTCATTGTGCTTGCAGACACGCCGGCGTCGACATGGCGCATCGCCGACACTTTTCGGGTTGACGAGAATAGGAGAGCGCTCGACGGCGACCTGCGACATGTGCAGCAGTTTCTCATCGATGAGATGGGACAGGATTTCCCCCTCGCTGACCTGCTCGAATATGGCATCGGCGTTCATCACGCGGGCATGTCCGAGGACGCACGCACGCTCGTCGAGTGGCTGACGGAAACCGGTCGGCTTGGCGTTCTCGTCGCTACGACCACCATCGCGCAAGGCGTAAACTTCCCTGTCTCCGGCATCGTATTTGCAAGTCACCAGTACCGGACGCGCAAGTTCCCCTTTCGCATCGATATGCCTCCCCAAGACTTCTGGAATATCGCCGGTCGTGCGGGCCGTGTGGACCAAGAGGACTTGGGTGTCATCGCCCTTGCCGCGCAAGATGACAACAAGCAACAAGCACTGGGGCAGTTCATCGACTCTTCCGTTGCGGAGCTCAACTCGACGCTTATCGAGATGGTGCAATCTGTGGCTGACAAAGGTTCGCTGCTTAGATTGGAGTCGCTTTCGTATCAGCCGGGTTGGTCCGCCTTCGTTCAATATCTGGCACACACGTACCGGCAGATCGGGAACCACGAGCAGTTCGCAGAGCAAGTCGAGCAGGTTCTACGAGGCACGCTTGGCTTCCAAGCACTTCGCAAGAGCCACGAGGGATGGGCAGACGCTTTGGTTCAGGGCGTGTACGCCTACGCGGAAAGAATCAAGGGCAAACCGCTTGCCTTGGTAGATGCAACCGGATTCTCTTGGGAATCGGTCAGCAATACCTTGGCGAGAATTGGGCAAGAACAGTTGCCCGACGATGTTTGGTCGCCCGAGCTATTCGCCGGGAGAAAAGACGACCTCCGGCGGATGATGGGATTGCTGCTGCAAGTGCCGGAGCTTCGAGAGCCGCTCAGGGATGTCACCGGAGGCAAAAGTCCAAACGGAGACATGCTCGCCCGAATCATCTGCGATTGGGTCCAAGGGCGTCCTCTGACCGAGATGGCGACCGACTACTTTCAGCCTGACGAGAAAGAAGGCAGCGATGCCGAGGCGAATTCCGTGGACGCAATAACCAAGTGCTGCCGAAACGTGTTCGGGAGGCTGACACAAACCGCATCTTGGGGGCTATCTGCATTGCAGTCGCTCATGCTCAAAGACGACTTTGATGAGATGTCGGCAGTGGAGCAGCGCAGCCTGCGCAATCTTCCTGCCCGTGTGTACTACGGGGTCAACACCGACGAGGCCGTCGCTCTAAGGCTTCTCGGAGTGCCGCGAATTGCGGCGCCGAAACTCGCAAGACATCTTGGTGTCACTGCGGAAGAGCCGCTTCACCGGGTGCGTGGGCGGCTGCGAGCGACCAACGTAAGCGAGTGGACGAAGGCGATGGGCGAGCGCGGGGCTAGCTACCATCGAGTTTGGTCGATCATCGAGGGTCAGGCATGATTGCCGACGACGATATCCACGTGGAGGCCACCCATGGCTAGAGCCGATCTGCTGACCGACCTTGTTCGCTTTGCAATGGCTGGCGACAAGGTGAGATTTCGGAAAGTCGTCGAAGCCATCATCGCCGAGGAAAGAGCGAAGAGGCATACCGTCCTTGCCAACAAGCTGGAGGGCTTGCTCTGCGCCATGCCCGCCGATAGGGCCGCCCCGAATGGTGCAAGCACGGTGCTGGAGCAGAAGGTGTCCAACCTGCTCCAAGAGGTGATGCCCGAGCGATCATTCGACGACCTGATTTTGCCCAAGGAGGTGCTTGAGATTTCTCAAGAGGTCGCGCAGGAGCACCACCGGATTGATTTGCTGCGTTCATACAACTTGGAGCCACGCAACCGCCTCTTGTTGATCGGCCCTCCAGGGAACGGGAAGACCTCGCTGGCCGAGGCATTCGCTCACGCCCTGATGGTTCCACTATTGATCGTCCGTTACGAAGGCGTTGTCGGAACCTATCTCGGGGAAACGGCGGTTCGCTTGCATCGGCTCTTGGAACACGCCCGCACGCGGAAGTGCGTTTTGTTCTTCGATGAGTTTGAAACCTTGGGGAAGGAACGCGGCGACCGCCACGAAACGGGAGAGATCAAGCGCGTAGTCAGCTCGCTGCTCATGCAGATTGATGCGCTGCCGAGCCATGTCGTTGTCATCGGGGCAACCAATCACGCCGAACTGCTGGACCGCGCCGTATGGCGGCGGTTCCAAGTTCGCATGACATTGCCCGAACCTACGCGCGCGCGGCTTGCCGAATGGTTCGCCAAATTTGAGAAGCGAATCAACTTGCCGCTTGGCTACACGCCAGAGACCATGGCGAAGAAGCTCTATGGAGTCAATTTCGCCGAAGCCGAAGAGTTCGGAGCAAGTGTCTTCCGGCAGTACGTGCTTGGACAGCCCTGCTCCGACATCAAGAAGATCGTGGACCGCACCCTGAAGAACTGGGCGGCGCGGACGGTCAAGGCGAAACCGCAAAATGAAGGCGATGAATAATGGCAGACCGCCCGCTATTGCTATTTCCAACACCGGTAACCGCCGACCGGTCTCGGCGGCGTTCAGGTTTTCCAAATATCCACAAACCGTCTATTGACAGGCAAGGCCAACGGCTTTCTCCAATTTTCACCCGACTTCAAACCGAGTTCAATGAGCGGCGTGTCGAGCTGCAGCAGACTGCCGCAGGGGCCGAACCGGAGCAGGTGCTGGTGATCGAAACGGTTGGCAGTGTCGAGAATTTCGCCAATGCCGTTAAGCGGATTGCCGGGCTCGAATGGATGGACGAATTGGATACTGACGAAATCGTGCCCGACGAGGATTTCTACAACGAACAGAATGCGGATAAGGAACTCAGCGGGCGACTCTATTTCGTCATGACCAACCAGCAGGCATTACGTGAAATGCTCTCGCTATGGAAGCGATATCAAGTGGACCCGAGTATGACCTTCGAGCATGGACTGACCAAGTTCCGCGATGTATTTAGGCATCTCAAGGATATCCGCCGGTGGGGTGTTCAAGATCGGATCAAGGAAACGGGTGCTCTTGATATTTGGTGCGAGGACTTGAAATACGACGGGGGCCGTGCCATCCGTTTCGAGATCGAATTGTGGTTCCGAGGCGCTGACGATAAGCGCCAAGAGGCTCAAAAGCAAGTTCAGGCACTCATTGAAGGACTTGGCGGATCGTTGTTGAGAAACTGCACCATCCCCAATATTGCCTACCACGCCTTGCTCGCGGAAATTCCTGCCAATGCCGCTCAACAAATTATTGATCATCCCGAAGTAGAGCTGATCAAGTGCGACAGTGTGATGTTTTTCAGGCCAGTTGGGCAGATGGCAGCAGGAAAACGTCTGGTTGAAGATGAGTTGTTGGATCACGAAGTAGAAGAGGTGAGTCTCCCAACAGGCGACCCTATTGTCGCAATTCTCGACGGCCTGCCTTTGACCAATCATGCGTTGCTTCAGGATCGGTTGATTATCGACGATCCGGACAATTACGCCTCGGCGTACAACATTCCGGAACGAGCGCACGGAACCGCTATGGCATCTCTGGTTGTTCGCGGCGATTTGAGTGATGACGAGCCGCCGTTGGCACGCCATGTCTATGTGCGACCAATTATGAAACCCACCCCATCGCTTGAATCTCCGTACCCGGAACAGATCCCAGACGATATCTTGTTGGTCGATCATATTCACCGGGCCGTCCGCCGCATGTTCGAGATTGAGGGCTCGGCTGAAGCAGCGGCACCAACAATCAGAATTATCAATTTCTCCATTGGCGATCCGCACCGACCGTTTACCCAAGCATTAAGTCCATTGGCTCGCCTTCTAGATTGGCTCAGTGTGAAGTATGGCGTTCTATTCATCATTAGTGCGGGCAATCACTCAAGGAGAATTGATACAGGCATTCCGAAAGCGAAGTTCAATGCCTTGGCGGATAGCGATAAAGAAGCCAGTATCGTCAGAGCACTGTACAGAGATGCGCGACACCGGAAGATTTTCTCCCCAGGCGAAAGCATCAACGGTGTAACGGTAGGTGCACTCCACAATGATGCAGCCGTCGTCAGCCACATTGGCCAAGCGGTGAATCTGTTTCAAAGCCTTTTGCCCAGCCCCGCGTCCCCGTTTGGAAGCGGTTACCGAAGGGCTATCAAGCCGGACCTTCTGTTCAACGGAGGTCGAGCTCTTTACAGGACTCCCTTAGATAACACGACGAATGCGAGTTTTGACGTTCTTCGAGTCTCGCAAGGCGCTCTTGGAAACAAGGTGGCCTCATCGAGCGCCATATCTGGCGAACTGAACAAGACCGTCTATCTTTATGGAACCAGTAACGCCGCCGCTTTGACTTCTAGAATGGCAGCTGTATTTCATGACACACTGCTTGACATACTTGAGGAGCAATCTCCCGAAATTGAGTTTAATACGTATCTGGCTCCGTTACTCAAAGCGATGGTTATTCATGGTTGCTCTTGGGGCAAAGTTGGAGATCGACTTCAGGAAATTCTTCGGACACCAAGTAATGCTCGGCAGGTTCGGAATTGGATCAGTAATTGGCTCGGATACGGCGTGCCCGATAGCGAACGGGTTCTGTCCTGCACCGAGCAGCGGGCAACATTGCTTGGCTTTGGGCAACTCGGCGATGGAGAGGCTCACTTATTCAATTTGCCATTGCCTCCATCGTTGGGTGCGCGCAGAGAGTGGCGACGGCTGACGGTGACTCTGGCTTGGCTATCTCCGGTAGTAGCCAGCACCCAACGCTATCGCGCTGCGAGCTTATGGTTTGAAGTTCCAAGAAAAGATCTCGCATCTGATCGACAGAATGCGGACTGGAACGCTGTTAGGAGAGGTACCGTTCAGCATGAAGTGTTTGACGGGCATCAAGCCGTTCCACTAACTGATGAAGACGCGCTAACCATCAAGGTCAATTGCCGAAAGGATGCTGGAAAAATTGATCAACCCGTAGCTTATGGAATCGCCGTGACTCTGGAAGTCGCCGAGGGCATTGACATTGCCATCTATGAGGAAATTCGCACCCGCATTGCGTCTGCGGTTGAAGTCCGTGCAAGAGGAGAGATTTGACATAGTGAGAACGAGCACATCCGTATAGTAGATTTCAGCCTTCTGGTCATAGTGCTCTTAAATTTTGAACTCGTACAGATGAACCATGACCAAAGCGGAGTTGTTTCAGTACCCCATTCCCCCCATCGTATAATCAGTTTGCGCGTATCTCGCTGATATCCAAGGGCTTTTTGCCCTTGGGTGGCGAGAAAACCTGATTAGAACAGGTGTAGTTGGCCTGGTTTTCCGGCATTTTTTCCGGTGTCTTTTCGGGCATAGAAGCGGCGCATGTTGCCGAATTGGCGGTCGGTGACTGTCAGGATGTCCACCTTTCCGCCCGGGGGCAGGAGGTTTTGAATCTGTCCGTCGACCGTTTCGGCTTTCTCTGTCGAGTGGCAGTATTTCTGGTAGACCGAGAACTGGGACATCTCGAAGCCGAGGTTCAGTAGGTCATTTCGGAAGACGGTCGCCTGTTTGCGTTCCTTTTTGGTACCTACTGGCAGGTCGAACATGACGAAGACCCACATGATCCGGTAAGGGCTCAGGAAGGTACGCCGACTCATCCTGCCATTGCCTGCAGCGGATAGGGTAGTTCGGGGAGGACTACCTCGCTGACTTCCTCTTGGTAGTAGCGGGCCACTTGTCGGCACATTTTGGCGGCGGCCAAGGATAGGGGCGGTTCTTCTTCTCCTTGCGGGATCGGGAGGTTGGTGATTGCCGCCAACTCGGATTTGGCTTCGGGGGTTAGCCTACCGCTAAGCAGGTTGACCCGAAGCGACAGGAAGTAATCGGCGATCGGGCGGTAGGGCTCCATCAGGTCGTCAACCAGATTGATCGGGTTTTGCGGATTCTTGTGGTGCAAGCTGAAGCAAGGGTGCAGTCCGGCACTGCTGATGCCGCGCGCAACGCATGATCGCACGATGGCGTAGATGTAGTTGAGTGATGTATTCAAGGGATCGACGTTCTCGCGATTGCGGCGAAAGCCTTTGCCGAAGAGCCTTCTCCAATAATCGCGGGCCGCTTGTGCCTCGGCATTGCCGGTATCCCCGGAGCGAACGGATGCCGCCAAACGTAGGAGACGTTCGTTACTTTCGCCGATGCTCTTGATGACCGCCGCCTGATTCTTGATCTTGCCCCGAACGATTCTTTGCCAGAGGCGTTTGCGTCTGGGTTCGCTCATATTGATCTGGGCCTGCATGACATGCAGCTGTCTACCATAACCCGCCACCGGGAGGGTCATGCTGGTGGGCAGGTAGTTACTGCCGCACATGACCAATGGAATGTTCAACTCCGCCAACTCGTTGATCAGGGCGGTGGATACCGAGCACCCCAATACCGAGATGATCACCGAGCCAATATCATCGAGTGGAACTTGTCCGATGACCTCGGAATTCTCGCTGACTTCCATGAAGCCGCGATGCTTGCGCAAATAGCAACCCGGTTTGGTGATCTCGACGATCTGACCGACCATGATGAGTGACGACTAGCGTTTCTCGTAGTTGATGAGGCCGGTCGGGCTGACGTGGATTTTGCGGGTTTTTATTTTTTTGAGCGTTCCTAAGCCTGCTGGTAGAAATTTAAAAATATCCTCTGATGATCGATCTCTTGCATCTACATTGGCCTCGCAGAGGGGAGCCATATAGATACGATCCTTGCTTATCTTTTGAATTCGAAGAGTCTGCGTGGTATGATTTTTTTCGATCTCAATACAATCATTCACACGCAGCCTCATAACAAGCCTCGCCGCAGGATGCGGACGACGGGTCACGCCGGGCTGAAAGCCGCTGCTATTGGCATCGAAACGAGTGATCACGATACCCTCCCACTTCCCCTCTTTCTCGTGTCCGGCGGGATATTCGTAAACTTCCAGTCCCCAGTTACTATCCCCCTTATAGCCCTTATAGGCTTTTCCCGAAGCATCGCGGACGGGGATGACGCTCAGGTTCTCGATACAACGGATGGATCGGATACCCAATTCCTTCGCTTTGCTGGCAACGCCATTGGCTTTGCCGTCTATATATGCTTGGTGAAAAACACTCCGCAGATAGTTATCCCTGATGCTCTCGATCTTCTTGGGATCGGTGATTTGAGAGATATTTCTGCGCAGCACGACTCTATCGTCGTCAAGTTCGCCGACAATTCCATAGGCCGTATCGTTGTGTAGCTGACCATCCGTAGTGACTCTCGCACCGGTCTTTCCCGATCCCTTATGAGTCGGGCGGTGCGAGACATTAATATCTCCCACTACATTTCGAACATCCGTACGAAACTTCTCCCACGGATCGATGTTGCGAATGAGCAATTTATCGGATTCGACCTTCCCTCCGAGATTGGTAGCAGTGGAGACTCTCTGCAACATCGAACGTGATGTCATGCCAACGACAATGGCATCGATTGCATGGTGACGATGATCGTCTCGATTTTTCTTCTTCGGCTGGTCATCATTATCTCTATTATTCAAGATGCTGTTCAGCCCCCAATATTTGCGCAATAGCGCGGTCAGGGAACCCGTAACAACATCGATTTTCCTGAAATCACAGATGTTCTCCAGATACTCTCTGGCAACTCGCCCGATATAACGGGTATCGTTGATATGACGATCAAGAAAGCCACCTTCTCTTTCATATCTATCCATCGAATCCTTCTGAAACTTGCGCCCTTGGCTTAGCGTCATATCCTCCCATCGCTTCTTTCTACTGTTATACCTCTTGGTTTGATAGGTCGTGGATCGCGCCCGTTCCACGATAGACTCCCAGTGATAATTCTGCGGGCTTTCGCTGAACGCCTCCCAAGGAGTCCTATTTCCTTTGAAGGCATTGGCTCTTTGAAAGCAAACAACCTTGTTGGCGCGACTGTCATCCAGCGTTCTACTGAACGGAATAACATGATCCACTTGGACGCGATCGGTGAATAAATCCGAAACGCTGATCATCTCCCCCGTATAGGGGCAACATTCGTTTTGATCGCGCCAAATCTGCAAACGCAAGCGATTATCACGATTCGGGTATTGACCGAGCTCTTTTAGCTTCTCATCGATCTCCCGATTCTTGTTCTGGTTATCGGACTGGAGTCGCTCGAATCCACTCCTATATCTGGCGCCTTGAGGCAAATCCCGACCCAACTCGATGGCGATCGAATGTGGGAGACCGAATCGCCGAATCAGTTCGTTGATGACAATACGGATCTGGTTGAGGGCGATATGCACGGTAGGGTTAGTAATCCCACCGTAGTATTGCAGGTCATTACCTTCATCCTCGGGATTCCGCTTGCCGGGAATAATATGGCGACCATCTTCGAATGCTTTTCCATAATAGGGTAGATGGCCGATCACCTTCCCTCTTCCGGCACGCGTATAGGGATTTTCGAAATCATCCCGCTCTGCGGATAGCGCCTCTACGGCGTCCGGTTGATGCAAACACTCGTTTTTCATCTTTTCGAACAGAAGGCGTGCCGCTTTGGGAGAAATGCTGGCGGTGCCGTCATCTAACCGAGCGTTCAAACAATTTTCGGCCTTTTCCGGATCGAGGCCGAAGTCGGATACCAACCGTTCCAGAACTTCCTCATCGGTTTGCTCACGATATTCGCCGGAGCGCTTTTTATCGGGTACCTGTTCGAAGATCGCATTGATAAATGCATCTTGCCGATCCAAATCCCATTCGTCCCAGAGCGGCCCTACACATTTATCCTTGCGCATCTCGAACGATGTCATATTGCCATCGAAGCCTTTGCGTCTTTCCGACTCGAAATTGAAAACGATATTCTCATCGACGATCTCCGCCTCCTTCAGATAATTTTTCATCTTTTCGAAGGCGAGTGACTTTTTTTCCTCGAGATCGCCGATGATTCGATCACGGATATCGATATGATCTCGCAAGAATTCATTGGTACCCTTGCTGGTGGACCATGAGAGGTTATTCACCTCTTGCAGGATGCGATAACGCTGAAAACTCGGCAGGGCACGGTAGGTGCGATCCTCATCCGGGCAATAGACACAACGTCCCCGCTCCTGGGCTTTGAGCGGACGCTGGGTGAAGATCACTTCGTGGATCTTCTCGCGATTGCTCGGATCCAATATCTCGGGGAACTCTTGCGAGCAAGCACTCCAGAGTTTTTCGAACTCGTCTTCGTAGAGTTCCCGCTGGGGATAGATCTCGTAGAGCTTGCCATCTTCGCCCATGCGGGCGCGGGTGGTGCCTCCCTTGCGGCGGCGATTCCACAGGAACGAGCCGTAGGTCAAATCCGCTCTTTCTTTCAAGGATTTGATGGCATCGATGCGATCTTGGGGCAATCCCATCTGTTTGAGCAGTTCACGGATGGAGCCGTGTACCTTGCCACTGGTGACTTCATCGCTGCGATCCTTGCGATTGCTCTTGAAGCCGCGGCGCTGATTGAGGTGGAACAGGGCTCGTCCGATCAGATATTGGGGCTTGAGTCCTTCGGATATTCCCGGTGCCAGCAGCGGTTGGCCGAGCCGGTTTCTACGGCTTCGGATATCGGCAAGGACCGTCTGTGCGGATTCGGTGAGCAGCCGTCCCCGCAGTTCGACGGGATCGATTTTCTGCATCTCCCGTGCTTCTTGCGAATCCCTTGGCGGAAACAAACCCATCTTTCGCATCTGATCCATCAGGTAGGTTTGACGTTGCAAAAAGCGATCGCGACGACGGCGCATCTGCCGGGCCTGCCTGCGATCCGCCGCGAGCGTCGATTTGGACTTCGGCTCGCGACCGTCGGAGAAAATCCGAGAGCCCGCGGCCAAAATGGCGCAAGGCGCATCGTCCTCATCCAATTCGATCACCGCCCAGCCGAGGGAATTGGTGCCCACATCCAAGCCCAATCGATATTTGATCGCGTCTTTTGTTTCCACCGTTTCATCTCCAATCGAATCTACGAAGAGCACGTTTGAGATTATACGATGGGGGGAATGGGGTACTGAAACAACTTGTCATGGAGGGACCACCTAAGATGACGGGAATATTACACCGTCGGCTTGCGTTTGCCAGCTCGTTGCGTATACTGCGGGTTAGGGAATGGGGTTTTCGCTGAGATTAACAAGCGAGAATTCGCACACCTCGGAAGGCGGCCTACGGGCTGCCTTCTTGCTTTTTGCCGCCCGTTCGGGATTCCATCCAATCCTTCCCGCTTTCCATCTCCTGCACATCCGAGTCCTCGGCGCCGTGGTTCGGGGCGCTCCGAACGCCCCCGCCCTTTGCGCCCGTTAGACTGAATCATCAACAGCGATCATCCACCCCATCGAGAGCCCGAGTCTTCCATGAGCGAGACGATCACCCCTGAAAAGATCGAGGAGATGCTGGCTAAAGCCTCCTTTCATCGCTTCTGCGAGCCGAAAGTGATCTCGCTCGATGAAAGCGCCGGAACGCTGACCCTAAAAGTTCCGATGCGCGATGAGTTCGAGCGGGTGACGGGATCCAAGCAGTGGCACGGCGGGGTGATGGCGGCGGTGGTCGATATCGCCGGAGATCTCGCCTTGGCCATCGTTTACGGCGGCCCTTTACCGACCATCAATCTGCGAATCGACTACTTGCGTCCTGCGATCGATACCGATTTGACCGCGATCGGCAAGGTACGCCGCGCCGGACGAACGATCGGCGTGGTTGATGTGGATGTCATCGACGATCGCGGCGAGGTGGTTGCGATCGGGCGCGGTTGCTACTCATCCAAGGTAGGCTGACAAGGTAGGCTGAGCGAACCTGCGAGCGCATGGCACATCGCTTCGCGGGCGCTCGCTTTTTTTTCGCACTTCGCATACCCAATACCCAAGAAGGGGCAACCCCCTAAGGCTCTTTATTTCGGGCTCGGGGCTTATGGCGCGAACGGCGGGAAGCCGAGATTGTGACTAGGATAAGGATATCGGCTGGCGCTGATCTTGCCGAGAAAAGCGCATGCCCATAAGAAAAAGTGATTTTTGCCTAAAACGAAGTATGCTTAAAGGCTATTATCCGGCTGCAGGCGGTTTACTGGATCGACCTCATCGGTGGGTCGTCTGCGAAATCCGTCGGCAGGCTCCGGGGAATGAAAGATTCGGTTCTCCCTCGGAAAAAGGCACCGGTTCTCGGTTGGATCTTCGATCGAAAATCGACTCGCCCCTACCGGCATACGGGTACGATATCCGGCGTATCATGGAGCGGTTCGGACCAAGGCGGCTCGTGCCGGGCAAGGGGCGGTTATCAAAGGAGCTGACGACTCAAGATGGAATTTCGAATCGAAATAGCGCCACCCGAAATAAGGCGCCCCAAGCCTACGGACGAAAGCGCTTTGGGCTTCGGACGGATCTACAGCGATCACATGTTCACGATGCGCTGGACCGAACAAGGCGGATGGACCGACCCCACCGTACGGCCCTTCTCGGATCTCAAGCTCTCGCCCGCCTCTCTCGTATTGCACTACAGCCAGACGATCTTCGAGGGATTGAAGGCCTATCGCAACCCGGAGGGGAATATCAATCTCTTTCGGCCTCGGGATAACGCCGCGCGCTTCAACCAATCCGCATCTCGGGTCGATCTGCCTCAGGTCGATCCGGAGATCTTCATGAGAGCGATCCGGGAATTGGTGGAACTGGATCACGAATGGATCCCGAAATCCAAGGGAACCTCGCTCTATATCCGCCCCACGATGATCGCGACCGAACCCTATATCGGCCTCAAATCCGCGCAGGAAGTGCTCTTTTTCATCATCACCGGTCCGGTCGGAGCCTATTATCAGGAGGGCTTCAATCCGGTGAATATCACCGTCTGCGATCGCTATTCGCGGGCCGGGCCGGGGGGCTTGGGCTCGATCAAGGCCGGGGCGAATTACGCGGCCAGCCTCAAGGCCGAGAAAGAGGCCTCGAGCCGCGGCTTTTCCCAAGTGCTCTGGTTGGATGCAGCGGAGCGCAAATACATCGAAGAAGTCGGTTCGATGAATATCCTTTTCATGATGTCGGGCACGGTCGTTACTCCCCCGCCCGGCGATACGATCCTCGATGGAATTACCAAGGCCTCGGTTTTGGAACTTCTCAGACAGTGGGGGGTGCCGGTGGAAGAACGTCGCCTCGCCATCGGCGAGGTATTGGGTGCGCAAAGAAGCGGGGAGCTCGATGAGGTTTTCGGAGCGGGCACCGCCGCGGTGATCTCACCGGTCGGTTCTTTCGAATACCGAGGAAAGGTCTACCATGTCAAAAACGGGGGCACCGGGCAGTTGACGAAAAGGCTCTTCGAAAAGCTGACCGATATCCAGTACAACTCGTCCTCGAAAAAGCCGGATCGCTTCGGATGGGTGCACGAGATACCGCTGCCCGCCGCTTCGGGTGCCGCTTCACAATCCGATTCATCCAAGCCCTAATCCGTCCACGATCACCAACGACGACCTTATTCGGCAACGAACAACCTCTAAATTCATCGATTTTTTCCAAAAAACTTGCGCCTTCAAGCCGCTTTATTTTGCTGTTTTCGGCAAAGGCGATGCTGGCCCGTGCGAGGCTTTCGAATCTCCTCGAGAGCCTCCGGCCCCGCCTCATCGGAGAACGATAGCTCGTGGCCGATGGCGTGAAAACAGCCTAGGTTTGCGGATATCAGTCTCTTCTTCTATCTCGTATTCGCACGTTATTCGTATGTAGCATCCCTTTATCGCAGCATGAGGATCCGCCGGATTTCGAGGCTCGATCGTAACGATGGGTGGGGTGGATCCCTGTGGAAATCCCCCCTTCACTCCGCTGCGATCACCCCGATATTGAGATTGTCAAAGCCCTCGAACTTGATCCATGCAAACGGGCGCTTGGCGAAAACCCCGGTCGGGCAAAGGGGCAAGCGCTCTTGCGAGGCGGCCATATCGCGGCTTCGGATCAAGCACCCGCAGGGGGTCGGACCGTAGCGATCGATCAGATCGGCGATCGGATCGTCGGCGCTTTCAGGGGAGACGAGGCTGACCGGTTCGCCTTCGAGGAGCATGATGCGGCCGGGAAAAGCGGAAGAATCGATATCGACCGGCTCGCCGGCACCGTAGATCCTTTGCATCTCAAGAGCTGCGGCCTCGACATCCGGCACCGCAATCAACACCGAGTCGATTCCCTCGAGTTCGCCGACACGCACGCTTTCGGATACCTGCACCCGGTTTCGGCGGGGGGTATGGTCACTGACCATGAAGGGATGGAGCGAGCCCATGCCATCGGCCCCGACGAACATGATTTCGGATTCGACGCTCTCGCCATCGGGACGGCGGCGAGCGGAATCCCGAGGGCCGTCGAGCGGTATTCCGAGATTGGCCAGGCGAGTGCCGATCCGATGCATGTCGTCCACCGTGATCGACCATGCGCAGGCGCCGCCGTCGGTTTCGATATGGCGTTGCCAGACCGGGGCCTGCTGACCCGGCTGACGCACCGAGACGATCTCGATATAGCTCCCGTCCATGAAACCCAAGGTGGAGAAATGGGTTGCACCGTTCGAGTGGATGCCGCCATAGTCGGTAGAGAGGCCTACCCGTGCAAAGGCTCCGGCCAACGCTTCCATACGAGACCATGCGAATACCACACGATCGATGCGAAAAGACATCTCGTCTTACCTCCCGATAAGCAAAACGCCGATGCAACGAGGGGATCGCCCACGGCTTCGCGCTTGTAAAAAGTGCTATGGGGCGATTGCCGGCGGCAACTCATGCAAGAGCGCCCGCCATCGCCGACGAGGAATGAGAGCGGAACGATCATCTGCGGATGACGGATCACCGTCTTCCGCCGAAGAATTTCCGAATCGAAAGCCGAATCGAAAGCCAGATCGAAAGCCGAATCGAAAAAACGGGCCTCGCCGATCCGATGGACGGGAGATGTCTCGAAAGAGAGGAGCTATCCGCCCGACAATCAAGCGCTCTCGTATAGACGGGTGAGCACGAATTCCCGATGCCCCAAAGCCTCCGCCGCCGTCAATCGCCCGTTGGCGGTGCGCAGCATCATGTCGAGCAAGGCATCTCCGGCATCGTCGGGGGTCATCTCCCGACGCAGCAACCCGGAAACATCGACATCCACATGCTCGCTCATCGTGCGCACGGTGCGTGGATTGGCGCAGATTTTGATATTCGGCAAGATCGGATTGCCGATGATATTGCCCTGTCCGGTCGGGAAGAAATGCACCACGAAACCCGAGGCCGCGCACAAGGTCACCATTTCCGCCGCCGCCGAGGAGGAATCCATGAACCAAAGGCCGGAGCCGGTCGGGGCCTCCGCCTTGTCGAGCACCCCGTCGACCATGCACTCGCGGCCGATCTTCTGGATATTGCCCAAGGCTTTCTCTTCGATCGTGGTCAACCCGCCCGCGATATTTCCCTTGGTCGGCTGGGACTCCGAGAGATCGCTGGTTTTATGACGCTCGACGATCTCTTGATAGCGGTTGAACATGAACATGAAGCGCTCGCGAATCTCCGGGGTCCGACAGCGATCCGCCACGAGATGCTCGCCGCCGGTGATCTCGGTGGTCTCCCCGAAAACGAGCGTCGCTCCATGACGATAGAGCTTGTCGAAGGCGTTGCCGACCGTGGGATTGGCACCGCAGCCCGAAGTGGTATCCGACTCCCCGCACTTGGTCGAGACCCATAGATCCGAAAGCGGGGCCTCCTCGCGCACGAGCTCCGAAGCCCATTGCACATACTCGCGAGCGGTGCGCGAAGCGCGCATGATGGTCTCGTGATCGCCATGCATCTCGATGCCGTAGCCGGTAACCGGCTTGCCGGAGGCGGCGATGCCATCCACCACCCGCCGAGTCCAACCCTCCTCGATCCCGATCACCACCACCGCAGCGACATTGGGATTGGTTCCGGTTCCGATCAGCGTACGGAAATGCAGATCGAGATCCGCCCCGAATTGCAGCCTCCCGTAGGGATGGGGAAGCGCCATCGTACCCTTGATGTTATTGGATACCGCCTCGCAGGCGGCATTCGACAGATCGTCCACGGGAAGAATGATCACGTGGTTGCGAACTCCGATTCGCCCATTCTCGCGACGGAATCCGCGAAAGGATGTAGAGGATAAATCGATGCTCATCTTCGCTTTTCTCCTGCGTTTCCCGATATCGCGCTTCGCACGATGACGGGCTTACCAACGCTTGGTCTTGATATTGTGCACATGGGCGTGCTCGCCCAAAGCGATGGTCGCCACCGCCTTGCCGATATCCACCCCGTATTTGATCACGGTATCACCCGCTTGCAGGGGCTTGATCGCGAGCTTGTGGCCGATCGGGATATCGCTGACCGCCCGAAAGGCAATCTCCCGATCCTGATCCATGATCCAACCGGTCAGATCCGCGCCCGCTTCGACCCCCTCGACCACCACGACACCGACGCTATCGCCTTCGTCGTGCACCACGAAATCGATCATCTCTCGAAAAACCTCCCTATTGGACGATGGGCTTGTCGGGATATGACAAGCAGCCGGCTCTCGTGAAGACCTGCCGATAAAGCGTTCATGCAACGCCCGTGGGAGCTCGGCAGGGAGCTCGATGAGCCGGCAAGGCGTGCTTTGCGCACTCCCAAGCGGATCGAAGGACCCATGGCACGGGCACCGCCAAAGGGTAGACTATATCCCCGATTGCATCTTCTGTCAGGGACACCCGCACCGAGGCTCGAAGATGCGCCGGAAAATCGCGCACGATCCCGCCTTCGTCGGGGCGAGGGCGGGGAACGACAATTCTTCGAAAGGCGGCGAAAAGCGAGCGAGACTCGAAGCCGCTCGAAGCGAGCGATATCGGCAAGAAGAAGCAATCCGAGGGTGTTCACGCCGTTGACCGGCCACCTCGATCGGGAGCAATGCCAACCACCGATGGCGGCATTGGGTACACTGAACAAGCGCTAAAAACCTTTCGTCCATCGCCGGAACCCTTGGGCCTTGGACGATTCCGTTTTTCAAAAAATTCTTTTTATTCGCACAAAGTGCGCAACTTTTGGCGATATCGATGGTCTAACCATTCACGAGAAGGGGATTTTCCCTTCGGATTGAAATACCGGGTGCAAGACCGGCTCGAATCCATGCCGACCGAGCATCCATCCCTAACTTTCAGCGAGAGAAAATCGAAATGATAACGATCAGTGCCGGCCAAGATTCGAAGGATCTCTATCTTCTGGTCGACGGCGAAAATATTGACGGGACCTTGGGGAGCATCATCGGGCACCAGCCCACCGGAGAGGATCGCCCCCGCTGGGATCGGGTTTTGGAATTCGCCAAAAATCTCTGGAGCGGTCGCAACGTCAAGCCCTTCTTTTTTCACAATGCGACCTCCTACATCCCATGGCCCTTCATCCAAGCGCTCAAGTCGATCGGATTTCGGACCGTCCTGCTCACCGGACCCGAGGGGACGGCCCGAGAGGTGGTCGACGAAGGGATTCAGAAAATGCTCGCAGCCATCGCCGAGCACGAGGGCGATGTACTGCTGATGAGCCACGATGGTAGCTACCGCGATTACTTGGAAGACCTAAGCGATGGCAGAAGGCATATCGCGATGCTGGTCTTCAAGGAATATATCGCCGGGGGCTATAAATCGGTCACGGATTTGGAGCTCTTCGATCTCGAGGAGGATGCCCGCGCCTTCCAAAGCGGTCCTTTGCCCCGGGATCGGCAGATTTCCATCGACGAGTTCAATCCCGAAGATCTGCTTTGATCTCATCCTTGCCGCCGTTCGACCCTCATTCGAAGGAGCGCATATCGGATATCGAAGAATCCATCGGCTTGAATGAGCGGTCGATCCCGGCGGGGGCAAGGCAAGCGGGGCAAGACAGCCAAGGAGGTGCGAGATCGCGCCGATCGAGGGTATGCTAGGCGGGGTGCTTGCGCATCTTACGCGCGTCTTATCCGCTGCCGCATCCGCCGCCGAGCGAATACCCGAGGAAAAAGCGCATGAGCCAAACCCTGCGATCCGGCCGAACGATCCCCCCGGCGGCGAAGGGGAGATTCATCGGCATTCGGGCTTGTGTCTTCGATGCCTACGGCACGCTTTTCGATGTGCACTCGGCGGTCGCACGCCATCGGTGGCGTTTGGGGGAGAAGGCGGATGCGATTTCCTCTTTGTGGCGAAGCAAGCAGCTCGAATACAGCTGGCAGCGCACCATCTCTCGACGCTACGTCGACTTTTGGCAGATAACCGCCGATGGATTGGATTTCGCCCTCGACGCCCACGCCGTCGATGATGACGCTCTTCGAGAGGATCTCCTCGACGCTTACCTAACCCTCGATTGCTACTCCGAGGTCCCCGGCGTTCTACGATCTATCAAGGACGCCGGTCTTCATACCGCGATCCTCTCGAACGGTTCGCCGATGATGCTCGAAGCGGCGGTGAGCCGAGCCGGGATCGGGGATCTGCTCGATGCGGTGATTTCCGTGGACGCCTTGGGTCTTTACAAGCCGACTCCCGATGTCTACCGATTGGCCATCGAGCGATTCGATATCGGCCGCTCGCAAACGGCTTTCTCCTCTTCGAATGCCTGGGATGCCGCCGCTGCGGCCTGTTTCGGTTTTAAGGTCGCTTGGTGCAACCGCTTTTCCCAAGCGAGGGAGCGCCTGCCCGGCACCCCGGATGCGGAAATTCGCAGCCTCGACGAACTCCTTGACCTGCTCGAAAAGGATCCGGCTCCCCAAGAGCAGATCTGACTCGAAAGGGATGGAAATCGGGGGGATGAAAATCGAAGAGATGGAAATCGGGCGCCGGCGATCGAAGCCTGCAAGATCAAAGCCAACCGCCCTCATCTTCCTCCTTGCGCTCGAAAGAAACGGCTTCGCCGCTTGCAACCGGCATCGATATCTCCCGATACCCTCGATAACACTTCACCTGCGAGATCTTCCATGAGGATCGAAGGACAATCCGCAATCATCACCGGCGCAGGCTCGGGGATGGGCGCCGCTTGCGCTCGCCGGCTTGCCGCCGCCGGAGTCAAGGTCGCCTTGCTCGATGCCAATGCCGAAACCGTCGCCGATGTCGCCCGAGAAGTCGGCGGGATGGGGCTGCATTGCGATATCCGCGATGCCGCGCAAACCGAAGGGGCGATCGATCGGGCCTTCGAAAAGCATGGCCCGGCGCGCATTTGCATCAACTGCGCCGGGGTCGTCGCCGCCGAGCGGATCGTCAAACGAGACGGACCGGCCTCGCTCGACGCTTTTCGCGATGTCATCGATATCAATCTGATCGGAACCTTCAACGTGATGCGTCTTTGCGCAACGCAGATGAGTACACTCGAACCCGTCGATGAAGGCGGCGAGCGCGGGGTGATGATCACCACCGCCTCGATCGCTGCCTTCGACGGGCAGATCGGGCAAGCCGCCTACTCGGCCTCCAAAGCGGGGATCGTCGGGATGACACTGCCGTTGGCGAGAGACCTCGCCAAATTCGGGATCCGAGTGATGACCATCGCCCCGGGACTGATGGATACCCCGATGCTGGCCGGATTGCCCGATAAGGCGCGCGAAAGCCTTGCCGCTTCGGTCCCCTTTCCGAAGCGCTTCGGGCAGGCGGAGGAATTTGCGGACTTGGCGATCCATATCGTCGAGAACGCCATGCTCAACGGCGGCGTCATCCGACTCGACGGGGCGCTTCGGATGCCCCCGAGCTGAGCGATTCGAATCCCTTCGTCGTTCGATCGCATCCTCTACCCATTCAATCCGACCGGCGATGGACAAGGCGATTGGCGATTGGCTATCGGCTCGGGATCGATGGCACAGCGAAGGCGAAAGAATCGATCGAAGGATCCTAAGGACAAGGACAAGGCCAAGGTATCCTTATAGAAAGGTATCCTTATAGATTAGACTTTCCGCGATGGACTCGGCGATACCGGAATCGAAAAAACGCTCCGATGATTTCGCTGATGATTTGGCGCAAATGCGGGCCACAATCGTGCAAGATCCATTATGACAAGGGGCGTTCAGACCTTTGAAAAAAACAATGGAGGCTCGAGAGGAATGAGAGAAATGAAGCGATCCGAGGGGAAATCGAAGCGGTGAGCGAATCCGCCGAGAATCGACGAACGCGATCGGTCCCTGCGCTCTTTCGTCGCAACGCCGCGCAATTCGGCAGCGAACCCGCCTACCGAGAGAAAGAATTCGGGATTTGGCAGTGCTGGACTTGGGCGCAAGTATCGGCGCAGGTCGAGACTCTGGCCAAGGGGCTGATCGATCTCGGTCTGGACGAAGGCGATTTCGTTGCCATCGTCGGTCGCAACCGACCGGATCTCTATATGTCGATGGTGGCGGTGCAGATGGCGGGGGCGGTGCCGGTGCCGCTTTATCAAGATGCCGTCGCCGACGAGATGGCTTGGACATTGGATCACTGCGGGGCCCGTTTCGTGATCGCCGGGGATCAGGAACAGGTCGACAAGGTACTGGAAATCCAAGGCAAGGCGACCACCCTCGAGACCGTGATCTATCTCGACCCTCGCGGCCTGCGCAACTACGATCACACCCGCTTGCACTCTTATCGCTCGCTGCTCGAGCGCGGCGAGAAAGCCGGATCGGCGATCACGGACGAACTCGAGCGGCGAGAAGCGGCGATCGACTCCGAAAGCATCTGCGTGATCCTCTATACCTCCGGCACCACCGGTCGCTCCAAAGGGGTGGTGCTGACCCACGGGAATATCATCTCCGCCTCTCGCATCTCGGCCAAGTTCGACAAACTCGGGCGCGAAGACAATGTCCTCGCCTATATGCCGATGGCCTGGGTCGGGGACTTCATCTTTTCGATCGGTCAGGCATCGTGGACCGGGTTTTGCGTCAACTGTCCCGAGAGCGCAGATACCATGACCACCGATTTGCGGGAGATCGGTCCGAGTTATTTCTTCGCCCCTCCGAGGGTTTTGGAACACCGGCTGACCGAAGTGATGATCCGCATGGAAGACGCCGGTCGGATCAAACGCGGTCTCTTCGGATATTTCATGGACCATGCCCGTCGGGTCGGGGCCTCGATACTGGATCGTCGGCCCGTGGGCCTGCTCGATCGAATCAAATACGCCCTCGGTGAGATCCTGATCTACGGCCCCCTCAAAAACACCCTCGGATACAGCCGGATACGAGTCGGCTATACCGCAGGCGAAGCCATCGGTCCCGATATCTTCGATTTCTACCGATCGCTGGGTATCAACTTGAAGCAGCTTTACGGACAAACCGAGGCCTCGGTCTTCATCACCTACCAGCCCGATAACGAAGTGCGCTCCGATACGGTGGGCATCGCGGCCCCCGAGGTCGACCTGCGAGTGGACGAAAAGGGCGAAGTGTTCTATCGCTGCCCCGGCGTGTTTCGCGAGTACTACCGCGATCCGGAAAACACCCGCGCCACCAAAGATGCCGATGGCTGGGTCGCCACCGGGGATGCCGGTTTCTTCGAAAAGAAAAGCGGTCATCTTCGTATCATCGACCGGGCCAAGGATGTCGGGAAATTGGCCGACGGGAGGATGTTCGCTCCCAAATATGTCGAGAACAAACTCAAATTCTACCCATCGATCTTGGAGGCGGTGGTCTTCGGATTGGATCGCGAGCACTGCGTGGCTTTCATCAATATCGACCTCGCCGCCGTGGGGAGTTGGGCCGAACGCGGCAATATCGCCTACTCCAGTTATCAAGAACTGGCGGGGCATCCGCAGGTCCTCGACCGTATCCAATCCCATATCGAAGAGGTCAACGCCCAGCTGGCCAACGATGAAATGCTGGGGGGCTGCCAGATCCGCCGCTTCTTGGTGCTGCACAAGGAACTCGACGCCGATGACGGGGAGCTGACCCGCACCCGCAAGGTTCGCCGCCAAGTGATCGGCGAGAAATACGGCGATCTGATCGAGGCCCTTTACAGCGAGAGAAGCCGCATCTCGACCGAAACCGAGGTCACCTACGAGGACGGGCGCAAGGGATCGATCGCTGCGGATTTGGATTTGCGAGATACGAAGGTCGTGCCGGCGGAGGATGCATCGCCTGCGAGCGGATCGCCGATGCCCGAGGGAAGCCGCAAATGATCCATGCCGCAACCAAGGGCGCCGAGGCGAGCGGCGATAGCCCCTTAGCCACCGACAAAGCCGGCGACCCGATCTTGGAGTTGCGAGATATCAGCTTGAGCTTCGGGGGCGTGGCGGCCATCAAAGATGTCAGTTTCGATATCCTCGAGGGCGAAATTCGGGCCATCATCGGTCCGAACGGCGCCGGCAAATCATCGATCCTCAATGTGATATCGGGCTTTTATGTCCCCCAAGAGGGCCGCATCGTTTATCGAGGGGCTCGGCGTCCCTCGCTCAAACCCTACCAAGTGGCGCGTCAGGGGATCGCCCGCACCTTCCAAAGCATCGCCTTGTTCGAGGGCATGAGCGTGCTCGACAATGTGATGACCGGGCGCATCAACCACATGCGTTCCGGCCTGCTCTCGCAAGCGCTATGGCGTGGACGAGCCGAACGGGAGGAGGTCGAAAATCGCAAGTTCTGCGAAGGGATCATCGACTTCCTCGAAATCCAGCATATCCGCAAGACCCGGGTCGCCCAACTCCCCTACGGACTCAAAAAGCGGGTCGAGCTGGCAAGGGCCTTGGCATCGGAACCGAAGCTCCTGCTGCTCGACGAGCCGATGGCGGGTATGAGCGTGGAGGAAAAAGAGGATATGTGCCGCTTCATCCTCTACGTCAACGACGAAATCGGAACCACCATCGCTTTGATCGAGCACGATATGGGGGTGGTCATGGACTTGAGCGATCGGGTGGTCGTGATGGACTACGGACGCAAGATCGGCGACGGCTCCCCCGACGAGATCCGGAATAACCAAGCGGTGATCGATGCCTATCTCGGAGTGGTCCATGACTGACCGAATGAAATACGCATCGCCAAAGCGCTGCATCCCCCTTCGGTACGAAGGCGAAGAGCGAGGAGATTCATAGCGTGGACAACCTGATCTTCGCCGCCGAGGTATTCGTCAACGGATTGATGGCCGGGGTGCTTTATTCTTTGGTCGCGATAGGCTTCGTCCTGATCTACAAAGCATCGGGTATTTTCAACTACGCCCAAGGGGTGATGGCCCTGTTCAGCGCCCTGACCTTGGTCGGATTGATGAACGGTCAGGTACCCTTCGGGCATCTGATCAACGCGATCTTCGGCACTCAGGTGCATCATTTCGGATGGCACCTCCCGGCCATCGTCGCCATCGTCCTCACCATGGGGGTTATGGTGGCCTTGGCGTGGATCGTGCAACGGGTCATCTTCCGACACCTGATCAACCAAGAGCCGATCATCTTGTTCATGGCCACCATCGGCTTGGCCTATTTCATGGAAGGACTGGGCGACATGATGTGGGGGGCGGATATCAAGAAGCTCGATATCGGCCTGCCGCAGGGAATCAATACCGGCATCGATTCGTTCACCGCCGATCTCTTCGGCTACGGATTTTTCATCGACAATCTCGATATCGTGGCCACGTTCATCGCCGCCGGACTCGTCGTCGTGCTCGTCGCTTTTTCGCACTACACCAAGCAGGGAAGGGCCATGCGCGCGGTGGCCGACGATCATCAAGCGGCCCTGTCGGTCGGGGTCTCGCTCAATTTCATCTGGATATTGGTCTGGTCGGTGGCGGGCTTCGTGGCCTTGGTGGCCGGGATCATGTGGGGCACCAAGTCGGGGGTGCAATTCTCGCTCTCGCTGATCGCGCTCAAAGCCCTGCCGGTCTTGATGCTCGGCGGCTTCACCTCGATCCCCGGGGCCATCGTCGGCGGGCTGATCATCGGTATCGGGGAGAAACTCTTCGAATTCTCGGTCGGTCCGATCATCGGCGGCGCCACCGAGAACTGGTTCGCTTATGTGCTGGCACTGATCTTTCTCGTCTTCAGGCCGCAAGGACTTTTCGGCGAACGCATCATCGAAAGGGTCTGAACATGGAAGCCACCAAAACCTTCGCACCGAAAACCGCCGCGTACAAAGGCCGGAAAAACGATGTTCTATCGTGAAGCGGGAGACATCAAGACATCTTATGTCGATGACGGACAAACATTCCCGATCCGTCTCGATCGACAACTTTATTTCTCGGCGCTGATCGTGGCGTGGGGGGTGATCCCCTTTCTCGTCGACGACTATTGGGCCAATGCGGTCTTGCTGCCCTTCCTGATCTATGCGATCGCCGCCATCGGACTCAATATCCTCGTCGGCTATTGCGGTCAGGTATCGCTCGGCACCGGCGGTTTCATGGCGGTGGGTGCGTATGCCGTCTATAAGTTGATGACCGCGATGCCCGAGGTCAATATCCTCATCCATGTCTTCCTCGCCGGCGGCATCACCGCGCTGGTGGGCGTGCTTTTCGGTCTGCCCTCGTTGCGTATCAAGGGCTTTTATCTGGCCGTTGCCACTCTGGCCGCCCAGTTTTTCCTGGTCTGGCTTTTCAATCGCGTTCCATGGTTTTACAACTACTCCGCCTCCGGGCAAATCACCGCTCCCGAGCGCACGATCTTCGGGGTCGTGGTCACCGGTGCGAATTCGGAAACTTGGGCGACCTACCTCGTCTGCCTTTTCTTCGTGACCCTTGCGGCGCTGATCGCCCGCAATCTCACCCGCGGGGCGATCGGCCGCCAATGGATGGCGATCCGCGATATGGACATCGCCGCCGAAATCATCGGAGTCAATCCGCTTTCCGCCAAACTCGGCGCTTTCGCCGTCAGCTCCTTTTTCATCGGCGTATCCGGCGCCCTCTTCTTCGCCGTCTATTTGGGGGCGGTCGAGGTCGGCGAGGTCTTCGGGATCAACAAATCCTTTCTCGTCCTGTTCATGATCATCATCGGGGGGTTGGGATCGATCTTGGGCAGTTTCGCCGGCGCCGCCTTCTTGGTGCTGCTGCCGGTTCTGCTCAAGAACGTGCTGGTCGGAGGATTGAACTGGCCCACGGATCTCGCAGCCCATCTCGAGTTCATGATCGTCGGAGCCCTGATCGTCATCTTCCTCGTCGCCGAGCCGCATGGAATCGCCCAGCTGTGGCGTTTGGCCAAGGAAAAACTTCGACTATGGCCCTTCCCGCACTAGATTTCCCGTCGGATTGATTCGCTTTTTCGGTTTTTCGCGCATCATTGATACCGAAAAAACGGCACTCATTCCCTCGATCCTTGTCTGATGTCCGAGCCTTTTCCTTTTCGCACCCACCCAATCGATAACCGGAGGATTCAAAGCGATGAAAAAAACACTTTTCGGCACCCTCATCGTCGGGGCCTTGACATCGGCGACCCCGGCGATGGCCGAGTTGGTCTTTCCCTCGTTGAGCTACCGCACCGGACCCTACGCCGCCAACGGCGTCGCCATCGCCGACGGCTACGCCGACTACTTCACCTTGCTCAATGAGCGCGACGGCGGCATCGGCGGCGAGAAAGCCCGGGTTATCGAATGCGAGACCGCCTACAACACCGAAAAGGGCGTCGAGTGCTACGAATCGACCAAGGGATCCGGGGCGCTGGTCTACCAACCCTTTTCGACCGGAATGACCTATCAGCTGATCCCCAAGGTCACCGCGGACGGCATCCCCTTGCATACGATGGGCTACGGACGCACCTCGGCCAAGAACGGCATGGTCTTTCGCAATGTCTTCAACTATCCCGCCAACTATTGGGACGGCGCTTCGGTCGCGATCAAACACCTGCTCGCCATCAACTCCGGGGATATCAAGGGCAAGACCGTCGCTTTGGTCTATCACAACTCCGCCTACGGCAAGGAGCCTATCCGCACCCTCGAAGAACTGAAGAAAAAACACGGCTACGAGCTGCTGCTCTTGCCGGTGGACCATCCGGGGCAGGAACAAAAATCGCAATGGCTGCAGATCCGGCGGGAGCGCCCCGACTATGTCCTGATGTGGGGCTGGGGCATCATGAATCAGGTTGCCATTCAAGAGGCGGTCAACATTCGCTATCCGATGGAAAACTTCATCGGCATCTGGTGGTCCGGCTCGGAAAACGACGTGCTTCCCGCCGGCGATGGTGCCAACGGCTACAAGTCCTTGACCTTCCACAATCTCGGCGATGATTTCCCTCTTTACGACGATATCCGCAAGTACGTGACGGATGCCGGAAAAGCGGCCGGAGACGGTACCCATGTCGGCACCGTGCTCTATAACCGGGGACTTTATGCCGCGATGTTGGCAGCGGAAGCGGCGAAAACCGCCCAAAAAATCCACGGCACCGGCAAGATCACCCCGATGCAGATGCGAGACGGCATGGAAGCGCTGGAAATGACCGAGGAAAAGATGACGGCCTTGGGATTGCCGGATTTCGGACCGAGCTTCGATGTCAGCTGCGAAAACCATGGCGGGGACGGTTTTGCGGCGGTTGCGCAGTGGAATGCCGGGGCGAAGCAATGGGAGTTGATCACGGAATACGTCCAAGCGGATCAGGATGTGGTCAATCCTCTGATCGATGAGGACTCCACGGCCTTTGCCAAGGAAAACAATATCTCTCCCGGCTGCGGCTGATCGCTCGACCCTTGATCGAGGGTATCTTCGAAAAAAGCCGTATTCCCGCCGCTTCGAAAGGGCGGGAATGCGGTGCTTTTCGATGCGCTTCGATCTTGCACGGGATAAGCGACCCCCAAGCTTCGAATCATCGATCGGGATTCGAAGCGGACGACCCGTTCACATATCGACGAAAGCGGCCGACGAGCCTCGGCCGGAACGGGTGCACGCAAAGGGTATAAGGCCAAAGGAGTGAGGAGAGGATCGTGATCTCGCAACCAAGTGCCCAAGTCAGCGACGAGAAAGAGATCATTCTCGATATCAACAATATCGAGGTGATCTACAACCACGTCATCTTGGTGCTCAAAGGCGTCTCCCTCCAAGTGCCCAAACGCGGCATCACCGCCCTTTTGGGGGGCAACGGTGCGGGTAAAACCACGACGCTCAAGGCAATCTCGAACCTGCTGCGCTCCGAACGAGGGGAAGTCACCAAAGGCTCGATTCTCTATCGAGGCGATCGAATCGAGGAGCTCGATCCCTCGACCTTGGTCAAACGCGGGGTGGTGCAAGTGATGGAAGGGCGCCACTGCTTCGAGCACCTGACGATCGAGGAAAACCTGCTGACCGGAGCCTATACCCGACAAGACGGAAAGGATGCGATCGCCACCGATCTCGAGATGGTCTATCGCTATTTTCCGCGGCTGAAAGAACGCCGACGCTCGCAAGCGGGATATACCTCGGGTGGCGAGCAGCAGATGTGCGCGATCGGTCGAGCCTTGATGAGTCGCCCCGAAACGGTCTTGCTCGACGAGCCATCCATGGGGCTCGCCCCGCAGCTGGTGGAGCAGATCTTCAATATCGTCAAATCCATCAACGAGAACGAATCCGTCACTTTCTTGCTGGCGGAACAAAATACCAATATGGCTTTGCGCTTCGCTCACTACGGATACATTCTCGAATCGGGGCGAGTGGTGATGGACGGCCCGGCCTCGCAGTTGAGGGAAAACCCGGACGTCAAGGAGTTCTACTTGGGGATGTCCGAAAAGGGACGCAAATCCTTCAAAGATGTGCGCAGCTATCGTCGGCGCAAGCGCTGGCTATCATGAGATCGCTCTTGCCGAACCCGGATCCTCTTTTTCCGACCCCGATGCGCTCGCAGCCTCTTTGGCCCTTTTGACCCTCTCGATGAGTTCCCTTCGATGAGCCTTGAATACTTCGACCGACTCGAAACCCGATCGCCCGCCGAGCGCGAGGAAGCGCTCTTTTGCGCCTTGCGCAAATCCCTGCCCGAAGCGATGCGGGCACCGGCCATCGCTCGCTCGCTCGAGGGGATCGACCCGCAAGCGATCCAAGATCGCAATGATCTCGCTCGCTTGCCGTTGATCCGAAAATCCGATCTGAGCGAGCTGCAAGCCAAGCATCCGCCCTTCGGCGGGCTCGCCCCCTTGTCCATCGGCGAATACGCAAGCATCTTCGCTTCCCCGGGGCCGATCTTCGAGCCGATCGATCATCGCCCGGATCCCTTTCGCACCGCACGGGCGCTGTTCGCCGCCGGGATCCGAAAGGGGGAATTGGTGCACAACGCTTTTTCCTACCACTTCACCCCCGCCGGAGCGATGCTCGAAAGCGGCGCCCATGCCTTGGGATGCGCGGTTTTCCCCGCAGGTCCCGGACAAAGCGAGATCCAAGTGCAAACCATCGCCCGATTGCGCCCGAGCGCTTGGACCGGCACCCCTTCTTTCCTTCTCATCCTTCTCGAAAAAGCGGCAACGATGGGCGAGGACGCAAGCTCGCTCGAACATGCCTTGGTTTCGGGCGAAGCCCTGCCCGAAAGCCTGCGGGCCGCCATCGCCGAGTATCGAGTCGAAACCGCGCAGTGCTATGCGACCGCCGATGTCGGGCTCATCGCCTACGAGGCGCCGATCCCGGGTGCAGGCGCTCCGGCAGGGATGATCCTCGACGAGGGCATCATCGCCGAGATCGTCAGGCCCGGTACCGGCGATCCGGTGCCCGAGGGCGAAGTCGGCGAAGTGGTGGTCACCGTTCTCGATTCGAAGTGGCCGCTGGTGCGCCTGGCCACCGGGGATCTCTCCGCCGTGCTGCCGGGGGTCAGCCCCTGCGGGCGTACCAATACCCGTATCCGGGGTTGGATGGGGCGTGCGGATCAGACCACCAAGGTCAAAGGGATGTTCGTCCACCCTTCCCAAATCGCTCAGGTCGCGGCGCGACACCGGGAAATTCTCAAAGCCCGGTTGGTGGTCACCCGCGACAATCACCTCGATACCATGACCTTGCATTACGAGAGCGAGCATCGAGATCAAGGGGTGGACGAGGCCATCTGCGCATCCTTGCGGGATATCTGCAAACTGCGCGGCGAGACGCTCGCATGCGAACCGGGCTCGCTTCCCAACGATGGCAAGGTGATCGAGGATGCCCGCACCGACGAATGAACCCGCGCGCCATCTGCAAACGGGAGACGGAGAGAACTCGCCGGCGGCGACGGCCCCATCCGAACTTAAGTATTCGGATATCGCTTCGCTGGTCGAAGACGCCGGGCTCGATATACGAGGCGCCTTTCATCCCTTAAAAAGCGATGGGGTGCCGCCTTTTTCCGATGGTCGCTCGGTGGCGACCTTGTTCCTGATCGGCAACGAAGGCCGGCGGATGTGGCCTTTTTTCACCGCATCGAAAGAGGCGAGGGATCATCAGGCGCATCCGCTGGATCGCTTCAGTCGCAGAATCGTTTCCAGGATCGCCGCTCGGCTCGAAGCGGTGGCGCTCTTTCCCTTCGATGGGCCGCCTTGGCTACCCTTTTTGCGCTGGGCGCAAAAAGCGGGACCCTTATTCCCCTCCCCCATCGGTCCCTTGATACATCCGGTTTTCGGCCTTTGGCATGCCTTTCGAGGGGCGTTGGGGTTCCATCGGCGCATCGAATTGCCCGCCGCCGATAGCCAAGCGACGGGAGCCGACGATGATAGGTGGCCCTGCCGAAACTGCATCGAGCGACCATGCTTGAAAGCCTGTCCGGCCGAGGCTTTCGCCTCAAAGCGCTACGATGCGGATCAATGCACGATGCATCTTCGAAGCGATGCGGGCAAGGACTGCGTCGGCTTCGGATGCCTTGCCCGACGCGCCTGTCCGATCGGAAAAGCCTTCACTTACTCCCCGTCGCAATCCGAATTCCATACCCGGGCTTTCTTGGCCGCAGCCCCGCCGAGGCGAAGCGATCCATCGGCTTCGAAGGGCGTGTAAAGTCGCACGAGTCGAATGAACGAGGGCTCGAAAATCCGAAAATACGATGCTTGGACCTGCAAGGAGAGATCGAGCATATCGATCCTTCATTCGAAAAAAACCGTCTTATCGAATGCCATGAGCGATGCCTTCGCTCCACGAAAGGGATATTGCACGATGACGAGGCACGATCAATGAAAGTGACGGTGAAGCTCTTCGCCTCGTTGGGGGATTACCTGCCGCAAGGAGCGAAGCGCAATCAGATCGAGATGGAATATCCCCCCGGGACCACCTTGATGGATATCGTGGAGCATCTCAAGGTTCCTCGAGAGCTCGCTCATCTCGTGCTCATCGACGGAGTGTTCGTGCCCTTGGAAGAGCGCTCGACTCGAATTCTGGCCGAAGGCGAGGAGATCGCGATCTTCCCGCCGGTCGCCGGGGGGTGATCTCGCCCTTGCCGATGGTGTGGAGGGAGAAAAAAGCGATCGCTGCCGATCGACGACAATCCGCAATCCGCCTCCACCGACGGCAACCCGCAACCGAAGGATGCTTCGAAAAAAAAATGATAGCGATCTTTCAAACGTGCAACAATCCGATCACCACCGCTCGATCGAGGAGGTTTTCGATATCCCCCGATCCTCTTTCAATCCCGTTTTTCTTCGTCGGCACCGATCGGGGATAATCCAAGGAGGATCCAAAAAGAATCTCGGCAAGGACGATCGAAGAGCCCGAGATCAATCGCTTGGCCTGAATCGATAAGAGGAGATCGATCCATGCAAAGAGCTCTCAAACTGGAACCGGAAAAGTGCACCGGTTGCCTGCAGTGCGAATTGGCATGCTCGTACGAGAACGAGGGTGTCTTCAATCCTTCCAAATCGCGCATTCGCGTTTTTACCTTTCACTACGAAGGGCGCTTCGCCCCCTACACCTGTACCCAATGCGACGAGGCATGGTGCATGCAAGCCTGCCCCGTCGATGCGATCGTGCTCAACCGGCAGACCGGATCGAAAGATGTCCTCGCCGATACTTGCGTCGGCTGCAAGGTTTGCACCATCGCCTGCCCCTTCGGGACGGTGAACTACGACGCCGATAGCGGCAAGGTCATCAAATGCGACCTTTGCGGCGGCGATCCGGCCTGCGCCAAGGCCTGTCCGACCGAAGCCATCACTTGGGTGGATGTCGAGCAACACGGATTGGATCGGATGCGGGCTTGGGCGGCGCAGGGTGTGGATCCCGCTCGTCCTCAACCGAGCGTCTAAAACCTCGAACGCCGCTATCGAATCGAAAAAAACAAGAGGAGGATGCAGCCATGGGCTGGACCAGAAAAGTTCTGCGAGTGGACTTGCAAGCGCGCACTTGCACCGAGGAGCCCCTCAATATGGAGTGGGCGAACGATTATTTGGGGCAACGCGGACTCGCCTCCAAATACCTTGCCGAGGAAATCGATCCCAAAGTCGATCCCCTTTCCCCGGGGAACAAGATGATCATGGTCACCGGACCGTTGACGGGCACGATGGCCTCGACCGGGGGTCGGTATTCCGTGGTCACCAAGAGCCCTCTGACCGGAGCGATCGCCTGCTCCAACTCCGGTGGATTCATCGGGGCCGAGATCAAAAACGCCGGCTGGGACATGATCATTTTCGAAGGCAAGGCCTCGTCCCCGGTCTACCTCTACCTGGAAAACGACAAAGCCGAGCTGGTTGCCGCCGACGATCTTTGGGGGAAATCCGTTTGGGAAACGGATCAGCTGCTGCACGGCAAGCATCAGGATCCGAAACTTCGGATCGCCTGCGTGGGTCGCTCGGCCGAGGCCGGATGCCTCTATGCGTCCATCGTCAACGACCTTCACCGAGCCGCCGGACGATCCGGGGTCGGCACCGTCATGGCCTCCAAGAACCTCAAAGCGGTCGCCGTGCGAGGCACCAAGGGAGTCTCCGGCATCAAAGATCCCAAGCGCTTCATGCAATCGACCCAAGACGGCAAGAAGGTGCTAAAAGAACATGCGGTGACCGGCCAAGGGCTTCCGACCTTCGGAACCCAGGTTCTGATGAATGTCATCAACGAGGTCGGGGCGATGCCCACTCGCAATATGCGGGATGTGAAATTCGAGGGGGCGCATAAAATCTCGGCCGAAGCCATGGCCGAAAAGCGAGAAAGCGACAACCGGGCGAATTTGGTCACCAATGCCGCCTGCTTCGGCTGCACAATCGCCTGCGGACGAATCTCGGTGATGGACCAAGGCCACTTCACGATCGAGAACAAGCCTCAATACTGGGGAGCATCGGGAGGGCTCGAGTACGAGTCCGCTTGGGCCTTGGGCTCCGATACCGGAATCGATGATCTTGAAACCCTCACATACGCCAACTATCTGTGCAACGAGGATGGCATGGATCCGATCTCCTTCGGGGCCACGGTGGCGGCGGCGATGGAACTTTACGAAACCGGGGCGATCGACGACACGATCACCGGCGGTGTGAAGTTCAACTTCGGCTCCTCCGAGGCCTTGGCCAAGGCGGCGGAGATGACCGCCATCGGCGAGGGTTTCGGCAAGGATTTGGGCTTGGGTTCGAAGCGTCTATGCGAAAAATACGGGCGCCCCGAACTCTCGATGACCGTCAAGGGGCAAGAGTTTCCGGCTTATGACCCGCGCGGCATCCAAGGCATGGGCCTGACCTACGCCACATCGAATCGCGGGGCCTGCCATCTGCGCAGTTATACCGTCAGCGCCGAGGTATTGGGGCTGCCGGAAAAGCACGATCCTTTGACGACCGAGGGCAAACCGGCTTTGGTCAAGATCTTTCAGGATCTGACCGCGGCGGTGGACTCATCGGGTCTTTGCGTCTTTACCACCTTCGCTTGGGGGCTCGAAGACATCGCACCGCAGATCGATTCCGCATGCGAGGGCGAATGGACGGCGGAGCGTTTGCTGGAGGTCGGTGAGCGGATCTGGAATCTGGAGCGTCGTTTCAATAACCAAGCCGGATTCACCAGCGCGGACGATACCCTCCCCCCTCGCTTCTTCAAGGAGAAAGCGAATACCGGTCCCGCCGAAGGCAAGATCTCGGGGTTGGCCGAGATGTTGCCGGAATACTACGATCTCCGCGGTTGGACACCCGAGGGGGTGCCTTCCAACGAAACGCTGCAACGTCTCAAGCTCTGATAAAGCGGATACCGCCGGCGGGGCTGCGGGCTTTTAAGGGAACACCCCTTCTCGCCCCGCTCCGCCGGTCGGATCACAACCGATCCTCACACACCGGAGAGACGAACGATGCGCCACGTGATCATCGGAGCGGGGCCCGCCGGCGTGATCGCCGCCGAAACTCTCAAAAAAAACGATCCGGCAGCGACCGTCACCATCATCGGGGACGAGCCCGAGCCACCCTATTCCCGCATGGCCATTCCCTACCTGCTGCAAGAGAATATCCCCGAACAAGGCACTTGGCTGCGCAAGAATCGGGATCACTACGATGCCTTGGGCATCCGTATCATCCGGGATCGAGTCGAGTCGATCGATCGCAAAGCAAAGAGCGTTGCGCTCCTCGAAGGGGCGGCCGAATCCTACGATCGCCTGCTGATCGCCACCGGCTCAAGGCCGATCAAGCCCCCGATCGAAGGTATCGATCTGCCGCAAATACATCCTTGTTGGACGCTCGAAGACGCCCGCAACATCATCGCCTCGGCGAAAAAGGACGAGCCGGTGCTGCTGATGGGTGCCGGATTCATCGGCTGCATCATCTTGGAGGCGCTGGCTCGGCGCGGGGTCGATCTGAGCGTCGTCGAAATGGGGGACCGCATGGTTCCCAGAATGCTCGACGAAAAGGCGGGGGGCCATATCAAGCACTGGTGCGAGAGCAAGGGCATCGCCGTCCACACCTCCAATCGGGTCGAGCGTATCGAGCGGGTCAAGGGTAAATGGCCGGGGATCGGCGGCGATTCGAAGCTCGTCGCTCATCTTGCCGATGGCCAAACGATCGAGGCCTCCTTGATCATCCGCGCGACCGGGGTCCTCCCCAATATCGATTTTCTCGATGGCTCCGGTATCGAGATCGGGAGCGCAAAGGGTATCTTGGTGGACCGCCACTTGCGCAGCAGCGACGAGAATATCTACGCGGCCGGGGATGTGGCCGAGGGAATCGATTTCTCGACCGGCGAGCATTCGGTGCAGGCCATCCAACCGACGGCTGCGGATCACGGACGTATCGCAGCCCTCAATATGAGCGGAAGGAAGGCCCTCCATCAAGGCTGCGTCAATATGAACGTGCTCGATACCGTGGGGCTGGTTTCATGCTCTTTCGGTCAATGGATGGGGGTCGATGGCGGCAGCTCGGCGACCTTGGACTCCCCCGAACAATATCGCTATATCAACCTGCAATTCGAAGACGATATCTTGGTAGGGGCCAGCCTGCAGTTCAAGGTCAAGGAAGATGATGTACCGAGCCCTACCGGGCAACACGGAGTCGGCATCTTGCGGGGGCTGATCCAAAGCCGGGTGCGGCTCGGCCGGTGGGTGGAGCATCTGCGCGAGGATCCTTCGCGTTTTGCCGAGGCCTACGTTGCGCAATCCCAAGCGGTCGAGGCCAATACCCGGGCCTTCAATCCTCTCGGGCACTGAACGAGAGCGACCGAGAAGGCATGCATCGACCTTGGCGGGTGATGCGGACCGTCGGGTGAAGGGGGTACCGGAAAAGCCTTGCTCGATCCGCCGGATCATCGATACGAAAAGGCCATGAACTGCGATCCTCGTTTCGCCGAAGAACCCCTCGTGATTCGCCGTCGGATGAGCATCACCCGTCGGGAGTTCATGCGATCGCTGATACCGGCTATCGCCCCCGCCAAGTTCGAAGAGAGTATCGATGGTCACCTCATCGAGGTCATCGGGGCTCCCGGCAGGGTCGAGATACATCTTTCGGATGAGCGAGAGCGACGCCTGGCCTCGCTTCGCCTACCGATCATTGACGTTCGCATCACACTGACCGGCTTCGAGCCGGAGGCGAGGAAACGCTTTCTTTCCCGATTCGAGCGCGCTTTCCAGCGTGGCGGTGGGTGATGGATGATATCGAAGGCCGAGGATTCTTCCGCCCTTGAAGGAGACGACCGAAGCGGCGGACTCGCTTTTACCTCGGCGGACCTGCCGCATCTACCGCCGGCTTTTCATCCGATCCAAGTGGGGGCTGTCGGCAGCGTCGTCGACGAGGCGTTGGCAAGATCCCTTGATGGGGCCGAGGAAGGAACGCTGATCATCGCCGCCGAGCAAAGCGATGCCCGCACTCGTCGGGGGCATCGCTGGCAAGGCGATGCGGGAAATCTTCACCTCGCTCTCATCATCCGCCCCGACTACCCCAACGAGGAGGGTTGGCAGCTCGTCTACGTCAACGCATTGGCCGCAAGCAGCGCCATCGCCCAACTAATCTCGCCGATGACCGGCCTGCGTTTTTCTTGGCCGAATCGCCTGCTCATCAACGATCTGCTCGCCGCTCGTATCGATATGAGGAGCAACGATCCCGAGATCGATCCCCATCCCGATCTGATCCTCGGGCTCAGCGTCAATATCGCTTCCCACCCTCCCCAGCCCGAGCCCGAGGAATACAACTCGATCCACGCTTGCGGGAGTGTCGATATCGGCCCCTTCGATGCGCTCGAAGCTTATGCCAGTTGCTTCTTGTCATGGTCGGCTCTTTGGGCCGACGAGGGATTCGCACCGATCCGCCGGGCCTTTCTCATCCGCATGCAAGGTCTTCATGAGCGATGCGATCTGCGGCTCTTCGGCGGCGAGATCGTCTCCGATCGCATCGAGGATATCGATGATAAGGGGCGGCTGATCATGAGCGCTTCGAGTATCGGACCGGGAGAGTATTTCGGAATGGCCGGTTCTCATCATGATCGATCGAAGACATCGACGAGGATATAAAAAAGCCCGAGAAACGTTCTTTCCCGGGCCGAATCACCTTTGAGCCAAGCAAGCGGATTGGCCCGTATTCATCTACTTTTACCGCTATCCCTATCGACTCCTTGCTCGTAGCTTGCCAAGCCAAAAGAGAACTCCTTCGTCGACTCGAGGCCGAACAGAGGAGCGATGCGGGCTTTTCCCCGCTTTATTTCGAAAAGATCGCCTCGAAGATCGATCGATACCCTCAGCTGGAACCGGGAAATAGCGTGGTTCTGACGGAATCCCACCAAGAACTTCCGATCGGCTCGAAGTGGATCTTCCTAAACTGCACCTTGCCGTCGTTGAAACGCTGCAAGGCGATATGACCCTCTCGGTGGGTCTCATCGATCAAAGAGGCGGTTTCGACTCCGTTGATACTCACCTTGATGAGATCGCCCTCGGCATGGATATCCATTCGACTCCAGCGGCCGGCGGTATTGACCCGCTCGATCGGGGATTTATGGGTCACGATGGCCCCGGTGCGAAAATCCTGATTCTCGTGATCGTCCCAGATATTGAGTTCATAACACTCGAGCGGGGAGATCTTCTCGGGGGAGGAGCAGCGGATCAAGACCCCGCTGTTGACGAAGCTACCGACATGGAATTCGAGCGATAGGTGGAAATCGCCATAACGGCCTTGACTTATCAGCAGGGTATCGGCCTTGGAGTCCGATATGATCACTCCGTTTTCGACCCTCCAGCTACCATCGACGCTTTGCGTCCAACCATCGAGCGTGGCGCCGTCGAAAAATGGCTTGGACGAAAGGATATCGTCAAGGCCGGCGGCGAAGCCGGTACCGAAAAGCCCTCCTCTATTCTCTCCGCTTTGCCCACCGGTATCGAGACTTTGACAGCCGACAAGCACGGCGCTCGAAAAGACGAGAGCAACGAGGGGGTTTAGCAGCCTACGGCATTTCGCCATCTTTCCGCTCCTATGATAGTGCGAAGGATCCACGCTTTGATGCCCGGCTCGGCAATCAAGCAGTTAAATCCATGCCAATATAGCACATTGAAAAGCCTTTGGTATCCATCATGCCGACCATGCTTCGAAGATCGTCATCGAGCGGCATTCTTTCACCTGCCCAACGGAGGTCAAGGGGCGATGGGTGATGGGCAAGCAAACCGTCCCGTAAAGGAATATCCCGCCGACGACACCTCTTTTTCGGATAGGGCAAAGCATCTTTTTCGATGATCGAAAAAACCACCCTTGCGAAGTGGATTTGGATGGATCCAAAGGGCTTCTCCTCGGGCGAGGGAGGCTGATTCGATTCCCTGCACCAAGACCCGGTGACCTGTGGCAAAAGGAGACGCATCCATGCATGTGACAACGACCTTTCAGATCGAGGGATTCAGAATCTTGGAGTACAAGGGGCTGGTTCGTGGAATCGTCGTTCGATCCCCGACCATCAATCAAAGCATCACCGGAGGCCTGAAAAGCATCGTCGGCGGGGAAATCGGCGCCTATACGGAAATGTGCGAGCAAACTCGCGATCAGGCCTACCACGAGATGGTGCAACACGCTGTGGATCTCGGGGCAAACGCCATCGTCGGGATCCGATACGATGCTTCGGAGGTCGTGACGCGATCGACCGAAGTGCTCTGCTACGGTACCGCGGTCGTCATCGAGCGGGAGGTGTAACCCCCTCGATCTCGTTTGACGAGGCCCAAAAGGCATCCCTGAATCCGAGCGATCGACGATCGAGGGGGATGCCCATTCGCTTCGTATCTCTTGGCGTCTCCCCTGGCGGCATCCGAGGCGAGGGGGCGGCAACGACCGACTTGTCAAGGCGCACCGGATCCAAGTCTTTTCGAAGGCGGGCAGCGATGCCGGGAAGTCCGCAAACATCGAAACCCTTTGACCGCCGCAACCACTCTCCTTGGAAGGGATTCGAATGGGATAGTTCGGATCACGAATCCGATGCCTTGTCCATCGACGGATCAAAATGAATGAATCGAAAAAACGACGGCATCGTCGGCAAGGCGGCTCGGGCGATCCTTTATAAGATAGCGATACCTGTCAAGGCCGAGATGAGCGCATCTGCGACCAATCTCGGCTACGCTTGCAATCGAGAAGACCGCGGCCCGCTTCCGGCCCCGAAATATCCGAGGAGATGCTGTCGATGAGCGCTCGTAAAAGCACCAATCGCGCCGAAAAGGGCGGTCGCTCGGCCCGTCGCCGAGCCCGGCTCGAAGCCCCGGTGGAGATGTTACCCCCGCTGGAGATCGCCCTGCCCCTCTACGAGCCTTTGAACGAGGAAGAGGTCGAGAACCTGCACGATGCCTCGATGCGCATCCTGGAAGAAATCGGTATCGATTTTCGAGACCCTGAAGCACTGGAGTATTGGAGGCAAGCCCGCGCCGATGTCGAAGGCAATCGGGTGCGTATCGATCGAGGCCTGCTGATGGAGCTCGTCTCCTTGGCCCCCGAGCGCTTCGTTCTTTCGGCCCGCAATCCCGATCGCGATGTTCCGATCGGAGGGCGTTCGATGGCTTTCGTGCCCACCTACGGCTCGCCCTTCGTGCTCGATTTCGACAATCAGCGACGCTATAGCACCCTCGATGACTTGCAGGCTTTCCATCGACTGGCCTATATGTCTCCCTCGATGCACCTCACCGGCGGCGTCACCTGCGAGCCGGTCGATGTCCCCGTGCCCAAGCGCCACCTCCATATCGTCCACAGCGCGCTCGTCAACTCCGACAAGCCCTTCATGGGAGCCACCACCGCCCGCGACCGCGCCGAGGATACCGTGGCGATGGCCAAGATCGCCTTCGGCGAGGACTTCCTCGAAGAGCACGTCGTACTCACGGCGGTTTTGAGCTGCAATTCGCCCTTGGTCTGGGATGCGACCATGCTCGATGCGCTCAAAGTCTATGCCGCCAATAACCAAGCGATCATCCCCTCTCCCTTCGTGATGGCGGGAGCGAGCACCCCGGCCAGCATGGTCGGGGCGGTGGCCCAAATCAACGCCGAGGCGTTGGCCGGGACCGCCTTCGCCCAATTGGTACGAAAGGGCGCACCGGTGATCTACGGGCAGTTTCTGGCGACCGTGAATATGCAAAGCGGGGCCCCGATGGCCGGGACTCCGGAGATCAGCTTGATGAATTTCATGATCGGGCAATTGGCCCGGCGCTATCGCTTGCCGTGGCGGTCGAGCGGCATGACTGCCGGATCGAAACTCGCCGATGCCCAAGCGGCGTATGAATCGAGCATGACCATGCAATCGGTCTTGCTGTCGGGGGCGAATTATGTCTTTCACTCCGCCGGTTGGCTCGAAGGCGGGCTCATGGCGAGCTTCGCGAAATTCGTGCTCGATGCGGAGCAGATGGAGATGTATCATCGCTTCGGAAGCGGGATCGATATGAGCGATCTCGACGAAGCCATCGCCGCGATGCACGAGGTGGGGCCGAGCGGGCACTTCTTGGGCACCGCCCACACCTTGGAAAGATTCCAAACCGCGTTTTTCGCTCCGAAGCTGCTCGATAATTCCAGTTTCGAGCAGTGGACGATCGACGGCGCCCAAGATGCCAGTCAACGGGCTTTGCTGCGCGCCCGGCAAATGCTCGAATCCTTCGAACCGCCACCGCTATCGGAATCGATCGACCAAGCGCTCAAAGACTATATCGCCGAGCGCGAGCAGGAGCTGCCCGATGATGTATCGTGATAATCGACATTCGCAACCCTTGGATAGCTCGATCCGATGAATATACGCAAAGCGACGATATCCGACATAGCGGCGATCGATCGCATGCTCATGCGCTCGTACTCGCTATTGCTCGCTCCCGACTATGCACCCGATCTGTTGAGCGATGCCCTACCGGTGCTGGCTTGCGCCGAGAAAGGATTGATCGAGGACGAGCGCTATTTCGTTGCGGAAATCGACGGGGCGATTGTCGGGAGCGGAGGCTGGTCCCATCGACAACTCGTCACCGGGAAGGATCTACCCGGCATCGCCCATCTGCGAAGATTCGGCACCGACCCCGATATGGTCCGCCGCGGCATCGGCCGCGCTCTGATCGACCGTATCGCCCTCGATGCGAAAAAAGCGGATCGAAGCGAAATTCACTGCACCGCAACCCTGACCGCCATTCCTTTTTACAAGGCGCAAGGGTTTGGCGTTCTGTATCGAAACAGCGTGGAACTCAAACCCGGTCTGCACTTTCCGACCGCGGAGATGAGCCGAGCCCGGCAATGAATCGATCTTTGATCGACCCCGGCCGCGGGCCAAACACTCAATAAAGCCCGAAGGCCGCGGCGATCAACATATAGGCGGCAAGAAGGCAAAAGACCAAAAAGACCTGCGAAAGGGCGCGATTTCGCTTCCTGAGCTCGAATGAGAGCCAGCCCGATATGACGATGATCGCCGCCAGAATGTAGACGACTCGCATGAGTGGTAAGGGCTCTTGCTATCTCGATGATCGGGATCGCCGACCATCGCCTAGCTCTTACCGATTTCTTTCAGTTTTGCAATGAGATCTTCGGGCGGCATGAAGCCCGGGATCAAATCCCCGCTTTCCAATACCAACGCCGGAGTGCCTCTGATACCGATACTGCGCGCCACTTCGTAGTGCTCTCGAACATTGCGATGACCCGCCTCGCAGGGTTTCGAATCGAGCACCTTGCCCATCTTCGAATCGCCGATCGCGACCTGCGGATTGTCGGCACACCATGCCATCACCGCTTTCATATACGAGTTCGAGCCGATACCCGCTCGCGGAAAGGCGGTATAGCGAATCTCGATCCCGTTCCGGTTGTAGTCGGCCATCCGCTCATGTAGCCGAACGCAATAAGGACAATCGATGTCGGTGAAGACGGTTACGACATGCTCGGGCTTGGCGGTCGGGGTAAAAACGATCATGCCGTCTTCATCGAGAGCCGCCATCGCCTTGGAGCGCTCCCCTCGCCGTGCGATATCGGCAAGATTCATCCCGGTTTGCATATCGCGCATATCACCGGTGAACATATATCGGCCGTTCTCGGCGAGATAGAAAACCTCGACACCGAAACGCACCTGATAAAGCCCGTCGACCGGAGTGGGGGAGACTTCATCGGGTACCTTTTCCGGTACCAAGACAGCCAACCGATCCTTGATCCCCGGAGGAATACTCCCCTGCTGGGCATGAGCCGGTAGTTGGGCGAGGGCGAAGGCAAGGGCCGTGGATACGAAAAAGAGAAATCTCGCAAAGGTACGCATGGCGGTGGCTCCCATGGCAGGAACTTGAATCAAGGATGGTAAAGGGGGTATGATAAGACATTCGCAAAAACCTGCACTATTTCCTTCGCTTCGCTCCCCCTCTTGAAACGCCTTCTTATCGCAACGGCGATCCGGCGAGCGAAAACACCGCATAAGGTCGAGCGGTTTTTTGCCGGCGCCCTTTGCGCCGCCGATCCCTCGTGCATCCGCCTCGCTTGGCCCCTCGCATCGTCGCAAAGCGATGGCAACGAAAGGTGTATCGAGCCTCCGACTTTCGATCCTTCAACCTCGAGGATGATGTTCGAGATGCAGATTTTTCAGGCGCTCTCGAGCGACGTGGGTGTAGATCTGAGTGGTCGATATATCCCGATGCCCCAACAACATCTGCACCACCCGCAGATCCACTCCGTGATTCAAAAGATGGGTGGCAAAAGCATGGCGCAAGGTATGGGGGGAAATGGGATCGGTGATACCCGCTTTCAGCGCATAACGACGGATCATCTGCCAAAAAGCCTGACGGCTCATCGGCTTGCCCAAAGCGGTGGGGAAGAGGGCTTGGGAGGATAGCCCGCCGATGATGCCGGATCGAGCATCGGCGAGGAATCGCTCGATCCATTCGATCGCCGGCTCCCCCAAAGGCGTCAAACGCTCTTTGCCACCTTTGCCCACCACCCGAACCGCTCCTTGGCGTAAGTTCACTTGGGCCAAAGAAAGCCCGACCAACTCCGAAACCCGCAGCCCCGTAGCGTAGAGCACCTCGAGCATCGCGCGATCCCGCAATCCCAAAGGCCTATCGAGATCGGGGGCTTCGAGCAAACGCTCCACTTGGGTCTCGCTCAGGGTCGTCGGCAAGGAGCGCCCCAAACGGGGCGATTCCACCCGATCGCAAGGATTGCCCTCGACCTTTCCTTCTCGTTCGAGATGTCGATAGAAACGCCGCAATGCCGAAAGACGCCTTGCAAGGGTGCGAGGCGGCCAATGCGAATGCTCCGAAATGAACTCGAGAATATCGGCCCGGCGCGCCTTTTCGACCCCCGCCTCGCCTTCCATCTTGGCGAAAAACCATCGACAGAAGTGGACCAGATCGCCGCGGTAGGCGCTCGAAGTGGCGGGGGAAAGACCGCGTTCCAAAAAGCCGGCATCGATGAACCCGTCGATCAATCGGGCATCGGCAGGATGCACATCGCCGGCAACGATCGAACGAGATGGGCTCATCGAAGAAGCAAAAGACTCCTGACCAAGGCTTCGGCAGGATCCGAAATATCCTCGCCGACGACAATGAGCCCCGATCCAAGGCCGAGGCAATCGACCTGCTATCTTGGCAATAGGATGATCGGTGACCTTCTCATGGCTTTCGAACCATGACTTTCAAATCATGGCTTTCAGATCATGGATAAGCGCAAGCGATATTGCATCGAGCGCAAGGCTCTTCAGCCGAGGGAACGATCTCATATCTTTTCCCGGATCCGCGCCGCATTTCCGGAGCGATCCCGCAGGTAATAAAGCTTGGCGCGACGCACCGCACCCCGGCGTTTGACCTTGATATCCTCGATCTGCGGACTATGCGTCTGGAAGACCCGCTCGATCCCCTCACCGTGGGAGATCTTGCGAACGGTGAAGGCGGAATTGAGCCCGCGATTTCGTCGGGCGATCACCACCCCCTCGAAGGACTGCAATCGCTCGCGGGTGCCCTCCCGAACCTTCACTCGGACAACGATCGTATCCCCCACCGAAAACGCCGGCACCTCGGACTTGAGCTGCTCGTTTTCAATATCTTCGATAATTCGATGCATCATGTCTCGTCTCCTTAAAAAACGCTCGGGATTCACATCGCCCCCTTATCCGGGCTTCGTTCCCTTCGATTCGCTATCCTCGGCGGATTCGCCGATATATTCTTTCAAAAGATCCCGCTCGAGCGGCTGCAATCGACGCCGGGCGAGCAAGTCCGGCCGCCTTTGCCACGTACGACCGAGCGATTGCTTGAGTCGCCAACGCGAAACGGCTCCGTGATCCCCGGAAAGCAGCACCCCGGGCACCCTTCGCCCTTCGATCTCCTCCGGGCGAGTGAAGTGGGGGCAGTCCAAGATCCCCTGCGAAAAAGAATCCTCCGCGGCCGACTCCTCGTTCCCCAACACCCCGGGGAGCAACCGGGTCAGCGCATCGATCACGACCATCGCCGCCAGCTCTCCCCCGGAAAGCACATAGTCCCCGAGAGAAATCTCATCGTCGATCTCGGCCTCGATCAGGCGCTCGTCGATTCCCTCGTAGCGCCCGCAAAGCAATAGCAGGTCGGGGCCCTTCGCCAAGCGGACCATGTCCGCATGCTCGATCCGGCGCCCCTGAGGGGAAAGATGGATCGAGCGGGAATCACCCCCTAGCATCCGACGAGCGGCAACGATGGCCGCTCGCAGGGGCTGGTACATCATCACCATCCCCGCTCCGCCGCCATACGGTCGATCATCGGTACGACGATGGGGGTCGAGAGCATAATGGCGCGGGTTCCAGCATCGAAGTTCCAGCAATCCGCGCTCGACCGCCCTCGCCGTCACCCCATGGCGAACGACCGTCTCCACCATCTCCGGGAAGAGCGTTACCACCGCCACCCTCTTCCCCATCGATCTCCGCTCCTTCTTCGAAGCCCTTACCGCTTGCGACCGGCGTCGATGCGAAGGGCTTTTTTCCATCGATATCCCATCGTTCCCATCGACCTCGTAGACAACGAGAGGTGGGGATATTCCACGACGGGGCTATCTTTCAATCATCGAAATGCCAGTCGACGACGATCCTTGCACGGTCGATCTCGACCGAGCGCACCACATCCCCGAAAAGAAAGGGAATCAGGCGGCGCCTTTCGCCGACCACCACCATCACGTCGTTGGCACCGGTTTCCAAGATGCGCTCGACCTCGCCCAAGCGCACCCCTTCATGATCGAATACGGAAAGACCGATCAGATCCGTCCAGTAGAACTCGCCGGCTTCGGGCTCGGGTAAGCGGGATCGATCCGTCGCCAAAGCGCAGCCCCGAAAGGCGCAGGCCGCTTCTCGATCGAGGCAACCATCGAAGCGCACCAGCACTTGGGCGCCTTGCATCTCGAAGTCCGCGACATCGATCTCCGCCCATCGCCCGTCGCGCTCGATCTGCCATGGCCGGTAGTCGAGGATATTGCCCGAAGGATCGGTGGCCGAGTGAATCCTCGTCCACCCTCTTACGCCGAAAGCCCCACCGACTCGTCCCACGATCACCTGAGATGACGAGGGATTCGAGGATTTCTTTTCGCCGTCGCCCTCGTGCATCGCCGCCGAGCGATCCCCTCGTATCAGTCGGCCCGGGTCGGTTCGGAAGTCGACTCGGAAGCCTTCTCGGAGGGCGAATCCGGCAAGCCCTTGATGAGTTTCGATACCGCATCGGTGATGCGCACCCCGCAAGAGGTCCAGTGCGCAATCCGCTCTCGATCGATACGGACGCGCTCTTCCTTCTCATTGGCGATGGGGTTGAAAAAGCCGATGCGCTCGATGAAACGCCCGCCGCGCGCATATCGGCTATCCGCAACGACCACATGATAGAAGGGTCGCTTCTTGGCGCCCGTACGGGCAAGGCGGATGGTCACCATCTTGATTGATCCTGAAGTTATCGATTCGTATCGGGAAGACCGCCTTCGAAGCGAACATCCTTCCCTGCGTATTGCGCCCGCTTGGGTATGGCGATCCGATGATCCCCCAAAAAATCCGCACGACTGAGAATCCGCACGATCGGGCGGCAGGCGCATTTTCAAAACGGGTAATTGTAGCCCCGATCGAGGGGGCGATGCAAGCATGGAGATGAAAATATCGAAAAATCCCGCAAATCTTTGCGATGAATCCACCCCCTTCGATCCCTATCTCGGTCCTTATCGTTGCGATTCGGGAGTCATCGCATCGGCGCGAGCCACGGCCAACGCCGTCATGTTGACGATACCGTGCGCGGTGATGGTGCGGGTAACGACTTGGGCCGAAAGCGCAGCCCCGATCAGAATCGGCCCGATCGCGACCCCGCCGCCGATGACCCGCAGCAGGTTATAGGCGATATTCGCAGCCTCCACATCGGGCATCACCAAAAGGTTGGCCTGACCCTCGAGCCGGCATTCCGGCATCAAGCGGCTGCGGATCGATTCCGATATCGCGGCATCGGCATGCATTTCCCCGTCGACCTCGAGATCGGGAGCGATCCGATGCAAGCGGCGAACCGCCTCGCGCATCCGCAAAGCGGTGGGGGAATCTTGGGTACCGAAACTAGAGCGCGAGAGCAGCGCCACCTTGGGCTCGATCCCGAAACTCCTGACCTCGGCCGCCGCCAGCTGCGTCATTTCCACGAGATGATCGACGCCAGGCTCGGAGGAAATATGGGTATCGCATATAAAAAAAGTGCCGCTATCGAGGATATGGGCGGAAAGCGTGGAGAGTTCGCTCACTCCTTCTCGCACGCCGATCAGCCCGCTGACATGGTGCAGGTGCTCATCGAAGCTGCCGACGGTTCCGCACAGCATGGCATCGGCATCGCCCAGCCTCAATGCGAGGGCGGCGACTGCCGTGCCTTGCGAGCGCACCACGGCTTTGGCCTCCCTCGGGGAGATCCCCCGCCGTCCCATGACTTTGTGATATTCCTCCCAATAGAGGCGATATCGCTCGTCATCTTGGATATTGACGAGATCGAAATCCCGATCCGGCACCATATTCAGCCCCATGGACTCGATCCGAGAGAGAATCACATCCGGGCGTCCGACCAGAATCGGTCTGGCCAATTTCTGGGAGCCGACCTGTTGCGCAGCCTGCAATACCCGCCGATCTTCGCCCTCGCCGTAGACCACGCGTTTGAAGACCTGACGGGCATGCTCGAAAACCGGCTTCATCACCAAGCCGGAGCGGAAAACGAACTCGATCAATCGCTCTTGATAGGCATCGAAATCGTCGATCGGACGCGTCGCCACCCCCGATTCCATCGCCGCTTTCGCCACCGCCGGAGCGAGCTCGAGCAACAATCTGGGATCGAAGGGGCGGGGAATCAATTTCGACGGACCGAAGCGGATCTGCTCGCCCCCGTAGGCGGCGCTCGCCTGGTCCGATACCCCCTGTCGCGCGAGGTTGGCCAAGGCATCCACGCACGCCAGCTTCATCTCCTCGTTGATCGCGCTCGCCCCGCAATCGAGCGCGCCGCGAAAGATGAAGGGAAAACAAAGGACATTGTTGACCTGATTGGGATAATCGGATCGACCGGTGGCGATGATCGCATCGGGGCGGGCTTGCCGGGCGAGCGCAGGGTCGATTTCCGGCTTCGGGTTGGCAAGGGCCAAGATGATCGGCGTTTTCGCCATGCGCCGAACATGATCGGGGGACAGCGTATCGGGTGCGGAAAGGCCGAGAAAAATATCCGCCCCATCGATCACATCGCCCAAGGTGCGCGCCGAGGTATCGATGGCATAGCGCATCTTCCAAGGATCCATCAACGCCTCTCGATCGCGATGGACCACCCCGGCGAGGTCGGTCATGACGATATTCTCGCGCCGCAGGCCCATCTTGGTCAGCAAGTCCAAACAGGCGATGGCCGCCGCCCCCGCCCCCGATGTCACCAACCGCACTTCCTCGGGTGATTTGCCGGCGATATCCAGTGCATTGCGCACCGCGGCTCCCACGATGATGGCGGTTCCGTGCTGATCGTCGTGAAAGACCGGGATCCGCATCCGCTTGCGCAAGGTCGACTCGATTTCGAAGCATTCGGGGGCCTTGATATCTTCGAGGTTGATACCCCCGAAGGTCGGCTCCAAACTAGCCACGATATCGCAAAAACGAGCCGGATCTTGCTCTGCGATCTCGATATCGAAACCATCGATACCGGAGAATTTGCGAAAGAGCACCGCCTTGCCTTCCATCACCGGCTTGGCCGCCAACGGGCCGATCGATCCAAGACCGAGCACCGCGCTTCCGTTGGTGATCACCGCCACCAAGTTCGAGCGAGCGGTCAAGGAGGAAACTTCCGCCGGATCGGCGACGATGGCATTGCAGGCGGCGGCCACCCCCGGGGAGTAGGCGAGCGAGAGATCGTGCTGATTGGCCAAAGGCTTGGTCGCTCCGATCGCCAATTTGCCCGGTACCGGCAGGCGATGATAGGCAAGAGCGTCTTTGAACAGCGGGTCGGAAAATCGATCGGGATCGGTCATGGATATCGAAAAAGCCGAAGGAGGGGATCAAAAAAAGGAGGGTGGATTATGATGGCGATCGCTCCGTGCGGATCGACTTCCAAGGAGATCGACCCTCGGGTTCGCAGATGCCATATTCGGCATAATACACATACCCGCTTGCGATCACGGGTTCAAGATATCGTACATCGTCGCCGCCTCGAAAATGTCGACCGACAGGAGGGATCGATGCTTCGGCGGCGCGCAAGATGTCGATATCGCCCCCGTCTCGGCGATCCGACCGTGGCGCTCCATCGAGATCCTGTTGCGAACGCCCGATCGATCGGGCGTTTTGAAAGCGATCTTCGAACCGACGCTTCGATCCCGATACGAGCGAAATCGCCGCTTCGATCAAGAAGCGGCTTCGTCGATCGAAACTCAACCACCCTTTGATGCGGATCATCCGAAGATGGCCAATCAGCGCACCGATCACCTTCCCTTGTCTTCCAAGGGCTCCAAGGAGATATCCACCTCCGACGAGGTCGACCGCTTCCTTGCGCGGGCCGCCCGCACCCCGCTTTCGACCGAGCGACAGGGCCGGGGAAGACTGCTCTTTGCCATGGATGCCACCGCCAGTCGCGAACGAACTTGGGATCGCGCTTGCCACATCCAAGGCGAGATGTTCACCGTCACCGATGCCATCGGCGGTCTGTCGGTACAACTTTGTCATTATCGCGGATTCCATGAATTCGAAGCCGGGCCTTGGCTTTCGAACGCCAAGGATCTGCTGGCGCGGATGAGCGCCGTGCGCTGCGCCGCCGGCGCCACCCAAATCGAACGGGTGCTGCGTCATGCCGCTTCGCAAGCCGAAAAGGCTCGCATCGATGCCATGGTCTTCGTCGGTGATTGCGTCGAGGAGGATGTCGATCGCCTCTGCGCCGCCGCCGGGGTCTTGCGCTTGCACTCGATCCCGGTCTTCATCTTCCATGAGGGATACGATCCGAGCGCCGAAAGGGCCTTCGGCGAGATCGCCCGACTCACCGGCGGGGCTTGCTGCCGCTTCGATGCCTCCAGCGCAGCGGAACTTCGGGATCTGCTACGCGCGGTGGCCACCTACGCCGCCGGAGGCCGCTTGGCTCTCAAGGCACTGGGCAAGCGCGAGGGCGGGGCCATCCGGCTGCTCGAACACTCCCTGCCCCCGCCGACTCGGACCGGGAGATGAAGGCATGCACCCTTTGCTGCTGCTCGCCGCTCTGGTCGCGATCCTCATTCTGATCAGTTGGTATAAACGCGCCCCCGAAGCCAGTCGCCGACGATTTCGCAATCGAGGTCTTCTGATCGGGGGCGGGGCCTTGCTTCTCTTCGCCCTTCTCACGGGTCGATTGCATCCGCTTTTCGCGGCCTTGGGCGCCGTCGTCCCCTTGGCTTGGCGGGCCATCGGCCTGTTCCAGACCTTTCAGAACCTGCGTTCCTTCACCCGACAAATGCATGCCGGGGCATCCCCCGGTCATACCCCCGGCCAACACTCGGAAGTGACCACCGCTTTTTTGCACATGCGGCTCGATCATGACACGGGGGCGATGGAAGGCAGCGTGCTCAAAGGGCGCTTCGAGGGATGCGATCTGGGCGATCTCGATCTCGAACGACTCCTCGAATTGCTGGCCGAATGCAAGGCGCACGATCGACGATCCGCCGCCTTGATCGAGGCTTGGCTGGATCGCGGCTTCGAGGGCTGGCGCGACCATGACGCTTGTGCCTCGGCGGGGGATGGCCGACAAGCCAAGGGAAGCGCCGGGCTCGATGACGCCGAGGCGCGGGCGATCTTGGGAGTCGGGCCCGATGCCACGAAAGAGGAGATCGTCAATGCCCACCGGAGCCTGATGCAGCGGATGCACCCGGATCGAGGAGGCACCGACTATCTCGCATCGAGGCTCAATGCGGCGCGGGATCGATTGCTCGCCTCGCTCGATGGATCTTGAAAAAACCGAAAACGCCGATCCCGATCGATCCCGTCGGGCTTGGCTTGGATCTCGACCATCCTCGACGGGGCACCTTGTGGGGTGGATGGCAAACGACCCTTCGACAAAACTTTTGCCGACTCGCAAGCACACCCTCGGGTAAGGGGATCGGCACCAAAGGCTCTTTGCTAAAACACCGAAAGCTTGATCCCCACTCCCGCCAATCCCGCCATCAACCACTTGCGAAAGATCGGCGGACTCATGCAAGAGCGAATTCGGGCACCGATGACCATGCCCGCCACGGCGGGGATCACCGCCGCCGCCGAAAGAAGACCGGCATCCGGCCGATAGGCATCGTGCCCTATCAGAATCGCCGCCAAAGCGATCGTCGATAGGCTGAAAGCGATACCCATCATCTGCACCAATTCATCGCGCTCCATCCCCAAAGCCTCGAGGTACATGACGAGGGGGATCACGAAAGTGCCGGTAAATCCGGTGATCAGTCCGTTCAAAAAACCGACGAGCGGCGTTGCAATCCCCTCCATCCGTGCCGGAACGGACCATCTCACGGAAAAAACCCCCAAGCCTGCATAGACGATCAGCACCACCCCCAAAAACCGATCCATCGACTGCGGGGCTTCGAGAAAGATATGACGGTAGCCGATCCATATCGCAACCGGAATCAACATCAGCGCAGGCCAAAAACGGATCGAAAGGGCGAGCGCTCGCCCGCCGATCGACGCCTGCCAAAGATTGGTGAGCAACGATGGGATCACCAACAAGGGGATGGCCTCCTCGATCCCGAAGCGGGCGCTGAGCAGCGCTAACGATACCGTCGGCAACCCCAATCCGACGATCCCCTTGACGCCCCCGGCGAAGAGGAAGACGAGCAGCACGATGATCGCATCAAAGGGATCCATCCGCCTTCCTTGCCCGAGGCGCATCCGACGAGCGAAGCGATATCCCCAAACCCTCGATCTCGCCTTTCGAGCCCCGACGATATCGGGGTCTGAAAGCCCAAGATCCCGTCTCGGGCGACGATGGGGACTGCGCCCGAAAACACGGCGTAGACCGAGCATCGATGGCTTCGGGCGATGCGCCCCGAAACGACATCATGTCATCGAATCCTTCCATAAAAAACCACCCATGACCTGCCCCCCTTATCGCTCGAAAAAGGCAATCGCCATCCCCATATCCAAGATAAGCGGGGGCCGAGAATATATAATCGTCAAGGAGCGGCAATCGGTGGCTTCCACGGTCGATCGCTTCTCGGTCCTTCAAAGCCCGACCTTCGAAGGGCGAGAGTGCATGACACCTGTGCGTCAAGGGATTTTTCAACACCCTTTTTTCGTGAATCGACAAGCAATCATCCGAGGAGATTTCAGTGAGCAAGGCTGATGATGTTTTTTGGCGGCAGTTCGGGATGATAGTGGTTCTTCTGACGATTTTCGGCTTCGCCATGTATTTCCTTGCAAAGGCGATCGGCAGCGAAGCCTACGCAAGGATGCAGCACGATCCCGATGCGATCGCCCAACGAATCGCTCCCGTCGGCAATGCTCGCATCGGCGACCCCGAGGCTCGATTGGCGGCCGCAACCCCCCAAAGCGCACAAGCCTTGCAAGACCAAAGCGACTCCCTCGATGCTTCCGCCTCGCAAACGGACGCAAGCGGCGAGAACGTGACCATGGCCGCCGCCGATGCCGCCGGCGAGGAGATCTACAAAAGCGCTTGTTTCGCCTGCCATTTGAGCGGAGCGGGAGGAGCGCCGAAACTCGAAGACAAGAGCGCATGGGAAACGAGGGCCGCCCAAGGCTTCGATACCCTCTTGCAATCGGTGATCAACGGCAAAGGAGCGATGCCCCCGAAGGGTGGATTCATGCACCTGACGGATGACGATCTGCGAGCCGCCATCCACTATATGCTCGATCAAGCGGGCGTATCGGCCGACGGATAAAACGCATCGGTCGGATCCCCCTCGACAAGGCATCGACCGCCGATCCCGACCCCGACAATCCCCGGGGTCGGTATTTTTTTGCAACCCGCAAGCCTCCCGCTCATCGGTCGGCGACATCATCAAGGGATAGGGACCGATACCTCGGGATATCGAAAGTGCATCCTGTCTATCGAGCTATCATGCTATCGAAGGCGATACGAAGCGATGACAAGCCCGATCGGCCAATGAAGAGGGCGGCAACGATCCCGATGCCGAAAATGCCCGAATCGAAAATGGTATGAACACGCCTTCGGCCATCATGCTATCGGCGATAGCTTCGCATAGGCGATGACGAGCCACTTACTGCCGGCCCTTTCGAATCTGACCTGCACCCGCCCGTGCTCGTCCTGGCCTTCGAAGTGCAAGACCGTCCCCTCTCCGAATTTCGGATGGGAGACGCGCTGCCCCAAACGCAGCCCTCCCATCTCGGTGGTCGTCGCCTGCGCCGCCGACATCATCCGATTGGGAGCGTTGCCGAAAGCGCTCCTTCGGCCTTGATTGGCGTATCCGAAAGAGTCCGAGCTCGAGGCACGAAGCGGTCGGCTGATAGTGCCCCCCATCTTCTCGCGGTGCACCCGATTTGAGGGGATCTCATTCAAAAATCGAGAAGGGACGCTCTCGTTGCTGCTCGTCCCGTGCAAACGCCGGGTCTCGGCGTATGACATGTGGAGTTTTCGCTTGGCCCGGGTCATGCCCACATAACAAAGCCGCCTTTCCTCCTCGAGCTTGTCGGGATCCTCCATGCTGAGATTATGAGGAAAGAGCCCCTCCTCCATCCCGCATAGAAAGACGACCGGAAATTCCAAACCCTTGGCGGCATGCAAGGTCATCAGCTGCACCCTTCCCGTTCGCTCTTGCACCGCCTGCTCGTCGTCCTCCTGATCCCCGGCATCGAGAGAAGCCCGATCCAGGAACTGGCTCAAATCGTCCTGCAAGGGCTCCCCTTCGTCATCCTCGCTCGCTTCTTCGGCGACGAACTCCTCGGCGGCCGATAGCAGCTCTTCGAGATTGCTGATTTTGGTATCCAAAGGATCCTTGTTCTTCTTTGCATAGTGTTCGCGCAGATCGCTGCGATCGATGGCGATCTGTACCCGGTCTTTGAGCGATAGCCCGACGAATTCATCGGCGATGGAATCGATCAGATCGAGGAAAGCGCGCAGGGATTCACGCGCCCGGGCCGTCAGCGTCGATCGCTGGATCATCGACCGCGCCGTCACCCATAGCGATTGTCCTTGGGCCACCGATCCCTCGTGTAAAAGGCCGATGGTGCGATCCCCGATCCCCCGAGGCGGAAAGTTGACGACGCGGGCAAAGGCGACATCATCGTCTCGATTCAACGCCAAGCGGCAATAAGCCAGCGCATTCTTGATCTCCCCTCGGGCATAAAAACGCAGCCCCCCGTAGACCCGAAAGGGGATGCGGCTTGCGCTCAGACACGATTCCAAAATGCGCGACTGGGCGCTGACCCGATATAAAACCGCGAAATCATCGTATCTTCCGCTCGCCGGAAAAAGCCGCTCGATCCCCTCGACGATGATATCCGCCTCGTCCCTTTCGTTGTAGGCGGCGTAGATCGAAACCGGCTCTCCGCTTTCATCCGCGGTCCATAGATTTTTTCCCAAACGCCCTCGATTGTGATCGATCAAGCCATTGGCGGCGGCGAGGATATTCCCGGTCGAACGATAATTCTGCTCCAAGCGGATCGTCGTCACATTCGAGAAATCCCGATCGAATTTCCGGATATTGTCGATTCGGGCACCGCGCCATCCGTAGATGGACTGATCGTCATCGCCGACACAATACAACTGGCTATGGTCGCCGCCGGCCAGAAGGCGCAACCATCGATATTGCATCTCATTGGTATCTTGAAATTCGTCGACCAATAGATGAACGAAGCGCTCTTGATAAGCGGACAGGATCTCTCGCCTTTTATCGAGCAACTCGTTGCAGCGAAGCAAGAGCTCGGCGAAATCCACCAACCCCGAGCGCTCGCAAGACTTCTCGTAGAGATCATAGATCTGCGCCTTGCGATCGAGCAGGGCTTCGTCCTCGTGATCCGCGAAATGATCCTTCGCCCTCGCCGCCCGAACCCCTTGATCCTTCCAATCGTTGATGAATGCCTGCACCCGACGCGGCGCCCATCTTTTGGGATCGAGGCCGAGTTCGTCGAGCACTTGCCGGATCAGGCGGTGTTGATCGTCGTTGTCGATGATTTGAAACTCTTGCGGCAATCCGGCCTCGAGCGGATTCCTGCGCAACATCCGATGGGCCAATCCGTGAAAGGTGCCCATCCACATCGCACCGCTCGGTCGATGCGTGATCGCCTCGATACGAGAGCGCATCTCCTTCGCCGCCTTGTTGGTGAAGGTGACCGCCAAAAGATTGTGCAATCCGAGATCCGGATGCTCGCTCAACAACCATGCGATACGGTGCACCAATACCCTCGTCTTGCCGCTGCCGGCACCGGCGAGGACCAGATAATTCCCGAAAGGGGCGATCACCGCCTCTCGCTGCTTGTCGTTGAGACCGTCGGTCAGGCTTGTCGTATCCATCTCGCTATCGAAATCGAGGCTTTGGAATCCAAGGCCGAATGAAGGGAGAGATCGGGTGCGAAGATCCCCGATCCCCTGCAAAAAAACGCATATCGAAGGCACAAAAGGGTGAATTTACCACCGACCCTTCGCCGCCGACAAATCGAATGGATCAAAGCCATCTATGGGGTGCAAAAAAGCGGCGCCGGAGGCGATGGATTTTTCCGTCGATTCGATCGATGGCCGGAAGCGATGGTCGGATCGATGGTTCGAAGGCAAATATCGAGATTCCACGAGCGCCTCATCACCGGCATCGCTCTCGCACCGATGCTCGATGCGCATCCGAAGACAAGGGCTAAGATACACTTGCCACTTTATGCGATGATCCTGCGCCCGATCGCTTGAGCGATGCGATGGCGAACCATGAACGAGGGCTCTCGATGCCGAATGAAAACCGCATGGTGTCAAAGGGCGATGGCCGCGCGCTTTTAGTCGAAGACGACGAATCCCCGGACATGGACGCCCTGTCAGAAACCGCCGCCATGGCCCTCGAAGTGGCCAAGGAACTCGGGGCGAGCGCCGCCGAGACGAGTATCCGCTGCGGAGACGGGCTCCATATTCAGGTTCGTATGGGAGAGGTCGAGACCATCGAGCATACCCAAGGCAACGACCTCGGGATCACCGTCTATTTCGGACATAGCACGGGCTCGGCCGGCAGCACCGATTTCGGCCCGAAGGCTCTGCGCGAGACCGTGGAAGCGGCCTGCCGAATCGCCCGTCATACCACCGCCGACGAATACTCGGGACTCGCCGATGCCGATTTGATGGCGGTCGATCCCCCGGATCTCGATCTCATGCATCCTTGGCCCATCGAGATGGAAGAGGCGATCGAGATCGCCCTCCAAGCCGAAGACGCCGCCCGACAATGCGACGAGCGGATCACCAACTCCGAAGGCGCGGTGATCTCCCGGCACCGCAGCACCATCGTCTACGGAAATTCGCATGGCTTTTTGGAGGGCTTCTCTCGCAGCAGCCACGGTATCGGCTGCACCGTCATCGCTCAAAATGATTCCGGTATGCAGCGCGATCACTGGTACTCGTCGGCCCGCAATCCGAAATGGCTCGAAGACCCTTCGATCATCGGTCGCACCGCGGCGCAGCGGACCTTGCGCCGTCTCGACGCCCGCAAGATATCGACCCGCAACGCCCCGGTGCTCTTCGAAGCCCAAGTCGCACGCCGATTGATCGGCCAGTTGGTCGAGGCCGTCAGCGGATCGAACTTGCACCGCAATGCCAGCTTTCTATCGGGAGCCTTGGACAAGCAAGTGATGGCCTCCCATCTGCACCTTTACGAACGGCCCCATCTGCCGGGGGGGAATGCCAGCGCGGCCTTCGATAACGAAGGGGTTGCCACCGATGATCGCGATCTGGTTCGAAACGGGGTGCTTTGCGGCTATGTGCTCGATAGTTATTCGGCGCGCAAACTCGGCACCGTCACCACCGGAAATGCGGGCGGGATACATAATCTCACGGTCGAGGCGGGGACGAAATCCTTCGACGACCTCGTGGCGGAAATGGGCGAGGGGCTGATCGTTACCGAAATGATCGGGCACGGCGCCAATATCGTCACCGGAGATCTTTCGGTCGGAGCGGTGGGATTATGGGTCGAAAACCAAGCCATCGCCTTTCCCGTCGAAGAAATCACCATCGCCGGGAATCTATCGGATATCTTCTTGGGGATCTGCGAGATCGGCAACGACATCGATTCGAAAGGGGCGATCCGAACGGGTTCGATCCTGACCGATCGCATCACGATCGCCGGGAACTGAAAAAAAGCGAGCGAGCCCTTTCGATATGAACGAGAGCGAGACGAAGCGCTATAAAAGCCAAGGTGGAATCACGATCACGCGAACCCTTCGCATCGTCAAAAACAGCGAGCGAGCCATCGAACGCCTCGCCAAGGCATTGGATGAGCGAAAAGGGGCGCTCCTGACCTCTTCTTTCGAATATCCGGGACGCTATACGCGCTGGGATATCGGTTTTTGCAACCCCGCCATCGAATTGACCGGCAGCGATCGCTCGTTCACCGTCGATGCTTGCAATCGACGAGGATCGGTTTTGCTTGCATCCATCGAAAATGCGCTCGAAAAAAACCGGGATATCGAACTCGATAACGAAAGCGCCGCCGGCTCTCTTTCCGGCCGGGTGCTCCTTTCGAAAAACGAGGAATTCCCGGAGGAAATGCGCACTCGGCAGCCGACCCTGTTCTCGGTGGTGCGGGCGCTGATCGATCTTTTCAAATCCCCGAAGGATGAACACTTGGGTCTTTACGGTGCCTTCGGCTACGAACTCGCATTCCAGTTCGATCCGGTGCGCATGGCGATCCCCCGTCAAGGGGACGAACGCAATCTGGTGCTTTATCTGCCCGATGACATTCTCGTGGTCGATCACCGCCGCGAACTCGCCGCCCGCTACCTCTACGAATTCGAAGTCGAGGGCAAAAAGACGCAAGGCTTGGCCCGCAGCGGAAAGCGCACCGACTGGCAAAGGGCAAAAAGGGTGCCCTCGGACTGCGACCATGCGCCGGGGGAATATGCCGAGACCGTGCGCAAGGCGATCGAGGCCTTCCGGCAGGGGGATCTCTTCGAGGTGGTTCCGGGCCAGACCTTTTTCCATTCCTGCCCCGCTCCGCCCTCGGAAATCTACCGACGACTGAAAAAGCACAACCCCGCCCCCTACGGGGCGCTGTTCAACTTAGGTCGCAAGGAATATCTCGTTTCCGCCTCGCCGGAGATGTATGTACGAGTCGAAGGGCGCCGGATCGAAACCTGCCCGATCTCGGGCACCATCGCCCGGGGGAAAACCCCCTTGGCCGATGCCCGTCAAATCCGCACCTTGCTCAACTCCGAAAAGGAGGAATCCGAGCTCACGATGTGCACCGATGTCGATCGCAACGATAAATCCCGGGTCTGCGAGGCCGGTAGCATTCAGGTGATCGGACGGCGGCAAATCGAGCTCTATTCCCGGTTGATCCACACCGTCGATCATGTCGAGGGGCGCTTGCGAGAGGGATACGATGCTCTCGATGGCTTCCTCGCCCACACTTGGGCGGTTACCGTCACCGGCGCCCCGAAGCGGCATGCCATTCAATTCATCGAAGATCACGAACGCTCCCCCCGACGCTGGTACGGAGGGGCGATCGGCTTCATCGGTTTCAACGGGAACATGAATACCGGCCTCACCTTGCGCACCATCCGCATCATCGAGGGGGTGGCCGAAGTGCGAGCGGGGGCCACCTTGCTCTACGGCTCCGACCCGGAAACCGAGGAGGCCGAAACCCGACTGAAAGCCTCGGCACTGATCCATGCCATCGGACACGAGGATCGCAAGGAATCCTCTTCGGGTACCCAAGGACGAATCGCTGCCGGCGACGAACGACCGGGAGAGGGGCGCCGAGTGTTGATGATCGATCACGAGGATTCCTTCGTCCATACCCTGGCCGGATATCTAAGACGCACCGGGGCCGAGGTCATCACCTATCGGGCGAGCGCCGACGGCTTTCCGAGATCGAAGATCGAGCGCGAACGAGCGGATTTGATCCTGCTCTCGCCGGGACCCGGTCGACCGCAAGACTTCGGGCTGAAACAAACGATCGGGGCCGCCTGCGAGATGCGAACTCCCGTCTTCGGGGTTTGTTTGGGCTTGCAAGGAATCGTCGAATACTGCGGCGGAAAACTCGGCTTGCTGCCGGAGCCGATGCACGGCAAGGCCTCGATGGTCCGTGTACGAAAACCGGGCCGACTCTTCGAGGGATTGCCCGAACGCTTCGAAGGCGGCCGCTACCACTCTCTTTATGCGGATCGGAAGCGCTTCCCAACTGATTTATCGATCACCGCCGAAAGCGACGAGGGTCTGGTGATGGCGATCGAGCACAAGGCTTTGCCCATCGCCGCGGTGCAGTTTCATCCGGAGTCGATCCTCACCCTTGCCGACGATGCCGGCTTCCGGCTGATCATGAATGTCGTTCGCAATCTGCGGGCATCGACGAGCTGATCGACGATCCGATCGGCGATCAGCTCGAACAAGCGATCCGACTTCGATACTCGAAGAAGGCGAGTATCGGGGACCGATAACGATCGAGGACTTAAGGGTATGAGCGAAGAAGCCGCCGGCGTCGAGGTCGATCCTTCTTATGGCCGCAAAAGCGCAGCGGTTGGCGGGATCGATGCCTTCGAGCGCCGTCAAGATCTCTGCGCCATCGCTTTTTCGAATGTCGCCCATACCTTCACCCACCTGCTGACAGCGCTTTACGCCACCGCCGTTTTGCATTTGCCATTGGTTTTCGGCATGCCTTATGGGGAGATGCTGAGCCTTTCGAGTTTGGGGCTCGTGCTCTACGGGGTGGGAGCGTTGCCCGCAGGCTGGCTTGCGGATCGCTGGAGTCGGGCGGGAATGATGGTGATCTTCTTTTTCGGTGTCGGGGCCGGATCCATCTTGACCGGACTGGCCGATGGGCCCGACATGATTTTCATCGGTCTGACCGTTATCGGATTGTTCGCCTCGATCTATCACCCGGTCGGCATCGCTTGGATCGTCGCCTCCGCCCGCCGAAGAGGTATCGTCCTCGGGATCAACGGCGTCTTCGGCAATATCGGCACTTCATTCGCTCCGGTTCTGGTCGGCATGACGATCGATTTTCTATCTTGGCGTGCCGCCTTTTTGATTCCCGGCATCCTGGCCATCCTCAGCGGCATCGGATTGCTCGTCGCTTTGAAAAAGGGACTGGCCAGCGATGTCGAAAACGATCGCACCCCGACCCCGAAGGCACAGCCGGGGGCGGTCTTGCGCGTCTTCCTGATCCTGACATTGACCATGACCTGCGCCGGTTTCATCTATGCCGGACTATCCAATACGATGCCCAAGCTCTTCGAGATCGCACTGGCGGGGGATGGCGATATCAGCTATACCCGTATCGGACTTCTCGTAGGCGTCGTTTCCGCTTCGACCTCGATCTTCGGGGTCTTCGGCGGCTGGCTTGCGGATCGCCTGCCCGTACGCACCATCTATATCATCTGCTGGCTCTTGCAAATCCCGCTGCTTTTAGGGATCGTCTCGATGAGCGGGCATATCGTGATCGCCGCGATCCTGATCGTCTATGGACTCAATATCACTTTCACCGCGGCGGAGAATATACTGGTTGCCCAATACTCGCCTCAACGTTGGCGATCGGTGGCTTATGGCGCGAAATTCGCGCTGGCATTGGGCATCGCAGGTCTATCGGTCATCGTCGCCGGGGATCTATTCGATAGCCAAGGCAACTTCGATATGTTCTATATCATCTTGGGACTTGCAGCCATCTCGGCCACGATCGCCTGCATTTTGCTCCCGAGAGAAAGTGCTTCCACGAGAGTCGTCGAACAGCCATCCCTCAATACATCGAACTGAAATATCGGCCGAGGATTCTCAATCCGCCTCGGATAGGGAAGGATATTCCATCGAATATTCGTTCAGGCGCTCTTTCCAATACTCGCTATCGAGATCAGGACGATTCATCGCCGGAAACGGGAGTTCCCTCTTCCGAGCGAGAGCCATCGACCAATTGAACATAGGCCATCATCGCCTTGTCGCCGGCGCGGTAGCCACATTTGATGATCCGTAGGTATCCACCCGGACGTGCACGATAGCGCGGACCGAGTGTCGAGAAGAGTTTTTGAACGCATTCTTTATCGCGTATCCGGGCAAAAGCGATGCGTCGATTGGCAACGCTGTCGGTCTTCGCCCGGGTGATGAGAGGCTCGATAAAACCCCGCAGCTCCTTCGCCTTGGGCAATGTGGTCCGGATCATCTCATGCTTGACAAGAGAAGCGGACATATTGCGAAACATGGCGTGATAGTGGCTTCGGCTGCGATTGAGATGTCGGCCGGATTTTCGATGCCGCATAGTCTGATACCCGATGATGAAAAAAATGCGAATCGGAGATTTCGCGAAAAGTTGAAACCAAGAACGCCCGACCGGCCTTGTATGGAATCCGAAGTGACAGCGGATGCCTTTCAAACGAATCGGCTCACCGCCGATACATTCGATGCTGATACCTTCGATGCCGATTCCATCGATGCCGATTCCATCGATGCCGATAGATTCGATACCGCTTGGCGCTAGGTGGCTTTCGCTCAATACCTGATCTGTATGCCCTTGGGCGGCCAATTCTCGATTTTCATGCCGAGTTTGAGCCCCTTGGAGGCCAAGGCATCCTTGATCTCGTTGAGAGTCTTCTTGCCGAGGTTGGGGGTTTTCAGCAACGCAGTCTCGGTGCGATTGACCAGATCGCCGATATGATGGATGCCCTCCGCTTTGAGGCAATTGACCGACCGCTGCCCCTTGAGATCGAGCTCGTCGATCGGCATCAAATAGACCGGATCGATTTTATTCTCGGCCTCTTGCGGAGAGGGCAGCGCGGACTCTTCGTCTCCTTGCGATGCCACCGATGCCGAAAGCTGCTCTTGCATCAAACGCACGGCTTCGCGCATCGCCTCCTCGGCGGTGATCGTCCCGTTGGTCTTGATATCGACGATCAACTTGTCGAGATTCGTACGCGATCCCCCGCGCGTGGTATCCACCACATACGAGACCCGACGGATCGGAGAGAACGAGGCATCGAGCAGAAGTTTGCCGATGGACCGATGGGACTTGGCTCCGGTGCGAGCGGATACCGGCTGATAGCCCCTTCCGCGCTCGACCTTCATCGTCATGTCCAAGGCGCCCCCTTCCCTCAAGGTGGCGATCTCGTGATCCTCGTTGATGATCTCGACATCGTGATCGACCACGATATCGCTTGCAAGCACCTTGCACGGTCCCTTCTTGTTGATCGTCAGATCCGATTCATCACGCGTGTGCATACGTACGGCCAATCCCTTGATATTCAGCAGGATGTCCATTACGTCCTCGTGCACACCCTCGATCGTCTCGTAGTCATGCGCCACCTTTTCGATACTCACCTCGGTCACCGCGGACCCGGGCATCGAGGACAGCAAGATCCGACGCAAGGCATTGCCCAACGTATGGCCAAATCCCCGCTCCAAAGGCTCGATGGTGATTTTCGCCTCGTTCTTCCCGGTCTCTTGGACCAAGAAGGGTCTCGGTTTCAAAAGCTCGATCGAACTTTCATCCATCGTCGGCCTCCCGCTGCCAAGATTGGTGTTTTCAAGGAGTTTCGAAGTGGCTCCCATATCCCATACGGAACGGTCGCCTCCTGCTGCTTCGAGCATCGTCGCGATTATTTGGAGTAGAGCTCGACGACGAGCTGCTCGTTGATATCCGGTGGAAGATCCGCACGCTCGGGAGGGGATTTGAAAATGCCCTCCATCTTCGAAGTATCCACGTCCACCCAATCCGGAAAACCGTATTGCTCGGCGAGCGTCAGGGAATCCTGGATGCGTTGCTGTTTTTTGGACTTTTCCCGAATCGCCACCACATCGTCGGCCTTGACATGATAGGAAGGGATATTGACGCATCGTCCGTTGACGGTCACCGCCTTGTGGCTGACCAATTGACGGCTCTCGGCCCGGGTCGCCCCGAAGCCCATACGATAGACCACGTTATCCAAGCGGCATTCGAGCAAGCGCAGAAGATTTCCGCCGGATGCCCCTTTCAAGCGCGCCGCCTCTTTGTAGTAGTTCCGAAACTGCCGCTCGAGAACCCCGTAGATCCGCCGCAGTTTTTGCTTTGCCCTTAACTGCAACGCATAGTCCGAGGCGCGACGCTGACGCCGCGCTCCGTGCTGCCCCGGGGGAGTCTCGAGCTTGCATTTCGAATCCAACGATCGCGAGCGACTCGTGAGCATGAGATCCGACCCCTCGCGCCGGCTGAGTCGGCAGCGAGGACCTGTATACCTTGCCATCGTCTTCTCCGATGTTTTTTACGAACGGGTCTCAAACACGCCGCTTTTTGGGGGCGCGACAACCATTATGCGGAATCGGAGTGACATCCGATATACCGGTGATTTTCAAAAAGCCCGAATTATGCAATGCCCGCACGACGGATTCCCGCCCCGGGCCGGGACCCCGGATCATCACTTCCAGGGTTTTCAATCCATATTCCCTGACCGTCTCGCAGGCCTTGGCGGCGGCGATCTGCGCCGCGAAGGGCGTGCTTTTGCGCGATCCCTTGAAACCATTGGCCCCGGCGCTCGACGACGCCAAGGTATTGCCTTGTCGATCGGTGATGGTGATCACCGTATTGTTGAACGAGGCATGGACATGGGCGATGCCGTCGGTGACGGTATGCCGTATCTTTTTCTTTTTACTGCGAGTCTTGGCCATGATCCGATATCTCGATGATCAGCGCTTGATCGGTTTTCTCGGCCCCTTACGGGTACGAGCGTTGGTATGGGTGCGCTGTCCGCGCAACGGCAACCCGCGACGATGACGGATTCCTCGATAGCAGCCGAGATCCATCAACCGCTTGATATTCATCGCCACCTCCCGACGCAGATCACCCTCGGTGGCGTTATTCGATACTTCCTTGCGCAATATGTCGAGTTGCGAATCGTCGAGATCGCGCACAACGGTCTCGGGATTGATTCCGGTTGCCGTGCAAATTCGCAGGGCGCGGGTGCGGCCAATCCCGTAGATATGCGTCAGCGCTATCCAGATGTGCTTTCGGTCCGGAATGTTGATACCGGCGATGCGAGCCATGACTGTCAGATCTCCTGTTATCTTAAAAAACGAGGCATGCGGCCCCGAGGGCCTTTTTAGCCTTGCCTTTGCTTATGACGTGCATCCTTGCATATCACGCGCACGGTTCGATTGCGCCGAACGATTTTGCAATTCCGACACAGTTTTTTGACCGATGCTCTCACTTTCACGATTGCTCTCCAACGATTCGATGATCAGCGGGGAACCCCTGCGCCTCGGCTATAACCCTTGAGGTTGGCCTTGCGCAGCAGTCCTTCGTATTGATGGGACATCAGATGCGATTGCACCTGGGCCATGAAATCCATGGTCACGACGACGATGATCAACAAGGAAGTGCCGCCGAAGTAAAAAGGGACGTTCCAATTGACGATCATGAACTCCGGCAACAAACAAACCAATGCGATATACCCTGCGCCGAATACCGTCAACTTGGTCATCACGCCGTCGATATATTGCGCCGTTTGATCCCCGGGCCTGCGACCGGGAATGAACGCTCCGGATTTGCGCAGATTATCGGCGGTCTCCTTGGGATCGAAAACCAATGCGGTATAGAAAAAGCAAAAGAAAATGATCGCCGCGGCATAGAGCATCACGTAGATCGGCTGCCCCGGCTGCATCGTAGTGGAGAGATCCCGCAGCCAGACCATCCCCTCGGCGCTACCGAACCAACCCGCCAAAGTACCGGGGAATAAAATGATGCTCGAAGCGAAGATCGGCGGTATCACTCCCGCCATATTCAGTTTGAGCGGCAGATGACTGCTCTGTCCGGCATAGACCCGACGGCCGACCTGTCGCCGGGCGTAGTTGACGGTGATACGACGCTGTCCGCGCTCGACGAAAACGACGAAAGCCGTCACCGCCAAGGCCAAGAAGAGCAAGAAGAGGACGATCATCACGCTCAACTCGCCGGTACGAGCGAGTTCCAAGGTGCCGCCGATGGCCGATGGCAACCCCGCGACGATCCCCGCGAAGATGATGATCGAAATACCGTTTCCGATCCCGCGCTCGCTGACCTGTTCGCCGAGCCACATCAAGAACATCGTCCCCGCCACCAAACTGGTCACCGCGGTGATACGAAAGCCCCAACCGGGATCGATGACCACCTGTAAATTCCCCGCCTGTTGGGCCTCGAGGGCGATCGCCACCCCCAAGGATTGGAACAAAGCCAGAGCGACCGTTCCATAACGGGTATAGCGGGTGATCTTGCGCCGACCCGATTCACCCTCCTTGCGCATCTCCTTGAGTCGAGGATCGACATGGGAGAGAAGCTGCATGATGATCGAGGCCGAGATATAAGGCATGATGCCGATGGCGAAGATCGAAAATCTCTCGAGCGCCCCGCCCGAGAACATGTTGAACATGTCAAGAATCGTGCCCCTTTGCTGTTCGAAGAGGGCATCGAGGGCGATGGGGTCGATCCCCGGGACCGGAATGAAGGTCCCCAGCCGGAAAACCACGAGGGCTCCGAGCACGAAGAGGAGGCGGGCTTTGAGCTCGCTGGAAGTCCCCCCCGAACCGGGAAGGATACCCCCCGAAGACTGTTTTTTACTCTTTGCCATGGAGGATCAATCCTCGACGCTTCCGCCACCGGACTCGATTGCCGCCTTGGCCCCCTTCGAAACGGGAATGCCGCGAACGGTATAGGCTTGGGTCAAACTCCCCTCGCCGTAAATCTTGACGTATTTGATATTCTTTCGAATCAGCCCCGCTTTTTTGAGACTATCGATGGTGATGACGGTCTCACCACAGCCTTCGAGGGCACTGATGCGCAGATTGCGACGAAAAAGGGATTTACGCGAAGTGAATCCGAATTTCGGCAGCCGTCGCTGCAAAGGCATCTGCCCCCCTTCGAAACCCTTGCGCACCGATCCGCCGGCACGGGACTTCTGCCCCTTATGCCCGCGACCGCAAGTCTTGCCGAGCCCGGAAGCCGCACCGCGACCGCAGCGTTTGCGCTCGCGCTTGGCCCCTTTGGGAGAGCGGATATCGTTGAGCTGCATCGTTCAGACCTCCTCGACATCGAGAAGATAGGCCACCTTGTTGATCATCCCCCGGGTGCAGGGCGTATCCTCGATCACCTTGCTGTGCCGAATGCGCCGAAGACCGAGTCCGCGCACGCAAGCCCGATGGCTTTTCAAACGCCCGTTGACACTCTTTCGCAATGTGACCTTCACTTTCTTCGTCGCTCCATCACTCATGGCTCACCCCCGCAGGTCCTTGATATCGAGCCCGCGCTTGGCCGCATAGTATTTGGGCGAGCGCATGCTCGAAAGCCCGCCCATCGTCGCGCGAATGACATTGATCGGATTATTCGATCCGATGCATTTGGCAAGGATATCCCGGACCCCGAGAACCTCGAAAACCGCCCGCATCGAGCCGCCGGCGATAATCCCCGTACCCTCGGATGCAGGCTGCATGTAGACCCGAGCGGCACCGTGCCTTGCGGTGATCGGATAGTGGATGGTGCCCTCGTGCAAGGGAACATCCACCATGTTGCGACGGGCGTTTTCCATCGCCTTTTGGATGGCGGCGGGCACCTCTCGGGCTTTGCCGCGACCCATACCGACTTTTCCCTTGCCGTCTCCGACCACGGTCAAAGCGGTAAACCCGAATAAACGCCCACCCTTGACAACCTTGGCGACTCGATTGATCGCCACGAGTTTCTCGAGCAGATCTTCCTTGTTATCCGCGGAGTTCTGATAGTTCGCCATAACCGTGATTCTCGATCCGCCAACGGGCGGTCACAATGAAAAGGTGAAAGGGGTATTGCCCTTGTCAGGGCTTTCGCCTCGATCCGCCGGCATGTGTCAAAAGGACAAGCCCGCCTCGCGCGCGGCATCGGCCAAGGCCTTGATACGGCCGTGGTATTTGAAGCCCGAACGATCGAAGGCCACGCGTTCGACCCCCGCCTGCTTCGCACGCTCGGCGACGATACGTCCGACCACCGAGGCCGCCGAACGATTTCCCCCGTATGAAACTTCGCTGCGCACGTCTTTGTCGAGCGTCGAGGCGCTGGCGAGGGTGCGATCTCCCTCGGGAGAGATGATCTGGGCATAGATATGCCTGGGCGTCCGATGGATGCTCATCCGGGGAACTCGCAGACCGAGGATATGTCGGCGCGTTTTCTTCGCCCGCCTCATGCGAGACTGTTTTCGATGCAGGTTCATGTCGGTTACTTTTTCTTGGCTTCCTTGCGAACGATATTCTCGTCTTTGTAGCGAACGCCCTTGCCCTTGTAGGGCTCCGGCGGCCGCCAGGCTCTGATCTCCGCAGCGACCTGACCGACCCGCTGCTTATCCGCCCCGCGCACCGAGATTTCGGTTTGCGCCGGAGTCTCGATATCCACTCCATCCGGAACCGGATATTCGACCTGGTGCGAATAACCGAGCGAAAGATTGAGGATCTTGCCCTGCATCTGCGCTCGATAGCCGACCCCGACCAACTGCAGGTTTTTCACGAAGCCTTCCGACACTCCATGCACCATATTGGCAATCAACGCCCGGGCCGTGCCCACCTGCATCATTCCACCCTCGACACCCTTCTTCAAGGAGCAGCGGATCTCGTCGCCTTCTTGCACCACATCGACCGATGCGTGCAAGGGCATATTCAGCTGTCCCTTCGGTCCTTTGACCGAAACGCCTTCCTTTCCGATCGCGACCTCGACTCCCGCAGGCACGGCGACCGGCATTTTTGCGACCCTGGACATGATGGCTAATCTCCGATGTCATGCAACGATGCAGATCACTTCGCCGCCGTGACCTGCAGCACGTGCCTGGCGATCGGTCATCAGCCCTTTGGATGTCGATATCACGGCGATGCCGAGACCGTTCATCACAGTAGGCAGAGCGTCTTTTCCCCGGTATACCCTCAAACCGGGGCGACTGACTCTCTTGAGGGTCTCGATGACCGGTCGCCCTTCGAAATAGCGAAGCACGATCGAAATTCGAGGCTTGTCATCAGCCTCCTCGATGGAAAAATCCTTGATATAGCCCTGCTGTTTGAGCAGCGCCGCGATCGCGGATTTCTGCTTCGACATCGGGATCATGACCCGCACCTTACCCGCGGACTGGCCGTTGCGGATGCGAGTCAGCATATCGGCAATGGGATCTTGCATGCTCATAAAAGAGGCACCTTCACCAGCTGGCCTTCACCAAACCCGGAACATCTCCATTCATCACGGATTCACGCAGTTTATTGCGGCCGAGACCGAATTTTCGGTAGTAAGCATGTGGTCGGCCGGTCAATCTGCAGCGATTTTGCCTCCGTGTCGGGCAGGAATTGCGGGGCAAGGCATTGAGACTTCTTTGCGCCCGCTCACGCTCTTCATAACTCGATCGCGGATTGCGAATGATCTCTTTGAGCTGCGCTCGCTTTTTTGCGTGCTTCGCCGCAAGCCTCGCCCTTTTCGCCTCGCGATTGATGATCGAAAGCTTCGCCATGAATGCTTCGCTCCTCTTTGTTCTTGTCTTGTCGTCGATCAGTTTCGGCGAAAGGGGAAATCGAAACCGGATAGAAGAGCCAAGGCTTCCTCGTCCGTATTCGCCGACGTGGAGATCGATATATCAAGCCCTCGAATCGCATCGATCTTGTCGTAGTCGATCTCGGGAAAGATCACCTGCTCCTTGATCCCGAGGTTGTAGTTCCCCCGACCGTCGAAAGCCGACGCCCTGAATCCGCGAAAATCACGAACCCTCGGTATGGCCACGCTGATCAAGCGATCCAGAAATTCGTACATGCGATTGCGCCGCAGCGTAACCTTGCATCCGATCGGCCAGCCTTCTCGAATCTTGAAGCCCGCCACCGATTTCCGCGCCCGGGTCATGATCGGATTCTGGCCGACGATCAATCGCAGATCCCCCAGAGCGTTTTCCAACACTTTCTTGTCGCCGACGGCCTCTCCGACCCCCATGTTGAGGGTGATTTTCTCGATCTTCGGCACCTGCATCACATTCGAATAGCCGAAACGCTCCTTGAGCATCGGGATCACCGATTCTCGATAGGTCTGCTGAAGCCTTGGCGTGCTCACGAAAAAAACTCCTTGGAAAACGAAACGGCCGGCGATGCGATACCGACGATCCGGGGAATATCGAGCGATCCGTCGAGGATCTTGCTAGATATCCACAACCTCACCGGTGGACTTGAAGATCCTCACCTTGCGGCCGTCTTCGAGGTTCTTGACCCCGATGCGATCGCCTTTGCCGGTGACGGGATTGAAAAGCGCGATATTGGAGATCTGAATCGGAAGCTCCTTTTCCAATATCCCTCCCGATGTCCCTTTTTGCGGGTTGGGGCGAGTATGGCACTTGGCGAGATTGACACCCTCGACAAGCGCCTGATTTCGATCCTTGTGCACCGAGATCACTCGACCGCGTTTGCCGCGATCCCGTCCGACGAGGACCACGACATCGTCTCCCTTCCTGATTCTTTGCATCGCCATCGCCGTCGAACCTCTACAAGACTTCGGGGGCCAAAGAAACGATCTTCATGAACCGCTCGCCCCGCAATTCACGGGTGACCGGTCCGAAAATACGGGTGCCGATCGGCTGCATCTGATTCGTCAAGAGAACGGCGGCATTGCGATCGAAACGAATCAAGGATCCGTCGGGACGCCTTACCCCCTTGCGGGTACGAACCACCACCGCGTTGTACATTTCGCCCTTCTTGACCTTGCCTCTGGGGATCGCCTCTTTGACGGTGACCTTGACGACATCCCCGATCCCGGCATAACGACGCTTCGATCCGCCGAGCACCTTGACGCACATCAATCGCCGGGCACCGCTGTTATCTGCGGCATCGAGCATGGATTGCATCTGGATCATGATTCGTATCTCGCTTTATGAAGCCCGAAAACGCTCTCGGTGATGATCGTTGGGATCGTCGGCGACGATCACTTCGAGCGCCTGATGATCTCGTGCACCCGCCACGACTTGGTCTTCGAGATCGGGCGACATTGCACGATGGAGATGCGATCTCCGATGCGACAGGTTTCGCTTTCATCATGGGCGTGCATCTTCGTCGAACGCCGGATGTACTTTTTATAAAGCGGATGCTTGACCTTGCGCTCGACCAGCACGGTCACCGTTTTTTGCATCTTGTCGCTCACGACCTGCCCCACCACCTTGCGGATCGTCTTCGGCTTTGGGCTTGCGCCCTCGGCTTGGCTCTTTGCGCTTGCCGATTGCACCGATCCATCGACCGATCCATCGGCGGCGGTCGCCTCCTTAGGCTCGGCTGGCGAAGGCTCGGCGGAATCGGATTCGACCGGGGCGTCGGCGGCGTTCGAAGGGGCCGGGGCTTCCGGAGTCTCCTCCGGGGCCTGCTCCGAGGCCGATACTTCAACGTCCGCAGACGAAGGATCGGATGATTCGGCCTTCACTTCTTCGGCTGATCGTTCTTCGTTCATGATCTTTCTCGTTCGCTCAAGATCGTTTGGATACGGGCGATGGTGCGCCGGGCTTCTTTGAATCGATGGTGCCCGGTCAGTTGCCCGCTACCCCTTTGCATCCGAAGATTGAAAATCTCCCGATGGGATTCGAGCAACTCCTTGCGAAGCTCCTCGTCGCTCTTTTCTCTCAATAAGCCCGCATTCATCAGATCGCCGTCCGGTTGATGAAGGTCGTGCGCACCGGGAGTTTGGCACCGGCAAGGCGGAAGGCCTCTCTGGCCAGACTCTCGTCGACGCCTTGCATTTCATAGAGCATTTTTCCCGGCTGGATCAGCGCGACCCAATACTCGACATTGCCCTTGCCCTTGCCCTGTCTGACTTCGAGGGGCTTTTTGGTAATCGGCTTGTCGGGGAAGATGCGAATCCACACCTTCGCGCCGCGTCGGACCTTACGGGTGATGGCCCGTCGCGCAGCCTCGATCTGGCGAGCGGTGATTCGACCCCTGGTCGTGGCCATCATCCCGTACTCGCCGAAGCTGACGCGATTGCCTACGGTCGCAAGCCCTCGATTTCGGCCCTTGTGCTGCTTGCGATACTTCGTTCTCTTCGGCTGCATCATGGCCGTTCAGACTCCTTCTGACGCTGCTTGCTCGACTGCGTTTTTTCTTCGAGATCGGCGCGACTCAAAATCTCGCCTTTGAATATCCAAACCTTGACTCCGATGATCCCGTACGACGTTTTGGCCTCGGAGAATCCGTAGTCGATATCCGCTCGCAGGGTATGCAGCGGAACCCGACCCTCCCGGTACCATTCCGAACGGGCGATCTCCGCTCCGTTGAGGCGACCGGAAACCCGCACCTTGACCCCTTGAGCCCCCAAGCGCATGGCGTTGGTAACCGCACGGCGCATCGCCCGCCGAAACATGATGCGGCGTTCGAGCTGATTGGCGATGCTCTCGGAAACGAGGTAGGCATCGATTTCGGGCTTCCTGATTTCCTCGACCGCCACATGGACCTGGATACCCATCATCTTCGAAATTTCATTGCGCAAGGATTCGATATCCTCGCCTTTCTTGCCGATCACGATCCCGGGGCGGGCGGTGTGGATGACGATGCGCGCGCTCTTCGCCGGACGTTCGATCGTTATCCGACTCACCGAAGCATGGGCGAGTTTCTTGCGAATATGAGCCCGGACCGCGATATCCGTATTCAAATGCTCCGAATATTCGGCGCGCTCGGCATACCAAGTCGAGGACCAATCCTTGACGATCCCGAGTCTTATTCCGATCGGATGTACTTTTTGGCCCATGGTGCTATGCCCGCTCGTCGGTTACGGTCAGCATGATATGACTCGTGCGCTTGATGATTCGATTGGCTCGTCCTCGAGCCCGGGGGCGATGACGCCGATATACCGGACCCTTGTCGACCATGACGGATGCGATGCGGAGATCGTCGATATCCGCACCCTCGTTATTTTCGGCGTTGGCAATGGCGGATTCGAGCACTTTACGCATGGCAACCGCCGCCTTTTGTTTGCTGAAGCGCAAAATCTCGACCGCTTTTTCTACCGGCAACCCGCGAACCTGATCCGCGACCAACCTCACCTTTTGCGGCGAGAGACGCGCTCGGGAAAGCCTTGCGGAGGTATCCATCATGCAATTCCTTTTCCTTCTTGCGCAAAGGAGCGCTTATCTTCTGGTCTTGCGATCCGCGGCATGCCCACGAAATGTGCGGGTAGGCGCGAATTCGCCGAGTTTGTGGCCCACCATGTTCTCGGTGATCAACACCGGGACATGCTGGCGACCGTTATGCACCGCAATGGTCAGACCGACCATCTCCGGAATCACCATCGAGCGTCTGGACCAAGTACGAATCGGGCGCCGGCTGCCGGATTCCTGCGCTGCATTGACCTTGTCGATGAGGTGGTTGTCGACGAAAGGACCTTTTTTGATCGAACGTGGCACGGTTCAAGATTCCCTTGGAAGATTTATTTACGCCGATTCCTGCGCCGGACGATCATCGAAGAGGTCCGCTTGTTGCGCCGGGTCTTGTGTCCTTTGGTGGGCACACCCCATGGAGTGACCGGATGCCGACCGCCGGAAGTCCGGCCCTCGCCCCCGCCATGCGGGTGATCCACCGGATTCATCGCCACCCCCCGAACCGTAGGGCGCCGTCCCCGCCACCTCGTGGCTCCCGCCTTGCCCAAAGAGCGCAATGAATGCTCGTTGTTGCCGACCTCGCCCACCGTCGCTCGGCATGCGCTTTGCACCTTGCGCAGCTCTCCGGAGCGAAGACGCAAGGTGGCATGGGCACCCTCTCGAGCCACGATCTGAACGCTGGCTCCTGCGCTGCGCGCGATCTGCGCCCCCTTGCCGGGCTTGAGTTCGATGCAATGCACCGTGGTCCCCACCGGAATATCGGTCAGCGGCAGGCTGTTGCCGGGACGAATCGGAGCGTTGCGACCGGAAAGCAGAGCATCCCCCGCCGCCACATGGCGGGGCGCGATGATATATCGGCGCTCGCCGTCGGCATAAAGAAGAAGGGCGATATTGGCGCTTCGATTCGGGTCATATTCGATCCGCTCCACCTTGGCCGGAACATCGTCCTTCGTCCGTTTGAAATCGACCTGTCGATAGCGCCGTTTATGACCGCCCCCTCGATGTCGAGTGGTGATCCGGCCCAAGTTATTGCGCCCACCGCTACGCGTCTTCTTCGCCACCAAAGGGCCATGAGGCTCGCCTTTGTGCAGGCTGCGATCCTTGACGCTCGAGACGAAACGCCGACCGGCGGAGGTGGGTTTCGCTTGGGTGACTGCCATCACTGTCTCTCCTGATCTGTCGAAGCGGCGAGTGTTCGAGGCGATGCCGAAAATCGTTTCGGCTACTCGGCCGCGGCCACGGGTTCTGCGAAGTCGATATCAAAACCCGGCTTCAACTTGATATAGGCCTTTCGCCAATCCGAGCGGCGACCGCGATTTCTTCCCGGCAAGCCCTTGGTCTTGCCCTTGACGTTCAAAACCCTCACCGATGCCACCTCGACCTTGAACATCTTTTCCACCGCCCGCCGAATCTCGTCCTTGCGAGCGTCGGTGCGCACCCGAAAGGCGATCTGATTGGATGCCTCGGCCAAGCGCGTGCTCTTTTCGGATATATGCGGAGAGAGAAGAACGTTCATCAACCGCTGCTCGTTGTTCATGCGAATCGCTCCTCGAGCATCTTCACCGCCGCCGCCGTCATCAAGATGCTCTTGAACGCCAGCAGACTCACGGGATTGATCTCGGCGCTGCACTGCACATCGACCCGAGGGAGGTTGCGGCAGGCCAAAGCGATGGTATCGTCCCGCTGGGCCGTTACCACCAGAACGTCGCTTACCCCCAAACCCGAAAGGCGCGCCGCCATCTCCTTCGTCTTCGGCTTTTCCATGGAGAGATCGTCCACCACCAACAGACGTTTCTTGCGCAGCAGCTCGGAGAGGATCGAGCGCATCGCACCTCGATACATCTTGCGATTCACCTTTTGCTTGAACGAGCGCGGGCGAGCCGCGAAGGTGACCCCGCCTCCACGCCAGATCGGGCTACGGATACTACCGGCGCGGGCTCTTCCCAATCCTTTTTGTCGCCAAGGCTTGGAACCGCCGCCGCGTACATCGGAGCGGTTTTTCTGCATTTTCGTACCGGCCCGGCCCGCCGCCATATAGGCCACGACGACTTGGTGAACCAAAGCCTCGTTGTATTCGACCCCGAAGGCGCTGTCGGCAAGACCCAATGGGCCGCCTTCTTGGCCGTTGCCGGTGAGAATCTTGATTTCCATGATGCGGCTCGTCCTCGAAACTCTCAGCGCGCCTTGACCGCCGGACGCACGATGACATGGCCGCCTTTGGGCCCCGGAATCGCCCCTTTGATCAACAACGCGCTCCGGGCTTCGTCCACCCGCACGATCTCGAGATTTTGAACGGTGCGGCGCACATTTCCCATTCGACCGGCCATCTTCTTGCCTTTGAATACCCGACCCGGGGTCTGGTTCTGGCCGATCGAACCGGGCGCGCGATGCGCAAGAGAATTTCCGTGCGTGGCGTCCTGGGTACGAAAGTGATGGCGCTTGACCACGCCGGCATAGCCTTTGCCGATGCTGGTACCGGTGGCATCGACTTTCTGTCCTTGCTCGAATACGGTGACTTCGAGGATATCCCCGGAGGCGAATTCCTCGCCCTCGGCGAGACGGAATTCCCACAGCCCTTCTCCGGCCTCGACCTTGCAGCCGGCGAAATGACCGGCCTCGGGGCGGTTCAAACGGCTCGGCTTCTTGGATCCCGTGGTCACCTGAATCGCCCGATAACCGTCGCGATCCGAGGCTTTGACGCAAGTCACCCTATTGGGCTGCACGAAGACCACGGTCACCGGAATGGATTGTCCGGTGTCATCGAATATTCGGGTCATCCCCACTTTGCGACCTACAAGACCGATCGGCATCTTCATTCGCTCCGGTTCAACTGACCTTGATCTGAACATCCACGCCGGCGGCCAGATCAAGCTTCATCAAGGCGTCGACGGTCTTGTCGGTGGGATTGACGATATCGAGGATTCGCTTGTGAGTGCGAAGCTCGTACTGATCCCGGGCGTCTTTGTTGACATGCGGAGAGATCAAGATGGTGTAGCGTTCCTTTCTCGTGGGCAGGGGGATGGGGCCGCGCACCATCGCTCCGGTACGACGAGCGGTCTCGACGATTTCTGCCGCCGATTGGTCGATCAGCCGGTGATCGAAAGCCTTGAGGCGAATTCGGATAGTCTGATCTGCCATCGGTTCAACTCTTCGGGCGACTCACCGCGAGGGTGAAGAAAGGGGAGAAAAGGGCGCTCATTCGATGATTTTGGCGACG
>JFBG01000008.1 GCA_000583135.1 Thioalkalivibrio sp. HK1
GTGCCACGCTATAGTTTGGCTGCTTAAAACTCAAGGCGAATCCGCGGCCGGAGAACTGCTGGCCAAGATGCCTGAGAAAGGCGAGTCTATCCGTCAGCTCGCCTATCACCTCTATACCCTCTGCGAACGCAAGAAGTGGGCTGAAGACGCCCGCGTCTATAACGAATTGATCGGTTCTTGGAATGCCATCGTCGCCGCCTCTTACGAGATCGGCCATTATGGTACGCAAACCGAATTCGGATTGGACCCTTGAGGAGTGGATGATGAACTTGAAACCTTGGCGAGAGATCGCCCGCCCGCACAAGGACGTATTGGAAGGCACTTTCAAGCAGTCCGAATTCGCCGCCGATATCACTCGGGTCGCCGATGGCACTGCAACCGACGAATATCGAGATGCCGAGAAATTCTTCTCTCGCACCTTCATCACCGAAGGCATGCGGCTATTGCTGATCTCCGTTGCCCAACGCTTGGCAGGTCTTGGCGGCGATCCGGTCATCCAGCTGCAAACCGCCTTCGGTGGCGGTAAAACCCATACCTTGTTGGCGGTGTACCACCTTGCTTCTCGGGCGGTGGGTACCGATAGACTCAACGGCATTCCGCCGGTGCTCGATGAAGCGGGCATCGAGGGTTTGCCCTACGCCAAGGTCGCCGTGATCGACGGTATCAATCTATCACCCAGCCTATCTCGGCAGCATGAAGGAGTGATCGTCAACACCCTATGGGGCGAACTGGCATATCGGCTGCTCGGCGAAGAGGGTTATCGGATGGTGGCCGATAGCGATGCCGATGGTACATCCCCGGGCAAGGATGTATTGACCGACCTGATTCGCAAAGCCGCTCCTTGCGTGATCCTGATCGACGAGTTGGTGGCATTCATCCGTCAGTTGGAGATGGGCAAGCAGTTCAAGGCCGGCACCTTCGATAGCAATATCAGTTTTATCCAAGCCCTCACCGAATCGATGAAGGCGGTACCCAACGCCATCTTGCTGGCCACCTTGCCCGAATCCGAGTTGGAAGCGGGCGGCGATGTGGGCCAACGGGCACTCAACTCCTTGGAAAAATACTTCGCTCGCGTGGAATCCGTTTGGAAACCGGTGGGGACGGAAGAATCTTTCGAGATCGTGCGGCGTCGCCTGTTCGAAACACCCGGTGAGCGGGCCGATGTGGAGGATACAAGCCGCCGGTTCTCTGAATACTATCGCCAAAATGCCGATAAATTCCCGGCTGAGACGCAATCCAACGAATACTTCGAGCGGCTTTGTCGCTCCTATCCCATCCACCCCGAGATCTTCGATCGCCTCTACGAGGACTGGTCCACATTGGAGACATTCCAGCGCACCCGGGGCGTGTTGCAGTACATGGCCATCGTCATCCATCGCCTGTGGAACTCGGATAACAAGGATGCGCTGATTTTGCCCGGCTCGTTGCCATTGGAAGACAGCAATATCCGCAACAAGAGCACGCACTATCTGCCGCAAGGTTGGGAGCCGGTGATCGAGCGCGAGGTGGACGGTACTCGTTCGACCCCCTATGGTATCGACGGGCGCCATACGATATTCGGAAGCGTACAAGCGGCGCGCCGCACGGCACGCACCATCTTCTTGGGCAGCGCCCCTTCCGTACGGGAGCAGGTGGCCCGCGGCATTCAGGTCGAGCGCATCCTTTTGGGGGCGGCGCAGCCGGGACAAACCATCGGCATATTCGAAGACGTACTCAAGCGTCTGCGCGATCGCCTGCACTATCTCTATTCCGACAAGGATCGCTATTGGCTCGATACCAGACCCAACTTGCGCCGGGAGATGGAGAGCCGCAAGCAAAATATCGACGAGCGCAACGATCTGCTGCCGCTATTGAAAACCCGCGTGACCTCGGTATTCGGGCGCAACCATCGATTCGGCGGTATCCATGTCTTCACCCCCTCCGCCGACATACCGGATGATTATGCAAAAGGTCCCCGACTCGTCGTTTTGCCAACCGACGGCGCTTATGGCCGCGGCAACACCAACCAAGCATTCACCGCTGCGGAAAAGATACTGCGGAGCCGCGGCGATCAGCCTCGACATAAGCAAAATCGCCTGATATTCCTCGCCCCGGACTACGATGCGGTTAGCCGCCTCAAAGATCAGGGTCGAGTTTTCTTGGCTTGGAAATCCATCGTCGAGGATATCGAGAACGGGTCTTTGAACCAAGACATCTCGCACTTCAATCAAGCCAAGCGCTACCTCGAAGGAGCCGATCAATCCCTCGCTCAACTGGTACGAGAGGCCTATAAGTGGCTGATCGCACCCTCCGAAGAGATCGTCAAGGGCAAGCCGGTACTGAATTGGGAGGCGGTTTCGGTCTCACCCACCGCCCCAAATCTGATCCAGACCATCGAGGACAAGTTGCGCGAAGAAGAATGGCTGATCTACGAATGGTCGCCGATACATCTGCGCAAAGTGCTGAACGATTGGTACCTGAAAGAGAATGTCGAAGACATCAACGCATCGAAGGTCTGGCAGGACAGCTGCCATTACCTCTACCTGCCACGCTTGGTCAATGACAGCGTTTTCCGAGATGCCATCAATCGAGGCTTGGAGAGCGAAGACTTCTTCGCCTTCGCCTCCGGCAAGGAAGAAGATCGCTACCTCGGCTTCAACTTCGGCCGAGGCTCCGTCATCAACCTGGACGAATCCTCTTTGCTGATCGACCGAGAAGCCGCCATCGCCTACCGAGAGCGCACCCAACAACCACCCCCACTCACCTCCGAACCCGGCCAATCCATAAACGATGGAAGCCCTAAGATCCCAAGCGCCAAAACGAGTGACACGGGAACACCAGTCCCGACACCCGGTTCGTCAGGCAAGATCAACCAACCCTCCCCGACACCAACCACCAAACGCTTCTACGGCACCGTCACCCTCGACCCGGTAAAAGCCAAAATAGACTTCGCCACCATCATGGACGAAGTGATCCAACCCTTCACCACCAAACTCGGCGTCGATGTAACAATCTCGGTAGAAATCGAAGCCAAAAGCACCACCGGCTTCGACGAGGGCATCCAGCGCACCATCAAGGAAAACAGCAATACGCTACGCTTCCACAACGCAGAGTTCGAGAGCGGTGAGTGATGACGGAGGTCGAAGTTATGAGATGATTCATAAATCGGCCTCACTAGTACCGAATTGTCTGAAATTCAGAATTATGATTTGTGAAAGATGCATGATGTCTTGATCTGTAGTATTTGTCGGAATGTGATATGATCCAAGGCGTAAGGAAAGTCAATCGGTCAATTTATCGTCCCATTGCAGCGAAACGATTTATTTCAATCAACCGATGCCACAATCACCTGAACTTACTGGCGGAGAAGGCTTCACATTTGAAGGTAATGTGGCAGCGTTTTATCTCGCTGCTTTGCTTGCCGAGGATTATGCTCCCGGTATCGATGGTCGAATCGTTTCCCAAGTTTCGGTTCAACAACGGAACTTCGGCGAGCCATTGGATGATGTGATCGTCGACTTTGAGGACACTTCAAAGAATCAAGCCCGGCTTAGTCTCCAAGTAAAAAGCTCGCTCACGATCAGTAACTCAAAATCTAACAAAGCCTTCCGCGAAATAATTCGGGACAGTTGGGCGACTTTCAATAAACCCGACTTCCGCTCTAATGTTGACCGCTATGGGACTGCAGTCGGTACAGTAGCCGCCTCCAAAGAAAGAGCATTAAGGACCCTATGTGATTTGGCTCGAGCAAGCCTGACGGCTGAAGATTTTCATGCTCGTTTTTTGAAAGACGGAAACGCTAGCAAAATCATCAAATCTATGAAAAATCAGATTGTTACTCTATTAGAAGAAGTGAAAGGCTCGCCATGTACTAGAGAGGAAGAGCACCAGTTCATTGCTCATTTCATACTTATACCATTTGATTTTCTTCGCGAAGGTTCCATAAATCCTCCTGGTGCAATTAATTGTATTAAGAATTGCCTAGCGCCAGATAATTCAGACAAGGCGGCACGATCAGTCTGGGCATGGCTAATTGAATTGGCTCGATCATTGGCAGGGCAGTCAGGTCAGATTGATCGCAAGCGTCTTGTACATCGGATATCACCTATTGCAGAATTTCGTGGCGCACCCTCATTGCGTAATGACCTTGATAGATTAAAGGATCTAGCAAATAATTATGCAAATCTTATTTCGGACAATATTGCGGGGATAGAGTTTAACCGTACATATCTCCTTGAGAAAATGGAGGAAAAACTTACTACTGCTCGCGTCGTTCTAGTTAGCGGTTTGCCAGGGAGTGGAAAATCAGTATTGGTGAAACGAGCGGTGAAGCGCGCGCTAGAAAAAGGGCCGGTCATATTCCTTAAAGCGGAACAACTGCAAGGGAAAAGCTGGATCAGTTATGCGACATCGCAGGGATTATCAAAATATGTTCATCTGGAGGAATTGCTTGTAGAGATCGGACATGTAGGTACTCCAATTCTTTTTGTAGATGCGGTTGATCGTATCAAAAAAGTGCATCAGCCTATTATAATTGATATAATAAATACTATCAAAGAATCTCCTCTACTTGGTAATTGGCGTATCGTGGTCTCCATTCGTGAAACGAGCATCGAAGGTGTCCGCATATGGTTGAGTGATTGCCTTGATGCTCTGAAGTTCGAAATACTAAGTGTTGAACATCTGAATGATGATGAAATCGAGGCACTTGCAAAAATCAACCCACGCCTAAGAACAATTTTACTTGGATCGGATCAAGTGGAGGAAATTGTTCGTCGGCCTTTTTTCGCGAAAATTCTACATCAGAGTAGTATAGCTAATCCTGATACTTCAATGATCACACCACAATCAGAAGTGGATTTGATCGAGAGTTGGTGGAAAAGAGGTGGCTATGATAAGACAGGTCAGGATGCTATAGAGCGTCAGAGTGCATTGCGTGACTTGGCAATCGCTCGTGTTCGCCAAATTAGCCATCCGATTATTATTGACGAAATCAAGTCAGCAAAACATATCTATGATCTAATCTCAGATGGAATACTCCAATACGCTCGCGAGGGCGTTTCTGTTCAGTTCGCTCATGATATTTTCTTTGAATGGTCATTTTTCTATGTCTTAGCCAGTCGTGGATCAAAGTGGATGGATGCCATCAAGGATTGTGGTGAGCTGCCAGCCGTTGCGCGTGTTGTCGAACTCAGTTCCCAATGGGAATATGAAAAGGGAAAAAACTGGCGAGAGTATCTTGCACGCGCGGAGGATTCGAAGCTTATCAGATCGCAATGGTTACGAGCATGGTTGATCGGTCCTCTCGGATCTGCGAGATTCAAATCAAATGAAGAACAATACGCAGATGCCATTTTTGCCAAAGATTTTCGACTCTTCAGAAAAATGCTTGTCTGGTTTCAAGCTGAGAAAATTACTCCTAACAAAAATATTCTCGATCATGATCTCCCATATGAACAGTGCCAAAGACTTGCTTATGTTCTGGGGCGGCCGTCTGACATTTTCTCATGGCGTCGCCTTATAAATTTTATACTAGGGCGTATTATAGACATTCCGCAACGGTTTTATCCGGATATCCTATCAATCTTTGATGTTTGGCAGAATGCCTTTGCCGATCTTCAAAATTCGACATCCCAATCATTATTACGACAATGTGCTGCTTGGCTTGATGCTGTTGACTCATCTGCTATTGATATGCACGATGAGGGAATTGCTTATTGGGATAAAAATCTTGATTTAGGCGCTTTCAAGAAGTCATTGATCAAGATTCTCTTAGTGTCGTCGAGAGCCGGGTATTCCTTCGCAGCTGAATATCTGAAAAAGATATCCGATTCAAAGCAAATTCAAGACGATGAATTTCATGACATTATCGTTTACTCACCCATTCTTGCCCAATATTTGCCTCAATCATTAGTAGATACTTCGCTGGCATTTTTCCTAGAGAATCTTCCGGACGAACGAGCCGATCGAGAAAAAGTGGTTTTTTCGGATGGAACTTATTTGCCAACTAGTGTTCATTTCACTCTCTTTGACTGGGAAAATCTTTCGATTCACAATCGTCATAGAGATTTTCTGACTCCGTCGCCACTTCGAGAACCGTTTCATTCTCTTTTTCAATCATCCCCTGATCATGCGCTTCAGCTACTCCGAGATCTTTGCAATCATGCGATGACAGCATGGAGACAGATGCATGATCATTCGCATGATCGTGGAGGTATCCCTATACCGCTCGAAATTACATTTCCATGGGGTACTCAGATATTTTGGGGCACAGATCGTGAATATCTTTGGTTTCGGTCGACATGGGCACCCAAGCCCATTGGCTGCGCATTCATGGCACTTGAGGAGTGGTGCTTTGCCGAAATTGAGAAAAGCCGCGATGTTGACGAACTAATCCAGCAAGTTGTTGAGGGAAATGAATGCATCGCTATCCTAGGTGTAGCGTCAATGATTATGCTCCATACAGAAAGAGTGTCTAACGTAACATTACCACTTGTTACCTCGCAGCGTTTATTGACTGCAGACCATAATCGAATGGTACAAGATCCCTCGTCGTCAGTGAATCTGATGGGTTTTATGAACAAGGCTGATAAAATCCATATTGAAGCAATCCAAGCAGCAAACGCTAGGAATGTTCGTAGGATGCAACTTAGACAGATGGTGCCCATGTTTGTTTTCGGGAAAAAATCTTTTAGCGATAGAGTACGCAAGGCTATTCTTGACTTCGAGAAAAAGTTACCTTTTCAGTATGAAGAGGATTCTGGCAATTCAGATATACGAAATCACCTTGTAAAAAAAGCCATTGAATATGCCGAATTAGTAGATATAAAAAATTATCAGATGAGTCATTACGATGATGGCTCGGACCAAGCAAGTATTATTCATGTTAGTCCATCTGCTGCTCAGCCTGAAAATGTTGCTAGAACCGAAGAATCTGCTATGTATCTTAGGCTGACTAGTCTTTCTATTCGGGCATCCAAGTTATTGCAAAAAAGGAAGTTGGATGACGATTGTATAATTAATGATGCTATTTTATTATCCAAAGAAGTGAAAGAAGTGAATATTGAAGATATATTCGATGATCAGAATAGCTATAACGATACAATTCCTTTGGAAATTTGTCGGAGTGCAGTTTCAGCCGCAGCGGCAATAATACTTAACTTTCGAGGAGAATGTTCATACGAAAATATTGAGTGGGCTCATGATGTTTTAGAGCGTGCTATGCGTTTACCAGAAAAATCCGATCAGATGCTCTCCTATGGTTCGCTTGATTCGTTGCATCAAGGAATTTTTGTAGCCCGATGCTTTGCAGCGGATATCCGGGAGAATACAGCGGATTACAATGCAACGAATGAACTTATCAGACTAATTGCATATCCGCTGGAAGACGTTGCGATATCTGCATTCGAAGAAGCATGCGATCTTTGGTCTAAGGATTCAAAATTGACTTGGGCAGCATTGATGTTGGCGTTTTCACGATGCCATGTATCCTCCAGATCGCATGATTATCATATTCAGCACAGCGGAATATCTCACAAATCAAGCGAGGTGCAACTCGCCGTTGATACAGCGCTTGAATTTTATGAAAACGGAAATGGGTGGCCATCTCTTCCCTTACCGCCATCGCCTTGGGTAGCGGTTAATTCAAAAAAAGGATGGTTTGAGCATCAAAGATACGAAGAATATCATGAAGATGATTTAATTGATCCTAAAGATCTATGGGGTGAGCCAGATGTCTTTTGGGATTCAAAAAAGGCTAAAAGAATTTTTAGTCTCATTCCCATTAAGGAGATTCTTGATAGCAGTGCAAGAAGCGAGTTCCTCGATTTCCTTTCAGGGATTCTCGATTGGACAATACAGAAGAATGCGCCGCCATGGGTGAAACCGGGACGCCGTGATCAGCCATCGACCCAAATTATGGAGTGGACGGATGCTCTCGGTTCTAGGTTGGGTCATGTCGCAGGTCTTGTTCCGCTTGATTACCTTCGGAACCACTTCCTTGATCCGATTTTTGAACTTGAAAGGGAAAATTGCTGGGCTCTCCTAGCTCCGTTTACGATTGTTTATGTCAGGCATTATGTGTATGGTGCTTCGATTGTTCAAGATAGCACAGTTGATATACTGGATCGTTGTCTCGGGCGGTTCCTTAAAGCCTCTATATTCGATCGGGATAGCAGCCGGAGCGGAAGTTTTCTAGATTTTCATCAATATGATCTTATTCCCGATCTTATTCGCACTTTGATGTTTGTTTTGGACGAATATGCCGATTCATCCGATGGTTACGAAAATGACGAATGGAAAAAAGTCAGCCAAGTTTTGCCAGTGATCGATCGTTTCGTTCGCGCCGGCGGATGGATTGCTTTGGTGATGGATTCATTTTTGATGTTCTGTGAACGAGCCAAAGACAACTACCCAGCCGAAGATTTCGCGGATCAAGTGCTTGCAGTTATTGGTGATGGTCCCGATAGACTCAGAGGCTGGCATGGAACACCCATCCCGGCACGTATTGCAGGGTTGGTGCAACACTTTGCACATAGGGAAACACCGATGCAGCAGACATTGGCCCAGAAATTCCTGCGGATTCTCGATGTGCTGGTTGATATGGGAGATCGACGAAGTGCAGCACTTCAACAAAGTAATGCGTTCCGGGAAGTTCAAATGACACTTTCTTCCTAGGGTTATTTAGATCGTAGATATCACTTAAGATAAAAGTAGGGGATACGACGGATGGATTGGTAGGTGTTTATCGGGTTGAAGGTCAGTGCTGGATACGCAATCACTCCCATTCGATGGTGGCCGGAGGCTTGCCGGAGATGTCGTAGACGACTCGGGATATGCCCTCGATTTCGTTGATGATTCGGTTGGCGACGCGGTCGAGGAAATCGTTGGGGAGGGGGGCTCGGCGGGCGGTCATGAAGTCGATGGTTTCCACCGCTCGTAGGGCGATGACGTATTCGTAGCGGCGTTGATCGCCGGTGACTCCGACGGATTTTATGGGGAGGTGGACGGCGAAGGCTTGGCTGACGCTATCGTAAAGGTTTGCGGATCGTAGTTCGTCGATGAAGATGGCATCGGCTTGTTGCAGGGTTTTTACGTACTCGGGGCGTACTTCGCCCAAGACTCTTACCGCCAAGCCGGGGCCGGGGAAGGGGTGGCGGAAGACGATGTCTTTCGATAGTCCCAGGCCCAATCCGATGGTCCTTACTTCGTCTTTGAAGAGATCTCGCAAGGGCTCGATCAGTTTCAGGCGCATCCGTTCGGGGAGTCCTCCCACATTATGGTGGGATTTGATGACTTGGGCGGGGCCGGTGGCGGCCGATTCGATGACGTCGGGGTAGATGGTGCCTTGGGCGAGCCAGTGGACATTGTCTATCTTGGCGGCTTCTTCTTCGAAGATGTCGATGAACAGGCGGCCGATTCGCTTTCGTTTTTCTTCGGGGTCTTCAACGCCGGCCAAGGCGGCGAAGAAACGATCGGCGGCGTCGATGCGGATGAGGTCGATACCGAAGTGACCGGCGAAGGTGGCCATGACTTGATCGCCCTCGCCTGCGCGCAACAGACCGTTGTCGACGAAGATGCATACGAGGCGATCGCCGATGGCTCGGTGCAGGAGGGCGGCGACCACCGAGGAGTCGACTCCGCCCGATAGGGCGAGCAGGACGCGGTCGCCACAGGTGCGCTCTTGCACTTTGGTCACGGCGTCGTCGATGATCGCATCCGGGGTCCAGTGTCGGTTGCACCCGCAGATATCGTGGACGAAGCGGGCGATGATCGCCGCCCCTTGGGGGGTGTGGGTCACTTCGGGGTGGAACTGGAGGCCGTAGAGATCGCCGCTCTCGGAGGCGATGCCGGCGATGGGAGCGTTTGCGGTGGATGCGATGCGTCGAAAGTCCGGGGGCAGTGAAATGACTCGATCGCCGTGGCTCATCCATACATCGAGCAGGCCTTGTCCTTGGGGACCAGTGCGATCCTCGATGCCTTCGAGCAGGCGTGAATGTCCGTGGGCTCGCACCTCGGCGTGGCCGAATTCCCGGTGGCTTGCGCTTTCCACCTCGCCTTCGAAACGAGCCGCCATCGCTTGCATGCCGTAGCAGATGCCGAGTATCGGGACTTGCAGATCGAAGATCCCTTCCGGTAGTCGAGGAGCGTCGCTATCGTGCACCGATTCGGGTCCCCCGGAAAGGATGATGCCTTTGGGAGCCAAAGCGCGAAGCGTGGCGGGGTCGATGTGATAAGGGTGGATCTCGCAGTAGATGCGAGCCTCTCTGACCCGCCGGGCGATGAGCCGGGTGTATTGGGAGCCGAAGTCGAGAACGACGACGAGCTCTCGACGAATATCGAGGGCGCCGGCGGATGAGTCGGCGGGGGTGTTCATCCCGATCGGGCTTCGGGGGTGGCAACGAGCCGAGGCATCGGGCGCGGGGGTTTGGCAGGAGTTCTCGACACGAGTCTTATTAAGAAGGTCGATGAGTATGGGGGCGAAGGGCGAAGGCGTCGGGCGGTTGACCTGAGCGGATCAGCCGACTCGATAGTTCGGGGCTTCCTTGGTGATGCTGACATCGTGGACATGGCTTTCGCGCACTCCGGCGCTGGTCAGGCGTACGAACCTCGTCGATTTGCGGAAATCCTCCAAGGTGCGGCAGCCGGTATAGCCAAGGCTTGCGCGCAAGCCCCCGACGAGTTGGTTGAGCACCGCGGACAACGGTCCCTTGTAGGGCACCCGTCCTTCGATGCCCTCGGGGACGAGTTTTTCCAGATCGCTCACATTGTCTTGAAAATAGCGATCGCGAGATCCGGTGGCGCGGGCCATCGCCCCGAGCGAGCCCATGCCTCGGTAGGACTTATAGGAGCGCCCTTGGTAGAGCTCGACTTCCCCCGGTGATTCCTCGGTGCCGGCGAAGAGTCCGCCGATCATCACGCTATGGCTGCCGGCGGCGAGGGCCTTGGCGGCGTCGCCGGAAAAGCGGATGCCGCCATCGGCGATGGCCGGGATGTCGGTGCCGCGCAGGGCATGGGCGACCTCGGCCACCGCCGAGAGTTGAGGAACGCCGACCCCGGCCACCATCCTCGTCGTGCAGATCGAACCCGGCCCGATCCCCACCTTGACGGCATCGCAACCGGCCTGCGCAAGGGCCTTGGCGCCCTCGGCGGTGGCGATATTGCCGGCGATCACCGGCATATCGGGAAAGCGCTGCTTGATGGATCGCACCCGGTTGATGACCCCTTGGGAGTGGCCGTGTGCGGTATCGACCACGATCACATCCACCCCGGCCTCGACCAAGGCTTCCACGCGCTCGTCCGTTCCCGGACCCGATCCGACCGCCGCTCCCACGCGCAACTGTTCGTATTCGTCCTTGCAGGCATCGGGGAATTCGTCGGCCTTTTGCATGTCCTTGACCGTCACCATGCCGCGCAGTTCGAAGCGATCGTTGACCACCAAGACCTTTTCGATGCGGTGTTCGTGCAGCAGTTGTCGGATCTCCTCTTGCGAAGATCCCTCGCGCACGGTGACGAGTTTGTCCTTCGGCGTCATGACGCTGCTGACCTTCGCATCGTGGCGGGTTTCGAAGCGTAAGTCCCGATGGGTGACGATGCCCGCAAGTTCGCTTCCGATCACCACCGGCACCCCGGAGATTCGGTGTTCGCGGGTCAAATCGATCACCTCCCGGATGCTGGTATCGGGCGAGACGGTGATCGGATCGGCGATGACGCCGCTTTCGAACTTCTTGACGATGCGTACTTGCCGGGCCTGATCCGCCGCCGACATATTCTTGTGGACGATGCCGATGCCTCCCGCTCGGGCGATGGCGATGGCCAGCCGCGCTTCGGTCACCGTATCCATGGCCGAGGAGATGAGGGGGATATTGAGGCGGATATCGCGTGTCAACCAAGACGAGAGATCCGTCTCTCGGGGCAGGACCTCGGAGTAGCCGGGAACCAGCAAGACATCATCGAAGGTGAATGACTCGCGGACTTCAAGCATTTGCGGGGGATTCCATCGAAGAAGGACGGATTTCGCCGATCCGGATGGCGGCGATTCCCAATGACGATACGAGGATTGTAATGCCCCCGGCCGCATTCGTGCCGGTGTTTTGCGCAAAATTTTCTAATGCCAAGGCTCGAAAAGAGGGTCGATGCGGGCTCCGGGTTCGCCGGATAGGGGCGGATCCGCGTGCATCTCGACGAGGAGCGAATGTCGCCGTGATCGAAGCAAAGCGGCCCGTAAGCCACGAGCCCGATTTGTCCGAACCGCATCCAAAGAAAAAGGCGACCGATCGGTTCGGTCGCATTCGAGTATCGATGGCTCGAATCAATGAAGATAAAAATAACCGAGTCGCCCAAAGAAAAGATAGGCTGACGATATCCGTGATATCGCACTCGCCCCGAGTTCGGGTAGGAATCGAGCGTAAAGAGCTAGATTCCGGTTCCGGCTCGAAGAAGCAAAGTCGCCATCGTGAAAAGGCCGGCCATCGTTCCTCCCACGACGAAGCCTGCGATCATTTTCCAAGAAAGCTCTTTTTCGAGCCGAGCGAACCTCATATCCAATAGATCTTTGACGGAATCGATCTTCTTTTCCAGCCTCCCTACCGAAGACGTGACCTCGGCGACCCTATCCTTCAAATCCGCGATCGCATCCGCATTGCGCTCGACCACGCGCTCGATTCGATCAAGCCTTTTCTCATCACTCATCGTTATTCCCTGTCTCGTCCATGGTTGCCTTGCCGGGTTCAACCGGATCGATTTCCTCTTTACTCAACCCTTGCATCATCGATTGCGAAGAACGTCACCAAACTGCCCATTCTCGCTCGTCGGTCGTTATTCGAAAAGGCAGTGCTTGCAATTCGTATCACCATCAAAATCATCCGTGGCCATAGCGGGCAAGATCGTCGGGGAAGGGTGGATCACACCCCATCTTGGCGGTGAACGAATGTCGCCGTGATTGCGGTAAAGCGGTTTGTAAGCTCCGAGCCCGGCTTGCTCGATCCATGCCCAAAGAAAAAGCGACCGATCCGATATGACCCCCATCGAGTGTCAATAGGGTTGCATAGACGACTCAAGATTCTCCGTCCTTGGTTTGAATCGTCTCGAATCGGCTATCGTTCGTATCCCTGCCTAGCGCGTCGATCACGCCACCTAAAGTCGCCTCGCGATTATCGGGTGACGGCGGTGATCCGGTACTTTCGGGTTTGGCAGTCTTGATTTTTGGCGCAGGAGCCGTCCACTGCTTCAATCGCTGTACAACTTGACGATAAAAACGCAGCACCTCCTCTTCGGCAATTTTGGGCAGCCCATTACCGCTTTTGAGTTTGCCGACTCCCAAATCAATGACCCGTTTCAGCCTCACCGTGCTAGGAAGTTCTTTGAAGTTGTCAGGGATCAGGCTATCGCACTTGTCCTCATCAAGAGCCTTGCGAATAGACAGCGACGTGGTTGGTACCCTCTTCGGCCAATCTACATACACCTCTAGGTCATCACCCTCGAAATCTTTGATCTGATTGAGCACGAAGTTAATGGCGGTTCGCGGTCGCATACCTTCTTTCTTGGGCGCGTCCATCGAAATACTGAGATCGATAGTTTTTCTCAGAAGGCTGATCGACAATTCCAGCTTGCCGGCTGCGTTAGGGATTTCCAGTGCCGACCTCATCTCTTGGGTGCGGATCACATCGACAATCGTCTCGTCCAAACGCACCGTAGGGTCAGCGGCGTGCTTGCGTGGCATGGCCTCCTTGCAGATCACATTCACAGCGAGAGACAGCTTTATGGAGAGATAGCGCAGTAGTTGAAACCAGTCCGAAACGGCCTCGGTAACTTCCTCGTCGTTTTTTCCCAGATGAGCGTTTTGGTGAACCCTCTCCACAACACCTCGCCAACCACCTGACATGCGGATGCCTGTAGTGATGCCTGCCGCTTCGCTTTGCAGATACCTCACAAGTTCTTCGAGCATGAAAACCTGCTCGCGGTCGGTGAAGCCCTTGCTCTCGATAAGCATCCGCGCCCGGCTTATGAGACTTAGCCAGCTGAAATGGAATAGCTGCACTTTGCGCGTCTTGATCTTGTTGACTTTGATGGGATGATGTCTCGGTCGAGCGGCGAATTGGTTTCCGATGGTTATCACCGCATCGAATCCCTGTTCCTTGGCAATATCAAGATAGCCTTCGACCTGCTCGACGGTCAGTTCGGAGCGCCCCACTTTTGTCTCGACCAGTGCCGCCCAATTGCCTGAGATTGAAATCCATCCGTCAGGTCGCAGATTCTCGCCGCTTCCTTTGAACGCTACCTCGGTAAAGCAGTCCAATACCGCTTTCTTGCCGATAGGTGCTCCCGCATCTGCCAGTACCGCTCTTGCAAAGTCAGGGACGGCGGTAAAAACCGCCAGCAGAATTGAGGTGGCGCGCTCTTCTCGTCTAGATTCAGACAGTACAGGAAAAAGCCTCGCCCTCTGGCCCTTTTTCATGTTGGATTTAATCTTTTCAATGTCCATGATCTGACCTCTCTCCATGAAGGCTCTTTTTCGAGCCGGGTGAATCCGATTTCCATTCTCTTGTGGGTGCGGGCTGAATCGATTTCCTCTTATCGGGCTGATTTCGTCCCCCATCTGCTTCGTCTGCGCAGGTGCCTCATACAAGCGAATCTCGTAGGATAAGACCGATATTTCTTATCGTTGTGTGATATCGATGTCATTTTTTCGAAAAGGGGCGATGGATATCGTCGCGATCTCGGCGGGGTTGTTCGAGCGGGTTTGCATCTTCGAGGGCGGGGGGTGTTGTTTCGTCGTCGTGGTGTCGGTATTCGCCCTCGATGGGCTCGGAGGCCGTTCTCGGGTGGCTGTTTAGTCTTCCGGATCGGATCAGGCGCATGATCAAGGCTTGTCGCAGTGGTGGGATCAGGCATAGAAATCCCAAGGCGTCGGTTACGAAGCCGGGGGCCAGCAAGAGGGCGCCGGCCAGCAGCAAGAAGACGCTTTCGATCATCTCGATCGCCGGCAACTCGCCGGCGTCCATGCTGCGCCTCGCCCGACGCAAGGTGGCGAAGCCTTGGGCGCGCACCAGCATGGCGCCGACCACGGCGGTCAATACCACCAAGGCGATGGTAGGGAAGACACCGAGCGAACCGCCGACTTCGATCAAAAGGGCGATTTCGATCAGGGGAAAGCCGATCAGCAAGATGATCAAGAAGTGAAAGATATTCATCGGGGGATGGGGGCGATGGTTGGCGGTCAGGTCTCGGTGAGCGGTGGTGCCGGATATCCGGTGGGGGTGCCCTCGAGAATCGGCGATGTTCGGGGGTTGTTCGGTGAGTGAGGTCGGTTCGGTATCCGATTTTTCATGCTTCTTTCACGCTTTTTTCATGCCGCTGCGTTCGCCGAGTCTTTGGTTGCCAAGGAAAAGGATCCTTTTTGAGGGTTCCGATGAGCGTGCCGAAGAACCGAACAACCGAACAACCCTACAATTGCTTTGGTCCGCTCCGGTTGTCATGTTGGATCCGCAGCCCCGAGATCCAAGGCCCAGACCCGATTTCGAAGATCGAGGGGTGGCACGGTGGTCGGCGGGAGACAATGATCGCATATTACATGGATCGATGAGCGGATCGATGAACCGCTTGCGGGTTCATGATGTGTCGTGGAGCTACGCAGATGGCGGGATACTCGGGCATTCGACAAGTGCGCCAAGCAACGAGGCGGGGCGCTTTGGATGTGGCTCGGCGCGCAAAGGAGTCGGGGGCGATGATGCCTCGCCCGCTTGCCGGCGAGCGCAAGGGTTCGGTGCTAAGGAGCGAAGGATCGTGATCAAGCGCAGATGGATGATCGCCGCGCTCGCGGCGGGGGGCTTGGCTGCCGGTTTCGGCATTTCGAGGTGGCAGCGAGAGGGGCTTGCGTTTTTTTCGAGCGGCACATCGAGGGATGCGCCCTCGGATCGCTTGGCGGGATCGGATGGGGCGATGGTCGATGATTCCTACCTGCCGGATTTCGAGTTCACGGATCAGCATGGGAAAGTGCATCGTTTTTCCGATTTTCGCGATCGCCCGAGGTTGGTCAATTTTTGGGCGACTTGGTGTCCTCCCTGTGTCCACGAGATCCCGATCCTGATCTCTGCGCAACGGGAATATCGAGAGAAGGGTCTGCAAATCATCGGCATCGCCTCCGATCGCAAGGAAGATGCCTTCCCGATGGCGCTTCGATTCGATCTCAACTATCCGACGATGGCCGATACCGGACGCTCGCTCGATCTCCTGCGGGCTTTCAAAAGTCCTTCGGCGGCTTTGCCCTTTAGCGTATTCATCGACGCCGAGAACGTGATTCGAGAACGGCATACGGGGGATCTTTCACAGTCCCAGGCGAAAGAGAAGATCGAAGCGCTTTTTGCATGAGGTGTGATCATTGCAAAGGTCAACGATGCCTTCGATCTTCGAAAATTCGGTCAAGTCCTTTGGCGTTCGGCGGGGTTTTCGAATGCGCCTTTTCGAGTCCATGGCATTCGAGGGTGTGCCGATGCAAAGATAGCCGATGTAAAAGCCAAGGCATCCCCCAATCATGCGCCATCATGATGAAACTGCTATGATATCGCCGCTAAAAAGCGCGAATTCATCGCTATCCGCTTGCGAACATTCGATTCTCGATCATTCGATCGCGAGGGTTTGGATTCGGGCTTGTCGCTCAAAATGCATCTAGGCTTGATCGAGTGCTTGGCGGTTGCCAGATGCCCGCTCGGTCTTGAATGAACCAATGAAGGCGATCGATCGAGCCTCGTTAGGTCAAGTATCGTCAGGTCAAGTCTTGGCGAGTCGAAACGCGGATGCCGCCCAAGTGCCAAGCGGCGAGATACCCGAAAAGCGAAATACCGCAAGCGTCGAATATCGGAGAGACCATGAAACTGCTGCTGCTCAACGGCCCGAATATCAACCTTCTCGGCCGGCGCGAACCCGAAGTCTATGGCAGTGCGACCCTTGCCGATATCGAGGCGCGCCTGATCGGGCTGGCGATGGCCGATGGCCACGTTCTAGAGTGCTTTCAAAGCAATGCCGAGCATCGTCTGATCGAGCGGATCCATCTGGCGGCGTCGGAAGGGGTGGATCGCATCATCATCAACCCCGCCGCTTTCACCCATACCAGCATCGCCTTGCGCGATGCCATGCTCGGTGTCGCCATCCCTTTCATCGAGGTTCATCTATCGAATATCCACCGCCGCGAGGCTTTCCGCCATCATTCGTATTTTTCCGATATCGCCGCGGGAGTCATCATCGGGCTGGGGGTGGAGGGCTACCATCTCGCTTACCGGGCGGCGCTGTCGTTGCCCGGTTGAAGCCGACGAAAACGCAAGGCAAAGAGGAATTTTCGCATCGTGGATATTCGCAAGATCAAGAACCTGATCGAGTTGGTCGAGGAGTCCGGGATCGACGAGATCGAGATTCGAGAGGGCGACGGGCAGATACGAATCACCCGCCGCCGGGAGAATCCGAATCCGCCGGCAGCACCCGTCGCCTTGCATCCGCAAGCATCGATCGCATTGCCGGAGACGCAAAAGCCGCCGTCCGTTCCCGTCGCCGCCGATTCCGGGGCGCTCTCATCGGTGCCGGAAGCGGATGATGGGCTCCCTGCAGGTCATGTCGTCACCTCGCCGATGGTGGGGACCTTCTATCAGTCATCCTCCCCTAATGATCCTCCCTTCGTTTCCGTCGGCGCCCAGGTTGCGCAAGGCGATACGCTATGCATCATCGAGGCGATGAAAATACTCAATCAGATCGAATCGGAGGTGAAGGGGAAGGTGGCGGCGGTGGTCGCCGAGAATGGCCATCCCGTCGAATACGGCCAACCGCTTTTCGTGATCGCCACCGATTGACGAAGGGTGGGATCGAAGATCCATCGCTTTTTTTGCCCCCTCGCTCATTCCCGCTCATCTAGCCTTTGAAAGCCCGCATCGATGCTCAAAAAAATCGTCATTGCCAACCGGGGGGAGATAGCGCTTCGGATACTGCGCGCCTGCCGCGAACTCGGTATCCGCACGGTGGCGGTGCATTCCCAAGCGGATCGGGAGCAAAAGCATGTCCGCTTGGCCGATGAATCGGTTTGCATCGGCCCCGCCTCTTCGGGCGAGAGCTACCTCAATATTCCGGCGGTATTGAGCGCAGCGGAAGTCAGCGATGCCGACGCCATCCATCCCGGCTACGGCTTTCTTTCGGAAAACGCCGATTTCGCTGAGCAAGTCGAGAGGAGCGGTTTCGTTTTCATCGGTCCGCGCCCCGATACCATTCGTTTGATGGGGGACAAGATCTCGGCGATCTCGGCCATGCGCGAAGCGGGGGTTCCTTGCGTTCCGGGTTCCGACGGGCCGCTCGACAGGGATCCGGACAAGGCGATCGAGGCCGCCCGCAAGATCGGCTATCCGCTGCTGATCAAGGCCACGGCCGGCGGCGGCGGACGCGGAATGCGGGTGGTGCGTAGCCAAGATTCCCTCTTGGAGTCGATCGACTTGACCCGCAGCGAGGCGAAGGCGGCCTTCGGCGAGGATACCGTCTACTTGGAGAAATACCTCGAGAACCCCCGTCATATCGAATTTCAGGTCTTGGCCGATATGCATGGCAATGCGGTGCATCTCGGCGAACGCGATTGCTCGATGCAAAGGCGACACCAAAAGGTGATCGAGGAGGCGCCCGCTCCCGGGCTCGATGCCGATGCGCGAAGGACGATGGGCGCAAGGTGTGTCGAGGCCTGCCGAGAGATCGGCTACCGAGGAGCCGGGACCTTCGAATTCCTCTACGAGAACGGCGAGTTCCATTTCATCGAGATGAATACGAGGGTGCAGGTGGAGCATCCGATCACGGAGATCATCACCGGTATCGATATCGTCAAGACCCAGCTGCTGATCGCCGCCGGCGAAGCGCTGCCCTTCGTTCAAGACGAGGTTCGCATTCGAGGGCATGCCGTGGAATGCCGCGTCAACGCCGAGCATCCGCAGAACTTTCGCCCGTCGCCCGGGCGCATCTCGCTTTTTCATGCACCCGGCGGTCCTGGCATCCGTATCGACAGTCATATCTATACCGGCTATGTGGTTCCCCCCTACTACGATTCGATGATCGGCAAGTTGATCGCCTTCGGCGATACCCGGCAGTCGGCCATCGCCAGATTGCTGACCGCCCTCGACGAGATCGTGATCGAGGGGATCGATACCAATATCGCGCTGCATAAAAGGCTCTGCTGCGATCCGGGCTTTTTGGAAGGCGGCACCAATATCCATTATTTGGAACGAAACTTGGAGCGAATGACCCAAGGGTTGCGCCAAGCGGGGCGAAGTTGAGCGAGCGTCGGTGTTCTGCGTCCAAGCCGGTATCGCATGAGCCGGATGCTCCGCCTGCGGGCGAGGGTGGGCGAGAGGGCGAGCATGAAGACGAGCCTTGGTACGAGCTGATCTTCGAGTGCGAGAGCGCCGATGCGAATGCGCTTTGTGCTTCGCTCGAGGATGCATTGTCCGAAGCCGGCGGCGAGGCCCCGGCTTCGTTGACGATCGAGGATGCCAGATCCGATCGCCCGGAATTGCCCGATGCTTCCGATCCCTTGGAGCCTTTGTCGGGGGAGATGCCGCTTTGGCCGCAAGTGAGGGTGCGTGCGCTTTATCGAGATCCGATCGACCTGCAAGCGTTGAAGGTGCGATTGCCAGGAGCCACCGGCTTGCGGCGGCGCGTGCTTTGCGATCGCGATTGGCAGGCATCGGCCTTGGAGGCGATTCATCCGATCGAGATCGGGGATCTATGGATAGGACCGGAGCGACTGGCTCCGCCATCGTCTGCGCGCACCGGGCGCAAGGTGGTTTTTCTATCCCCGGGGCTCGCCTTCGGATCGGGAAGGCATCCGACCACCCGTCTTTGTCTGGAAAGGCTGGTGGCGAATCCGCCTTGCGATCAAGACGTGCTGGACTATGGCTGCGGGTCGGGCATCCTCGCCATCGTCGCCGCTATGCTTGGAGCCAAGCGGGTGTTCGCCTTCGATATCGAGCCGCAAGCCTTGGAGGCGACGAGGCGCAATGCCCGCCTCAACCGGGTTTCGGATCGCATCCGAACGATATCGGATCCGAAAGCGATCGAGGCTCTTCCGTGCGCTTCCTTTTCCTTGATCCTCGCCAATATTCTGGCGAGGACGCTCGTGGATCTCGCACCGGGCATCGGGCGGTTGACGGCGCCCGAGGGCGAGATCGCCCTCTCGGGTATCCTCGCCGATCAAAGCGATATGGTCATCGCCGCCTACGAGAGGGATTTCGATTCGAGACTTGCGGCGACAAGCGACGGCTGGTCCTTGATCGAGGGTCGCCGCCGGCGGGGTTGATGCACCGTTTTCGTTGGGTAAAGGCGGTCATATCATTGCCTTCGAGCGGCCGTGTCGTTGGGGTTCGGATCGCTGATCGCCTTCGCCGATCGAGGTGCGACGCAGCCCCACCATCATCCAACGGCGAGCGAGCCATCGACACCGATCACATCGGGTTCGACCGGGATTTCGGCGAGCGGGGCGGTGTAACGAACCTCTTGACAGCCCATCTGAAGCATGCTATTCGTAGAGAGACATCCACACGGAGTAGGGACACCCACCAAGGAGAATCGAGTGATGAAAAAACTTGCGATGATTGTGATGCTTTTCGGATTCGTCGGATCGGTTCATGCTGACGGCACGAGCGACGAGCCGATGATGCTTGCTTACGATGATCCGGATCAAGGAACATCCCATCAAAATAACGAAGGCGGTGCGATGTTGAAGCCGGAGCCGGAATATGACATCAAACTCGACAGCGACTCGCTCTGCGACACCGATCCGTACTCCTGTTTCCATTTGGCGGATAACGATGCGACCGTGATTCGTACCGAGGAGAATCTTGAGGCAGCGCAGCAGGCGTTTCTCATCCTGATATTTCTTCCAATCGGATGCGCGCTGGGCGAAAGCTCTATGTGCTAAAAGTTATAAACAAGGGGCTCCGTGCGAGCCCCTTCGTACTTGTCCTAACTCTTCTTACCTAAGTGCGAGGACGTACCCGATTTATTCGCCTAAAATGAGCCGCCCGTGCAATACCTAGGCTAGATAATAGCAACCTTCGCAAGTGCCATCGTACCGCTTGCCACCCTCGATCCGGTCGACCGCATAACCGAGGGCTGTCCATCGAACGCATCTTGCACTGCGCGCGGCACTTCGCGACTATCTTGTTCACCGCTCGCTCGAAATTCTCTTCGCATCGGAAGTTCTGACCGATGACACCACGGGTAGACAAGTCGGGTCCTTTCCCGGCGATACGCTTATGGTGCCGGAACGATTGCGCCGGCACGACAGCCGACACTTCGGCGATCGCGGACATCCTCGACTTGCCGTTGCGATCGGCCTGTATCGAGTTCAAACTACCGGTGTGCCGAGTCTTGCACCGGGTGCCAAGGCGAGCGAACCGGCGTTCCCTATCCCCCCCCAAACAGTCCTTGGGATTTAAAGAGTCTCGATCCCGAAAACATCATCCATTTCAAGGGTGGAAAATCTCGATGAGTCAATCCGCAGATTCTTTGTCGCCGCCGGCCTCGTCGTCCGGGATGTCGAGGCGGGCGCTTGCGATCATCGTCGCCGCTTGCCTGATCTCTTTGGTGGGTTTCGGGATTCGTGCCAGTTTCGGCCTTTATCTCGAACCGATGACCGGGGACAGGCAATGGTCGCGCGAGACCTTCGCCTTGGCGATGGCCATCCAGAATCTGCTTTGGGGGTTGGGGGTTCCGGTGGCGGGGGCGATCGCGGATCGCTTCGGGCCGACGTGGGTGATCGCGATCGGCACCGTCGTCTACGCGCTCGGAATGATCGGGATGTCCATGGCGGAAAGCGGGCTTCTCATGTATTTGACCGGCGGGTTGCTGGTCGGGATCGGGGTCGCCTTCACCGCCTTCTCGCTGGCGCTGGCCGCGATCGCTCGCGCCGTGGGTCCTTCCAAGCGCTCCCTTGCCTTGGGGTTGGGTACCGCGGCGGGATCCTTCGGGCAGGTGGTCTTTTCTCCGATCAGCCAAGGGTTGATCGCGGGCTATGGCTGGGATCATGCGCTGGTCATCGTGGCCGTGATATCGCTGGTGATGATCCCGCTGGCCATCGTCTTGCCCCGCAGCGGGGGTCAGTCATCGGGGGAAGCGCATTCCGATCAAACCCTCAAAGAGGCGCTCGGCGAGGCTTTTTCCCACCGTGGCTACCTATTGCTGACCGTCGGCTTTTTCGTCTGCGGATTCCATATCGCGTTCATCGTCGTGCACTTTCCCGCATACATCGGTGATATCGGTCTTTCGCCGATGGTCGGGGCTTATGCCCTTGCGCTGGTGGGTCTTTGCAATATCGCCGGATCTTTTCTTTCGGGGGCGATCGGGCAGAAGTTCAGCAAGAAAAGTGCGCTCAGCGCGATCTACTTCGCCCGATCGTTGGTGATTCTGTTCTTGTTGATGGCTCCGGCCACCGAAACCACCATCTATGTCTTTTCGATCGCGATGGGGTTTTTATGGCTCTCCACGGTACCGCTGACGTCGGGGATCGTGGTTCAGGTTTTCGGGATCAAATACATGGCATCCCTTTTCGGCATCGTCTTTTTGAGCCATCAGCTAGGCAGTTTCGTCGGGGTCTGGATGGGCGGTTTTATCTATCAGCAGCAGGGTTCTTACGACCAGATGTGGTGGGCGGGGATATTCTTGGGGCTCTTCGCCGCCGCCGTCCATTGGCCGATCGATGAAAAGCCCTTGCCCCGATTGTCCTTGGCCCCGGATGCGCAGGCGACGGGGGTACGATAGAGGGTCTACGATAGGCACTCGGCCAAGGTTCGAACTTGTCGGTCGGCGCAAGCGCCGGGGGTGGTTTTGAAAGCCCGCCCTCGGATCGGCCTTCGCCCGGTCGTTTTTTGCGTTTTTTGAAAAAGACGCATCGGATAGATCGTTATCTGCGGACAATGGTCGTACCCCCAACAAGAACATCACACGATCGGAGGAAAGATAAGATGAACGATTCAGTCAAGTCCTCTTCGAGCATCCCCCAATGGTTGGCCGCCTTCGGCGATGCCTTGGAGCGAGGCGATACCCAGGCGGCGGCGGATCTCTTTGCGCCCGAGTGCTACTGGCGCGATCTCGTTTCCTTTACGTGGAATATCAAAACGATGGAGGGAAGGGAAGCGATCCGCAAGATGCTCGATGTCCAGTTGGGGCATGTCAAGCCCTCCGCATGGGCCATGCAAGGCGATGAGAGCCATGCCGATGGCGTCAGCGAGGGTTGGATCACCTTCGAGACCGCAAAGGCCTCGGGCAAAGGATTCATCCGTCTCAAAGACGGTCGGTGCTGGACCTTGTTGACGACCATGGTCTGCCTCAAAGGTCATGAGGAAAGGAAGGGTCAAACGCGCGAGAACGGGGTCGAGCACGGGGCCATCCGGGATCGAAAGAGTTGGCTCGATCGAAAAACGCAACGGGCCCAAACGCTGGGGTTTTCCGTCCAGCCCTATTGCGTGATCATCGGCGGGGGGCAAGGGGGGATCGCTTTGGGTGCCCGCCTCAAGCGTTTGGGGGTGCCGACGATCATCGTCGAAAAGAACGAGCGCCCCGGGGATTCATGGCGCAAACGCTATCAATCCCTTTGTCTGCACGATCCGGTCTGGTACGACCATCTGCCCTACCTTCCATTCCCCGATCACTGGCCGGTATTTTCTCCCAAGGACAAGATCGGCGATTGGCTCGAGTCCTATACGAAGATCATGGAGCTCGATTATTGGAGTTCCACCGAATGCTTGGGCGCCGAATACGATGCCGCCGGCGGGCAATGGAAGGTCAAGGTCAAGCGAGAAGGACGCGAGATCACTCTTTCGCCGAAGCAACTGGTGCTGGCGACGGGGATGTCCGGCGTGCCGAATATGCCGCAATTCCCCGGTGCCGATCGTTTCGCCGGCGAGCAGCATCACTCCAGCCGACATCCCGGCGGTCAAGGATATCAAGGCAAGCGCTGTATCGTGATCGGCTCCAATAATTCATCGCACGATATCTGCGCCGATCTATGGGAGAACGGGGCCGATGTCACCATGGTGCAGCGATCGTCCACCCATATCGCCCGTTCCGAGAGTTTGATGGAGTTGGCATTGAAGGGGCTTTACTCCGAGGATGCGGTGGAACGAGGAATCGATCACCACACCGCCGATCTGATCTTCGCCTCGCTTCCCTATCGGATCATGCATACCTTTCATGTTCCGGTTTACGAGGAGATGGCCAAGCGCGACGCCGATTTCTACCGAAGACTCGAAAAGGCGGGCTTCATGCTCGATTTCGGGGATGACAATTCCGGTTTGTTCATGAAATACCTGCGCCGCGGCTCCGGCTACTACATCGATGTCGGGGCCAGCGAGCTGATCGCCGATGGCAGCATCAAGCTCAAGAGCAAGGTCGAGATCGAGGAGATCACCGAGAACGGCGTCAGGTTCAGCGACGGCAGCGAGCTCCCGGCGGATCTGATCGTCTATGCCACGGGCTATGGTTCGATGAACGGCTGGGCGGCGCAGATCATTTCCCAAGAGGTCGCCGACAAGGTCGGTAAATGTTGGGGGTTGGGATCGGGAACCACCAAGGATCCGGGTCCGTGGGAGGGGGAGTTGAGAAATATGTGGAAGCCGACGCAGCAAGAGGCATTGTGGTTCCACGGCGGCAACTTGCACCAATCCCGGCATTATTCGCAGTTTCTTTCCTTGCAGATCAAGGCGCGAATGGAGGGGATCGACACTCCGGTTTACGGGTTGGCCGAGGTGCATCACACCCATTGATTCGTCTTGATTCGCCGATATTGCGTTCCCTCGGATCCGGCTTCGTCTTGCGCCGGATCCGAAGGGATCGATCACGCAACCTTCTCATCACCGATTCTTCGCCCCTCGATCAGGCATCGATCCTCCCTTTACCACGGAGGGTCTTTCGAAAAGATATTGCCTTGATCGGGCGAGGATCGACCGACGCGGCAGGTCCGGTCCTTTGAGCAAGCCTCTTCCTCTTTGCGTAGTCGGCGGCGGGCTTGTGGGCCTGCGCCATGCCCGGATTGCCCACTCGAGCGCCGGTATCGATCTGTGTGCGGTGGTGGAGGTCGATAGCGCCAAGCGCAAGGAGATTGCGGCTTCGGGGTTGCCGGTGGTGGCGGATATGGCCGAGGTTCCCGCTCGGGCCGAGGCGGCGGTGATCGCCGTCCCGACCTCCGATCACTTCGCTTGCGCGTCGCAGGCGATTTCCAAAGGGTGGGCGCTGTTGGTGGAAAAGCCGATCACCGGGACCTTGGGGGATGCCCATCGCCTGATCGATGCCGCCGAAAAGAAGGGCCTTCCTCTTTTCACCGGTCACCATCGCCGCTGCCATCGCTTGATCGAGCGCTTCAAAAAACGGCTTCCACGCATCGGCCACCCGATCGCCGTGCAAGGGCTGTGGTCGTTGCGCAAGCACGATGATTATTTCGATGTTACTTGGCGGATGCAATCCGGCGGCGGGCCGCTGATGATCAATCTCTCTCACGATCTGGAGATGTCGATGTACCTGTTGGGATTGATCCGAACGATCGATGCTCGCAGCGCCCGCTTTGCCAGAGGCGGATCGATGGAGGATACGGCGGCATTGATCATGGCCTTCGAAAGCGGGGTGTTGGGCAGCTATCTGCTCTCGGATGCCGGGGCATCGCCTTGGTCTTTCGAGACTGCAACCGGCGAGAACCCGAACCTTGGCTATAGCGGCGAGGATTGCATGGTCATCATCGGGGATCGAGGGTCGATCGGATTTCCCTCCGGGGTTCTATGGGAAGCGGCATCGGGCGAATCCCCGGATTGGCGCAATTCCTTGGTCAGGGATCGCGATCCGTCGGCCATGGTCGATCGGGTCGAATTCGATACGCTGGCGGAGCAGATGGCCCGATTCGTTCGATCCCTCGAAGGAGAGGAGGTCGATCTCTGCTCGGGGGAACAAGGTCGAGATGCCTTGGCCGCCACCTTGGCCTGCGTGCTTGCAACGCAGCAGGCGCGATCGATCGCCCTTGCCGAGGTGCCGCTTGCTTACGATGGCACGTACGATGGCTCGGCCTTCGAATCCTCCCCTAAGTCTTCGTAGTCCCGTATCCCCAATGGCCTTTATCCACGATGATTCATCCCGTCCTTTATAAGGGGATCCCGGGGTAGCGATCCGAGCGGGTGCCCGGGATCGGGCGATTGTCGTCGGTGTGGTAGGTGAAAACGGCCGAGATCTTGGTCTTGTCGCTGCGGTTTCTACCGGCGGCGTGAAAGAGCCGACAGTGAAAGAACAGGACATCCCCGGTGCGAAGTTCCACCAGCTGCGAGCGCTCGATCATCTCTCGATTCTCGTCGAGCTCCGGGCGCAGAAAAAGGTTCTTGTCCAGCCGTCCTCGATCCGGATGCAGACGATGGCTGCCGGGGATCACCCTAAGCGCGCCGTTATCCTCGCGCTCGGGTCCCAAGGCCAGCCACACCGATACCAGCTCGGGGGTATCGAAAGACCAGTAGCGGATATCTTGATGCCAAGCGGTTTCGCTGCTGAAACCGGGGTGTTTGGTCATGATGCAGTTATGGTGGCATTGAGACATCTCGATCTTGGGTGAGCCCATGATGCAGCGCAAGATCGTTGCCACTTCCGGCGATCTTGCCCATCGACGAAAGACCGACCCTCTCGAAAAGGCATGCAGGAGACGCCTCGGGGTGCCGCCGCCGGTGGCGCCTCGGCTTTCCGGCGATCCCGGATAGCCCACCTCGGCCTCGAATTCCGCCGGGGCCTGCAAGGGGGACAATGCATGGCAGATGGCTTGGGTCATCGGCTCGGTGATATCCTTTCCCGCCAGCCCTTGCGCGACCAGATAGCCGTCGCGCGCGAAGTGATCGAGGCTCGTCGGATCGTTAAGGGTTCGTTCATTCATCGAAAGCATCCTCGGGCATCGGCCCCCTCGTTTTCGGAACTTCGGCGAGTTTTTCGATCCGCCGCCGACTCGATTTCAATCGTTCGCAAGCATGGTATCGATATCCGCCAGCAGATCGTCGATATGGCGATGGACATCGGGCGAGGGATAGTTCTTGAGGATACGCCCGTCGGCACCGATCAACACCGACAGGCGCAAAGCCTTGGCATCGTTCTCGCTTTTCGCCGCCCCCCACGCAAGGGCGACTTTGCGATCCGAATCGCTGAGCAGATCGAAGGGGAGATCGAGCTCGGCTTTCCACCTCGCCAAATCCTCGATCGGCGAGAACGTGATGCCCAGCGGTACCGTCTTGGTGGATTGGAAGTCGCGGAATCGATCACGGAATCCTTGCGCTTCCACCGTTCAGTTGCTGCCGAAGGCTCTCGAGAAGAACCATACGATCACGAGATGCCCCGATTGATCGCCGAGCGATATGATTTGCCCGTCTTGGTTCGGCAGGGAAAAAGTCGGAGCCATCGCTCCTTCGATCATCCTCGTCATTGTCGTCGTTCCTTGGAAGTTCATGATGATGGCCGATGGCAGCTGCGGATCGAGCGTTCTCGAAAGGCATCGGCGGTATGAAACAATACCACCTTGGATCGGCTTTTTTCATAACATTTTTTCACTAAAAGGAGCGATCGAGTGCCTATCGTTTCCCCCTTGGAAGATCGCGAGATCGACCGAACCTTGATGGAGAGCCTGCAGTTTTTCAAAGGCCCGTTGGGGGTGATCCCGAACAGCGTCCGGACGATGGCCTATCGACCGAAGGTGGCGGCGGCGTTCACTATGCTCAATGCCGCGGTCATGGAATGCCACGGGCAGGTCACGCCGGAATTCAAGCGACTTTTGGGCTATGCGACCAGTTTCGTATCGGGTTGTGGCTACTGCCAAGCGCATACGATATTGGGCGCCGAGCGTTTCGGATCGAGCCCGGATCGTTTGGAATCGGTCTGGGATTTCGAGAACAGCCCTTGTTTCAGCGAGGCCGAGAAGGCCGCTCTGGCTTTCGCCCGGGCCGCCGCTTCGGTGCCCTGCGGGGTCGACGAGCCGATCATCGATGAGTTGCGGGCGCATTGGAGCGACGAGGATATCGTCGAGATCACGGCGGTGATCGCGCTCTTCGGATTTCTCAATCGCTGGAACGATTCGATGGGAACGGCGCTCGAGGATCTGCCGATCGCCGCCGGTGAAAAATACCTTGCCCGCGGTACGAGCTGGGAGGTCGGCAAGCATCGGTGAATCGGGCTCGTGCCCGATGGACGAGCTGATATCGATCGGGGAATGGAAAAAGCGCCAAAGGGGATCCGAGCGTCTTTCGGCTCTTGTTCGTTGCAGATGGCGGATCGCTTCGAAGCGGAATTCGTGCGTCCCGATATACAATAATGACCTGTCATTCATTCAAGCCCCTTCGAGGTCTTCGTTGAAAGAGTCGCATTTCTTTCAAAAGACATGAAGACCGATTTTTTTTACGGGGTCTTGTCGGTGGTTTTTCTTTTGCGCCCGTAGCTCAGCTGGATAGAGTGTTGGCCTCCGAAGCCAAAGGTCACAGGTTCGAATCCTGTCGGGCGCGCCATTTCCATGATCGAAAGCGGTACCCGGCGATCGAGGCTCCGGCGATCGGGGGTCGAAGAGCGAGCGCTCGCTCAGGATCTGTCGGCGCTGCGAATTCTCCACCGGTTTCCAAGATATCGCCTTTGATCGCGATATTCGATCGGGCGAGGGGCCGACAAATGAAAACGACCGAGAGGCTTCGGTGCGCTCCCGGTCGTTTTCATTGCCGCAGGCTTATCGGAATATCGGCGATTATTTCAGGTCGTTTTGGGCAGGCTGTCGTTGAAGGCCTTGATGCTGTCCACCAAGATATCTTTCATCTCCGAGCCGGTCTCACGCTGGATTTCCGCGATACGGCCGGCGGAGGCGACGAAGCTCTCGCTCATGGACATCGCGATATCGGTCTGCAGGGCCAAGGCCTCGCTCGGCTGCTTGACGCCGGCGAAGGAGCGGGTGGATTCCATCGCCGTCTCGGTCCACTCCATCTGCTCGCGGGCGATGCGCTCGACTCCGCGGGCGATCACACGGTTGGTGCGGATGGTCTGCTCGAGCATCGCGTTGTAAAAGCCGACCGCTTGATCGTTCTTGAAGGGATATTGGACGCCGCCCATGACAGCCGCCTCTTTCTTCTTCTCGCTCATCTCGAAATCTCCTGGGTCGATCGGTGAATGGATTGAATCGCGGGTTATGTTGCACTGCAACATAAGCGAATCATAATATCGATCGACAATCGTGTCAAGAAAAAGATCGTCCGCTCGTCAGGTCGTCAGTTCCCGATCTTGGAAGTGATCAAGCGTCCGATCAGGCGCTCGATCGGCGCATGGTCATCCGAGAGAGCGGGCAGCCGATCCATCGGGGTTCCGGTCGATTCCAGCACTTTGGTGATCCGATGCCAATCGCGCTCGAAGCCGCGCTGGGCTCGCAAGGTCAAAGGGGGTTCGAAGCGATCCGTCGCCGAGAGGATGAAGGTCTCGCGCGATATGTTCTCGGGCAGGCGTTCGATCCATACATGGACATGTTCGAAGTGAGGGCGAAGGGTATTCACAAGGCTCTTGACGAGGAGCGGATCGGGATAGGCATCGATGAGGTTGAGGAGATAAAGGCCGTCTTGGGTGAGCCGGGATTTCACCAATCTTGCATATTCGTCGGTCATCAAATGCCACGGCATCGTAACATCGTGGGCGATGTCTCCGATGATCACATCGAAGCGCTCGTCATCCATCGACTGCAGCGCGATCCGGGCGTCCGAGTGAATGATGCGCATCGATGATCGATCCAGATAAAGGGACTCGGCGGCGACCCGGGTGACCTGAGGGTCGATCTCGACGACGGTGATCTTCGCATCCGGGGTCAAGGCCGCGACCGCCCGGGGGTGGGTATAGGCGCCGCCCCCGAGAAAAAGATAGCGGGCGTCGGATGCCTTCGAACCGAGGTAGCCGAGGATCAGCTCGTCGCTCAAATGCAAGTAAGGCGATATCAGCATTCCCGGCTCGGTGGCATGACTGATGCCATGCACCAGATGGTCGAGCACCATCGCCCGAGCTTCGCCGAAGGGCACTTCGCTGTCGGCGGATTCGATGCGAATGCAGTAGTACTGACTCTCCACGTTGCAGGGATTGAGAAAGCCTTGGCGGTCATGGGTCATCCATCCGGTTCCGAAGGCGATGCCAAGCAGCAAGGCGACGAGGGTGGACGACCGGCCCCGGCGCAATAAAAAGGGAAGCGCCATGGCGAAGAGGCTGCCGGCGCATAGCAGCAAGATGGCGCGGGTTCCGATATGTTGGATCAACCAAAATCCGGCAGTGAAAGTGCCGGTGATGCTGCCCAAGGCGGAAAGGGCGTGCATCATGCCGACGGTGCGTCCCGCTCGGGTGTCGACCCTCAAGGCCAGAGCGATCAGCAAGGGGGTGATGGTTCCGAGGAGGATCGAAGGTACGAAAAACAGCCCCAAGGCCAGCCAGAACGCCCCGGCCATCAGCGAGAGATCGGCGGAAAGAACGATAGGGGCGATCCATGTCAGCATCAGCAGAATACCGATGCTCGCCACTCCGGCTGCGCCCAAGGCGAGACCGACGGCACGCTCGGAATCGGAAGGCTCATCCGACCGATCCGCCCACACCCCGCCGAGCCAGCTTCCCAACGAGAGCCCGGCTAAAATCACTCCGATGATCGAGGTCCAGGAATAAATCGATACCCCGACATAAGGAGCGATGAGACGACCGGCGGTGATCTCGAGCATCAAAAGGATCGCAGACGAGCCGAAGACCACGAGGCCATAGAGCAAGCGAGCGCCGCCGGCGCCGCCGGCCTGCGTTGCGGGATCGTTCGAGGCGGGCTCGACCTCGCTCGACGAGGGATGCGAAGAGATCTCCGATCGATCCCGATCGAGGGATGAATCCGATGCGTTTTTTGCTTCGAGGCTCATCGGTTCGGTTGCCTGCATGGGTGCATGTTCGAGGATCGCTTGGTCGTTTTTTCGATTCGGGTTCGGATTGGGATTCGGATTGTGGCACGAGGCCGCTTGCTTGATATGCCGATTTTCGCATCAAGGTAGGGTGCTTTCGTCGGTCCGTTTGTCGAAAGCCGAGCGAGATCGTATGATTGCCCAAGCCTTGATCGATGGCCGGGCATCGATCTTATCGTTAGTGAAACGGGACTTGGAGGAGGTCGCTTTCGATGGTTCGGATTTCGATCGAGAGGGTGTTTTTTCGGCTGGTGTTGGGGATGGGAATCATGGTATCGAGCAGCGGGCTTGTCCATGCCGGCGATCCCGAAGCGGGCAAGGCGAAGTCCGTTGTATGCGCCGCTTGCCACGGTATCGACGGCAATAGCGTCAATCCGCTATGGCCCAATCTGGCGGGGCAACACGCTCCTTACCTTTCCAAGCAGATGCGAGCCTTTCGCTCCGGTGAGCGCAAAGATCCGGTCATGTCGCCGATGGCCGCCCCGCTGAGCGATGAGGATATCGATGATCTCTCGGCTTTCTATGCCAGTCGGAAGCCGAAATGAAATCATCTTGCTGCCCGATCGCTTCATGCGTGTCGTATGAAAGGCAGAGTGCCGGATAGGGCAAGAATATGAAGACTTGCGGTTTTGCAAAGACCCTCGTTTTTTTCCTGCGAGCGATATCACTCTCGATATCGGTTGCAGGAATGGCGGTAGCAGGTAGCGTATTCGCCGACGAGGCGCCTTCGAAGCATGGTGCGCTGCTCGGGGCCAAGAATACGGCGATACCCGAGTGGTTCAAAGAGAGTTTTCTCGATCTCGAAGAGGATGTCGCCGAGGCCAAGGGGCAAGGGCGCCGTGTGATCCTCTATTTTCATCAAGACGGCTGCCCCTACTGCAATGCGCTGATCGAGAGGGTGTTTATGCTCGATGAAGTACAAAGAAGCATTCGGGCCGATTTCGATGTCATCGAGATCAACATCTGGGGGGATCGGGAAGTGCTCTCCCTCAACGGCAAGACATGGACGGAAAAGACATTCTCCGCCGAGCTCGATGTGCAGTTCACCCCCACGCTGATCTTTCTCGGCGAGGCCGGGGAGGTCGCATTGCGATTGAACGGTTACCTACCGGTGGATGAGTTCAATATCGCCCTTGATTTCATCAAGGAGAAAGAATACGAAAAAACCACCTTTTCGGAGTTCTCCCGCTCCAAGACGGTGAAGGCCGATGGAGCGAGCGATGCGATGATCGCCGCTCCTTTTTTCTTGCCCCCTCCTCACGATCTGACTCGAGACGAGGATGCAAGGCCGCTTGCGATTTTCTTCGAACGCCCCTCCTGCAAGCGGTGCGAGGAGTTTCATCGAGGCCCGCTGGCTCTCGATGAAACCCTAAATCTGCTGGCCGGTTTCGATGTCGTGCAGATCGACGCATGGTCCGATACCCCGATCATCACCCCCGAAGGCGAGCGTCTGCCATCGTCGAAGTGGGCCACAAGGTTGAATATCATCTATACCCCGACGATGGTGCTTTTCGATGCCAAGGGAGAGGAGATCATTCGCTCCGAGGCTTTCTTCAAATCGTTCCACGTACAATCGATGCTCGATTATGTTCTTTCGGATTCATGGGTCGACGAGCCGCGTTTCCAACGCTATATTTCCTCTCGCGCCGATTCCATCCGAGCCCGTGGTATCGATGTGGATATCTGGAGATAGGGCGCTTGCCATCGACCGAAGCGAGAAGGCGATGACGGCTAGCCGACGATCGGGCTTGCCGTCCATGGTCGGCAAGGAGGCGGTTTTATGGATTGTTTCTATAACGAGCGATGTGCATGATCGCAGAAGCGATCTCTTCGACCTGTCCGGTAATATCGATTCCCTCGTTATGATCGAACTCACTCCATAGAAATCGATAAATATCGGCAATGGCCGAATTTTGAGCGATACTGTCCTCCCAGAAATTCACCTTATGGTATTTGTCGAGAATCTCGCAGCTTGCCAAAGATATCCTGGCCGCCGCATCATTCAGTGCTTTCGGCTCGGCGGATTCCGTTTTCAACAAGGATCTCACGGTCTTGTAAAAAACGCGGGCTTGAGGATTCGAATGAATCCCGGGATGAAAATCGGCTCTTCGATCCTCCGCGATCAGGGCCAAAACGGTATCGATTCGATTTAGATATTCCTCACCGTCGAACCCCCGTCGCCGATGGAATTGATCGATGGCGTCATCGATCCTTTCCGATAGGCTTTGATATAAAGCGGGATCTTCCATCCAATATTCCTGGGCGATGATCTTGAGTAGGTGTGCCTTTTCATCGGCGTAGGAAGCGGCGCTTCTTTTTTCGCAGGGACGATAGGCATCGAAGTGCTCTTCTTTCACTTCGAGCGAGCGATGATCGCCCGATTCGATTCTGTCTAAGTATCCATCGGGATCCTCGATGGAGGAGGCATCGATACCCTCATTCAGAAGTTGGCGCATAAGGAAATCGTAGCGGGTAGCATCGATTCTTTCGGCATATCGATAGCTGATGGAATCTTTCAGATTCTCGAAAAATCTCAGATCTTCTCGATATTTTTCGATCGTTTTCGGATCGGTATCAAGGATGAATTTCTTGGTGGACAGAGCGATTTTCAATATCTTTCTGAATTCCTTCAAAACATCATGAAAAATCCGTTTGATGTCGTCATCTTTGAGCAGTCGTTCGTATTCCTCCATATCGCTCGAATCGGGAATGTTTTTGAATAACTCCAAGAGTCTCTCATATACTCGAGGAAGTGTCTTGATTTTTTCTTCTACCGGAATGAGGGTGTCTTCGACATCCGCTTGGGAAAAACCGTTCAGAGCCTCGTAATGCATAACCGTTTTATCGAGATCGCCCAGAACGTTGTCATAATCGATGATGTAGCCGAATTCCTTGGGTCTCGGATTCGTTCCCTCCTCGTCGCAAAGTCGATTGACACGGGATATGGCTTGGAGCAGAGTGTGGTCTTTGATCCTTCTACATAAATAAAGGACGGTGTTGCGCGGGGCGTTGAAGCCGGTCAAAAGCATATCGACGACGATAATAATTTCCGGATCCGAGGCGAATTTGAATTTTTCCACAACGCTACGATTATGCTCATCGGGGGATTCGGTTATCGTTTTTCGCCAATAATCGATAACGAAATCATCCGGGTCTTCATCGAGGTCACCGTAGCGATTGTATGCCCCCGGGGGCGACATCACGATATCCGATGTGACATCGCCGATTTTATTCAGGTAATAATGATACTTGATGGCGGAACGTTTTTCCGGAACGACCAGTTGGGCTTTATAGCCCGTTCCTTTCCAATTGTCGAGGAAATGCCTGCTGATATCAAGGCAACGTTGTTCGATGATCCGATCCGATTGATTGATTGTTTCGATATTGGAATACTTTCGTTTGATCTCGACTCTTTTTTCTTCGGGGATGTCTTTCGTATAAAGATCGAATTTTTCGTCGATGAGTTTTTTATTCTGAGTTATTTCCATATTACGTACTTCATGTATCAATGGTACGATGGCTCCATCCTCGATAGCCTGTTTGATGGTGTAGGAGGGTTCGATGAGCCCCCCGAAAGTGAGAAAGGTATTTTTTTCTTTCTTCTGGAGCGGGGTGCCGGAAAAACCGATATAACATGCCTGCGGGAGAATTTTACGCATTTGGGCTGCGATATTTCCATATTGAGTTCGATGGCTCTCATCGACAAGAACGAATATATCATCGGAGGTGTCGATCATCCCCTTGGGCATATCGCCAACGGCGAATTTATGGATGAGAGTGGTGATCACCGATCGTCGACTTTTGATATGACGAATCAAGTCTCGCTTCGAGGTGGCGGGCGTCCGATCGATACCGCAACTTTCCAGAGTGTTGCCCAGTTGATTGTCCAAATCCGATCGATCGGTAATCACGACGATCCGGGCATTTTTGATCCCGTCGGTCAGAGCCAGAGCCCGGGTGAGCATCACCATGGTCAATGATTTTCCCGAGCCTTGTGTATGCCAGACCACTCCACCCTTTCGGCGACCTTCGCCGTCGCGCTCGGTTTTGATTCGATGCAGCGCGCGACAAATCAGAAAATATTGATGATATCTGGCGATTTTCTTTACATGGTTTTCGAATACGATAAATCGACGCGTCAGATCCAAAAGACGATCCGGTTTGCAAAGACAGTACAGACTCGTGATTCCCGAGTCATGGTTCTCGATTCCGGCCTTTCCCGAGGAGGCCGTAACGCATTCTTGATAGTCGCCCGAAAGAAGATCGCTTTGATCCTTCGATAAAGGCATTTCCAATGCTTTGATGATATTCGACTTGCTATAATCCATTTCTCTCCATTCTTTCCAATGAGCGAAGGGGGTTCCGACGGTTGCATATTTGGCCTTGTCGGGGCTGAAAACGAGCAATAGCTGGATATAACGAAATAGATGAGGGAGATGTTTTCTATCTTGGTCCTGCAAAATCTGCGCAATTCCCTGATCGATATGATCGCCGGAGGGGACGCATTTGATGACACAAAATGGAATGCCGTTGACGAATAGGACAATATCGGGGTGAGATATATGGGAAATCAGGGTGCTGGCGATAGGGAATTCCGAGGCGATATGATAGATATTGTTTTCCGGCTCTAGCCAATCGATATATTTCAACGAGTGGTGCTGTATTTGGTTGCCGATCGTCTGCTCGACCGAGGTACCGTTGACAAGCCAGTTGTAGACCCTTTCGTTGGTCTGATTCAGTCCGTCATCGCGAATGGAGCGAAGTTTCGAAACGGCATCGATGATATTTGCATCCTTGAAAGGCACGATAAGACCGAGGTGCTCGATATGATTGATTCGCGTCAGCTGGGCTACCAAAATATCCTCCAAAAGGACATTGTGCAGGTATTCATCGCGTTGCCCGAACACGATTTCTTTCGGTAGATATTGGTAACCGCTTTTTATGAGAGTCAACAGAGCATCGAATCGCAATCTGCTGACGATCGAGGCCGCGGTGTTCATTTCAAGACAGTTGCTTGAGATGGGTGATGATCGATTCCAATCCCTTCGGAATCGAATCCTCCCTCGCAAGGCTTTTGATCGCAGGTGGTATCCTCGGGCGATTCCTCGCTCGGCCTCGGCCATTCAGGTGGAAGTTGGGAGATGGGCCATTGGCCGCTCAGGAATTTTTGGATGATCCCCTGCTTTTCCTTGCGATATAGCATCGAGATCATGTCCAATATATAAATTTCACGGGAAGCGACATCCAAGACCCTTCCGATATATTCTTGTTCGGGTAGGGATTTCACCGGTATCTCGAAATTCAGGATATCGCTATGATTGACGGACGGATAGGCGCCTCCGGTCTGTGATTGTCTCATGTGGACTTTGAACTTCTTGTGTTGAAGGCAATAGAAGGGATAGTTATTGTCGATTCTCACACGACAAAATGCGCTCGATACATAAAGATCCTCTCGGGTGATCGTGATCGCCCCTCGGGTCGGGCGCACGGTGGAAACCAGCATCGTACCGGCGGGAACATAGATGGATCCCTCGATGGGGGATTTCTTTTTCCGGTCGAGATTGTATCTCTTGCTTTTTATATTGATATCGTTGATTTCAAGATATTTTCTTTTCTCTTTGGGAGGGGGCGTTTTATTTCCGCGAGCGATTGGGCACATCTCTCCTAGAGGTATCTTGGGTTTCGAATCGAAACGTATCAGATCGGATAGAAGATATTCGAATTTCCTTTTTTTCTCATCAATCAAATTGCCGATTGTCTCGATGGATTTATTCCATATTTCCACGAATTCGACAATTCTCTTCTGCTGAGCGATATCGGGATATGACAATATCGCATTTTTCAACAGAGAAAAATGCCGGCGATAGCCCCGAATGGATATCCTTTTATTCTCGATGAGATAGTAGAAGAATTTATCGTGCAATACATGGCGAGGCTTCAATATTTTCACCCCTTCGCCCCCGACGCAAAATGGAAAATCCACATACTTCACACAGCATGTATGATCGCCGAAGACGGTAACCGGGGTATCGGAATCAAGAACATTCCCTTTCTCGTCGGAGTAGCCGGATATAAAAGGCGCCTCTTGAGATACGATGGGAAATCTCCCTTGGGAAAGATACTTCGCCTTTTGTATCCGGTTGCGCGGGGTGATGACTTTGCAGGCATCGATCAGCTTCACTTCCTGCCATCCATCGGGCAATGGCCGGGACTCGGGGTTTTTCATGAACTCCACTCGTTTCGATTGCACTAAGGGTCGATTTCGCATGGAAGGCGACGATGGGATCGATATTCGACGCTTTCTCTCTTTCAAGCGTTCCGATACGGGGGCGTGAATTTCAGCAGGAGGGGCCATTTTAATTCCCGAGTCGAATTCCAAGACTGAATCTTCTTCGGAAAAGGATTACGAAAACGAGATAGAGACCCGACTATAACAGAAAACGGTTTTTATTGCAAATGGATTACATCAAGCAATCGGGTGTTTTTGGAGGGGTCGAAAAGGCTTGCATATCGGCGAGTGCATTCTTCGAATCGGCCGACTCGGGCAGGTGCCGGGTTTTTTGGATCGGATTCGAATCCGTCGTATCGGATATTGGCTTTTTCGCTCGATCTCAGAAGCGGGATCGTCGATCAAGCGGTGGCGATATTCGAGTCTCGATGGTGATGGATGCCCCGCGCATTCGATGCTTGCTCGCGCATCGGATTCCTCGCCGGCTCCTTCGTGCTTGTCGGCAACTTCGCTCCCCGCAACGATCGATCGGGTCGACCGCAAGAGGCTTTGATGAGACATGTCCGGTGGTCGACGGTGCCGAAAAACGGCATCCCGACCCGTTCGGGGTCATCGACCGATCGCGGTGTCGATCGCATCGGCGGGCTACGGATGTGCTAGGGTATTTCAAATGACATTGCTGAAATTCGTTCCGGGTTTGAGACCGAATACTCGCTCGAGATCGAATTCGAGGATCAGACCGTCCACTGCCGCTTGACCGTGATGCAATTGGATCTCGCGCAGAATGAGCCGCACCGCATTCCGGTTATAGCCGCTACTGAGACCGATTTGCACTTCGATGAGCTCGCGGGCTCTTTTGATATCCATCAATGAACCTCCTTACCCGGGAAATTGCCGAGACGGACGCTTTCGTGATCGGCCTGGATCCTCAGCAAGGTCAAGGCGCATTCTCCGATGGTCGAGAATTCGTCGATCCCGACCCCGAATCGCTCCATATCGGAGTAGAAAAACTCCGCTCGATAACGCTCGATGCCGAGTTTGACCACGAGGAAATTGCATCCTCCCATCTGCCAGAAGATCGCCGGGCACTCGCAGGTGGGAGTCGATGCGTCGGGAGAGAATTCGACATCCGCAAGATGAATGTCGATATTCTCGTTTCGCCAACGACCCTCGATTTTTCCGCGGACGATGGCGACTTCCTCTTCGCTCATGTCGATGGTTTGCGTCGGGATCTCGATTCCGTTTTCGTCGGTGGGTCGTTGCATGGTCGTTCCCTTGCGGTATCGATGGTCGGTGGCCGAAGCGAAAGGGTCATGGTCGAAAAAGCCCCGTCCCCCTTCGGCGCCGGATCGAAGGAGGATATCGTTTCGCTTCGAGGGTATTTTAAATTATCGAAGCGATCGGGAACGGCCTCGGGATGAAATACCGCTCCCGTTTTTTTTCAAAATCATCGAAAAGGAGAATGTTGATCATGAAGAACGAGGATTCGATGGTTCGTTTGGAGTCGCCCCCGGAGTTGTCGATGCCGATCGGCGAGGCGATGTTCTCTCAGCGCGCCATTCGCCGTTTGGATAAGGATCGACCGATCGACGATGCTCGGATCAAGATCCTTCTCGATGCCGCATCCAAAGCCCCGAACGGAGGCAATGCCCAACCGGGGCGTTTTTTGGTGGTCCGAGATCGGGATCTGATCCGTCGTTTCGGAGCCCTCTATCACGAGGCGTGGTGGGCGAAACGGCGCGATGAATATGGATGGACGGATAAGAAAGACATCCCCGTCGGCTCGGTCTATACCATGCCCGCCTTGCTTGCCGATGAGATGGTGAATGCGCCGGTCGTGGTGTTGGCGTTCTCGATCGGCAATGCCGCGATGGCTCACTCGATTTTCCCCGCGGTGCAAAATCTCCTGCTGGCAGGTCGGGCATTGGGGATCGGCTCGGTATTGACGACGCTGCATCCACAGGTGATGGAACGGGTTTATGCCTTATTCGATATACCGTCCGAAATCGAATTTTATTGTTGTATTCCCCTCGGCTGGCCCCGCGGGAATTTCGGACCGACCCGAAGATTGCCGACGGCCCGCACGACCTATTGGAATCGCTGGAACGAGTCCCCGCCATGGGCGGGCTAGGATCCTCGACGCTTCTCGTCGGGATGGGTAGGGGTAAGATGGGTAGGGGATCGAGGCTTCGTTGAAAAGGCGAATCGGATGGGGATCGATAAGGGTGTTGGCAAAGAACCGAGCGATTCGCCATCGCCTACATTGCGATCATTCGGCTCATTCAACGCTCCTCAAGCGACCGCGACAACGTTCGATTGTCGGGCCGCTTGAGGATAAAACGCCCGCTCGGGGGTTGTGGTGGATGCTCAACCCTCGAGTTTTTCCCGCTTTCTCTGCTCGAGCAGTATCTGAGCCTCCCTCTTTCCCATCTTTTTGATCTTGGCCAGCTCGGCGATGCTGGCCGGGCGGGGTTTCGCCTTGCCCCCTTCCCAGTTGTAGATCGAAAGGGCGGAGACTCCGAGAAGACGACCGTACTCCCCGGCCGATAAATCGATGCTCTTGCGATGGGCTTTGAGACCGGAAGCCGAAAAACGAGAGCTGTCTTTGCGCTCCGTTCCCGCACTGGCGACTTCCGCATTCTCCGCCGATGCCTGCGACCTTCTACCGGTGCGTTGGGCAGCGGCTTTTCTGGTCGGCGCTTTGCGGCCGGCGGCGCCCATTGTTCCCGCAGCACGATCCGCAGCTTTCCTACCGCCCGTTTTTCTTCTCGTTATGGTTCTCGTTTGACGCTTCGGCGCTCCGCCGGTGACGGCGGCGGCCAAAGGCTGCAGGGCGGCAAGGGCCGCGACTTCGCGCTGTAGAGTGCTCAGCGATTTATTGATCTCGGCCATCTCTTTGCGCAACTGCGCGCTGACGGCATCGGAGATTTCCTGCTTGAGGACATTTGCCAAGTTAGCCATGGAATGATGTGCTCCCTAGGGTGTATCGGATCGGCATCGGTCTCGTCCGGCGAAGAAACGATAATGGAACGCAAGGACTGTGGGTGGTTTCTAAAATTCCTTTCGGTCGATTAATGCCCCGGACTGCCGAACCGAAAAGGATAGGAAAAAAACGCGATCACACAATCGGTGCATATTATGCCTAATATGAAATGAAGTCGCAAGTATCCAAACGAAAAAATCGATATCGAAGCGATGGCGATAGAAAAATATACAACATGATATTTTGCTATCGACGGGTCTTCGACGAGGAATGATTCGAATTCATGATGTCAATTTGCGATAGATATCGGAGAGATGATTCGGCAGTTGGCGCACTTCGTTCACGATGACGAAATTCGCCATCCCGTACATGCGCGGAAGATAATCCCCGGCATCGGTATCGATAGTCACGCAAAATGGATGGATACCCGCGCGTTTGGCTTCGAAAAGAGCCATCCGGGTATCCTCGATTCCGTAGCTGCCGCGATAGTCGGTGTAGTCATCCGGTTTGCCATCGGAGAGCGTGATGAGGATTTTGGTCTTGGCTTCTATTTCGCTCGTGATTCGCGTCAGGTGGCGAATCGCAGCCCCCATGCGAGTGTAATCTTGGGCCTCGATACCACTGATTCGGGCCTGTACCCGATCGCTGTATTCCTCGTCGAATCGCTTGATGCGATAGATCTCGCATCGCTTGCGGGTGGAGCCGGAAAAGCCGTAGATCGCATAGCGATCGCCGAGCGTTTCCAAGGCTTCGCAGAGTAAAACGAGGGCCTTGCGTTCCGCATCGTTGATCCAACCTCGGGTCGAACCGCTCATATCGACCATCATCATGACCGCAAGGTCGCGTTCATGGAGAACGCGACGAGTGAAAAGACGCTCGGGACATTCGCCCCCGGCGCGCATCCATGCGAAGGCGTCCACGCAGGCATTCAGATCGATATCGTCGCCGTCGGGCTGTCGATGCTCCCGGCGCTCTTTCGCGCGCAGGGCCTCGAAGCTTCGGCGGATCGACTTCACCAATCCCCGATAGCGGCCCAATGTGCGCATTGCAAAGCCATCCCATAAAGGATGCACATCTCGCTCGCGCAGCACGCACCAGTCTTTGCGGTAGCGCTTTCTTTCGAAATCCCATTCATCGTAAAAGAAGGCTCCGTCTTCGTGATAGACGCCCTTCCAGACATCATCGGGGTTTTTTTCCGGTGGCGGGGTGCCGCTCTCGCCGATGTCATATCGCCCCGATCCGGCCGCTTCGAGGTAGTCGGGGGGGATTTCGCCGAGGTCTTGCACGATGGATTCGGCAATCCCCGAAGCGTTATCCGGAATCGGCATCGGCAGATCATCGAAACGAAGAAGCGTCGAGCTATCGAATCCCGCCTCGTCGGTCGATCGCTCCTCTTCGATGGAAATCCGGTTCGAGGATCCCTCATGCTTCTTCGAGGGTTCGGGTGTCGGTTTTTTTTCCAAGGCCTTTTCGGATTCGATGATAAGTTTGCGAAATTCCTTGCGCTCTCGGGCGATCCGCTCGCTCATCACCGCCTTGATCGCCTCCGGTTTCATGGTGCCTTCATAACACCCGATCTCCGGTGGTGATTGTCGGCTTCGTTTTTGTGCCAGATCGAGGGAATCGCTCGCATTCGCATCCGGCGATTCGAGATGCCGAGCATCGGGGCGCAAGGATGAAAGTCGATCTTGTCGATATTCGAGCCGTCGGCTCAGATTTTGCATATCCCGGTACAGACCCGGAAGGGTGCGGGCAAGACAAGCATCGAGGCGGATCGATTCGAAGGTACGAAACCAGCCCAAGATGCGAGCCGAATCCGGCCCCGAGGGAAATAGCGCTTCGAGTCGGATGCGCCAAGTGCCGAAGCGAACCTGAGCCCAGTGATGGCCCGCCAAGGCTTTATAGAGAGCGAAGTTGTCGCTGCGTTTTTCGAAACGGGAAATCGAAGGCGGTAGATGGATGGTTGCGGTATCCGTATAGGTTTCGGGGCCGGATACGATATGCAAATTCCGGCCGCCGAGTCCGTGGACGAATCGTTCCAATATCCCGTCGACTTCTTCCAAGCGGATGCCGATGCGATCGAGGGCGCGATCTTCGGCGAATTCCTTGAAATTCCTCAAGGTGGCGATGGCTTCGGTCAGCCCTCGTTCGTCGAATCGATCGACGGCGGTGATAATCCAAGCCTCCAGATCCTCGTGATCGGATCGACCGTATTCGGATTTCTCACCACCCAAGGCTTTCAAAGCATAAGCGGCATGGTTGGCCAGGTGATAGGCGAGCTCTTGATTGGTGCGGGCGATAATTCCCACCCAATGCAGAATGAATTCTTGACTTTCACTATCGAGTTCGGCCAGCGAAGCGGCGGCATCGGTCGCACTGCGTCTCGATGAAAGCGCGGCCTCGACGATTTCATCGAGGCGCTCTTCGATTCGATTTCGGTCAAGGGGATCGTTCATCGGGCAAGGAAAGCGATCGCTATGCTCGCAGGTTTCGGTGGAGAATTCGAAGGGGATGCTTTACGCCCGCTCCCCGAATCTTTGGTGATCGTTGTCCCGGGCATGGGCATGGCAAAGGAGCGAGATGAGCGTTCGAGATATCGACAAGGGGCTGCCGAAAGAGATTCGCCTTGATCGAAAGCGGCGGATTTTATCGATCGAATTCGCCGATGCCACGGGATACGAACTCCCCTTCGAGTACTTGCGTATCTTCTCCCCCGCCGACGATACCGGTCCCGGTCTTCGGCACCGAGGCAGCGGGATCGATCTTCTTGTCGGCAAGGAGAATGTGATGATCGAGAGCGTCGAGCCCGTGGGAGGGTATGCGGTGCGCTTGCGCTTCGATGACGGGCATGACACGGGGGTGTACTCCTTCGATACCTTGTGTCGCCTCGGCCGGGATCGGGATCGGAACCAAGCGCACTATCTCGATCAGTTGGAGCGCGCAGGTCATAGCCGTCCTCGGACATGGGATACCCCCGAAGATGATTGGGTGGAAATCAAGATCCTTTATTTTGCGACAGTGGCCGAGGCATTGGATCGCCTATCCGAGGAGATCCTGTTGCCGGATGGGATCCATACCGTGGATGCCTTGCTCGAATGGTTGCGCGAGCGCGGCGATCCATGGACGAGCGTGTTGCATCCGGATCGGGTGCAGGTCAGTGTCAACCGGCGATTCTCCCTCTTGGCGACACGGCTTTTGGATGGTGACGAGGTCGCCATCACTCCTTCGACCGTCGATGATCGATAGCCGATGGCCGATCGGATAAGCCGAGAAAAAAAGACGACCGAGGAAAAGGCGATACGAGTGAGCGACCCCCGGCAAGCCCCGGGCTTTTTTCGGCGGCAAGAGCGCAAGACGGGGATTTTCAAAAAAGCGAAGCCGCCAGTTCGTTGATGGCGGAGACGATCTCGGGATCGTCGGTCAGGCTCGATGAAATCGCGCTTTCGCAAGCGATCCTCGGAGCGATGCCTGCCACCATCAGCTTGGCGGCGTGGACGAGCAAGCGGGTGCTTGCGCCTTCGTCGAGTCCGCTGCCCTTGAGGTTGCGGGTCATCTTCGCAAGTTGCACGAGGCGCCGGGCGATATCCGAATCCACCTCGGATTCGCTTTGGACGATGCGCTCTTCGAGGCTCGCTTCGGGATAGTCGAATTGCAGCGAGACGAAGCGTTGGCGGGTGCTGTGCTTGAGGTCTTTGAGCACGCTTTGGTAGCCGGGATTGCAAGAAAGCGCTAGACAGAAATCGGGTCCCGCCCGTAACTCCTCGCCGAGTTTTTCCATCGGCAGGGTGCGGCGGTCGTCGGCCAGAGGGTGGATCACCACGGTGGTGTCCTTGCGGGCTTCGACGATTTCGTCGAGATAGCAGATGGCGCCTTGGCGCACCGCCCGGGCCAAAGGTCCGTCGGTCCATACGGTCTGGCCGCCTTGAATCAGATAGCGTCCGACCAGATCCGAAGCCGTGAGATCGTCATGGCATGAAACGGTGATCAGCGGGCGATCGAGCCGCCACGCCATATATTCCATGAAGCGGGTTTTTCCGCAGCCGGTGGGGCCTTTGAGCAATACCGGCAGGGTATTGGCACAGGCGGCCTCGAATATCTCGATCTCCGATCCCACCGCTTCGTAATAGGGAGCGGGGTTTTTCGATTGCCGATCGCCGGTCTCGATCGCATCCCCGATCGCGCTCTCGCTTCGCTCTTTCGGGATCATTCGCCCTATCCGATTCGATGCCTGATTGATCGCAAGGAAGTGATCGCAAGAAGGTGATCGCAAGGGCGCTAGGCGCGTTTCATCGCGTCGAAGAACTCGGCATTGGTCTTCGTCGCCTTGAAGCGATCAAGAAGGAATTCCATCGCTTGGACCTCGTCCATCGATGCGATCACCTTGCGCAAAATCCAGATCTTCTGCAGGTCCGCAGGATCGACCAAGAGATCTTCTCGCCTCGTACTCGAGCGGTCGATATTGATGGCGGGATAGATGCGCCTTTCGGCGATCTTGCGCTCCAAGTGGATCTCGCTGTTGCCGGTTCCTTTGAATTCTTCGTAGATGACCTCGTCCATCCGCGAGCCGGTATCGACCAAGGCGGTGGCGACGATCGTGATGCTTCCGCCCTCCTCGATATTGCGGGCGGCACCGAAGAAGCGCTTGGGGCGTTGCAGGGCGTTGGCGTCGACGCCGCCGGTGAGCAATTTGCCCGAAGAGGGCACCACGGTGTTGTAGGCCCGGGCGAGGCGGGTGATCGAATCGAGCAGGATCACCACATCGCGTTTATGTTCCGCAAGCCTTTTGGCTTTCTCGATCACCATCTCCGCGACTTGCACATGACGGGTCGCCGGTTCATCGAAGGTGCTAGAGACGACCTCTCCGCGGACCGAGCGCGCCATTTCCGTCACTTCTTCCGGGCGCTCGTCGATCAACAGCACGATGAGATAACACTCCTCGTGGTTGGCCATGATGGCATGGGCGACGCTTTGCAGCATCATCGTCTTGCCCGCCTTGGGGGGAGAGACGATCAGCGCCCGCTGCCCCTTGCCGATGGGGGCGATCAGGTCGATGACCCGAAGGGTTATATCTTCGGTGCTGCCGTTGCCGCGCTCGAGATGGAGGCGCTCTCTGGGAAAAAGAGGAGTGAGATTCTCGAAGAGCATCTTGTTCTTCGAGGCATCGGGGGTGTCGTAATTGATCTGATCGACCTTGAGCAGGGCGAAATAGCGTTCCCCGTCTTTGGGCGGGCGGATCTTTCCCGATACGGTATCGCCGGTGCGTAGATTGAAGCGTCGGATCTGACTCGGGCTGATATAGATATCGTCCGGTCCGGCGAGATAGGAACTATCGGTGGAGCGCAGGAAACCGAAACCGTCCTGGATGATTTCAACGACTCCGTCGCCGTAGATATCCTCACCTTTTCGGGCATGGCCTTTGAGGATGGTGAAGATGATGTCGTGCTTGCGCTGGCGCGCCATGCCCTCGATTCCCATCTTTTGCGAAAGCGCGAGAAGATCGGGCGCGGGCATCTGCTTCAGTTCGGTTAGGTTCATGGATGGATCGTTATCGGCTGAGGTGAGGGGGTACAAGAGGCTGGTGTGAAAAAACGCAAGACTCGTCGGTCGAACTCATACTGGCAAGGGGTGGCTTTTGTAAAGATACGGTGCTTTTCAAGATTCGACCGCGCCGGTCGCCGGGGTCGAAAAGGGCTTTCGTTCGACGAAGAATGCGGATGGATATCCGGGCGATCGGGCGTCTCGTCTCGTTCGGCCTTGCCGGGTGTTCGCGCTAAAAGCGTTCGCTTGGGTTCTAAGTCGGTCCCGTCAGGCAAGGGAGAAGAGATTCAAGATCATCGGGGATTTGAAGATTCAAGCGGCCTTCGAAGGGGCGTGGGAAACATTTCGGCGTATCACCCGAGATCGATCCGAACGAGACCGACCGACATTCGAAGCCTCTACCTATTCGACTCGCTCTTCGACCTTCCGAGGCAATCCGATACGCTCGGCTCGAAACGCCATGAGAGATTCACCGGCACCTCATGGAGCGCATTGTCGCACCGTCATTCGAAAGGGGTCGAGCTCTTCAAGCATCGAGGGGAGGGATCTCCGAGGATCGTACGACTTATTATTATTCACGACAACCCGACCGAAATGCGCGGATCGAATCCCGCGCTTCATCTGCCGGTGGCATCGCATCTTGCCGATCCCGGTCCATTGTCGATCATTTTCGGTCCGATGGGGGGATGCGGCGAGCGATCTCGGCAAACCAATCTATCGTTATCACCGGGGTTCTCGGTCGAGCGCCCTTCGCATCGAGGGCAATCGATCGATCACCCTCGATCGGTTGCCAAGTGTACCCGCATTTTTTCGCTTGCGGGTCAAGGCTTCGATATTCAAAGATTGCCTTCGAGGAAATCCGTGAGCTGGGATTTGGAAAGGGCTCCGACTTTGGTCGCCTCCACATTGCCGTCTTTGAACAGCATCAAGGTCGGGATACCGCGGATACCGTATTTGGGCGGGGTAAGCGGATTGCTGTCGATATCCAGCTTCGCGACTTTGAGCCGCCCCGCATACTCCTCGGCGACCTCGACCAGGATCGGTGCAATCGCTTTGCAAGGCCCGCACCACTCGGCCCAGTAATCGACGAGAACGGGGTCGGCGGCGTTGAGGACATCCTCTTCGAAGCTGTTGTCGGTAACATGAACGATGCTGTCACTCACTTGATGTAGTCTCCCGATGATTTCGAATCCTTGGGGAATTGTGTCGGCAATTGCCCGATATTTGCAAGTCTCGACGTTCGGTCGGGATCGAGGCTCGCTATCCGCAAGGCGCTCCGTTCGGGTGGCCTGCGCGGTGGGGCGTATTATAGGGGGCTCGATATTCTCGTGATCGACCGATGGGCTCGCGATCGATTTTCGCGAGCGATCCTTAAGCGGCGATCGCTTCGGCTCGACGGACGAGCCGTGCGGTCTTTTTCAAAGAGGTGCCGATGAGCGACCTAGTACCCGATCGTATCCCTTTTTCCAGCCTCGATATCGAGGCCTCCATATTGCGGGGGATCGAAGCCCTCGGATTCGAGTATTGCACACCCATCCAAGCCCAGTCGTTGCCTTTGGCCCTCGCCGGCCGGGATGTGGAGGGTCAAGCCCAAACCGGCACCGGCAAGACCGCGGCTTTCTTGACCGCGATCATGAATGACTTGCTGCGCAATCCGCGTCCGGCAACGGTCGATGACGGCGCGCCGCGGGCGATGGTATTGGCTCCGACCCGCGAGCTTGCGGTGCAGATCCATGCCGACGCCGAGCGAATCGGGGCTTTCACCGGCCTTCGTTTCGGGGTGGTTTTCGGCGGAACCGGCTACTTCTCGCAGCGGGAGATGCTCGAAGCGGGGATCGACGTGTTGATCGGCACCCCGGGTCGTCTGATCGACTATTTCAAACAAGGGGTCTTTCATCTCGATGCGATCCGAGTGATGGTCCTGGACGAAGCGGATCGGATGTTCGACCTCGGCTTCATCAAGGATATCCGCTTTTTGATGCGACGCTTGCCGCCGAGCGACCGGCGTTTGAATCTGCTTTTCTCCGCCACTTTGTCGATGCGGGTCAGCGAGCTCGCCTACGAGCACATGAACTCGCCGACGGTGGTCAATACCAATGACGAGCAGGTCACGGTGGCCACGATCAATCAGGCCATCTACCATGTCGGGGAGGGCGAGAAGATCCCGCTTCTGATCGGCCTCTTGCGTCGGATCGATGTCGTGCGCACCATCGTTTTTTTCAATACCAAGCGCGAAGCGGAGAGGGTCGACGAATGGCTCGGCGGCAATGGATTTCTCACCGGGATGCTCAACGGCGATATTCCGCAAAAGCGACGTCTTTCCCTTTTGGAGCAATTCAAGAAGGGCGAGATCCCCATCTTGTTGGCGACGGATGTGGCGGCTCGGGGATTGCATATCCCCGATGTCAGCCATGTCTTCAACTACGACTTGCCGCAAGATCCCGAGGATTATGTGCATCGGGTGGGGCGCACCGCTCGGGCCGGGGCCAAGGGCGATGCGATCAGTTTTTCCTGCGAGCGTTTTTGCTATTCGCTGGGCGATATCGAACGATTCATCGGATACAGCATCCCCGTTCGCTCCCCGACTCCCGATCTGATGGTCACCCCCGAGCCGCCGACCAAACGCATCAAGGGACGAGCGAAGAGCAAGGGGCCTTCAAAAACCCATCGGGGAAGATCCGGCTCCGGTCGATCCCGCTTCGGCAAGCCCCGCTCTTCGGCCGGAAGGGGGCGGGCGTGAGGGGTATCGATCCCTCGTTCTTCCGAGCGAGCGTCCATCCCTTGTCCCCGCTCGCCGATCCATCGACCGCCCGCGCTTCATCCCTTAGGTCTTCATCCCTTTCGAATCCGCACAGAGAAAAAGACGATGTCCATCCTCGATGCCCTTGATCCGCCGGTGGTGATCGCTCCTTCCGATCCCGACAAAGTGCGGGCGGCGGTGGTTTGGCTGCACGGGCTAGGAGCCGACGGGAACGATTTCGTCCCCGTGGCGCAAGAGCTCGTTCGAAGGGGGTTCGACGATGTGCGTTTTATCTTCCCCCACGCCCCTTTGCGCAAAGTCACCATCAACGGTGGCATGGAGATGCGGGCGTGGTACGACATCGTCGGCGCCGATCTCGATCGAGGCGAGGACGGAGCGGGGGTGAGGGAATCGGCGCGGATCGCAAGCGCCCTGGTCGAGGAGCAGATGGCCCTCGGGATCGAGCCCGGGCGGATCGTGCTCGCCGGATTTTCCCAAGGCGGGGCCATCGCCTTGCATGCCGCCTTGCGCTTTCCTCGGCTTTTGGCGGGGGTGCTCGCCCTGTCCACCTACCTTCCCCTGCCTAAGACGGTGGCGGACGAGGTCCGCTCGGAGAATCGGGATCTGGCGATTTTCCTCGCTCACGGCTCCGAGGATCCGATCATCCCGCTGGCTCTTTCGGATCGCTCCTGCGATCGGCTGGCGGAGATCGATATCGAGGTCGAGACCCATACCTACCCGATGCCGCATTCGGTCTGTCCCGAGGAGATAAGGGATATCGCCAACTGGCTGGGGCGGGTGCTTTAGGCTCTTGGCTTTCGAGCGCTTGGATTCACAGGTGATTTCTCAAACCGAGCGTATCCGGCCACGGTGCGAGGTAGTGCTGCATTTCGGCATGGCGATTCGGGGCCTTGCGGAAATGATGGCGCAAAAAACGGATCGGCAGGGTCAGGGAAACGGATCCGAGGCGGTATTCCTCGATCAGATCGATGAGCTCTCGCCGATCCGCATCGCCCAAAGATCGTTTGAGATAACCGGCAAGGTGTTGCAGAACATTGGTGTGGCGGCGGCGGGTGGTGCGTCGTCGCATCCCTTCCATCAATAGCCCGATATATTCTTGGGCGGTCTTCTCGATATCTCCTTCCCCCGCTCGGGCCACGAGTCGACCGGCGGTGCGATAGTGCACTTCGCTATGGGCCAGGAGCAGGAATTTATGACGGGTGTGGAAGTCGACCAGCTTTCCCGGGCTGCAGCCATCGTCCATCGTTCGCATCCAGCGGCTGCGGGTGAACACCCTCTCGACGAAGCTCTCGCATAACGATGGATCGTTGAGTCGACCCTCGTCCTCGCAGGGAAGCAAAGGCACCGCCTCCATGATCCCGCGGGCGAAGATCCCCCGACCCATGCGGGGGATCGCTTGCGAGCCCCGGCGGTCCCCCGATCCATCGGGGGGCGAGGCGGACCTCGGATAGACCTTGATCCGCTCCATCCCGCAGCTCGGCGAGCCGCGTTTGAAGATATAGCCGCAAAGCCGCTTCGCCCTCGGCGCCATCGTTCGCGCCACCTCGGCCAAGGCTTCGGTGACATCCCCTTCATCCTTTCCGATCCGCACCGCTTTCGGATCCTTCGGATCCCCGGTCAGCCGGATCGGGGGGCGCGGAATGCCCAGACCGGCCAAGGCCTCGGGGCAGCAGGGCACGAATTCGAAATGACGGGCGAGCACTTCGGTGAGATAGCGATTGTGTTTATGCCCGCCGTCATAGCGCACCGCCTCGCCGAGCAGGCAGCTGCTGACCCCGACCGGAATGCGTTCCCCAAAGCCTTCCGTCGACGGATCGGATGCGCCGGTATCGGGGGATCCGGCGGCGGGGTTTCGCAAGTCGAGGGGGGCGGACATGGCGAGGTGGTCGAAAAGAATGCTCGGATGAGCGCTCGAATCAATGGTGCGAGCCGGAGGAACGAGAAGGGGGGCAAGCCCGATCCGCCGGGAGATCTCGATCAGTCTTTCAGACGGCGAGCGATGGCGTCGATCTCGACGAGTCCTTGGCGGGCCAGCCCCGAAACCCCGATGCAAGTGCGAGCAGGCAATCGATCGGGGGGGAAGAAGGTGCGATAGATCTCGTTCATCTTGGCATAGTCCCTATCGAAATGGGTCAGGAAAACCCGTATCGAGACGACATCTTCAAGCCTCGATCCGACGCCATAGAGAACGATGCGAAGGTTATTCATCACCCGAAGGGTTTGGGCCTCGATCCCTTGGGGGAAGGGCCGATGGTCATCCTCGGGATCGTTGGGCAGCTGGCCGGTGAGAAAGATGAAACCGGCGCTTTCGACGGCATGGCTATAAGGGGCCACCGGTCGGGGGGCGCCGGGGACCATCAAAAAAAGAGGATCGTTCATGGCGGTGAATCCTTGATCGTTTGAAAAGTGCGGATGCGAAATGCGTCGGTAAAAGAATCTTTGGAGATTGCCTTGGCTTTGCCGGTCGTTTCATTGCCAGTCGTCTTTACAGCAAGTCGTCTTATTGCAAGACCAGGAGTAGCTGACGATTCCCCCGCAGGAGGCGAATCGTCAGATTGCGGGGGTTCGGGCGCAAGACGGATTGCATATCCTCGCTGTTACGCACCCTTCGGTTGTTGATGGCGAGGATGATATCCCCGGGGCGAATGCCGTTCCAAGCCGCCACCGAATCGCGCTCGACTCGGGCGATCAAAACCCCATCGACGCCGCGGTATTTTGGATCGTCCTTCTCGATATCGCGGATCGTCGCACCTTGGAGCGCAGGATGGGAAAGGGGCGATGTGTCGCTTCCGATCGTGGCCGTAAGGCGCAGCGGCTCCCCCGCCCGGATCAGATCCAGATCGATATCCTCGCCGACCCGTATCAAGCCGATTGAATTGAGCAGGTCGCGGGCATCGTCCACCGGCGAGCCGTCGATGGCGGTGATCACATCCTCGATGCGAAGCCCGGCGCGCTCCGCCGGGGAATCCGCCTTGACTTCGACGATGACCGTCCCGCGGCCGTTTGCAACCCCCAAGGCTTCGGCCAGGTCCGGATCGAGATCCTGTACCACCACCCCGATCCCCCCGCGCACCATGTCCCCGTATTCGGCCAACTGCCGCATCACCGCCGAGGCCATATTGCTCGGCACGGCAAAGCCGATCCCGATATTGCCGCCGCTCGGTCCCAAGATCGCGGTGTTGATTCCCACCAACTCGCCCTTGAGGTTGATCAGCGCTCCGCCGGAGTTGCCGGGATTGATCGAGGCATCGGTTTGGATGAAATCCTCGAAATCCTTGAAGTCGAGCCCGCTGCGACCCAAGGCGCTGACGATGCCGGAGGTGACGGTCTTCCCCAAGCCGAAGGGATTGCCGATGGCGATCACGAAATCGCCGACATGAAGATCGTCGCTATCGCCGACGGGTACCGAGGTCAGTCCCTCGGCGTCGATTTGCAGCAAAGCGATATCGGTGCCGGGGTCGCTGCCGAGCAGCTGCGCAACGAAACGCCGCTTGTCTTCCAAGATGACCACCACGGCATCGGCGCGCTCGACGATATGGTGATTGGTCAATACCAAGCCGAGGTCGGCATCGACGATCACCCCCGAGCCTGCGGCCCGTTCTTGCAAGCGCGGGGGCTCGGCTTGGGGCAGATCGAAAAAATGACGGAAGAAGGGATCGCGCAGCAGGGGGTTGTAGCGTCGGGGGGCCGGGGTTCTGACCGAGATATTGACCACGGCCGCGGTGGTCTTTCGAAGCAGCGGTGCAAGCGAAGGGATTCCATCTCGTACGGGCAGGGCGGCCTCGGCGATGCTCGATCGTTCGATGAACGAGGCTCCGGTATCGAGCAGCGCCAGGCAGCATAAAAGCGCGATCGCCCTTGACAGGCGAAATCCGAGGCGAAGATTCGAGAAGATCTTTTTTTTCAGGCCCCCGCTTTCACCGCCATCGATCTCGGTCGACGAGCGCAGCCCTTGAGGGGCGTGATCCCGGCGACATCGAAGTCTCTTCTCGATAAGAGGGATATTAGGGATATTGATAAGTGGGATTGAATCGAGCGTCCCTACCTGCGATTCATCGGATGGATCGCCGCTTCCCTCGAAAGGACGCGCAGGTGTCGGTTGATTGGCTCGCATGGTTTTTTATCGCCGATCGATCTCGAAGGGGTTTTCGAGGGTCATAAAGCGCAGATTCGTTTTCCAAAGGCCCTTTCGGATTCGCCGAGACTTGCGATTTTCGATCCCAAGGATCGAATCGGCACGCACCGGGTTCGATCATCGATCGAGGATCGAGGCCCCGAAGCATCGTGGCGATGGGATTTTATCTTTTTCCCGCCCCTTTGCGGATCGACGGCAATCACCCTCGATGCGCTTTCGATCGCCGATCCGTCGATCGCCCGAGGCTCTCGAAGCGGATCGAACCCCGTCAAGGGGATCGCAAGGATTTCGATCCGACGAAAGCGTCAAGCGGCCGACGAACCGGGCAAAGACCCCGATGGGATATGACAGGTTCGAGACGAGCCTAATATCCCGGCAGCGAACACGATGCCACCTGCTCGATCTCGGTGACGACACAAGCCCCCGGTAGGGCATCGGCGTCGGGGGTGATGGCGACGATGATCAGGTCGCGGCTCGACGGAAAAGCCCATGAAAGGCGATCGCTCACATCCTCGGCTTCGATATTTCCCGGTGTTCGATCCGAACGATGTGCATCGCCGCTTTCGCTTTCTTTCAAAGCCGATTTCAAGATCGTTCTTGCCGCGCCATCGACATCGCCGGAATAACCATGGAATAACTCGGTGAGTTCGCGTTGCGATTCATCGATATCGATCGGGTCGGGATCCGCTCGATAATCCTCGTATCGGCGAAGGACCGACAGGGCGGCCTTTGCCAGTTTCGATTCGTCGACATCGACGCTGATGGACATGAGTCGTATCGTACGGTCGTAATCGACGAATCCCGCCTCGAAGCCATTGGCCGATATCGGCTCTTTCATCAGCGTATCGAAGAGCGCTCCGCCCCGTCGGGTAAAGGAATGCAATGCAAGCAGGTCGGTCGGACCCCCACCCTCGGCGAAGGGCGATATGCGTCCGAAAAAACCCAGCATCGATCTCGATGCCTCGGGGGTGTGCAGCAAGATGGTTCTGGGCGAAAAGTCCGTTTGCACCGCAGGCGCCGCCGCTTCGTTTTTCCCGTCCGGCAATCCCGACAGCAATCGATCGATCGCCTTGCCGGCATCTTGGCGGGTGATCGCTCCGGCGACGGCGATCGTCAAGCCGGATCCGACGATGGTCTGTCTGTGCCAGCGGCGTAAATCATCGATCCCGATCCTTTCGATGGCATCGGCATCGGCAAGACTCAAGAAATCGTTGAGCGGCCCGTCGCCCAAAATCGCCAGCCGGGCCATATCCTCGATTCGATCCCTCATTCCTTTTTGCGCTCGCTCATCGATCCGGGTTGCCGATCGATCGCTCTTGATCCGCTCGACCGAGGCCGGATCCATCAGCGGCATCGAAAGCATCTCGCTCGTCATCGAGACGATGTCATCGAGATGCGCTCGGGGAACGCTCAGCTCCCCGATGACATGATCCGAGCGGATATATAGCCGCCCGAGGGCGTTCCGGTCGTTGAAAAAATTCAATACATCCTCGGGAGCGAGATCGTTCGTTCCACCGGTCATGATGACCTCGGCCGCTATTTCGGGCACCGCCGGATTGTTGTGCGCTCGATAAGCCCAAGGCGTCGGCCATGCGCTCGTGATCATGATTTCATCGACACCATCTTCATCGATCGGCATGAAGTGAAAAGTCCGTCCCTCGGGGGTCTTGGCCACGACGACTTTTCGATCGATATCCCGCTTAGTCCCATATTCACCGTTCAAGAGACCGGTATCGGTGCATGAGACCAAAGCCAGCGCCAAGACCATAGAGACCGGAATTCCTCTCATTGCAAATCGCTCCTTTGCGCAAGCCTGCGAGTGCTATCCGATCGCTATCCAATCGCAGGTCGGGAGTGCGATCGATGAACGGTAGGATCGATGATAAAAACGCATTATCGTTGCGGACACCGTACCACCTGCTCGATCTCGGTGATGATACAAGCACCCGGTAGGGCGTCGGCGTCGGGGCTGGAGGCGACGATGATCCGATCGTCGCTCGGCGGAAAAACCGATAAAAGACGATCTTGGACGGTATCCAATTCGATATCTTCGAGTATTTCACCCAAACGAGAGATATCGCCGGTTTCGCGATCTTCCACAGCGAGTATCGAGATCGTTCTCGCCGCGACATCGACATGTCGAATATCTCGTAAAATCCCGCCGCTGATTCCCCGCCGCATGGCCACTTCGACCCTTTCGATGGCATCGAGATCGTCCAGACCCAAGAAATCATCGAGCGGCCCGTCGCCCAAAATCGCAAGCCTGGCGATGGCGTGCATTCGATGCGCGATCTTCGGTTGTGCTTGGCTTTCCAATGCCGGCAGACCCTTTTTGATCCTTTCGACCCAAGCCGGATCGAGGTGCGGGGCGAAGAGCAAATCGCCGGTTATCGAAATGATTTCATCGAGGTATTCTCGGGGAAGGTCAGTTCTCCGATCATATAATCCGCATGGATACGAAGGCGCCCGCGTGAATCTTTATCACTGAACAATTCGAATAGATCTTGTGGTTCGAGATCACCGGTTCCGCTGTTGGAGGAGGGTGTCGGCCGCTATATAAGGCACCGCCGGATCGTTGTCGGATCGATAGGCCCAATGCATCGGCCATGCGCCGGCGATCGTTATTTCGGTGGTGCCGTCTTCATCGACCGGCATGAAATGAAAGGGATTTATGCTGGCCCCGATAATAGTTTGGATAGCATGAATATCTACGCAAATCGAGCGGGATCGCCCGCCTGCGGGCGCAGGTGCCCGCACCCCATCCGCATGGCGGGAGGTCTCGATCTTCGAATAACCGCCGGGGCCTCGGTGCCTTGGGCCATCGATCGATGCCGGTGCGAAGCGAAATCCCCCTTCCAAATTCCTCTACCGAGCCCTTGATATCGAGATCGAACCCCGGCGAACACTCGAGCGAGGGCCATCGAATCGATCATCGGGCGAGGTGCAGGTCTTCGATGCTTGCATCGTCGAACGAGATATCTCTTTCGATCGCCTCGGACGCGCCGCTTTTTTCAAGCCACCGAGCCGGCCCACCAAGGCGATCGGATTGCCGATGCGCTCGAAATCTCACAAAATAGGCCCGGCGGGCGACCCGTCCCCTTTTTCGATGTCGGCGATCGTCATGCGAAGGTCCGGTTAAGGGGGTGGATGCGGGGTTGAAATCCGGTGTGTCGTTCCCCATTTAACGCCCGATAATCGTCGAAGTCGAAGGATCTTTGTCGAAAGATCTTCGAGGTACGGACCGAAATCTTCTTTCAAAGGAGCACGGTTTCAAGATGATCGAGATCAGGAAGTTGACCAAGCGCTTCGGGTCCTTGGTTGCGGTGAACCGGATTTCTTTCGATGTCACCCGCGGCGAAGTGCTCGGCTTTCTCGGCCCCAACGGAGCCGGGAAATCGACCACCATGAAGATGGTGACCGGATTTTTGGCCCCCGACGAGGGAAGCATCGTCGTCGATGGCGTGGATATCGCTCGCGATCCCGTCTCGGTCAAGAAGCGGATCGGCTATCTACCCGAAGGCGCTCCTCTGTACGGCGAGATGACCCCTATCGCCTTCTTGGGATTCATCGCCCGCATCCACGGCTATCGGGGAAGCGAGGCCAAAGAGCGGGTGGATTCGGTGATCGATCGGGTCAGCCTCGAGTCCGCAGCGCACAAACCGATCGATACCTTGTCCAAGGGATTCAAGCGCCGCGTCGGTTTGGCCCAAGCCATCTTGCACGATCCGGAGATTCTGATTCTCGACGAACCCACCGACGGCTTGGATCCCAATCAAAAGCACGAGGTACGCACCTTGATCCGCGGCATGGCGGCGGAGAAGGTCATCATCCTATCGACTCATATCCTCGAGGAAGTGGATGCGGTTTGCACCCGAGCCACGATCATCGCCGACGGTCGGATCGTCAGCGACGATCGTCCGGAGGATCTCCTGCGGCGCTCGAAGGGACACGGGGCCTTGCGGATTCGGCTGCGCAGCGGCGGGGATCCCGATCGGGCGGCGGCGATGATCGCTTCCTTCGGCTCCCTATCCGGGGTCAAGGAGGTCGAGGAAGTCGCCAATCATGAAGGAACGGTGGAACTGTCGCTCTTTTCCGACGGCGGCGTCGTTCCCACCGTCGCGGTTGCCGATGCCGCTCGCAGCGGCGGTTGGGAGATCTTGGAGATGTACGTCGAGCGAGGGCGTCTCGATGATGTCTTCAGAGAGATCACCACCGATATCGGCCCCAAGAAAGACCGAAAAAAAGATGCCGCCAACCGAGGAGGTGCGGATCATGGCTGATACGTGGACGATCTGTCGGCGGGAACTGGCGGGGTATTTCGGTACCCCCATCGCCTATGTCTTCCTCGCCATCTTCGTTTTTTTGAGCGGAATCTTCGCCTTTTATATCGGCAATTTCTTCGGTCGAGGTCAAGCGGATCTGCAGGCTTTTTTCGTCTATCACCCGTGGCTTTATCTCTTCTTGATCCCGGCTTTGGCGATGCGACTGTGGGCGGAGGAGCGGCGTTCGGGCACGATCGAACTGCTCTTTACCCTACCGATCACCATGGGGGCGGCGGTCTTGGGCAAGTTCCTTGCGGCGTGGATTTTCACCGCCGTGGCCTTGGCCATGACCTTTCCGGTATGGATCACCGTCAACTATCTGGGGGATCCGGATAACGGCGTGATCCTCGCAGGCTATTTGGGCAGCCTGTTGATGGCCGGGGCCTTCCTCTCGATCGGCTCTTGCGTCTCGGCCCTGACCCGCAATCAGGTGATCGCCTTCGTGGTCAGCGGAGTGGTTTGCCTAGGGTTCGTGCTCAGCGGGTTTCCCATGGTGCTGAATTTCTTTGAGGCTTTCGCCCCGCCGATCATCGTCGAGACCATCCGCTCGTTCAGCTTCCTCGATCACTTCCATGCGATCGGCAAGGGGGTGCTGAACGCCGTCGACGTGATCTATTTCGCCTCCCTCATCGTGTTTTGGCTATTCGTCAATGCATTGGTGATCGAGTGGCGCAAAGCCGCTTGAAGGTGCGGATCGAAGGCTTCTTCGGCGCTCGGGGAGGGTTTTTGGAAATGAGAATCGACATGAAAAGGCCATCGAGAAAGCCGAAATCCAAGACCTATCTCCCTCTTTCCTTTTTCGGCATCGGTGATCCGGCATACGGAGAGAACGCATGATCAATCGTCTGATGACCACTACGGGGATGGCCCTTGCCATCGTCTTGCTCTTTGCGGTCAATATCCTTGCAAGTCGCACGCTCGATTCGGCGCGGGTCGATCTCACCGAGAATCGTCTTTTCACGCTCTCGGAAGGGACGAAGAATATCCTTGCCAACCTCGAAGATCCGATCACCTTGCGTCTTTATCTCTCGCAAGGGGAGTTGGCCAATGCCAGCCGCATCAGCGGATATACGGATCGCGTCCGCTCGTTGTTGAGGGAATACGAGCGCTTGGCCGACGGTCAGATCGACTTGCAAGTGATCGATCCCGAGCCCTTCACCGATGACGAGGATCGGGCGGTGGGATACGGTTTGCAGGGGGTTCCGGTGGGCAACGAGGGGGCGAATTTCTACTTCGGTCTCGTCGGTACCAACTCCGTGGATCAGATGGAGGTGATTCCTTTTCTCGCCGCCGAGCGCGAGACCTTTCTTGAATACGATCTGACCCGCCTCGTTTATGGACTGACCCGCCCTCCGCAAAAGATCGTCGGGCTATTGAGCACCTTGCCGATCGAGGGCCCGCCACCGGGGATCCCGCAGCCGCCGGGGCAAAACCAAAGAGAGTGGGTGGTGTTGGAGCAGCTGCGTCAGCTCTTCGAGGTGCGCACCCTCGATCAAAGCCTCGAGGAGATCGACGGCGATATCGATATCTTGATGCTGGTGCATCCGCAGGAACTGCCGCCGAAGGCCCTTTACGCAATCGATCAATATGTCTTGCGAGGGGGGCGGATCCTCGCCTTCTTAGATCCCTTCTCCGAGATCCAGATGCAGGTCGCAGCCCAAGGGGGAGTGCCGCCCGGAGGCTCGAGGCGTTCGGAATTGGGAGACCTGCTGGCGACATGGGGGGTTTCGCTCGGCGACGATGTCGCCGCCGACTTAAGCCTGTCGATGCAAGCGCAGTTCCAGCGAGGCGGGCGCGTATTCACCTTCGATTATCCGGTTTGGATGGTCGTCAAATCCGAGCTCTTCGATGGTGACGATATCGTCACCGGGAACTTGGGCAATATCTCGATGGCCACCGCGGGCTTTTTCGAGGTCGCCAAAGGGGCGACCACCACCATGACGCCGCTGATTTCGACCACCGACGGCGTGGCCAAGGTGACGCCGCAGCGCATCGACGAGGTCAACTCGAACCCTCAATCCCTGCGTGACGACTTGGAGTCGGAGGGAAGCCCCCTGCCGCTGGTGGTGCGGGTTGCAGGTCCGGTGGTCACCGCCTTCCCCGACGGTCCGCCGAAGGAGGAATCCGAGGGCGAGGAGGGTTCGAGTGTGGATGAAAGTGCATCGACCGGCGACCATCTCTCGGAATCGATCGAGGATGCCCAGATGATCTTGGTGGCCGATTCCGATGTGCTGACGGATCGCCTGTGGGTGTCGGTGCAGCAGTTGCTCGGAAATCGAATCGCGATCCCCAATTCCGCCAATGGAAGTTTCGTGGTCAATGCCGTCGATAACCTGACGGGATCGGGCGATCTGATCAGCGTGCGAAATCGCGGCAGTTTCTCGCGTCCTTTTTCGAAGGTCATCGAACTGCGGCAGCAGGCGGAGCGCGATTACCGCGCCAAGGAGCAGGAGTTGAGCGCCAAACTCCAAGACGCCGAGCGCCGGTTGCGCGAGCTCGAAGAGCGGTATCAGGAAAATAGCGAGAGCCTGATTTTGGGGGATGCCCAGCGCGAGGAGATCCGGCGCTTTCGTCAAGAGCGGGTGCGGATCAACAAGGAATTGCGCGATGTGCGGCGTCAGTTGCGCGCCGATATCGAATCCTTGCAGGGCTGGCTTCGCTTCGTCAATATCGGTCTCGTGCCGATCCTGATCGGGATCGGCGGGTTGCTGGCGGGCTTTATCCATCTTCGGCGTCGACGGCGAGCGACCTCGAGTCTGCAAGCGGCATGAGGGCGGCTCGGATCGTGGGGCCGACCCCGTGATACCGGCTTTTTGATGCCGGGATCGACGGTGAATCGTCGCGCGGTGCGGGAATCCGAGGGTGGTGGTTCGAGGCAACCGTGCCGAGAGTTTGGAATCGATAAAGGAGGCAGATCGGAATGCGTGGATTTCGTTGGATCTTTGTGCTGATCGTCTTGGTCGTCGCCACCGTCGGGGCGGTGTATTGGTCGGATCGAGCACCGGAAGAAGATCTCGCGGCGAACGACGAGACGGTCTTTCCCTCGTTGTTCGATCGGATCAACGAGGTCGCTCGGATCCGCATCGAGGGCGCCGACGATCCCTTCCATATCGTTCGTGCCGACGATGCTTGGATGCTGGAGGAGAAGGATGGCTATCCGGCGGCCCGAGATCGGGTACACCGACTTCTGCTCGGGGGGGCGAGCCTGAAATATCTCGAGCCGAAAACATCTCGCCCGGAGTATTACTCCGAGCTCGGGGTCGAGGATCCCGATGAAGCGGGAGCGGATTCGCTGAGAATTCGGCTTGAAAGCGCCGCCGGCGAGGAGTTGGCGCGGTGGGTGCTCGGCAATCGTCGCACCTCGGGGGCGAATCGCGATCGCTCGGAGCTCTATGTGCGCATCGCCGACGATCCCCAAGTGTGGTTGGTGGAGGGATCGGTGCCCTCGGGAAGGTCGGCGGTGGATTGGGCGCAGCGCGATATCGTTGCGATTCCCGTCGAGCGCACCCGTCGAGTCACCTTGCGGCATAGCGACGGGGATGTCATCGAGGTGAGCAAGGCCGACCCCGCCGACAGCGAGTTCACGCTGCAAGATATCCCCGAAGGAAGGGAGGTCGACGCCGCCTATCGCATCGCCGATATCGGGGGTTTCATTCAGGATCTGCGCTTGGACGATGTTCGATCGAGACCGGGATACGACGAAGAGGAATTCGATGCCGATAACGGCCTATCGCTGAGCGTGGTGACCTTCGACGGCCTGCGGGTGATCGGGGATCTCAAGCGACGAGACTCGGATGGCTGGCTGGTATTGCGAGCCGAAGTGGACGAGGAGACCTTCGCCGCCGAGAGCGAGCGAGAGGCATCGGCGCAAGACGACGACGGGGCCGACGCCGCCGAGAACGGCGAAGAAGCCGCCGATGAAAGCGATGCCGAGGCTTCGGAAGACACCCTTGACCGCGAGGCCATCGTCGCCGAGGTCGAGAGCCTCAACGAGCGCTGGTCGAAGTGGGCCTACAAACTCCCGAGTTACAAGGTCAGCTATATCACCGTCCGCATGGAGGGGCTCACCCGCATCCCGGAATCGGAATCGGAATCGGAGGAGGGCTGAGGGATTCAAGGCCCCGATAGCTCTTTGATATCGGCTCGAACGCGCTTGGCTTCGAAGTCCTTGGCTTTGAAAACCGTGGATGCTTAGGCCTTGAATCGGAACCCGATATCGGATCGCCGTTTTTTCATCGATATCAGGTTCGGGACTCGATGGGGCTGCGCATAACCCGACTTGGCAGACACCGCTCGCCCGACCCTCGTCGGGCGGGCTTTTTTTGGGAAGTCATATCGGATAGTGTCGAAGGATAATCGAGAAAAAGGGGCTCGCACGGAGCCCCTTTTTTTAGGATTTATACGGGAAAGTATCAATTCCCGGATGACAGGCATCATACCGCCATCCTTTTGTGGCACCCTTTTAGTCGAGAAACGTGTCGAAGATCCAGATAAGGACAACAAGACTGGCGACTTGCCTTTCTTCAGATTGCAGGGTGTTGTCTTGATTCGCCAGATGGAAGCAGGAGTACGGGTCGGTATCGCAAAGCGGGTCGGTGTCGAGTTTGATGTCATATTCCGATTCGGGCTTCAACATCGCCCCGCCTTCACCGCCGTTGCCCCACGGATCGGATTGCTGAGAATCGTCGTAGGCGATCATCGTGGTCGGTTCGGCACTCGCCTGCCCGCCATATTTCTGATCGCAGTTATCGAAACATGCCTTTTGCAAATACCAATCCAGATTATTGCATTGGGCTTTGCACTGCTCATAACCACCATCCGAAGCAAGCATCGGGATATCATCGCTCGCCTTGGTCTCGATCCAGCCGCTCTCTTCCTCGACGTCGGGCTTCATATAGCCGCAGCCGAGCGGATGATGGCACGAGCCATCGGCGTGAACCGCACCGGCGAAGCCGAAGAGCATCGCAATCATCGCTATCTTTTTCATGGTTACTTCCTCCGTGGTTATCACTTGTGTACCCGTTCCTATACCTCTACTTTATTTTGATCAAAATGTCAAGATACTCTTTCGACTCTATCCGATATAATTTCCTTTTATCTTTCACCGAATCCTTCACGATCTCTTCACGATCTCTTCGAAATGACCGATACCTCATCGACCGCTTGCGATCCTTGCCTTCCGGCCGACGGGGATATGGTGATTCACTTCGCCCACCCCGCCTATCGCTTGGCGGAATGCTTTGCGCGAAGAAATACCGCCATCTCGCATTTCCAGACGGAAAACCGTGCCGCGACCCTCGATCGCCTCGGTGAAGGGCAGGTGCTGGTTCTTTCCGGGCTGTGGTCGAACGAGATGCTCGATGCCGCGCCGAATCTTCGTTATATCCAAGTTTGCGCTGCGGGCTACGACCAATTCGATCGCGATGCCTTGCGCGCCAAGGGGATTCGTCTTGCCAATGGCAGCGGTGTCAACCGCAATGCGGTCAGCGACCATGCGATGGCGATGATCCTTGCGCTGACCCGTCAGATCCACACCGGGCGGGATCGTCAGCGCGAGCGGATCTGGCGCCCGATGATCTCGGATATCGCTCGGCGCGAGGAAGAACTCGAAGGCAAGAGGATCTTGATCTACGGCCTCGGGGCCATCGGATCGCGCTTGGCCCTTCTCGCCCGCGCCTTCGGGATGCAGGTGATCGGCATCAAGCGCAATCTCGCCGACCATGACGGATCGGTCCTTGATCTGCGCCCTCCGGCCGATTTTCTCGCCACCCTCGCCGAGGTCGATATCCTGGTGCTGACCTGCCCCTTGACCCCGCAGACCGAGAACTTGGTCGATGCCGCCGCCTTGGCCTGCATGAAGCCCACGGCTTATCTCATCAACGTCGCTCGAGGTCGTTGCGTGGACGAGGCGGCATTGATCGAGGCTTTGAAGAGCGGTGCGATCGCCGGGGCGGGGATCGATACCTTCGTCGAGGAGCCGCTTGGCGCCGATTCCCCGCTTTGGGGGCTGGAAAATGCCTTGATCACCCCTCATAGCGCTGGAGAGACGCGGCGATACGAGGAAAATGTGATCGATATTTTATTGACGAACCTGCGTTGCTTGCAGCAAGGCGATGAGGGTTTGATCAATCGGATCGTCTAGCGAATCCTTGGGCGGTCTCTCATATCGTCTCGTCTCATCATCCGCGCGCCGTTGCCCCTCAATCGCGATCGACCACCCCCGCTCCCGCTCCGGTCAAGCGAGAGCGCTCGCTGTTTTCGACCAGCTGTTTTTCGGCGAGGACGCAAAGGCGTTGCCAGAGCGCCTTTTCGATTTCCCCGCCCATTCCCTCGTTCGCCCTCCCGTATGCACTCATCGATCGCTTTTCAATCATCTCGCCTGCGGTGTCCGGTGATGGCGACGGGTCAAGAGCGATCGACATCCAAGCCGGACCCCGAAGCGGTATCTTCGACCCTAGGAGTCTTCCTCGATGGCAGGTCAATTCGATCTCCGGCATCGCCGGGGATGCAAGGGCGGTTCGGGATCGACAGACGATCCTGACGAGCCCTTCGATCGCTTGCGAAGCCCATAGCAGGTGGTGCACGATCGGCGAGGGGATATCCACCGCCTCGACGCAAGCGATGGATCCGCTTTGGCGCCCTTCCTCGGCGGCGGCGACGATCAGCCGATCGCCCAAGCTCGGCCCGCACCATAGGCAGGAAAGGGGGGCCTTCGCCCTTTGTGCGATGAAATGGCCGGCGATCGCCGGTGTTTTTGCAAAGCGAAAGGAATCCTTTCGATCCAGCGCCTCCAGCGCCTCGACGAGATCCTCGATACGACCCAATACCCGATCCCCTTCGATCGACGATCGCAAGATCCTCGAAGCCAAGATCCCCGCTTCATCGGCCAATCCCGGGGGCAGGCCGACGCTCGATGCCGCCCGGACGGTCGCTTCTTTGAGTTCGCTCAGCGAAATATGCATTAGGCGCCGGATCGTTCATCGAAGGGATGTCGAAGGACGATCATCGCTCCCATCCTCCGCCTCGCCTTCGATGGAGTTTTTCGACGGAAAGAAGAGCGTCGGAAAATACCAATCGTCCGCAAGCCCCTCCTCCTTTCCAGTCGGCAGCGGGGCTCCCTGATAAAGGGTGATCCGCGTCCAAAGATCGGATTTCGGATCGAATTTGGAAGCCCCGAAGCAGGCGAGCTTGGCGCGTAGAAGATCGATCGGCCGACATTCGGGTTCCAGCGGATTGCCCCGAATTTCGGCGTAGTCCCAGTGCATCGTGGATTGCACGCGCCTTGCGCTGTGGCGCAGCTCGGGGTGGCGCACCAAAAAGACGGCCAGGGAATCCTCCCCGTTGCCGCCATCGATCTCGATATCCAGCGCTTTCGCCAGCCGGTCGATATCGCGGGCGACGCCGAGCGGCATCTCCCGCTCCGCTCCCGGTTCGGTATGGCGCTCTCCCCGCCGCGGCTCCATCTTTTCTTTGGAGTGATACCAAAAATGGTGCGTCGCTTCGGGGCCGGAGAAGTCGCGATCCAGCGCCCATCCGTAGTGCCGCTCGATACAGGACTTCAACCGTGCGATGCTCATGGTGGGATCGAGGCGTGGAGGAAGATCCTCTTCTTCCATCTCCAAACCCTCGGCAAGATCGTCTATCAGATCCGCCCCCGATTCCAACAGGAGGGATATCACCAGTTCTTGGGTCTCCGGCGAGCAATGCGTGCAAGCATGGCGGTAGACCCTTTCTCTAAAGCCTTCTTTGGGGTCGAAAGATATCGTTTCCCCCCTCGCCGATGCCGGACCTTCGCCCATGGCTTGCTCTTCGAGCCGACGCTCCAACTGCGAGATCTCCTCGATCATGGATTCGAGGCGACGACGGCGCTCGTCATCCTCGCTATGCCACTCGCGCAAATGGGCCTTCGCCCGTTTCAACGAGCGAAGGAATCGCGATCGATCGCCTCGAGAATCATCGTCCATGCTCCGCACTCGGGCCAGAGCCTCCTCGCGGGCGTCAAACCAGCGGTGGATGAGTCCGGGATGACGGATCAGAAAAGGCACCATGCCAAGACCGGTCGCATTGCCGACCCCGAGATGGCGTTTGAGTCGGGTATCGATCCCGACCGCCTTCGAGGGGTTCCGTTGTCGGGCGATATGCTCGATGAGATCGAAGGTGAAACTGCGAATCAGATAAACGGTCAACATCTCGGCGCGAAAGGGTCCCGCCAACTCCGGGCGACGGGCGTAGCGTTGTCGATCCGCCAGGCCGAATTTGCCGTTGCCGTAGACTGCGGTGGTGCGCATCAAATAACCGACTTCGTTGATGAAGGCGGGATCCGGTTGCCTGCCGTCGGCAAGCCGTTCCAAGGTATGTTCGAAAAGGCGAGCGCTCCGATTGGCGCGGCTGAGCACCAGATCTTGCGCTACGAACCTGCCTTTTTCCTGCTTCGGGGTCTGCCGGGACAGTCGTTCGATATCGGCTTTGGACGGAACCCCGTCAAAGAGGGTGAAGGTCGTATCCCAAGCATCGGCGATCACCCGATCGGTGCGCATCGAAGGGTCCAGTCGATGGGAAAATCCCACCAAGCTGTATTGTCGGTTCGGAGTCGAAACGGTGCGAAGATAATGGCCGAAACCCTCATCATCGAGGGCGAGGACGGGCTCTTCGAATCGCCAACCCTCGAGATGCATGCATCGGATCAGGCTGCGAGAGAAGCTAAGGCGATTGGCGAAGACCACCCCCAGCCGCTCCGGGCGCATGATGTCGTCGGCAGGGCGCTTCGAGTGCGCGCAAGCGGCAGGGTGCTTCGAATGCGCGCAGGCACAATCGTGATCGATGCTTTTCACGCGATGAATCCCCTAGATCGAGGTATTTGACGGCGCTCGTCGGGACGGCCTCGGTTCTTGTTTTGCGCCCGAGATCGCCATCGTTTCGCTCATCAATGATTCGGCGTCGTTGTGGATGCAGGCCCGGCGTCGATCCGCGGTATGCGCATGAGCATCACCGCAACGGCGCACGATATCGGCAGCAGGGCCAAGACGAGCAAGAGCCCGTCGTGTTCACCGACGAGATCGTAGCCGACCCCGAGCGGAATGGCGCCGAGCGAGGCGCCGATCACCATCCCCATCTGGGCGACCCCCAAGATGGAACCCAAGTGCGCCCGCCCGAAAAAGCGCGGCCATACATAGGCGATATGCGCCAGCATCGCTCCGTTGGATAGTCCGAAGACGAATGCGAAGGCGCTCGCCGTGAGTTGTCCTTGCACTTGGCTCATCATCACCAAGGACAGGCTGGTCGATAGCAGCGCCGCCGCATAAAGAGGGCGAGTCGGCAGGCGGTCGAGGAGATGCCCGATGATCAAGGAGGAAACGACCATCATCAAGGCCGTGACCGAAAAGATCGATGTCGCCAATGTCGGATCGAGCCCCTTGGCATCGAAAATCGAAACCTGATGGAAGAAGATCGCGGTCGCCAAGGCGGAGTGGACGGAGTTGGAAAGGAGGATGACCCAAAATGCATCGGTGCGTCGGGCCTGTGCAAGGTCGAGCCCCCGATCGGCGGTGGCACCCTCGCTCCTTGCATTCGCTTTTGCAGGAATATCGGCTTCGCCCTTCTTGATCTTGCCGTCCGGTACGAGTCCTAGCTGCTCGGGGCGATCGAAGAGCAGCAGCATGATGGGCGGCAGCAACAGCAGCCAAGTGCCGAGCCCCATGACGATCCAAGCCATCTGCCAGCCATGGGTTTCCGTCAGCCATTGCGCAAGGGGAGGATGCAAGGCAACGCTGAGAGAAAAGCCGAGCATGGTCAAGCTGAGCGCGATCCCTCGTTTTTTATCGAACCATTGGGAAGTGAGGTTGTTGGCGCAAAGCATCAGCGACCCTTGACCCAAAAAGCGCAGCAGACCGAATCCCAGCATCAGCAGGACGAACCCGCTGATCGCCGAGAAAGCGATGGTCGCGGCCCCGAAGGCGATGACGATGACGGTCAGGACCCGGTAACTCCCGCTGCGATCGACGGCTCTTCCGACGAAGGGAAGACCGAATGCGGCAACGAGGGTGGCGACGGCGTAGGCGATCGAGATGGCCGTATGCGATATCCCCAGATCGTCGACAAGCGGTATCAAGAAGACGCTGAAGGTATGGGATTGGCCCGGCCCGCTGGCGAACATGATCAATGCCGCCAAGGCCAGCATCGCCCGGCCGTAGAAGAATCGCTCGTTGATCGCAAGAGCCAGTAAGCGGCGGGAAATGACGATATCTCCTTTGCACCTTTCGGGGCGTATCGGGGTTTTTCGAAAAAAGATTTGAAGATCCCTTTGATAAAGCCACCGCCGCGCAAGCGCGCAAGGCGGATTTCTTTTTACGAGATCGGAGTTCTCGTAAAAAACGAAGGTTTGATTGGCCTTCGATCGTTCGAAGATACGCCTTGGGCTTTTTCGCCGGATAGAACGATCAAGGGGAGTTTAGCGACAATCTCCCGAGATTCGAGCAAGCGTTTGATTCAAAACGAGTCGATGAGCGCTCGCATCGATGGATGCCTGCGGGGGATGGACAGAGCGAGGGAGTGGTTTTTTCGGGATTCGAATCGATTCGAGGGATCTCGATTCGACGAATTCCAAGAAGAAAGCGTTATCGGTACATCGGGCGATGTTTCGATCGCCTAAGGTGGAATTCAAGGCGGGGGGTTTGCGATCGTTCGGCGAACGGGGTCGGAGGCTTCGATCGGGGGGAGGGGTGATCGGGGGAGATGAGCACCCCGGATCGAAAAGACCTCCGAGCCCGTGCCGAATCGGTCGATCTGCTTGGACTTCAGTGCTTGGACTTCACAATCGAGGCGAGGCGACGCACCGGTCGGTGTTTGTCGTCGCCTCGGTTTTCTCTCGTCGAAGAACGAAGCCTACGAAGGTTCGGATCCGCGAAGGGCCGCGGGCCCTTTCACGCCGCGGGCCGGTCGCTTTCGTTCGCCGCTTCCTCGGGGATCTGCGGATGTCCGAGTCGGGAACGGATATTCCAGATCGGAATGTCACCGCCGGGGATCAAAAGCCCGTCCACGACCATCGGGATATCCCGGCGCCGGATGCCGATATCATCGAGGATTCGATCGTCCAAAGCCGAGAGCTCGGCGACCATCTGCCGTCGCCGGATACCCAAATCGATGCGTTTCCATCCCTTCGCCAGCGAGCGGGAGATGAAATTCCCGATCAGACGAATCGAGCGGACGATGGCTTCGCCTTGGGCTTTGCGCGCTCTTGCGGTATGTTCGAGGTAATCGATCGGCTCGTGGGCGTTTTCCGAGCGAATCGAACGATCGTTTGTGGCGGACTTCATTTTTATGCTCTCCTGGAAGCGTGAATCATGGATAACCTCAAGGAGAAATATAGGGGATTTTGATGCACTGCACAAATGAAATATTTTACCTGTAAGGCCAAGAAAATCTAATCGATGGAATCGATGGTTTTACATTGATATTACAGGGAATATTTCTTCTTTTTCCCTTGATAGGGCATCGAATGCATCGAGACTTGCTTATTATAGCGATAAAAAATCTCTTGAGAAGTATTTTGCCGATATCCTTGCCGATATTCTCGCAGATATTTTTGGCCGAATTCCTTCGGGAATGACGAGCCGATGACCGGGATCGAGAGGAAAAAGGGCGAGGTGGGGGAGATCACCCACCTCGATATTGGAAAAAAAGAGGGTTTTCGAAAAAGGGGCGCCCTTTCATCGGCCGGCGTTCGTCGATTCCAAGGATCCGAAAAGATCGACCGTGATCGGGCAATGATCCGAGGGAAGCCTGCGTTTTTCATCCATGTCTTTGGCTTCCCACAGAATTTCGCGGAAGGAATCGGGTCTTGCCCATTCCCAAGCCCTTGCCCCGAAGACGAAGAAATCGACGCCGTTTTTGAAGTGGTTGCCGGTTCCCTTCCAGCATTCATGGGGATGGCCGTTCGGCAATCGATGCAGTTCGAGCCCCGAGGGGTCGCCATCGTCGATGGCCTGCCAGAGGTGATCGCGTTCGCCGTGGTGGTCGAAGGTGCGATTGAAATCCCCCAGCACCACGAAGGCCGCTCCCTCCCGCCGGCGATCATCGATCCACGCCTCCAAAGGAGCGATCTGTTTTACCAAGCGTTTGCACTGCTTTCTCTTCGGATTTTCCAAACTCCCGTATTGGCATCCGGATTTGAGGTGGATATTGAGCAATCGCAGCGTTTTCGTCTTTTCGCTCGCCGAGGGATTTTCCGCGCTATCGATATCGACGCTCAAATCCACCCCCCAGCGCAGCGATCGCTCCTTGTTGGGATTGGGCTCGAAATCGGGCACATCGCGTTTTCGAATATTCGCAAAGCGCCCCCGGCGCACGGCGAATCCGGTATAGATATCGTTGTAATTCGAGTCGTATCGCCCCGAGAGATGGATATCGTATTCCTCCGAGGGGAAGATCCTTGCCGCCGCTTGCGGGCCGTTGACCTCTTGAAAGGCGATGATATCGGCATCGATCTTGCGCACATAGCCCTTAAGGATTTCATAGTCGGCATCGTTGCGTCGGACGCTTCCCCGCCAGAGCGACACGTCGCTTTTCCAGTGCAGGAGATTGAGATTCCAGCTGGCGATGCGGATTCGATCGATCTTGCCATCCTCGGCTTTGGGTGACGCATCGGGGGCTTCGGCGGAGGGGCCCCGCCATTGGATTTTGGGGCATCCATCTCGATCCCCCGGCGGTATATGGCAATGACAGTCCCCGGTCTTGACTTGATTGTGGCAACCGTCCTCGGCGAGGCCGCCGGGATGGGCAAGGCCTTGCGTTGTCGCCATTGCCAGCGCCATCGCCATCGCCGGCATCGAGAGCCGATATTTGCCCTTGGCGGACGATGCGCCGGAAGGCTGGGCCATCGACATTCTTTTTTCGGATTTCGGATTTTTCGGATATCGACATCGCAGGACTGGCATATCCCTGGCTCCTTGATTTTTGCAAAATACCCGCTTGGTTGACTGCTAAGATAACACGCACTTTATTCGACTTCGAGGGGTTCGATCATGCAAATCGGTATCGTTCAATTTTCCACCGACTACACCATTCGTATCGATGAATTGGCTCGAGAAGCGGAAGATCGGGGTTTCGAATCGCTCTTCGTACCCGAGCATACGCATATCCCGACCTGTCGCCGAAGTCCATGGCCGGGGGGAGCGGAATTGCCCCGCGAATACAAGCACACAGTCGATCCCTTGGTCGGATTGGCGTGGGCGGCGGCCGCCACTTCTCGCCTACGCATCGGCACCGGCATCGCCTTGCTGACCGAGCGCGATCCGATCGTCTTGGCCAAGGAGTGCGCAACGCTCGACATGCTCTCCGGGGGGAGATTCGAACTGGGGATCGGGGCGGGGTGGAATGCGGAGGAAATGGAGAATCACGGCACTTCGTTCGACGATCGATTCAAGGTGATGTGCGATCGAGCAAAGGCGATCAAGACGATTTGGCAGCACGATGAGCCGCAATATCACGGTCCTTTCGTCGATTTCGATCCGATCTGGTCCTATCCCAAGCCGGTGCAAAAACCGAATCCTCCGGTGCTGTTGGGAGGCGAGAGCCACCATACCCTCAAGCGAGTGGTGGAGTTTTGCGATGGCTGGATGCCGAGGATGCGGGCGATGGAGGATATCGGGCAGCGGATGGAGCGGCTAAGAATCATGGCCTTGGAGGCGCAAAGGGATCCGGCGAGCATATCGACGACCGTCTTCGCCGTGCCGGGCGATAAAAGCGTGCTCGACGAGTGTCGAAGAGCCGGGGCTTTTCGAGCCTTGATCATGATCCCGCCGGTGGGTCGCGATCAATCCCTTTCTTTGCTCGATCGCCATGCCCGGTTGCTGCAAGGGTGAGGTGATCGATTTCGAGATCCTCCCTTTGATGGGGAGGTGGCTTGGATCGCGTTTGGACTGCCCATTCCGCCGACCCGAGGGGGATCGAGGGTCTCCGTCGATCCCGGATTCAAGTCGGCGATTCGAAAGAGCCGCGGATTCCTATCAATCGAGCCCGGTTCACGATCTCGGGTTTCGGGCGTCGAGTCCTTGGAAGTCGAGGGCCAGCCCCGGACGATCCCAGTCCATCGCCACCAGCCTTCCGGTCCATGAAAGGGTGATGAAAGCGGTTTTTCGATCCGGGCCACCGAAGCATAGATTGGTGGTGTAAGGATCATCCAAGGGGATGAATTCCAAGGTCCCGCCGTCGGGGTCGGCGACGGTGATCCCCGAATCCATCAGGGTCGCCACGCAAATATTGCCCGATTCCTCCACCGCCATGGAGTCGAAGCGCCGCCACCCGCCATCGCAAGTGATCAGCCGCCCGCCATTGAGCGAGGCCGGAAATGC
>JFBG01000009.1 GCA_000583135.1 Thioalkalivibrio sp. HK1
GCCTTCACGACCACCAACTGGAACGTGTACCAAACGGTGACGGTAAGCACGGTCCATGATCAGGATACCGTGAACGATAGCGCGAACATCACCTTGACGGCCGGCTCGAATTATGGTGGCGCGACCGGTCTGGTCAAGATCACCATCACGGATAACGATAGCGAGAACTTGAACCTGCCTTCGGGCACCGTGACCGTCGCCGAAGGCGGCAACGCCACCTTCGATGTGAGTTTGAGTACCCAGCCCAGCGGTGGTGTCACGGTGAGTTTGTCCTTGCCGAGCGGCACCGATCTGAAACTCGACAAGACAGCGCTCACCTTCACCGTCGGCAACTGGAGTACGGCGCAGCCGGTGAAAGTGACTGCAGCCCAAGACCATGATGCCTCGGACGATAGCGCGACCATCTCGGTATCGGCCATCGGCGGCGGTTATAGCGGTAGAACCGGCCGCGTGAATATTTCCGTAACGGACGACGACACACCGGCCCTATCCCTCACATCGAGTTCGCTGAGCGTCACCGAAGGCGGTAGCGTTACCTTCGATGTGAAGTTGGCGACCCTGCCGAGCGCGAATGTCAACGTGACGCTGACCGCGGGTAGAAACCCCGACGTGAGCGTGGACAAGACGACGCTTGCCTTCACCCCCGCCAACTGGAATACGGCGCAGAGGGTGACGGTGAGCGCCGCCGAGGATGACGATCTGGATAACGATGGCGAAAGCATCGTCTTGTCGGCCTCGGGTGGCGACTATGTCAGTGTCGAAGAGAGTGTGAACGTCACGGTTACAGATAACGACAATGCGGGTCTGACGGTTTCGCCGACCACCCTCGATCTGACCGAGGGCAGGCAAGGCACCTTCACCGTGCGGTTGACGAAGCGCCCGAGCGACGATGTCAGCGTGACCTTGACCTTGCCGAGCGGCTCCGATGTGAGCGCAGACAAGGCCTCGCTCACCTTCACCGACGACGATTGGGATAAGACGCAGACGGTCACGGTGAGGGTGGCCCAAGACGACGATGCCGTGGACGACGGCACGAGCGTCATTTCCCTGGCGTCGTCGGGCGGCGGCTACGACAATCTGAGCGAAAGCGTGAGCGTCGATGTGACGGACGACGACGAAGAATCCTTGGTGCTCCCGCCCAATGCGTTGAAGATCGCCGAGGGGGGGAGCGGTCGCTTCGCGGTGAGCCTTGCGACCTTGCCGAGCGGCACCGTTTCGGTGACGCTCACCCAGCCGAGCAACCCCGATGTGAGGGTGGATGCCGATCCCGATGCCAACGGCGAGCAGACCGTGTTGACCTTCACGAGTTCGAACTGGAACACCCCACAATTGGTGGCGGTGCTCGTGGGCGATGACGATGATTCGTCGAACGAGAGCGCGAGCATCACCCTGTCGGCCACCGGCGGCGGCTATGCGGGCAAGACCGGGAGTGTGGGTGTCGAGGTGGAGGATGACGATAGCGATGCCCTGGTGATCACCCCCAATCCCTTGAACTTCGCCGAGGGCGAGAGCGGCACCTTCACCGTGAGGCTGGCGACGCTGCCGAGCGCGGATGTGACGGTGGCGGTGCAGCCGAGCGATAACGCCGATATATCGCTCGACAAGACTTCGTTGACCTTCACCCAGGCGAACTGGAAAGAGGAGCAGACCGTCACCGCGACCTCGATTCAAGATGACGATATCGAATCGGACGAGGCCACCGTCGATCTATCGGCTTCCGGCGGCGGCTACGACGGGGTCGGTTCCGCGCAGAGGATCGTGGTCACCGATGACGACGCCGCGGGACTGACGGTCTCGCCGGGAAGCCTGCGGATCGACGAAGGCGGCAGCGCCCTTTTCACGATGAGATTGGTGAGGCAGCCGAGCGGGGATGTGATCGTCAATCTGGATGCGCAGAACAACCCCGACGTGACCCTCGACAAGACGACGCTCACTTTCACCAGCGGTGCGTGGAATACGAGCCAAACGGTGAGGGTGAGCGCAAACCATGACGCCGACGATAGCGACGAGAGATTGGTGATTCTCTACACCGCATCGGGGTCCGGCTATGATTCGGTATCGGGCGATGTGAGCGTCGAGATCGTCGATGACGACGAATCTTCGACCACGCTCCCGGCCAATACTCAAGGCATGATTACCGTGAGTTTGGAGGCCATCCAGATCGACGAGGGCACGCAGGGCTCCCTCGATGTCGGGCTCGACGGTATCGCCCAAGCCTCGGATGTCACCGTGTTCTTGACGAATATCAACCCCGATATCACCCTCTCGCCGAGCACTCTGACATTCACCCCCTCGAATTGGAACGAGGATCAACGTATCTCCATCAAAGTGTCCGGCGATGCCGACGGTATCGACGATAGCGATACCATCACCCTCGCCGCCACCGGTATCGATGTGCCATCGAGGCAAGTGAGCGTCAGCGTGAGAGACGACGAAGAATCGTCTGCGGCGGGTGAACGGGGCACCATCGTCGTGAACCCCGGAACCCTCGTGATCGGCGAGGGCTCGTCGAAGACCTTCACCGCCAGACTCGTCGGTAATGCACCCCTTGGGAACGTGAACGTCTTGCTGGGCAAGACCAACGACGATATCGCGATATCACCGCAATCGCTGACCTTCGATTCATCGAATTGGGAATCGGATCAGGTGATCACGGTGACACTGGCCCAAGATGACGACGAGGTGGACGATGCTGACACCATCACCTTGTCGGCCATCGGCGGCGGCTATGACCGAGCGAGGCGGAGCCTTGCGGTCGTCGGCATCGACAATCCGGGCACGATAGAAGTCTCCACCGATCGGATCGGGCTGGTCGGTGGCGGCGATCCGGTCTCCTTTGTCGTCCGGCTCGGGATGAGGCCGACGGGCACGCAGGTGGTCATCGTTTCGCTGTCGAGTTCGAATCCGGGTATCGAGATCACCCCGCCCTCGCTCATCTTCACCGCCGACAATTGGGATACGGGTCAAAGCGCCGGTGCCAAAGCCGCTGCGGATAGCGATCGACAGGGCGGATTGGATATCATCACCTTGGCCGCCACCGGCGGGAACTATTCGAGTGCGAGCCGGACAATCTCGGTGTCCTATACCGAAGGCGGTTCGCAACCGCCGGCGACGCTATCGGATCCGGTGAAAACGCAGGCCTTGGCGATGCCGTCGGCGGTTTCGGGCGATCAGTCCACCTTGTTCGTCCACTGCAAGCAGGATACCCCGTGCACGGTCTATCTCGATTGCTCGGCGCAAAGCGACGGCTCGGCCCTCCAAGGAGCGATCCCGGGCGAGATACCGGCTCGAGGGATAAGAATGCTGACGGCGCAGGATATCGAGACGCATGTCGGTGATTCATGGTCGGGCAAGGGACGGTTGGGCTGTGCGCTGAGGAGTGCGCACCGGATCGACTCCCAAGTCTGGACCCGTTCGGGGGATGGCGTGTTGGTCAATAACAGCGCCTATCTCAGCAGCTACCTCGAAGGTCAGAGGTATCGGGCGGATATCGAGTCGATCACCTCGCCGGATGGCTTCGAGAAATCGAATATCCGCATCCGCTGCACGGCGTCGGGCGCCATGAGCTGCACATCGACCCGGTTCACCTGCTATGAGGATGACGGGACGCGATACGAGAGCGACACCTTCGAGATCGGAGCCTCGGTGGTGCGCCACGTGCAAAGCGAGGAGCTGGCGGGGATGATCAATCATCGCTGGCAGGGGATGGGAATGACATGCGAGCTGCGTTCGGACGCCCCCTTCACGGTGCAGATATTGACACGGACCGGGGGCGGCGGGGCGCTGGTGAACAACAGCGCCGGTGGGGAGGTGAGGATCGGATCGGGAGGTTGAGCGCCGCTCGCTATCGGCGGTCATCGACGATCGCCGGAGGTCGCCGCGCGCGGAGCGATTTTCAAGGCGATGGGCTCGATCGACCGAATTCCCGTCCATCGATCGCAAACCAAGCGCATCGAGTCCCCGCCTTGACAAGGCATCGGGATCGGCGGCGCTGAATTCATGTCCCTCGCACCGAGAGGGTTTCGGATAGGACAAGACAAGTTCCCCCTCCTGCGGATGCTCGCCCGACTCGAAAACATGGATCGTAAAGCGCAGCGGAAGATCCGATGCCGACGGTCGGGTGGCATGATCTTCTACATACCCCTTGTGCGATCTTCATCGGACTCGATCGATCTCTCGCGCTCTCGTTTCGAATTCCAAGGATCCATGATCCCCTTCGATTCGATGGATCTTTTCACATACCGGCATCGCTCGAATTTCCATCGCCGCCTCCCCTCGCCTTTTGCATCAAGACGATAATGCATCGCATGATCGCGCATCGGAACTTGGGCTTGAAAATCGCCTCATGAGTCTTTGGCCTTCTCCTCCCCCGATCTTCAAGGATCTGGTTTTGATCGGCGGCGGGCACGCCCATGTCATCGTTCTTAGGCGATTGGGCATGAAGCCGATACCGGGGCTTCGGATTACCCTGATCAGCCCCGATTCGCAAACTCCTTATTCCGGCATGCTTCCCGGTTTCGTCGCCGGGCATTATGGATACGACGATATCCACATCGATCTCGGCCCGCTGACCCGCTTTGCCGACGCCCGCTTCTTCCGGGACGAAGCCATCGGGCTCGATCTCGAACGCCGCCTCGTTCAGTGTCGCAACCGTCCGCCGGTGCGCTTCGATCTGCTCTCGATCGACATCGGCTCCGCTCCTTGCCTGCATGACACCCCGGGCGCTGCGCCCGCTTCGGGAAAGGAACCGGCGGTGATCCCGGTCAAACCGATCGGCGAATTCGTCTCGCGTTGGCACGCCCTCGTGGAGCGAGCGCTCACTCGCAAAAGACCGATGCGGATCGGGGTGGTCGGCGCCGGGGTCGGCGGAGTGGAGATGGTGCTTGCGATGCAGCACGGACTGCGCAAGCGGCTCGAAGCCGTCGGAGACGATCCGAGTCGTTTTCGATTCGACCTTTTCGCGGGCGAATCCGGCCTTCTTCCTCGCGCATCCGCCAAGGTTCAAGACATCTTCGCCGGGGTATTGGCCAAACGAGGGGTGCACTTGCACAGCGGCCATCGGGTCGAGCGGGTCAGCAGGTATGTGAACGCTCACTCTCTTACCGACTCGGCGGAGATCGATTTACCGAGAGAGCATCCGGCAGATCTCGAGTCCGCCGATATCGACGATCCGAGCCGATCCATCGATGCAAGTGAGCGCTCACTTCGAGACCCGAAGGCTGTAAGAGCGGCGTTCGAAAAGCCGCTGCCTTGCATCTTGCACCTTGCCGGAGGCGAAAAGCACGTCTTGGACGAGGTGCTTTGGATCACGCAAGCCGATTCGCAGAACTGGCTCGCCGCTTGTGGACTTGCAACGAACGAGCGCGGCTTCGTTGCGGTCCACCCTAGCCTCGAATCGATCTCGCATCCCGGCATCTTCGCCGCCGGGGATTGCGCCTCGGTATCGATGCACCCCCGAGAAAAGGCCGGCGTCTTCGCCGTACGCCAAGGACCCGAACTCGAGGGCAATCTCCGTCGGGTTCTCTACGGTCGCCCTCCTCGAGGATTCACCCCCCAACGGAATTATCTGAGCCTGATCAGCACCGGAGACCGTTATGCAATCGCCACCCGGGGCGGATTGCCGACATTGAGGGGGGCATGGGTGTGGGGGTGGAAGGATTGGATCGATCGCCGATTCATGCGCCGTTTTTCCGACCTCCCGGAGATGATAAAAGCATCCCCGGCGCCGATGGCGGTGGCGAAGGACGAGAGCGGATCGTCGAGGCTATCCGATGCGATGCGATGCGGAGGGTGCGCAGCGAAGGTGGGGCGGGACTCTCTTGCGCGAGCGATCGGTGGGATCGAGCCCTCGATGGGCGACGACGTGCTGATCGGTCTCGATGCCCCCGACGATGCCGCGGTGCTCGATATCCCGCCGGGGATGCTCGTCGTGCGCAGCGTCGATTTCTTCCGCGCGATGATCGACGACCCTTATGTCTTCGGCCGCATCGCCGCCAATCACGGCCTGAACGATATTTATGCAATGGGCGCCGAAGCGCAAAGCGCGCTGGCGATCGCCACCTTACCTTACGGTCCCGATGCGAGGATCGAGGATACCTTGGCTTCGATGATGATCGGCGCCGGCGAGGTGCTGCGGGAGGCCGGAGCCTCCTTGGTCGGCGGTCATAGCGGCGAGGGGGCGGAGCTCGCGCTGGGTTTTTCGATCGACGGACTCGTCTTGGCCTGCGACCTCCTGCGCAAAGGCCCGATCGGGCCAAGGGAACGACTCGTTCTGACCAAACCTCTGGGCACCGGAGTTCTGCTCGCCGCCGATATGAGAGCGAAGGCCAAAGGGGCGTGGCTGGCCGGGGCAAGCTCGATGATGCAGCGCTCCAACCGCCGAGCGATGCACCTTCTACGGGAATACGGGGCAAGCGCTTGCACCGATGTCAGCGGATTCGGGCTGCTAGGGCACTTGACGGAGATGGTGCGGGCATCGCAGGTCGATGTCGAAGTGGAACTCGCCGCCCTTCCGGTGCTTGCCGGGGCGCTCGATTGCTTCGCCGCCGGCATCAAGAGCACTTTGCACCCGCAAAATCTCGAAAGCGCTCTTTCCACATGCGATATCGCCGAGGACTTGCCTCGAAACCCCCGTTGGCCGCTGCTCTTCGACCCCCAAACCGCCGGCGGACTCTTGGCCTCGCTCCCCGAGGCCAAAGCCGATGAGTGTGTGGAACGCCTGCGCGATGCCGGTTACGAGGATGCCGTCGTCATCGGACAAAGTCGGGAAGGGATAAAGGGCTCGGGTAGGGTAAGACCTATTTGACCTTCTGGCCCCTCTTCTACCCGATCCGCTCGCGCTTGACTTTCGGCGCACCGCCTTTGTGAATGACGGGAAGTCTTATTCTCGAATTCATGCCAAGTGTGGTGGAAAGCCAAGCATGGTGGAAAGATCGTAAGACGAATCTTCCGGCAAGCGATGCGCCCTTTCTTTGTCGGATATCTTAAAATGACCGGCGGGGTTCCAAACGCATCATGATCTTCGTTCCATCGATCCGATGACCGAGACGGCGGTGAGGGGGCTTGACATTCGCTCTCGGATTTGGTAAAGGTTGAGGTACGAACTCAACCGGGGATAAGTCAATGAGAATATTTGCGATAGTTGCGATGCTTGCCGGGCTCGTCGGTTCGGCCCATGCGGGCGTTTCCTGCGATGCCGAAGGATGCCCGCCCAGCGACTCCGCTTCGCTCGATGAATTCGAGTGGTTCGAGCGGCTGCCCGATTCGAACAAGCCGGAGGCGATGGTCGCCGAAAGCGAAAAGAGCGGATGGATCGAAACCAAGCCGACCGATGAGCCGCTGATGACCGCCCAGCCGACCGGTAACGGCGGATTCCTTTCTCCGCCTAAGGCTAGCAATGAGCAGGTCGAAAACCCGACGATGTTCGCCGATATCCGCATCGGCGATCCGAAGCCGATTTGCGGCACCGATGCTTGGGCGTGCTTCAACGGTACGGATGATGACAGCCCGATCATCCGAGACGTCGGGATATTCGGCGTATTTGCAAGCAATCACGGCTGCTTCCACCCCTCCTGCGACTAACGCGTACATTCCAATCCCGCCGGGCTCTCGGCTCGGCGGGATTTTCTTTGCATCTCGTTTTGCCCCGTGGAGATGGACCGATAAGAATATCGACGGGGTTTCAATATCGGCTAAAACGCCGGCGCATTATTTTGGGTAGGGCGCGCCGTTTTCATATCCCTCTTGCAAATCCATAACGGGCGAGAGGCTAATCGTGCATTCGAAAAACCCGCAGGATCGGTGCCTTGCGAGCGATCATCGAAAGAAAGATCGAAGGAATATGCGGCATTGCAGGGTTCGCCCTCTCGGATCATCCTTGGAAGAGGCAAGCGAACAACCCTTCGAATCATCTAGCGAGGTTCGCTGGATTTTTCCTCTCCCATGAGCATGCCGTCCAAGAGATATTTCATCTCCGCCCGAAGATCGGACAGTTCGCTTTCGAGTTGGGAGATCTGACGATCGATGGCTAAGATATCGATTTCCTCTTCATCCTCGAAGGTATTGACATAGCGAGAGATGCTGAGGTTGAAATCGTTCTTGATAATCTCTTCCGGGGGTGCAAGGTACGCATATCGATCGATATCCCGGCGAGCCCTATAAGCATTCAGGATTTTCATGATATGAGCGTCTTCGAGGGTATTTTGGTTTTTGCTGGAGGTATATTCGGAACTGGCATCAATGAACAGCACATCCCGCTCGTGTTCGCGCGCTCCGCCGGGCTCTCGAGCCCGATCGAAAATGACGATGGCGACGGGTATGGACGTGGTCGTGAAAAGATTGGCAGGTAGCCCGATCACCGTATCCACCAGATTTTCCTCGATGATCTTCTGGCGGATCCGTTTCTCGGAGCCGCCCCGGAAGAGGACCCCGTGCGATACCACCACCGTAATCCGACCGTGCTTCGGTTTCGCAACCTCCAGCATGTGCATGATGAAGGCATAGTCGCCGCGTGATTTCGGGGGTATGCCTCGCCAGAAACGGCCGTGGATATCGGTTTTCGCTTCGTTGGCGCCCCATACATCCAAAGAATAGGGGGGGTTGGCAACGATATTATCGTATTTGATCAGGCGATCCCGATCGATGAGCTTCGGATTTCGCAGTGTATCGCAGCGCTCGATACGGGCCGAATCCACCCCGTGCAAGAACATGTTCATACGGCATAGGGCCCATGTCTTGTAGATATTCTCCATCCCGTGCAGAGCGTAGTCCTGGTTGCTGATCGATTTGGCGGCCTGCAATAACAAGCCCCCCGATCCACAGGCGGGATCGCAGATCAAGGCTCCCGGTTGCGGATTGCATAACTTGGCAACCAGCCACGAAATCTTTCGAGGAGTGAAGAATTCCCCGGCTTTTTTACCGGCATCGGTGGCGAATCGTTCGATGAGGTAGATATAGGCATCGCCGATGATATCCCGATCGACCTTGGAGGGCCGCAAATCCAGCTCGGGCCGATTGAAGTCCTCCAGCAGTTGTTTGAGCAGAGCGTTTCTCTCTTTGGTTTCCCCCAACTCCCTCTCGGAGTTGAAGTCGACGCTGAAGATATCTTCCAAACTGGCTCTGTTCTTGGCTTCGATGGCGGCGAAGGCCTTGTTGATACGATCGCCGATATCGATATCGTTTCGATTATCGTAAAGGTCATAGAAACTGGCCCCGTCGGGCAAAACGAAGCGCTCGAGCCCGAGCAGTATCTTGACTCGCTCCGGGTTGTTCTCGTATTCCCGTTCGAGCATCTCTTTTCTCTCGGCCCAGACATCGGAAATATATTTCAAGAAGAGCATCACCAAGATATAGTCTTTGTAATCGGTGGCGTCGATCACTCCCCTGAAGGTATCGCAGGCCCGCCAGACCGCCCGATGGATGTCTTCCAAACTGACAGTGTTTTTGCTCACCAAACCCTACCCCGGTGTTCGAAGTGCGATGCCCCGAATACGGTTTTCGACAGGACTTGGTGGGTCCGTTGCTGGCTGATGCGATCGATCCGGGTACGCAGTATCCGTTCTTGCATCGCCAAGTGGGCGATACGAGCGATGCGCCGCTGGCGTTCGCGGGGCGGCAGCGGGATTCGGATATCGTTCAGCTCCGAGAGGTTGACGGCCAACACCCCCGAGCCCTCGGCTCGACTGCGCAAGTGTCTTTGTATGACGGGGCTGTTGATGCACCACAGGAGGTAGCTCGGATCCACAACGGTGATATCCGGTCGGATGCGTACCAACGGGGCGGCGATGACGGTATTCCCCAGCGGCCTTTCGACCATCACCGAGGTGAAAGTCAGTCCGCGAGATCGAAAGATCAAATCCCCGGCTCGCAAAATCTGAATTCTCCGCAACCGGTTCAGGTCGGTGCGAACCAGCCCCTCGAGATCGATTTCATTTCCGATATGTGGAAGATCGCGCATTTGGATGACGTTGATGGAGCCCGTCCGAATGTGCTTCAAGCGGGTCCTAAAGGGCACGCCCAAGCCCACATCGGCGATTTCACTCAATCGACGGTTCATTTTTTTGCGGAAATCCATTTCCTGCAGTTCATGGCGGATAAGAGTATAGAGACGGATGATCGATATTGCAAGTGCTGAAATTTTGTTTCTGCAAAATAAAGGATTTTGAAAAGGCGGAAGAGATGCCCCTATCAGAGCATTCAAGTCATCGATCTTCGAAGTGCGAGGGTCATAAAGCGACGAGACATCCGGGTGGCCGGGCGATACCCCTCGAAGGCTCGGCCTGCGCAGATATTCGCTTCTCTTCGAGGGTTCGGCATCGATATCGATGCCGAGTATCGAGTGCGTGTGGGTCGCAGCCGCGCCCGCCGTCGATCCGAGTTCGAATCGAGCCTTTCGGACCACGTCCCGAAATAGCGAGGGATTCAGTAATTCATATCCGGAGCGGATGCCTTGCGTTCGGCGATGAAGGCGAGAAGCGCCTCGTCGATCGCCGGATCGATCGCCGGCTTCTCGTAGCGTTCGAGCATCCCCTTCCATAGACGGTTGGCGCGGGCGATGCTGTCGAGCGATCCTTCCGCTTGCCACTGCTCGAAGCTGTTGTTGTCGGCCAAGGGCGAGCGGTAGAAGGCATGTTCGAAATTGGCGCGGGTATGGGCCGCTCCGAGGAAGTGATTGCCGGGGCCGACCTCTCGGATCGCATCCAGCCCTTGGGCGTTCTCCGTCAGCTCCACGCCCTTCGAAAAGATCGCCATCATCTGCGCCTGATCGGCATCCATCACGAATTTCTCATATCCCATCACCAGTCCGCCTTCGAGCCACCCGGCGACATGCAGCATGAAGTTGACCCCGGCGATCATCGCATGCTGAAGGGTATTGGCGGCCTCGTAGGCCGCTTGGGCGTCGGGCAATTTCGATGCGCATAGACCGCCGCCGCTGCGAAAGGGCACTCCCAAACGCCGGGCCAGCGATCCGATGACATTGAGCACGAGCTGCGGTTCGGGGGTGCCGAAGGTCGGAGCCCCGGATTGCATCGACATCGAACTCGAAAAAGTGCCTAAGATCACCGGGGCTCCGGGGCGTACGAGCTGGGCGAAGGCCATCCCCGAGAGGGCCTCGGCGAAGAGCTGGGCGCAAGTGGCGGCGATGGTGACCGGGGACATCGCTCCGGCGATGCAAAAGGGAGAGACGATGGTCGCTTGCCGATGGCGGGCGTAGACCTTGAGAGCCCCGATCATCGTCGCATCCCATACCAAGGGGGAGTTGGCGTTAATGAGGCTGGTGATGACGGTGTTCTCCTCGACGAAATCCTCCCCGAAGACGATCTTCGCCATCGCCACGCTATCTTCGGCCCGCTCGGGAGCGGTCACCGAGCCCATGAAGGGTTTGTCGGAGAAACGAAGATGGCTGTACACCATATCGAGGTGTCGTTTATTGACCGGGAGATCGACCGGTTCGCACAGCGTCCCTCCGCTTAGATGAAGGCCGGGAGAGTCCTGGGCCAGTTTGACGAAGTTGCGAAAGTCCTCGATGGTGGCATAACGGCGGCCCTCGTCGAGGTTGCGGATGAAAGGCGGACCGTAAGCGGGGACGAGGACCGTATGAGCCCCCCCGATCCGAACGCTGCGATCGGGATTGCGGGCATGCTGAGTGAATTCCGCCGGGGCGTTGGCGGTGACCAGCGAACGGGCGAGACCTCGGGGGATCCGTACCCGCTCCCCGTCGATATCGGCGCCGGCATCGCGCCACAGTTCGAGGGCCTCGCGATCGTCGCGAAACTCGACCCCGACTTCCTCGAGGATCGTTTCCGCATTGCGCTCGATCAATTCGAGCCCTTCGTTCGATAGCACATCGTAAACCGGAACCCGGCGCGTGATGAAGGCGGCCTCGGGTGCGGGGGTTGCACTTCTGGCGGCCTTTCTGGCCTCGCGCCCTCCGCTTCTTCCACGCCCTCGTCTTTCGCTACTCATGCGGATGACCTCTTGTTGTCATGGTGGGGTATCTCGTTTTACACAAGGGCGATCTTCGGGTCCTCGCGATCGAAAAGGCGCATATCGAAGGGTGTCGCCGGTGGCGACGGTATTCGAGACGATCGAGCCCGTCTTTGCGAAAATCATCCGCGACAATCATTCGATACCGCCGATGTCGGTGAACGATGTTAGGTGGTCGCTTTGCCCGTCGATCTCCTTATCGAGCGGTCGAAGGCACTATTTGCCTCAGGATAGGTGTCGATGATATTCTCATCTTCGAATCTTGCAACGATATCGAAGGCTTGTAGGGTGTTTGCGCTTTATAGATAGAGCGGCGAAAAGGAAAGGCGAGGCGGATATTCGGGCGAAAAATCCCCGACATAAGCACGATTGACAGGCGGTATTTCAGCGAGGCCATCGATGGCAAGGGGGGCGGAATCGATGCCGGGGACGACGCTTGCGATGACGGGGCCAATCGATTCCTTCCTTCGATGAGACTTCTCGATACGATTTCTCGATACGATTTTTCGATACGATTTCGGCCCAAGCCCCTTAAAGTATCCGAGTTCGAAGCATCCGAGCCCGCCCCCTGCCTCGCCCCGGCGAATCGATCGTGCCCTTCGATGCCATCGGGGCCGGGTGAAAAAGGGGGTATCGCGGAACGCTCGTTTCGGCCGATCGGTATCCGAAGATGGTCGTCGCTCGAAAATACCACCGTCTTCGGTGCAATCTTTTCAGTACCCGCAATCTTTCCAAGAGTGATTCATGATGAAAACGCATGCTCGCGCAGTGGTGATCGGCGGAGGAGTGGTCGGGGTCGGTACGCTTTATCACCTCGTCAAAAAAGGCTGGTCGGATGTGATGTTGTTGGAGCGCAAGGAATTGACTTCCGGCTCCACTTGGCACGCCGCTGGATTGTTGCCCTTGTTCAACATGAGCTATTCGGTGGGGCAAATCCATAAATATTCGGTGGATCTCTATCATCGGCTCGTCGAGGAAACCGGTCAGGATACCGGCCTGCGTCCGGTCGGCAATATCCGGTTGGCCACGACGAGGGATCGGATGGATGAATACCGTCAGTATGCGGGGGTGGCGCGCACCATCGGGGTGGATGTGCGCTTTTTGGAGCCCGATGAAGTCAAGGAGGTTTGGCCGCTGTGCAATACCCGAGGATTGGTCGGGGCGATCCGCCATCCCGGGGATGGCTATGTGCAGCCTGCGGATCTGACCCAAGCCATGGCCGCCGGCGCTCGTTCCGGGGGGGCGCAGATCCATCGCAATGTCGAAGTCACCGCCATTTCGCGCACCCCCGGGGGCGAATGGTGCCTCGATACCACTGCAGGTCGGGTGGTTTGCGAGCATGTCATCTGTGCCACCGGGAACTTCGCTCGGCGGACGGGGGCGATGGTCGGGCTGTCGATCCCCGTCATTCCGGTGCAGCACCAATACATCGTTACCGAGCCCCATCCTGAAATACAGGCGCGACACGAGCGGGGGCTGTTCGAGATGGGGGTTTTGCGCGATTCCGAGGGTTCCTGGTATATGAGAGAGGAGCGGGGCGGGTTGCTTTTGGGTCCCTACGAGCGAGGGGCGCCCGCTTGCTATGTCGACGGCCCCGCCGAGGATTGCGAGTACGAACTGTTTCAAGAGGATCTAGAGCGTCTCGCCCCGCATATCGAATCCGCCATCCACCGGGTACCCGCCTTCGGCGAGGTCGGGGTCAAGAATATCTACAACGGGGCGATCTGCTATACGCCCGATGGCAGTCCGATCATCGGCCCTGCTTGGGGGCTCGATAATTTCTGGCTCAACGAGGGACATAGCTTCGGGATCACCGCCGCCGGCGGCGCGGGATTTCAGCTCGCGGAATGGATCGTCGAGGGCCGGCCCACCATCGACATGATGGGCGTCGATCCGCGTCGTTTCGGCGATTATGCAACCCGAGCCTATCTGATAAAGAAGAACGAAGAGGCCTACGCCAACGTCTTCACCGTCCACTATCCGGATGAGGAACGCCCCGCCGCCCGACCTTTGCGCACCTCGCCTTGCCACGATCGGCTGCGCGATCGGGGGGCGGTATTCGGCCAGAAATTCGGTTGGGAGCGGGCCAACTGGTTCGCCCCGCAAGGGGTCGAGCCGGTGGATCACTGGTCGTTTCGCCGCTCGAAGTGGTTCGAGCATGTCGCAAGAGAATGTCGCCATGTCGCGCAGAGTGTCGGCCTGTTGGATATGAGCGCCTTCGCCAAATGTCGGATCGCAGGTCCCAAGGCAAAGGAATTCCTCGATTTCTTGTTGGCCAATCGCATCCCGGCTCGCAGCGGACCGGTTCGCCTTGTCCATTCCCTCGATCCGAGCGGCGGAGTGCATTCGGAATTCACCCTCTGGCGCGAAAGCGAGGAGAGTTTCTATCTCGTTTCGGCCGGGGCCTTCGCCCGAATCGATCACGATTGGATTCGACGCCATCTTCCCAAAGACGGCTCGGTGCACTTCGAGGATATCACCGCCAAACTCGGGGTTTTGGTGATAGCGGGCCCTCGATCCCGGGATTTATTGGCCAAGGTGACGGATGCGGATCTTTCCAACCCCGCCTTCCCGTGGCTGAGCGGGCGCCGGATCGATGTCGGCCTCGCCTCTTGCCTTGCCTTGCGGGTCAATTACGTAGGCGAGCTCGGATGGGAACTGCACCACCCCATCGAATGCCAGAACCATCTCTTCGATGTCTTGATGGATGCCGGGCGCGATTTGGATCTCGCCCCTTTCGGCATTCGAGCCATGGACTCGATGCGCCTTGAAAAATCCTATCGCATGGTGGGTACGGAACTCTCCATCGAATATGCGGCGTTGGAGTCGGGCTTGGATCGTTTCGTCCATCTCGACAAGGGGGATTTCTTGGGTCGAGCCGCCTTGAAGCGCTGGCAGGAGCGGGGTTTTTCCAATCGCTTGGTCACTTTGGAGGTGCATGGAACGAGCGATGCCGATGCCTTGGGCAGCAATCCGATTTTTGCCGATGGGGAATTGGTGGGTCGAGCGACGGGCGGCGGCTACGGATTTCGCATCGACAAATCCTTGGCGCTGGCGATGGTGCGTCCCGAGTGCGCCGAGATCGGCACGCAGCTGACGATGGATATCTTGGGCACCCCCCATAGCGTGAGCGTGATCGACGAATCCCCGTGGGATCCGAATAACGAAAGACCCAGGAGTTGAGCGTTTGCCCGATCCCGGCGTCGGTTCGGGGTCGGTCCGCTTGGCCGAAGCGATTCCCCCTTGCTTCCAAGGACACGGGCATCGGTCACGGGCGTCGTCGATATCCCTCGTCGACGCTCATCCATGACGCTTTCTTGTCAACGGCCCTCGTCAACGGCCCTCGTTTTCGAAGCCGTCATCGACCATCACCTCGATCAGGGTGGGAGCGGATCGTTCGAGGCCGGCCTTGATCGCCGGACCGATTTCATCGGCATCCTCGATGCGCCGAGCATCGACCCCCATCGATCGAGCCAAGGCCGTGAAATCGATGGCGGGGTTCTTGAATTCCATCCCGCCATAGTCCTCGATGCGATGAAAGGCCCGCAGCCGTTCCTTGATGATGCGATAACCTGCGTTATTGGCGATGATGTAGATGATCGGAAGGTTGGCGTTGGCGGCGGTCCATAGGGCTTGGATGCTGTACATCGCGCTGCCGTCTCCGATGATCGCGACTACCGGTCGATGCGTCAGGGCAAGTTTGATGCCCACCGCGCCCGCCATCGCAAAACCGATGCCGCCGCTGGCAAGACCGAAATAGCATTTCGGATCGCGAAAAGGGTAAAGCGCCGGGAGTGAATAGGTGCTGACGAGTCCCTCGTCGACGATCACCGTGTTTTCGGGGATGGCCTCGATCACCCGAAGGACCATCAGATCCGCAGGGATCGGCTTTCGCCGCCGATGACCTTGCGCCCGCTCGATAACGACGGGGCGCTTTGCGCTCCAGTTCGACGAGGCCAGTCCCTCGATTCGCAGGCGGGCATCTTCCTTGCGCGCGGTCCCGAGTCTTTTTTCCAAGCGGGGAGCCAAGGCCCGCAGGCTTTCCTTGACATCGCCCCGAAGGGCGATCTCCGCCGGATAGTTCTTTCCCATCTCCCAATCGCGCTGCCCCAGCTGGACGAGCGCCATATCATCGGGCATCGGATCCACCGCGCTGTGCACCGACATGCGCAGCACATCCGAGCCGATGCAGAACATCAGATCGTATTTGCCCAAGATATCGCGCACCGCGCGTTGATCGCGGCCCAAAGCGCCCATGAAGGCCGGGTGCGCCGAGGGAAAGTGCGCCCCGTGGACGACGGTTTGCTGGTAGACCGGAGCGCCGAGCAGTTCCACGATGGCCACGGTTTCGGCGAAGGCATCGCTAAGAGCGACCTCGTGTCCGGCGATCACCACCGGTCGTTCGGCCCGAAGCAGCCGCTTCGCCAGACGATCCAGCGCCTCGTCGGAGGGGCGGGCGACGGCATCCACCTTGGTCGGGCGACCGAGATCGATCGCCCCGGCTTCGTTGAGAATATCCCCGGGCAAGGAGATGAATACCGGCCCGGTCGGCGGGGTCAGGGCGATTTTGGCCGCCCGCCGCATGATTCGCGGCAGATCCTCGAAGCGAGTTACTTCCACCGCCCACTTGACCAAGGGGGTGGCGATCGGCACCAAGGGATCGTAAAGCATGGGCTCGGTCAAACCGTGCCCCTGCTCTTGCTGTCCGGCGCTGACGATGACCGGCGAGCCGATCCATTTCGCGTTGTAAAGCGAACCCATCGCATTGCCGAGCCCCGGAGCGACATGAACGTTGCACGCGCTCAACTCCCCCGAGGCCCGCGAATAGCCATCCGCCATCGCCACCACCAGCGATTCCTGCAAGGCGAGGATGTAACGGATCGAGGGGGTATCCGGCAAGGCGGCCATGATCGGCAGTTCGGTGGTGCCGGGATTGCCGAATAGATGGCGGATCCCCTCGCTTTCGAGCAAGCGAAGGAAGGCCTCGCGGCCGAAGAGGCGATTGCCGACGATACCCTCGGCACCGCCTTGCGGATCGTCGGCGTTCATCGTTCGCACCCCCCGTCGAGCATCGACAGGACTTCGATCAAGGCATCGTTATGCTCCGGTCGCCCGATCGAAATCCTGATGCAGTTGTCAAGTCCCGGGGAGTCGTAGTGGCGCACCAAGATCCCCCGCTCTTCCAATGCGCCCTTGAGAACTCGAGCGTCGCCCTTTCGCACCCGGCAGAGGATGAAATTCGCCTGCGAGCCGGAGACCACCTCCAAGGAGTCGATCCGGCACAGGCTTTCAAAGAGCCGCTCGCGCTCGGCCTTGATGCGTTCGACGACGGCTTCGATCTCGTCGATATGACGCAGGCTCGCAAGCCCCGCGGCATTCGCCGCCACGCTTACGTTATAGGGTTGTTTGAATTTCCACAGCTCCGGCATCAGCCAAGTCGGAAAAATGCCGTAGCCCAAGCGCAGCCCGGCGATCCCCGCGGCCTTGCTGAAGGTGCGCAGGACCACGAGGTTGTCGCGCATTTCGACCTCCTTGGCTCGACTCGATTGCTCGGCGAATTCCACATAAGCCTCATCGAGGACCACGATGATCGAAAGCGCCAGCAATCGTTCCAGGCTCTCGTCATCGAGCCAGTGCCCCGATGGGTTGTTGGGCGAGGCGAGAAAGACGATCTTGGCTCTCGGATCTTTTGCCGCTTGCACGATCCCCTCGATATCCAGCGAAAAATCCCTCGATCGAGGAATATCGATCACCTCCGCCCCGGCAAGACGGGCATCGAAACGATACATGCCGAAGGTCGGCGGGGCGTTGATCACCCGATCGCCTAAGGAGAGAAAAAGCCGGCATAGATAATCGATCAGTTCGTCCGCCCCTTGACCGGCGAGGATGTTCGAAGCGGGCACATCCAAGAACCTCGCCAATGCCGAGCGCAGATGCGACTGTTCGGGGTCGGGGTAGCGATGAAGATCGGAGCATCGGGCCAAGGCTTCGTGGACGCAGGGCAGCGGACCGTAGGGGTTCTCGTTCGCATCGAGCTTGATAAGGCGCTCGACGGGAATACCGAGCCGTTCGCTCAAAATGTCCGAGGGATGGATCGGGACATACGATTCGATCTGCGCCAGATGCGGATTGAGCAGTCGGCGCCATTCGAAGTCGGTGGAATTCCCGGTGGAATTCCCAGCTGAATTCCCGGCCGATTTCGAAGCGGAATTCGAAGTGGACGGGTCGGCGGAATCGGTGGCGGAAGGCATGGTTTTTATGCTAGGCAGGGGGGTATCCATCGAAATCGGCGGAAAGTCGGAGTCGGCGAAAATCCCTTCGAAGAGCGCATTATGCAAGGGGGATATCGAAAAACCGGTCCCTCGTTTTTTTCGATCCCGGCCAAGGGGTGAAGGATAAGCCCTCATCGCTCATCGATCGCCCTTCGCCGATCGACATCCCTCGCCGAGCGATCGATGATATCCGAAAGGCGAATGTCCTCGATTTTGACAGAAAAACGCGAAGATGAGCGATCGACGCCGGATCGAAAGGCGATGTCGACCGAATCTGCCGAGATCCCCCGCTCGACGCCGACGGGATTTGCCGAGATACCATCATCCTCTTTCGACGATCGCCCGAAGATGATTTCGATATCCGTATAATCATCGGCGCCCGTTGCCATCGTATCCTTCGAAGCCCCCCAACCCATCAAGGAGATCACGGATATGTCCGAAGTATCGACTCCTCCTCGCGCGGTCAACTCCCCCCACGCCCGCGATATCGCCTCGATCATGCACGGAATGACGAATCTCGTTCGGCATGAGCAGGAAGGGCCGTTGATCCTCGATGAAGGCCACGGGGTTTTCGTCAAGGATATCGAGGGCAACGAGTATATCGAGGGGATGGCCGGGCTTTGGTGCACCGCTTTGGGTTTCGACAACCGTCGGCTGATCGAGGCCGCGGTGAAGCAGATGCGCAAGCTACCCACCTACCACACGTTCTTTCACCGCTCGAATATGCCCGCCATCGATCTGGCCGAGAAACTGCTTTCGCTCTCGCCGGTGCCGATGGGGCGGGTATGGTTCGCCAACTCCGGCTCCGAGGCCAACGATCATGCGGTGAAGTTCGTTTGGTATTACAACAACGCCCGGGGGCGGCCGAACAAGAAAAAGATCATCGCCCGGGAGCATGGATATCACGGCATCGCGGTTTCCTCCGGCTCTTTGACCGGGTTGCCTGCGATGCATAAGGGTTTCGATCTGCCGATCCCCAATATCCTCCATACCGGAAGCCACCATCACTATCGTTTCGGTCGGCCGGATGAGAGCGAGGAGGAGTTTTCCGCCCGCCGGGCGCAAGAGCTCGAAGCGCTGATCCTCGCCGAGGGACCGGAGACGGTCGCCGCCTTCATCGCCGAGCCGGTCATGGGGGCGGGCGGGGCGATCATCCCTCCTCGCGGCTATTTTCAGCATATCCAAGCGGTATTGAAGAAATACGATGTATTGATGATCGCCGATGAGGTGATTACCGGATTCTTTCGCACGGGAAATCGTTTTGCCTGCGAGACGTACGGGATCGAGCCCGATATGTTGATCATGGCCAAGCAGCTCTCCTCCGCCTATTTGCCGATCTCGGCGGTGATGCTGAGCGAGGAGATGTACAAAGCGATCCGCGATCTATCCGGACAGAACGGGATATTGGGTACGGGTTTTACCTATTCCGGTCATCCGGTGCCCGCCGCCGTCGCCTTGGAAACGCTCAAGATCTACGACGAGATGGATATCGGCAGCCATGTGCGCAAGGTATCGCAAGTAGCCCAAGAACGCCTTCGCGCTTTGGGGGACCATCCGGTGGTCGGGGAGGCTTCCGGAGTCGGCTTGATCGGCTCGGTGGAACTCGTCAAGAACAAGGAGACCAAGGAGCCCTTTCCATCCACCTTCGCCCCTTGGATCAACGATGCCTGTATCCGCCAAGGACTGATCTTGCGCTCGTGTATCAGCGGAGGCTTGCGAGTGGCTTTTTGTCCCCCTTTGATCATCGGCGAAGACGAGATCGAGATGCTCTTCGATCGCTGGCAGCGAGCGCTGGACGATGCTTTGGATTACGCGCATAAAGAAGGATGGATGTCATGACCAATCTCCGATCGGCGGATTGCCTTCTCCTGACCCCCGATGAACTCGCCGCCCTTATCGATGGGGGCTCGAAGGATGTCGTGGTTTTGGATGTACGGCGGGGCGAGCATTACTCCAACGGCCATATCCCGGGGGCTCGCCATTTCAGCGTCTTCGGGATCAACACCTACGACAGCGATCCCGCCCCGGTGGCATCGTTCACCAAGATGTGGGCTTTCCAAGTGGCGCTCACCGGCATCCGGCGCGAACATACGGTGGTCGTTTGCGGCGCTCGCAGCGACGATACCGCCGCCCGCGCTTTTTGGTTCTTGGAGTACTTGGGCCATCCGCAGGTGGCCTTGCTCGACGGCGGCGTCAGGGCTTGGGAAAAATCGGGTCGGTCCCTGACCCGAGATGCCACCCCTCCCGCTCCCGTGTCCTACCCCTTGGAAGAGTCCGTCGCATCCGTGTGTGCAAGTTGGCGGGATGTCAAAGCGGCCATCGACGATCCGCAAACGGTGATCTTGGATACCCGAAGCGAAGAGGAGTGGTATGGCGAGGATACCCGCGGAACGAAGCGAGGGGGGGCGGTACCCGGTGCCTTGCATCGCGAGTGGTCGGAAAATCTGGACGATGACGGCTGTTTATTGAGCGCAGCGGAGATTCGTTCCGAGTACACCGCCTTGGGCATCACCGACGACACTCAGGTGATCGCCTATTGCAATACGGGTTATCGCTCCGCCCATACCTACCTCGCACTGCGCCTCATCGGTCATCGCAAGGTACGCAACTACATCTCCTCGTGGCAGGAATGGGGCAATCGCATCGATGATTGTCCGGTGATGGTGCCCGAGCGAGAGTGAACGCTCGCTCCTCGATAGCGATCGATATCCGCTCGCCAACCGGGGCGATGAATCGCTGCGGATTTCAAAGCCCCGATCGATATGACCCTCGATGCAAGACGATCGCCCCGCCCAAGACCGAAGGAAGGATGATCGTCGCCAGTCCATCGGAGGCGGTGTGCAGGCGCAACCCGGATTGCAAGGCGTATTTTGCGATCTGACTCGGATCATCGAAAGCCAGGGCGTATCCGGCCATCCAAGGCAGGCAAGGGGGTTCCAGCCCGATCCGATCGAGGGTGCCGGCTTCGTCGAGGATCCATAGGAAGCCTCGGTCAAGCGCAAAACGAGCGCCTCCTTCGATGCGCAAGAAAGGCCGGTTCAGATAAAGGCGATAGCGCTCGATCGCCTCCTCGATATCGGCGACGCAAAAGAAAAGATCGGTCAGCCCGTTGGCCCCGTTCGGATGCGCAAGGCGTCCGCCCTCCCAAGCGATGGACGCGGTGTGATGGGTCAGGAACTGGACTCGACCCTCGGGCAGGCTCCCCCGCTCGGGGCGAGCCACGGTAAAGCGCAAAATCCGCTCATCCCCCGAAAGGAGCCTCGCCTTGCGGGTCAAGGAGACGACCGGTCGCTGGGGGAAGCCCGCATCGACCAGTCGCCGGTGGTGCGCCTTGGCATCGGCGACACCGAAGGCCGCCAGATGCACCCCGATGTGACGTGCGATCCCGGCGCGAATTTCCAGACCGATCGGGGTGTCGGCGGTCGGCCAGAGCACCTCGATATATCCCTTGCGCAGCATCACGCAGCGATTGGACGCTCCGGCCGAAATGCCTGCCGAGGCACCATCGTCTTCGCTTGCTTGCGACCTGCGCTCCGGAGCCTGCGTTTGCGCCGATTCGCAAGTTGCCAGGAATCCGAGCCGCAAAAGAGCCTCCCTCGCCCCTTCCGGATCGGATACCCAATGGGCGATATGATCGAGAAAGATCGCATCGTTTTGAACCGGAACCTGCTTGGCCCCGATATCGTCGTCGTTTTCCATATCGATCGTTGTCCGTATCCGTCACCTCACCCTTTCGCTCCGGCAGATCATCGGCCCACGCGTTCAAGCATCCCCGGGTGCAAGAAGGGAGCGAAGAAAAGCCCGAAGAAGCGGCATCCGATTTTCGAGCGTATCGATGACGGGGCTTCGTGAAGATCGTTTTCGAAGCCGAAGATCTCGTTTCGACAAAATGGCGTTATCGATGCGCCGCTCGTTTTTCCGAGCCTTGAAATTCCATCGACACGACCCCAAGCATGGAATAAGGAAAAACCCGAAGAGGGGATTGGGAAATTCGGCCCGCCGAGGTCGCCGACGCAAGTCCAAGGTCGATCCTTTTTCCATGACCGTTTCGAAAAAAACCGGCATCGGATACTCTAAAATACGAGCCTTTGAAAGAGATCGATAGCCTCGAAGAATCAATCGTCGTTTTCAAGGGCGGGCATTCGATTCCTCGGCGAATGAATTTTCGATTCGGTGGATTCGGTATGAATGCAAGCGAAGGGTGAATCAAAAGACGACGATGTGGAATTTCCTGCACCGCTTCGCATCCCCTCCCTATTTCTATCGCCTATCTGCGGATATTGCCCGATGGACGGGTTGGATCTGCCTCGGATTGTTGGGGGCCGGGCTTTACGGCGGTTTGATCGCGGCCCCGCCCGATTATCAGCAAGGGGATAGCTATCGGATCATTTTCGTGCACGTACCGAGTGCTTGGATGTCGCTGTTCATCTATACCGCGATGGCCGTTGCCGGGGGCATCGCCTTGATCTGGCGGATCAAGATGGCCGAAATCGTCACCGTGGCCAGCGCCCCGATCGGGGCTTCCTTCACCTTTCTCGCCTTGGTCACCGGCTCGCTATGGGGCAAACCGATGTGGGGAACGTGGTGGGTGTGGGATGCGCGCTTGACCTCGGAGTTGATCCTGCTCTTTCTCTATTTCGGGGTGATCGCTCTTTCCTTGGCGATCGAGGATCGTCGCACCGCAAGTCGGGCGGCGGCTATCCTTTGTGTCGTCGGGGTGGTCAATATCCCGATCGTTCACTACTCCGTGGAATGGTGGAGCACCTTGCATCAAGGGCCGACCATCACCAAGTTTTCCGCACCGTCGATCCACCTGTCGATGCTGATTCCCCTGTTGTCGATGGCGGTGGCCTTCATGCTTTTCTACCTCACGGTCTTGTTGTTTCGGATGCGCTGCGAGCTATTGGAGCGGGAGCGCCATTCGCGTTGGGTGCGCGAGCTCGCGCTCGAACCCGAGGCGGCGGTGCGACGGGTATAGCGAGAGAGCCATGACCGAGATCCTCGCCGAATACTTCCGCATGGGTGGCTATGCCTTCTATGTATGGACCTCCTACGCCATCACCTTTGCGGTGCTGGGGCTCAACTGGTGGCTACCGCAGCGGCGGCGGCGAGCGATCCGACGGACCTTGGCCCACCAAGCCCGCCTTTCCCGCTCGGACGCAGGCTCCGATGATGCGCCCGAAGGATCGGATTCCGAGCCCGCCGATGGATCTCGCAAATCCCTTTCGACCCCGGGAGGATCTTCGTCATGAACCGGCGGCGACAACGGATGTTATTCGTCGGGCTGATCCTGGGCGGGGTGGCGGTGGCGACCGGATTGGTCATCGCCGCCATGGGGGAAAATATCCTTTATTTTTACAGTCCGAGCCAAGTGCAGGCGGGCGAGGCTCCGCAAGGGGCGAAGATCCGGGTGGGCGGCTTGGTGGTCGATGGCAGTGTACGGCGGGGAGAGGGGCTCAAGATCGATTTTTCACTGAGCGACGGCGCGCAGGAGGTCGAGGTCGAATATACCGGCATCCTCCCCGACCTTTTCCGCGAAGGCCAAGGGGTGGTGGCCTACGGGATACTCGATGGAAGACGCTTGGCCGCCGAGGAAGTCCTTGCCAAGCATGACGAGAATTACATGCCACCGGAGGTTGCCGAAGCGATGGAGTTGGCGAAAAGCGGGGGCAAGATGCCGATGCCGGATGCCGACGCCGAGGGCGGATATCCAAGCGAATATCCCCTTCAACGCGGGATCGTCGAAAAGGGTGCGCAAGGAGAGGGGGGATGATCGGGGAGATCGGTCATCTGGCGATGATCCTCGCCTTCGCCGTTTGCATCGTTCAGGCAACGGTGCCCTTGGTCGGCGCATGGCGAGGGAATCGTTCGTGGATGGCGCTTGCGATCCCCGCCGCCGGAGCGCAATTCGCATTGCTCGCCATTGCTTGGCTATGCCTCGAAATCGCCTTCGTGGCCAACGATTTCAGCCTCGCCTATGTCGCGACGAATTCCAGCCAAGACCTGCCCCTTGTCTATCGCATATCGGCGGCGTGGGGAGCCCATGAGGGTTCGATGTTGCTGTGGATGCTGATTTTGGCGGGATGGGGATTTGCGGTGGCCCATCTAAGCGGCGCATTGCCCGCGACCTTCCGCGCCCGCGTGCTCGCGGTGATCGCCTTGGCCGGGACCGGTTTCCTGCTCTTCATGCTCGCCACTTCCAATCCCTTCGAGCGCATCCTCCCCGCACCCTTGCAAGGACGCGATCTCAATCCGCTGCTGCAAGATCCGGGCATGGCGGCGCATCCCCCCTTGCTTTATATGGGTTATGTCGGGCTCGTGGTGCCTTTCGCTTTCGCCGTCGCCGCGCTGCTCGAAGGTCGCCTCGATCTGGCGTGGATGCGCTGGACGCGGCCATGGACGACTGTCGCATGGGCCTTTCTCACCGCCGGGATCATGCTCGGCAGTTGGTGGGCCTACAGCGAATTGGGCTGGGGAGGATGGTGGTTTTGGGATCCGGTCGAGAATGCCTCGTTCATGCCGTGGTTGGTGGCAACGGCGCTGATCCATTCTCTGGCGGTCAGCGAGCAGCGAGGCGCATTTCGTTCGTGGACCTTGTTGCTGGCGATCTTCGGTTTTTCGCTCAGCCTGCTCGGTACTTTTCTGGTGCGATCCGGGGTGCTGGTCTCGGTGCATGCCTTTGCCACCGATCCGGCGCGAGGGGTATTCATCCTGATCTTCCTGGCGGTGGTGATCGGTAGCGCCTTGATGCTCTATGCCCTTCGCGCGGCGCATTTCACGAGCGTGGGTCGCTTCGATCTCTTTTCGCGCGAGACCTTCTTGTTGGTGAACAACGTGCTCTTGGTCGCGGCCTCGGCCACGATTCTTTTGGGCACCCTCTACCCGCTTTTCCTCGATGCGCTGGATGCAGGCAAGATCTCGGTCGGCCCGCCCTATTTCAATGCGGTTTTCATTCCGCTGACGCTACCGCTGGCGTTGCTCTTGGGTTTCGCCCCTTTGGTGCGCTGGAAGGGTGATGGCGCGAAGCGGGTATTCGAGGCCCTTCGTTGGCCCCTCGTGCTGATCATCTTGGTAGGTATCGGCATTTTTCTTGCAAGCCCCGCCTCGTGGGCCATGGCGGCGAGCAGCGCCTGCGCCCTTTGGATCGTCGCCGGGGTCGCAGGGGGCTTGCGCGATCGGCTTCGTCATCGCCGCGAAGGCGGTTTTTTCCGACGATTTCAGCGCACGATCGCCGAGCGCGGCTTCATCGGGATGAGCCTTGCGCATCTCGGGGTCGCATTTTTCATCGCCGGAGTCACTTGGACCAGCGGTGCCGGGGTCGAGCGCGATGTTCGCTTATTACCGGGCGAGAGCGTCGATATGGTCGGTCATACCTTCCGTTTCGAGGGCGTTGGCCCGCTGGCCGGGCCGAACTATCGCTCGCAACAGGGGATCGTGCAGGTCTTTCGCGGTGATGAGCCCATCACCACCCTCTTCCCGGAAAAGCGTACCTATTTCAGTCAGTTGCAGCCGATGACGGAAGCGGGGATCGAGGCCGGATTTTGGCGAGATCTCCATGTCGCCTTGGGCGAGGAACACGCAGATGGCGCATGGACCATGCGCCTTCAGTACAAGCCCTTGGTACGCTGGATATGGCTCGGTCCCTTGCTGATGGCGATAGGGGGCCTGCTGGCGGCCGGCGATCGACGCTATCGTCTGTCTCTTCGTCGACAGCCCTCCCCGGTACTCGCCGAGGGAGGGTCTTCGGTATCGAGTCGATCGCTGCAAACGCACTAGCGATCGACCGGGTCTTTGGGATATTCAGGTCTTGAGCGCATCGAATGCACATCCCTTCGGCCTGAAAGGGCCTCGAGCCTTCGGGGCGGGATCGATCCTTTTCGAGATCGTCGCCATCCTCGCTTTCGCTCTATTCGGTGCCGGTCCGGTTATCGCCACCCAAGGCGATCTCTTCGAGCCGCGGGATTTCTCCTTTCCTGCGCACGAGGAACGCTATTTGCGCATGATCAACTCGCTGCGCTGTCTGGTTTGCCAGAACCAGACCATCGCCGAGTCCGATGCGGATCTGGCGACCGACCTAAGGCGCGAAGTCCATCGCATGATCGAGCAAGGACGCAGCGACGAGGAGATCGCCGATTTCATGACCGCCCGCTTCGGGGAATTCGTCCTTTATCGCCCGCGACTTCGAAGCGATACGATCCTCTTGTGGTTCGGGCCCTTCCTCTTCGTGGGCGCCGGGCTGGTATTGCTGGTCTTGAGGCTGCGAAAAAGAAAGGACGCTCTTCGCTGGTCGACCTCGGGATCGGTCCGCAAGCGGGCTCGACGACTCTTGGAAGAGGGAGGGGTTCGCAAAAAAACCTGACACTCATGCACCGCCTTTCCTCGATCCCCTCCCTTTTCGAGGCGGAGTCGATCGAAGAAAGAGCGCTCGGGTGGAATGCCGCGCCTTCGATCGTCTCATCGAAGAAGATCCGAGCCTCGATGCCTCCATCCCTTGCGGTGTGCAATCCGGCCGAGGATCGCGCAAAATCCGCATGAAGATTTTTTCGAGATCTTTTCCATCCCCGGAGGGCTTGGCCTTTGTCCCGCCTCGTGAAACAGCGATTGCACGCGCTTGTCGATGCCTTGGGCCTTGATCCTTTTCGCGGCCGACGTTTGGGTATCGAAAAAGAGAGCCTGCGCGTGGATCGTGCGGGCTATATCTCGCAGCGGCCGCATCCGCGGGCTCTGGGTTCGGCCCTGACCCATCCGGAGATCACTACCGATTTTTCCGATGCGTTGATCGAATTCATCACCCCTCCCGGTCGCAGCGTATCCGAGGTCGCGCGTCATCTGCGCCATTTACATCAATTCACCTATCCATTGATCGGGGATGAATTGCTGTGGGCGACCAGCATGCCCTGCATGGTCATCGACGACGACTCCATCCCCATCGCCCGTTATGGGGATTCGAATATCGGCACCATGAAGCAGGTCTATCGACGAGGCTTGGGTCATCGCTACGGCCGAGTGATGCAGATCATCTCCGGGGTGCATTTCAATTTCTCGTTATCGCGGCCCTTCTTCACCGCCTATCGGGGGATCGAGTCCGGGAATGACGAGTCGTTGCGGGATTTCATCTCCCGCGCCTATTTCGCGCTGGTGCGGAATTTCCATCGTCATGGATGGATATTGTTGCTGCTGTTCGGGGCCTCCCCGGCGATCTGTCGATCCTTCATGGGCGATCGGATCGATGGTCTTTCATCCTTTTCGCGCATGGGCCGAGGAACGCTTTTCAAACCCTTTGCAACCTCTCTTCGCATGAGCGATGTGGGCTATCGGAACGATTCCCAAAAGCGACTCGGGATTTCCTGCGACAGCCTCGATCGCTATGTCGATACCCTGCACGGCGCCACTCGCACCTCATGGCCCGCATGGGAAGCGCTCGGCCTGCTCGACGAGGAGGGAGGGCACCGCCAGCTCAATACCAACCTTTTGCAGATAGAGAATGAGTATTACAGCCTCGTGCGCCCGAAGCAGATCGCTCGCACCGGCGAAATGCCGACCGTCGCCTTGCAAAAAAGAGGGGTACGCTATGTCGAGATCCGGGCGCTCGATGTCGATCCCTTCTCCCCGGTCGGCATCGACGAGGATGTGATGCGCTTCATGGAGGCGTTCTTGGTTCACTGCATGCTGGATAAAAGCCCGGTGATATCTGCAAACGAGCAAGAGGAGATCGACGAGAATCAACGCCAAGTGGCGGTGCGCGGCCGCGACCCCAAGCTCGATATTCAGGTCGATGGAAAAGGGGTGCCGGTTTTCGATCGAGCGCGAACGATCCTCGAATCGGTGCGAGCGATCGCCGATATTTTGGATCAGGCCAACGAAAAGCGGCATTATGCGAGGGCGGTCGATACCTGTCTTTCCCACTTGGATGATCCGCAACTGCTGCCGGCGGCGCGTATCCTCGAGACCTTGCAAGATAGCGGCGAGGATTTCTTCGTCTTCGCCATGCGCTTGTCCGAAACCCATCGGGATGCGCTGATCGCCGAGCCCTTCCCCGCCCGCTCTCGGGCGCGCTTGCAAGAGCGGGCGGCGCGGTCATTGAAAGCGCAGGCCGAGATCGAGGATTCGGATCGCTTCGGTTTTGCAAAATACCTCGAGCGCTATTTCGCCCAGGCGCCGCAGCGACCGGTTCGCGCTTTTCCCGGCCCGGCTCGCACGGCACCGGCCCCGGAGCCGGCATCGGAGAAAGAGTGCATCGTCTGAAACGAGTGCGCAATCACCGGATCTTCACCAGCGACCATCGCCTGAGGATCCCGTCAATCCTTACCCATCATTCGAAGGATTCGAATTCCGACATGAACGCCGAAAACGGACTTCCCTTGGGCGCATCGGACCTCGCTTCGAGGCTTCGCCCTCTCGATTCCCTACCCGCGCATGGCGTGTGGTCCCCGGTTCTGGTCCCGCTTCGCCCGGATCTCGATATCGACGCCCCGCGCTTCATCGCTCATGCGAAGTGGCTGCTGGCGCAAGGCTGCCATGGGCTCGCCATTTTCGGCACCACCGGAGAGGCGAATTCCTTTACGGTGGCCGAGCGCATGGCCCTGCTCGAATCGGCGGTCAAAGACGGAATCCCCGCAGTTTCGTTCATGGTCGGGAGCGGATGTTGCGCCCTTGGGGATACCGTGGCATTGACGCGCCATGCGCTCGATCTCGGCTGCCGCCGGGTATTGATGCTGCCCCCCTTCTACTACAAGAATATGAGCGACGAGGGTCTTTATCGAAGCTATGCGCAGGCGATCGAGCGAATCGGAAGCGACGATCTCAGGATCTTTCTCTACCACTTTCCGAAGATTTCGCAGATTCCCTTGACCGAAGGATTGATCCGGCGATTGGTCGAGGGATTCCCCCGTATCATCGCCGGGGTCAAGGACAGCTCTTCGGATTGGGCCAATACGAAGATGCTGATCGAGGCTTTTCCCGGGCTCGCCATCTTTCCCGGCTCCGAGATTTTTCTGCTCGACGGGTTGCGAGCGGGCGGTGCCGGATGCATCACCGCCACATCCAATATCAATGCCGCCGGTGCAAGGGCGATCTTCGACGCTCATCGAGCGATGCGAGAAGACGAGGCCGATGAACGCCAAGCCCAGGCGACGGCCATCCGCCGGGCCATCGATCGTTTTCCCGGCATCCCGGCGCAAAAATGGCTGATCGCCCGTTTTCGCAAGGATCCGGTATGGCGAAGTCCTCGCCCGCCTCTGCTCGCTCTCGACGATGACGAGGGCAAGGCATTGCTCGAAGCGCTCTCGGCGACCGATTTCGACGGCTCCCGACTCGCCCTGACCTGATACTTCGATCGACCTTGCGATTCGCGCAAGGCTCGATCTTTCGGCGCGAATCCCCCTCATTCCACGGGCTTGTCATCAAGGCCGATACCGATCACCCGAAGCCTTCGAAGAGGATCTCCCCATGAGTGCCATCCCCAAGGAATTTCTCGGCGATCACGCCGCCGTCGACCCCGAATCGGTGCAACCCTTTCCGAAATCGGAGAAGGTTTACCAAAGCGGCAGCCGATCCGATATCCAAGTGCCTTTTCGCCGGATAACCCTTGCCGGAACGCATTCTTTGCAAGGCTCCGATCCCAATCCCCCGCTCCATGTCTACGATACCTCCGGCCCCTATACCGACCCGCAGGCGCGGATCGATATTCGAGCGGGATTGCCGGCCCTTCGCGCGGGGTGGATCGAGGAGCGCGACGATAGCGAGGAGTTGAGCGGCGCCAGCTCCGAATACGGTCGCATGCGTCACGGAGATCCCGCTCTTGCGGCGCTGCGTTTCGGACATCGGCGCGAGCCCAGACGGGCCAAGGCCGGGGCCAATGTCAGCCAGATGCACTATGCCCGCAAGGGCATCATCACCCCCGAGATGGAATTCATCGCCATTCGAGAGAATTGCATGCGCCAGGCTTGCAGCGAGGATCTCAAACGCCATCGTCATCCCGGCATGGGTTTCGGGGCGACATTGCCCGAGGAGATCACCCCCGAGTTCGTGCGCCGGGAGGTTGCGCAAGGAAGGGCGATCATCCCCTCGAATATCAACCACCCGGAAAGCGAGCCGATGGTGATCGGGCGCAATTTCCTGGTCAAGGTCAATGCGAATATCGGGAACTCCGCGGTCACCTCGAGCATCGGCGAGGAAGTGGAGAAGATGACATGGGCGACGCGCTGGGGCGCAGATACGGTCATGGATCTATCGACCGGCAAGCATATCCACGAGACTCGCGAGTGGATCATCCGCAACAGCCCGGTGCCGATCGGCACGGTACCGATTTACCAAGCATTGGAGAAGACCGGTGGGGTGGCCGAGGATCTGACTTGGGATATCTATCGCGATACGCTGATCGAGCAGGCCGAGCAGGGCGTCGATTACTTCACCATCCATGCCGGAGTGCGCCTTGCCTACGTGCCTTTGAGCGCACGAAGGGTTACCGGGATCGTCTCCCGCGGGGGTTCGATCATGGCCAAATGGTGTCTTACCCACCATCGGGAGAGCTTTCTTTACGAGCATTTCGAGGAAATCTGCGAGATCATGAAGGCCTACGATGTTTCCTTCTCCCTCGGGGATGGCCTGCGCCCGGGCTCGATCGCCGATGCCAACGACGAAGCCCAATTCGCCGAACTCGAAACCCTGGGGGAACTGACGAAGATCGCTTGGAAGCACGATGTTCAGGTGATGATCGAGGGGCCGGGGCATGTACCGATGCAAAGGATCCGGGAGAATATGGATAAAGAGCTCGATCACTGCTCCGAGGCCCCTTTTTATACCTTGGGTCCGTTGGTCACCGATATCGCCCCGGGCTACGATCACATCACTTCCGCGATCGGGGCGGCGATGATCGGTTGGTACGGCACCGCGATGCTTTGCTATGTCACCCCGAAGGAGCATTTGGGCCTGCCCAACAAGGACGACGTAAAAACCGGGATCATCACCTATAAAATCGCGGCCCACGCCGCCGATCTCGCCAAGGGACACCCTTCCGCTCAGATACGCGATAACGCCCTATCCAAGGCGCGCTTCGAATTTCGCTGGGAGGATCAGTTCAACCTCTCCCTCGATCCGGATACCGCGCGCCATTTCCACGACGAGACCCTCCCCAAGGAGGGGCATAAAGTGGCTCATTTCTGCTCGATGTGCGGGCCGAAATTCTGCTCGATGAAGATCACCCAGGACGTTCGCGATTACGCCCGCAAACACGGCATCGCCCAAGACGACGAAGCCATCGCTCGCGGCATGGAAGAAAAGGCCCAGGAATTCAGAGAAAGCGGCGGAAAAATCTATCGAGATGCCTAAGCCCTCGACGATATCGACAACCCTGTCGAACCCCGGCCCTCGACGATCGACGAAGCTCGATCGATCGAGGGTCGATGAAAAGCAAGGATATTTCGATGGAAAATATCAGGTGGACGGTGAAACTCGAATATCGCAGACACACGTTGTCTTGATAAATAACAGGCCCGCCCCATCCGCCGATTTCCGATCGACCATCGAAGGGATAGGCATAAGGGCAGGCTGATAATTTGTACCGTTTGGATCGCCGAAAGCGGAATCCCGCTTCCGGGATGCTTCGATCATCGATGACCTGACAGCCGACGCCCAAGAGCGCTTCGAGTGTCGGCGACTTATCGAAGCTATCTTATTGAATAGCCATTCGAGTCATAAAACCTCTTCGAGGATTTCGGCGAAGAGCGCTCGCATCGGGGCGGTTCCCACCGTTATCCGAATGCAGCGATCGAGGGGGGCAACGCCCGGCATTCGTACGAAGACTCCGTGCTTTGCAAGTCGGGCGAGCAAGGCGCGGGCGCGGTCTCCGTCGCCGACGTCGATGGCCACGAAATTCGCAGCCGAGGGGAGCGAATCCAGTGAGAGTCGATGGGCCAAGGCATGATATTCGTCTCGTCCCAAGCCGACTTCCCGGACGACATCGGCGACGAATTCCTCGTCCATCAAGGAGGCGAGCGCCCCGACTTGGGCGATGCGGTTGATCCCGAAATGATTGCGGATTTTGCCGATGGCGGCGATCGTTTCCGCATCGGCGATGGCATAGCCGATGCGCGCTCCGGCCATCCCGTGGGCCTTGGAAAAGGTGCGCATCCGAATCACCCTCGGATCGCCGACGTCGATGGGAAGAAAGGCGGTGGCGGGAGCGAATTCGATATAGGCCTCGTCCAATACCAAGAGGGTGCCATCGGGGAGGTCGGCGATGAAATTGTGCAGATCGTCGGCCCTATGCCAAGTCCCCATCGGATTGTCGGGGTTGGCGAGATAGACCAAAGGGGCTTGTCGTTTGCGCACCCTATCGAGGAGAGCTTCGAGATCGATGCGGTCGTTGCGATAGGGCACGGCTTCGAGCGCCCCGCCGAAGCCCGCCACATGGTAGTTGAAGGTGGGATAGGCGCCCAAGGAACTGACCACCGGCGTTCCCGGCTCGACGAGCATCCGCACCACATTGCCGAGCATTTCGTCGATACCGGCACCGATCAGTACCTCTTCGAGCCGCACCCCGTGGCGTTTCGCCAGCGCTCGGCGCAGATCGTAGCCTTCCGGATCGCCGTACCAAGCGATGTGCTCGACGCTCGCCCGCATCGCTTGCGCCGCTTTCGGGGAGATGCCGAAGGCGCTCTCGTTGGCCCCCAAGCGCAGTCGGAAGGCATCGCCTCGTTCTCGCTCCAATGCTTCGGGACCGACGAAGGGGGTGGTGGCGGGCAGGCTCGAGACCAAGGATGTATAGCGAAGACCGAGATTCATTGATTATCCGTCAGCGGTTCGGCGTTCGGTAGTGGATCTTCTAGATCGTGAACGAATCGGCTCGAGGATACGAAAGACGCTCTTCGGGCATCGAGAATCTTTTGAGCCGCCTTTTCGCAAAGCGAGCCTTTTCAACGATCCGACGAATCGGGTCGGTAGGATCAATAAGGACCGGGAGACACCCGAGAGCCGTCGCTGAATCGTTCGAAACGAAAGCGACTCAGATCATGCCCGACGGGACGATTTTGCACCAGATCCGCAAGGATCCTCCCCGCCGCCGGACCGATTCCGAAGCCGTGCCCGCTCATGCCGGTTCCGATCACGAGCCCCGCGGGCGAGGGGGCATGGCAAAGATAGGGAACGGCATCGGGGGAGACATCGATGACCCCGGCCCAGAAGTCTGCGATCCCCGCTCGAAGCAGCCAAGGTGCGCAGCGGCGCAGGCTTTTCAACAGCCGCTTTTTGACCATCGCCGAGGGCGCCGGGTTCAGGATTCGCATCCTCTCGAAAGGGGTGATCTCGTCGGCGCTCCAACGGGTCTTCGCCCCCCATGCCCCGGGCCAATCGGCGGGCGATTTGAGGCGCAACCTGATATCCCGATTCGCCTTGCGTACCAGCGGCAGGTATTTGATCGCGTATTTGAGCGAATTCCTTCCCAGAAAATGTTCCGCGATATCGCCGGTGGTCACGGTATAGCCGCCATCCTCGCGGCGGCGCAGCGCAAGCCCCGGTGCGAAAAGATTGGGAAGGCCCGCATCCGGTGCGGGCCCGGTGCGGCCGACGGATGAGCGGACTCCCAGCTGAGGGAGATCGAGTCCGAGATTGCCCGCGAAGATGCTTGTCCACACCCCGGCGCTAAGCACCGCGCTCTCGCAGCGGATACGGCCGCGTTCGGTATGAACGGCGCAGACCTCGCCGTTTTCGCTCTCGATGGTGCGCGCAGCGCAGCCCTCGGTGATGAGAGCCCCGACCCTTTGCGCGGCCCGCGCCAGCGCCGGAACGGCAACGAAGGGTTCGGCTCGTCCGTCGCTCTTGGTGAGCAAGCCTCCGACCCAATGGCCCTCGATGCCGGGAGCTGCCCCCCGGGCTTGGTCGGCCGAGAGCATTTCGGTATCGAGCTGATATTCCTTGGCCCGCTCCCTCCATGCTTCGTGTCCTTCGAGGCTGTCCTTGTCCTTCGAAAGATAAAGGCAGCCGGAGACCGTGAAGGTCAGATCGCGCTCGCCGGTTTCTCGTGCCAGCCCCTCCCAGATCCTTCTCGATTCCATCGCGATCGGGATCTCCGCCGGGTCTCGTCCTTGCTGGCGGATCCAACCCCAGTTGCGGCTTGATTGCTCGGCGGCGATCCGACCTTTATCGATCAGCGCGACCCGAACGCCTCGTCGGGCCAAGAACCACGCGGTGGAGACGCCGACGATCCCGCCCCCGATGACCACGACATCGACCGCTTCGGGCAGGGGATCGTCGAAGCGAATCGAGGAGAGGTTCGGGATCGAGGGCATGGTGGACATGGTCGAGATGGTCGTTATGCGAGGAGCGGTGTAGGCAAGGGCGGGAGCGGGTGAACGATGCTCGCTTTTTCCTTATTCCCCCCTTGGCACCCCCCTCCCCCGATCCAAGAAAAGCCTTCTTATTCGGGAGCCGTCTCCTGCATCGAGGGGCGCCCGGCGAATTCCTCGTACCAGTGCGCAAGATTGGGGCGCAAGTCGCGCCAGTTTTCATCGGCATAGCGAAAATCGAGATAGCCGCATGCCGCCGCCAGGGTGATCGATCCGATATCCGGATTTCGATTCGGCCTTTCCTGCGCGGATTCGATTCGATCCAGCGCTCGTCGGATTTTTCCGAGTTGAGCCTCCACCCAGTCGTTCCAGCGAAGATCGCTCGGGCGCAAGAAGGTCTCGTAGCGGGTGATGACCGCGGCATCCAAAATGCCGTCCGCCAAAGACTGCATCGTCAGCGCTTGCCAGCGACTTGCACCCGAGGCCGGGAAGAAGGGCGCTTGGTCGTGCATGGAGTCGATATATTCGCAAATCACGCGGGAGTCGAAGAGGCTCTCGCCCTCGTCGGTGATAAGACAAGGGATTTTTCCCAAGGGATTGGCCGCATTCAGATCCATCGCCACAGCGGTGGGCGAAGGAGCCGTCGAAACGAGCTCGATTCGATCGAGGAGTGCGGCTTCATGGGCAAGGATGCGCACTTTGCGCGCATAAGGCGATGAGGGCGAGTAAAAAAGTCGCATCAGAGATCTCCCGATGATGAAAAAGCGCTGACGAAAAAGGGATGAGGGCCTGTTGCCGACGATCGAGCGGATCGAGGGGATTTACGCTCCTAGCGTTGACAATCGCGCCAGTTCGGATGGATCCAAGGGGGATCTGCGATCTTGGGGAGGGGATCCTTGCCAAGAATGTGATCCGAGGCTTTTTCTCCCACCATGATCGCCGGGCCGTTGAGATTGCCGTTGGTGATGCGAGGAAAAATGCCGGTATCGACGATGCGCAGCCTCGATATCCCGATGACCTTGCATTCGGGATCGACGACCGCCATCGGATCGTCCGCATACCCCATCCGACAGGTCCCGCAGGGATGATAGGCGCTCTCGGCATGATTGCGAACGAATTCATCGATATCCGCATCGGACTGTGCCGATATCCCGGGCTGGATCTCGCGATCGATCAAGTCCTCGAAAGCCTTTTGCGCGAAGACCTCCCGCGTCAGGCGGATGCAGTTGCGAAAATCCTTGAAATCGTTTTCGTGCGACAGATAGTTGAATTCGATGATCGGATCTTGCGCCGGATCCGCACCTCGAAGTCGCACCCGCCCCCGGGAGAGGCTTCGCATCGGCCCCACATGGGCTTGGAAGCCATGTCCTCGGGCGGCGGATCGGCCGTCGTAGCGCACCGCAAGGGGCAGGAAGTGAAACTGTATATCCGGATATTCGATGCCCGCAGCGGAGCGGATGAACCCTCCGCTTTCGAATTGATTCGAGGCCCCGGGGCCGGAGGCATTCGCCAGCCACTGCAAGCCGACCTTCATCTTCCCCAAGGGATTCCAGTATCGATGGAGGGAGACCGGTTTTTTTGCGGCGTATTGGATATAGACCTCAAGGTGATCTTGCAGATTTTGCCCCACACCTGGGCGATCGGCGACCACATCGATGCCGTGAGAGCGCAGATGATCCGCCGGCCCCACCCCCGAGAGCATCAGGAGCTTGGGGGAGTTGATCGAGGAGGCGGCGAGGATGACCTCCCGGTCGGCGAAGAGGGTTCGGCTGCTTTTCCCTTGGCGTAGCCGCACGCCGCGGGCGCAGCCTTTTTCGATGATGATTTGTTGTGCAAGCCCGCGGACGATGCGGCAGCGACCGCTTTCGAGTGCCGGATAGAGGTAGGCATTCGCGGCCGACCATCGCTTCCCTCGATAGATGGTTCGATCCATCGGTCCGAAGCCTTCCTGTCGATGACCGTTATAGTCGCCGGTATATCGATAGCCCGCTTGGATTCCGGCCTCGACGAAGGCCAGGGTCAAGGGATTGCGGCGTTCTCCGCGCGTGACATGCAAAGGACCATCCGTCCCCCGCCACACCGGATCTCCGCCATGCCCACCGCTTTCCCATGCCTCTTGGCGTTTGAAATAGGGTAGGACATCGGCGAAGGACCAGCCGCGGGCTCCCATCTCCTCCCAAGTATCGAAATCCTTGGCGTGTCCGCGCACATAGACCATGCCGTTGATGGAAGACGAGCCCCCGATCACCTTGCCTCTGGGGCAGGCAAGGCGCCGATCCTTCAATCCGGGTTCGGGTTCGGTGCGATACCCCCAATCGTAGATCGGCATGTTCATCGGGTAGCTCAGCGCTCCCGGCATTCGGATCAGGGGGCTTTTATCCGAGCCCCCGTACTCGATGACGATGACCGAATGCCCCGCTTGGGCAAGGCGGAAGGCGACCGTGCAACCGGCGCTCCCCGCCCCGACGACGATGTAATCGGCTTGCATGTGCGTATCTCGCCCAAGTCAAAGGCTTTGGCCCTCGGGCATCGTGCGAATGCCCATCACCTCCTTTCGATGCCTCGATACGATAAGGCTAAGGCAAAAGACATAGAGGGCGATGACCACCGTTCCGATCCACTCGATCTGCAGCCACTGGCTTTCGAAAAGCAAAGTCAGGATCGACAGCAAGATCACGTTCAATGCCAGATAACGCCCTTTGCCCAGCTTTTCGGTGGTCATCCCGAGGTTGTCGGTATAAAGGCGGATCAGGCTGTCGAAGGAGTTGACCACGAAGATCACCCCGACCACGACCATGGCCCAGTTCATCAGTCCCGTGGTGGAGATCCCTGCGGTGTAGTAGTGATAGAGAACACCGAACCACAACGCCAGCGGGATCGAGGGGATCACCAGCAAGGCGGCAAGAAACTGCCATGTCTTGAGGCCGCCGACGAAACGGGAGGTGAATTGGCCGATCATGATCGACCATGCAAACCACCAAAAGAGAAAGAATTGATGATAGTCGGACATCGGTAGAACGAAGCGATGCAAATTTCGGAAATAGCCTTGCAGATTCGCCACCGAGTTGCCGAAATCCCCGAGCCCCATACCGGCCATCGTCCACGCCAAGATGATCAACCCGAAGAAGAGCACCGTGGAGGCGACCGAGAGTCTTTTGACGAATTTGATATCGGTGGAGGAGTAGGCGGCGGCGAGGATCACCAAAAAGGTCAGGGCATAGAAAGCGGGAACCACCGTTTCGCCGTCGCCGATCCCCGGGATGTAATAGGGAAGATAGATGAGAAAGAGCGATCCGGTAAAGGCGCAAGTGGCGATGATGACGATATTGTTGACGATCTTGACCCAAGGGATTTCGAAGAACTTCACCCGAGGTTCGATCACGCAGAAATAAAATCCGGTCAGGAAATAAAAGGCCCATATCAAGAATCCCCAATAGCCGAATTCGATGGCCAAGGGATTGGTGAAGGCATAAGCGGGGGTGGTGTCGATATCGGCGTAGAGGGGGAAATCGAAGGCCAGCGGAAACATGATCAAGCCGACATCCAAGCCGGAGGTGAACAAGATGGCGCAAAATACGAGAAGAGGAACGGGATCTTTGCCGACGAGCTCCATATTCCACCATTTGATGGCGGTAAAGATCACCAGAACGAAGGCCAGCAAGACACCGAAAGAGATCACAAAGTACATAATTTCTCTCCTCGAAGTGGTAACAAGTCAAGAGATCGAAGGTTCGATGCGGCCGAAATCGCCGCTCGGATCGTCGCCTTTCGATGCCCTTGCCGTTTCTTCCTATCCCCTCGCCCCTATCCTTTCGACGATGCGCCCGATCGACTTGAAGAGGATACCATCGGGTTTGAAGTGATCCTTCAAGCTGATCCCATCGACGCGTTTGTCGGCGACGAGGCGCTCGATGGTCTTTTTGGACTTGTCATCGTCGGCGCCCAATACCGCAAAGGCGTGCCCTTTATTGGCCTTGACGAGGGAAAAGCAGGGGATATCGGTGAAGCCGTCGCCGATGAAGATCATGTTCTCGAAAGGAATCGGGCGTTTTTCGGGCGGCATATATCGATTGGGCTCGTCTTCGTCGCCCTCGTCGAGCGCTCCCTTGTTGATGCGAAATAGATATTGCGTTTTGGTCGTGTAGTTGACGACCTTGGCGGGCCACTGAGCGCCGTCTTCGTCATAGTGAAAGCGCGATCCGAAAACGCGGGCGATCCTGCCCTCGCCCACGATCGGATTGGCCTCCACGATCTCGGCAAGGCCCGAGGTCACGACATAGTGCTCGACACTCGCCCGGGCATCCTTGCAAAGCCCGTTGATCCGCTCGAACCACGAATCATCGCCCTCCAAGCCCGCCCGCAACTCCAAGCCCCGACCGACTTCTTGCATGGACTCCAAGGTCAATGGCTTGTTTTTCGATTTCGCCTGCCGCAGCAGCAAAAACATATAGCTGCAGATTTTATCCATCCCATGCCGGTGGGCATAATCACTGCAACCCTCCCAAAAGGTCTTGGGATCCAATCCTAAGCCCTCGACGATCGAATCGCTCATGATCCCGTCGATCAGAGTTCCGTCGAAGTCGTAGACCATCGCCAATTTGGCAGGCATGCTTTTTTTCGCTCGGGGTTTGTAAAGCGAAGAAGATTTCGAATCCTTCGTTTCCATCGATCATCGACAACCGGCGGGCGTTCGCCAAGGCCCGCTATCTTGCAAGCCTTCGGCGAACGCCCGATGTCGTCTTCGATAACGCTCTTAGGGATCGATCAATCCCCGTAGACATTGAAGTCGAAGTATCGATCCTGGATGGATTGATAGGTGCCGTCGGCGCGGATGGCCTTGATCGCCTCGTTGAATTTCATCACCAAGTCGGCATCCTGCTTGCGGATGGCAATCCCCGCTCCTTCACCGAAATACTTCACTTCGGTGAAATCGGGGCCGACGAATTCCCAATCCTTGCCGTTTTCGGTGGCGAGGAATCCATCGGCCATGGCGATGGAGTCCGCGAGCAGCAGATCCACCCTTCCGGCCAGCGCATCGAGATAGGCCTCCTCTTGGGTGGCGTAGCGCTTGATTTCGGTGCCGTCGCCGAATTCGGCTTCCAAGAAGGTATCGTGGATGGTCCCGCGCTGCACCCCGACGCTCTTGCCCATCAGCCCCGCTTTCGAAATCTCGATCCCGCTGCCTTTCATGCGGGCGAACTTCGCCGGAGTCTGGTAGTACTTATCGGAGAAGGCGACCTTCTTTTTACGCTCCTCGGTGATCGACATCGAGGCGATGATCGCATCGTATTTCCGGGCGATCAGGGCGGGGATGATGCCGTCCCAATCCTGCTGCACGAGCTCGCACTCGGCCTCCATCTGCTTGCAAAGGGCGCGGGCGATATCGATATCGAAGCCTTTGAGCTCCCCGTCCTGATCCACGATCGAGAAGGGAGGGTAGGCCCCTTCGACGCCGATGCGTATCTTCGACCAATCCTTGGCGCCGGCGAGGGCGGACCATGCGACCATGGCGGTGGTGATCGCGATCAGGATCGTCTTTTTCACGGTGGTACCTATCATTATCCGGGTTCCTTTGAGTGGGATTGATGAGTGGGATTGACATTGAAAACGAAAATGATCGAATGCAGATTCCCGGCCATCGATCAATGACTGCGAGAGGGATCGAAAAGTCAAGGCTCGACTCCGTCTCGATCGATCTTCGTCCCGGAAATCCGAGATTCATTGTGCCAAGAAACGCTTGAATCTCTCCGATTTCGGATGGTCGAAGACCTCATCGGGCGGGCCGCTTTCCTCGATCTTCCCGGCATCGAGGAAGATGACCTTGTTGGAAACATTCCGCGCGAAATCCATCTCATGGGTGACGACCAGCATCGTGCGACCCTCTTCGGCCAGATCCCGCATCGTTTTCAGCACCCCGCCGACCAATTCGGGATCCAAAGCGGAAGTCGGCTCGTCAAAGAGCATGACTTGAGGTTCCATCGCCAAGGCGCGAGCGATGGCCACCCGCTGTTGTTGGCCACCGGAAAGATGCGCGGGCCAAGCATCTCGACGATCCCCCATGCCGACTCGTTCGAGCACCGCCTCGGCGCGTTCGACGGCCTCGGCCTTGGGAACCTTGAGAACCCGTATCGGGGCCTCGATGACATTTTGCAACACGGTCATGTGCGACCATAGGTTGAACTGCTGGAAAACCATCGAAAGGCGGGATCGGATCCGCTCCACTTGACGCAGATCCTCGGCGACTCGCTCTCGGCCGCGCATTCGCATCCGGATCAGCTCCCCTCGAATGTAGACATCCCCGGCATCCGGCGTATCCAAGAGGTTGATGCAGCGAAGCATCGTGCTTTTCCCCGATCCGCTGCTACCCAAAATGGAGATCACATCGTGTTCGTAGGCGGCGAACGATACCCCATCAAGCACCTTGACCCCCCCGAAGCGCTTGCAAAGGCCCTCGATTCGCAAAACCTGCGTTTCGTTCATCGAGATGCCCTATCGAGGAGATCGTCTTTATTTTCGAGATCGCCTTCGAAGATCGGTTGGGCGATCGCCGGATTCGCGGAAAATCGTATACGAGCCCATTATGTTCGATCCCGCAAGAAGGATAGTATAAATCTCGCCCGCCCGATTTTCGAAAAACGCTCGATGGAGATGTATCTTGGGTCAAGGGCGAACGGAAGATATCCCTGTGCGCTCGAAAAAGATGGGTTTTTTCACCGATTCCCGGCCGTCTCGCTTCGATGGGTCGATATCGCATCGAGGATCGATATTTTTTGGGATAGACTTTGCCGATGGCCGATCGGAATCGACGACTCCCCGATAAGGGAGGGCCTTTCAAAAGCATATTGAGATCGAGCCGAATATCGACGCCTTTTCGGGGGGAGGGTGAATCCATGACGAGGATATTTTCGAAGGCGATGGCCCTTGCCGGGCTGCTCGGGCTTTGTTTAGGACTGACATCCGCTGCATTCGGTGCGCAGAAGGATGAGACTCGCTGGAATCATTTGCGGGAGATGCTTTTTCAGGATCGGACGATTCACGACGGCGAGGCCTTGCTGGCCTTGGAAGCCCCGAAGCGGGCGCATGATGCCGCGATCGTTCCCATCAGCATCCGACCCGCCTTCGCCCAAAGCGCGGATCGCCATATCAAAACGATCACATTGGTGATCGATGACAACCCCTCTCCGATCGCCGGTCGCTTTCACTTCACCGAGAAAAGCGGCATCGCCGCCGTCAGCACCAGGGTGCGCGTCAATTCCTATACCAATGTGCGGGCCATCGCCGAAACCGATGACGGCGAGCTTTATATGACGAAGCGATTCGTCAAGGCCTCGGGTGGATGTTCGGCGCCGGCGGGAAAGGATATGGATGCGGCGATGGCTCGCATCGGCAAGATGAAGTTGCGCCAATCCGAAGCCCCGGTATTGGGGGAGCCGAGCCCGGTTCAGGTTCTTCTTAGCCACCCCAACAGCACCGGGATGCAGATGGACCAAGTGACTCGGCACTATGTCCCGGCGCATTTCGTCAAGAAGATGGAAGTGCTCTATCGCAACGAACCGATACTGACGGTGGAGTCGGATATCTCTTTGAGCGAGGATCCGAGCCTTCACTTTTATTTCGTCCCCGATGCCCCGGGCGAACTCGAAGTCAAGGCCATCGACAGCAAGGATAAGAAGTGGACGAAATCGTGGTCGATCTCGGGGGTCGATAGCTGATCGCCCGCTCTTTTTCCCCCCTGAGGCTCTCGTTGACCTGATCGCCGCTTCGTATCATCGGCTCGTATCGCCGTCTCTAAACCTCCCCGATCAGGTGCCGATACCGAACAGCGATGTGGCATTGCGGCCTCGGGCGACCTTGCGCATCGCATCGTCGCCGGGCGATCCCTCGAAGCAAGCGGCGGCATCGAGCACCAGCGGAAGCAGGTCGAGATCGCCGACGGTGTTGAGAAAGATATCCGGGCGGGCGAGTGCCCAATGGACGGCGGTTTTTATATCATCGGGATCCTCCAAAGGCTGATACCAAGTATTGCGATTCTCGGTGGTCGTCCCCCACGGGCCGCGGGCGATGGATTTGATCGTTTGTACCGCCACATCGCGCGTCGAGCATCGTCGGCACAGGGCATCGAAATCGCCGCGATAGCGCTCGTTTTCGTACATCACGAAATTCCACGGCATCAATACCGAGTCGAAGTCGAATCGATCGAGGCTCTTGAGATGCATCGAGGCGATGGTCCAGCCGTGTCCGGTGACCCCGATAAAGCGCGTCAGTCCCTCTTCCTTGGCCTCGATGACCGCCTCGAGCGCACCCCCCTCGCCCATCGCCTTTTCCCAATCCCCGGGATGGGCCAAAGAGTGCAGTTGAAGGAGATCCACCGAATCGACGCGGAGCCGATCCAGCGAGCGCCGGATCTCGTCTTTGGATTCTCGGTAGCTGCGAAGCCCGGTTTTGGTGGCCAGAAAAAAGCGATCGCGATGCGCCTGCATCCATGATCCCACCCGCAGCTCGGCGTCGCCGTAGCGGGGGGCCACATCGATATGATTCACCCCGTATTCGAGCAGGATATCCAAGGCCCGACTCGCCTCGTCCGGGGTTGCGTTCTTGAGCGCCGCCGCTCCGAAGATGGTTCGGGTGCTTTGATGCCCGCTGCGTCCGAAGCGTTTCTTTTCAATCGATTTCAAAGCCATATTCTCAATCCTTTTCCGAAGATGGGAAAATGCCGGATTTTCTTTCGCAGGCGGCATCGGGGATGGATATTTCGAAGGCGAATTCGAAGACGAATTGTCGCTCCCTCGTATTTCGCATCGAGCCGATAAAAGCCCGCCGCCATCGATGTTCGTCGATCCTCGAAGGCTCGAGACTCGATGGTTCGGGATCGAAAGAGACGATTGCATTTTATGATCGATATCGTTTCCTTGAATCTTCGAAAGACCGATGGCTATTCATTCTTCGTATTTCCTTCGCCTTAATCTCGCCTCGATACTCGGGAAAAGCCGCCGAAATACCCGTTCTCCTCTCGAAGGATTCGATCCTTGCGATGAAATTCTTTCGAAAAGACCTCGGGATTTTGCATATCATCGACCATTGCCGGACCATCAGACGATCAAAGGGGATTCGATGAGCGATTCGCAAAGCGGTGCGACGAAGCGGACTTCTCGCCGAAGCGGCGGCCGAAGCGCCAATCGTCGGGGCTCGGGGCCGGCGATCCGGCAACTGAAATGGCAGATTCCCGTCAACGGCGACGCCCCGACCGAACCCTTCGATGCCGATCAGGTGCATGCGGTGCATGACGCCGCGATGCGAATCCTCGAGGAGATCGGGATCGAATTTTTGAATCAAGAGGCTCGAAATATCCTGAAAGAGGCGGGCTGCGAGACCTCGAAGGACGGGACCAATGTGCGCATGGATCGCGCCTTGGTGATGGAAAAACTGGCGCTTGCGCCCTCGAGTTTCACGATGACCCCTCGCAACCTTGAACGGGCGGTGCCGATCGGGGGGCGCAATATGGTCTTCGTCAATGTATCGAGCCCCCCGAACTGCTCGGATATCGATCGCGGGCGGCGGGTGGGGGATCGCGAGAGTTATCGGGATTTTTTGAAGATGGTGCAGTATTTCAACTGCATCCACATGGCCGGGGGATATCCGGTGGAGCCGATGGATCTCCATCCATCGACGCGCCATCTCGATTGCCTGTATGACAAATTGGTGATGACCGACAAGGTGGCGCATGCCTACTCGCTCGGTAGCGAGCGAGTGGAGGATGTGATGGAAATGGTGCGGCTCGCCGGTGGGCTGACGCACGAGGAATTCGAGTCCGCCCCGAGGATGTATACCAATATCAATTCCTCCTCGCCCCTCAAGCACGATTGGCCGATGCTCGACGGAGCGATGCGCTTGGCGCGCCGCGGCCAGCCGGTTTTTGTCACCCCCTTCACTTTGGCGGGGGCGATGGCCCCGGTAACCCTCGCCGGAGCGATCGCGCAATTCGTCGCCGAAGGGCTATCCGCCATCGTCTTGCTGCAATGCGTTCGCCCCGGGGCGCCTTGCGTGCTCGGATCGTTCACCTCCAATGTCGATATGCGCACCGGGGCCCCCGCTTTCGGCACCCCGGAATACCTGCGCGCGACCCAAATCTCCGGCCAGATGGCGCGTTTTTACGGATTGCCATTGCGCGCATCCAACGCCTGTGCCGCGAATTGCCCCGATGCCCAAGCGGCATGGGAGAGCGCTTTTTCCCTGTGGGCGGTGGTCTCCGCCGGGGTGAACGTGGTTTACCATGCCGCGGGCTGGTTGGAGGGAGGGCTATGCGCCTCGTATGAAAAATTCGTGATGGATTGCGAGACCCTGCAACAGATGATCGCCTATATGAAGCCGGTATCCGCAACCGGCGACGATATCGCGCTCGACGTGATTCAAGAGGTCGGATCGCAAGGTCATTTTCTGGGCTGCGATCACACCCGGGCTCGCTACGAGCATGCGTTTTACGAGCCCTTCGTATCGGATTGGAGCAATTTCGAGAACTGGGAAGAGCGCGGCGCGATCGATACCCCGAGGCGTTCCAACGCCTTATGGAAGAAGATCATGAAGGAGTACGAAACGCCCCCGATGCTCGATGCGGATCGCGAGGCTCTTGCGGATTTCGTGGAACGTCGCAAGCAAGAGGGCGGAGCCCCGACGGATTTTTGAAATCCCCTACCCGACTCGCTATCGAATCATCCGCTTCGAGGCCAAGCGTCGAGAGGGCGTTGCCGGCGAAGCGTCAGGGGGGCGTTACCGACCCCAAGTCGAGCTCATCCTCGCATCGTTCGATCCATTGCCGAAGGTGCGAACGAGCGCCGAGATCGAATCCCCCTTGGGGAGCCAGCCGGGTATAGGCCAGCAGGGCGATATCGGCGATGGAAAAGCGATCCATGACCAGATATTGCCTTGTTCTTAGGTGATCTTGCATGAAATCAAGGGCCTTTTCCCCTCTTTCCACCCGCCAAGCCTCTCTTTGGTCGGCTGATTTTCCCCGATAGACCATTTCGAAGCGACAAACCGCGATATAGGGTTCGTGGCTATATTGCTCCCAAAAGAGCATCTCGTCGATCTTGGCTTGTCGATAAGCATCGTTCGGTAGCAGATCGCTGCCCGAGGCAAGATAGCGCAAGATGGCGTTCGATTGCGCAAGACAGCGGCCGTCCTCGAATTCGACGGCCGGGATCTGAGCCATAGGGTTGATGCGAAGATAATCGGGAGTTCGGGTTTGCCCTTGCATGATATCCACCGGGATCCATCGATACGAAAGCCCCAGATAATCGGCGACATATTTCACCTTGAGACAGTTGCCGGAATCGAGATCGCCGTAGATATTCATGTTATCCATCCTTTATCTTCTTATCGTTATCGCCATCGTCGATCGCTCGAAGGCGCAATCCGCCGGCATCTTTAAGGCTCAACCGAGCACCGAGAAACTGCTTTCGTTGTTGATCGATCGACGACGTGAATAAAAACCCATATCGATATCCCGATCGATATGGGTCAGATGAAACGACAGCGGTTGGAGGTCGTGATCGTGGCCTTTTTCGCAATGGTCGATCAGCGCCGCCATCATTTTCCCGGCCACCGGAGCGTTCTTGAACTGATTGCCGGAGGTACCGATGGCCATATAAAAACCCGGAATTCCGCTTTTGTCGTAGATCGGTATCCAATCGTCGGATACATCGTAGAGGTCGACCGCCCCGCGCGGGGTCGAGGGAATGCCGAGATTCGGCACCCGCAGGGCGTAGCGGCAGGCTTGGGTCAGCGATTGTTCGGTGAAGTTGCTTTGGTAGTCGTCGGGATCGACGAATTCGCGCGGATCGCATTCGGGATCCTCGCTGCCGATCAAGATATTGTTGCCGGTTTCCGGACGGACATAACAGCCGATATCGCTATCGGAGACCACCATCCCCAAGCGCTCGAAATCGAATCCTTCGGGAGCCGGTACATGCACTACCTCCTGGCGCAGCGCCCGGGTGGTGATGGTCATGTCCTCGTCGGCCCCGGCCATTTCGTTGATCACCGCCGAGTGCGGTCCGGCGATATTGACCACGATATTCGATGCGATTTCCGTGCCATCTTCGAGGCGCACCCCGCGCACTCGCCCGTCATCGCTTTTCAAGATACTCACGACCTCGCAGCCGAAGCGGAATTCGGCGCCCTTGGCCTCCGCCGCCGATTGCAGATTGCGGGTGCAGAATTGGGGATCGGAGACGTAGCCCGCAGTGGGCCAGAAAACGCCCCCGGCGAGTTCGCTGCCGGTCGCCTTGTCGAAGTCGTCATCGTTCATCGCCCGGGGCGGGCCGAAGCGGCGGGTGTCGTAGATCGGAAGCCGCTTGCGAATCATTTGAGCGCTCCACTGTTCATAAGGGATGCCGAGTTCATCAGACAATCGCAGATGCTTTTCCAAATAATGATTGTGCTCGGTTTTCATCACCAAGCACCCGCATTCGACGAAGCGAGCGATATCGTGCGAGGCGGGGACTTCGAGGTATTTCGCCCAATCGTGCCAGTAGTGATAGCTTTCCCAAGCCAAGGCGATGCCGTCGAAGGTCGAGTAATGCACGCGGACGATCGCGCACGAATTCGAGGTCGATCCGTAGCCGGCGGCCGGGAGGCGATCCAGACCGAGACAGCGATAGCCGAGCCTTGCCAGCTCCAATGCGGTGGCGGCGCCGATGACCCCGGCGCCGATGATGATGGCATCGTGACGATCCTCCATTCTTCCTCCATTGCGCATTGCGGCCGATGCAAATCCATCGAGCGATTCGAAAATCGCTTCCATCCCCGATGGCAAGCATTCTTATAGAATACGGGTTTTTCGACTTCCTCCTTTGGATTTTTCATGCAGGCATCGGCATTCGCTCCGGGCAATCTCTCCGGGATATTTCGCATCGTTCGAGCCGAGCGTCCCGAGCGGATGCATGCCTTGGGGATGGGCTTCACGGTCGCCCAAGGGATCATCGCAAGCGTCGAGGAAGGGGCTTCGAGCGAGATATCCTTCAACGGCGAGATATTCGATTTCGCCACCGTGCGCCACGTGGTCGAGGCCCTTTGCCCTTTGCGATCGATTCGGGTTCGTCTCGAAAGCCCTCTTCCTTTGAGCGGAGGTTTCGGATTGAGCGGGGCTTCGGCCTTGGCCACCGCCTTCGCCCTCGATCATGCTTTGGATCTCGGCAAGACCGCCGGCGAGTTGGCGATGATCGCTCATGTCGCCGAAGTCAGGAATCTGACCGGCTTGGGCGATGTCTGCGGGCAGCTGCATGGCGGTTGTCTGATCAAGCTGGTGCCGGGTGATCCCTTGGCCGCCAGGGCCTTGCCGGTCCCCGAACAGGATGTGTTCTATCGATATTTCTCCCCCATCCATACCGAGGATATCCTGAGTGACCCCGGGCGGGTGGCACGAATCAATGCCGCCGCCGATGCGACCCTGACGGCGATCTCGCACCTGGCCGAGCGGGAGGTGGACGATTTCGCCCGCTATGTAGCGGTCGCCAGGCAATTTTCCGACGAGAGCGGTCTGTTGCACCATGTCGGCGTGCGGCGTACGATCGAAGAGGTCGAGTCCGCCGGAGGGGCGGCGTCGATGATCATGCTCGGCAATGCGGTCTTTGCGACCATGGCCTTCGAAGGGGCCTCGAAGACGCGCTTGTCCCGCACCCCCGCCAAGGTGATCGCGCCGTGATTGCATATCGCTCGAACCTTCGTCGATGATCGACGAGCGGGATGGCCACCGATGCAATTCGGCCACGAGAGAAGTCGGAAAAAGGATAAGATATCTATATTGCCATCGGTGTTTTTTCGAAAAAAGCGGCGTGCCGCTGCTCCCGACGATAAGGTCTTTCGAGA
>JFBG01000010.1 GCA_000583135.1 Thioalkalivibrio sp. HK1
GGGGGGTAGCCAATTTGAGCGGACATACCATCAAGCACCGCATCAGCAACGTAATCCGATCTTATCAATTGACTCGGATTTATTTCTATATGATTAGGAAAAATTTTATCCATCTGATATTTCATCTGAATGAAATTATAGTCCAAATAGCAAAACTGATTGATGAAGGGACGACGCTCATTAACAGTCACTATCTTTTCCGCGTGGTTTACTTTTTTCCCACGCTTAAGATTGTTTTTCAATTCTCGATCCCAGCGAATTCTCGACGAATGATTTTCGATGGTTTCCTCTATATCTTCATTGGAATTTTTCAGATCGTGCAAAGCCGCCATATATTCATTCGCCATCTCCTTACCATAACGATCACAATGATCGTAAGAAAAATTATAGAGCCAGTCATCGCGACCTGTTTTCAATCCATTTGAAAACAACTTGAAGATAGCATCGGCTTTTCCCGCCTTTGCTTCTTTAGAAATCGCCGGATAACAAGATTCGAAGGATTCATCTTTTTGGTTGATCCAGTCATGATACATATCCGGGGAAATCATCTGCCAACCATCGACACCGGCGATCGAACGCATGGTCTCAAGTAGACCTAGTTTTTCTTCGCGCTTTTTATAGTCACCGATATCATGATAGAGAATCCGGCAACCCTCATGACGGGCATCTGGATTCTTGATCCAAAGGGTGATCGCCACCGGTGCTCTCGATCCCGATCCGAAAACCTTACCTCCTTCCCGAAGAGATGTCTCGCCTTGGGTACGTTGATTTCCCCGCAGATTCAACACATAAACGCTGCTGAATTCCTTGGCAAAGCATGCCCGCAACCCCGAGTCCACATTGCCATCGATCCATGATCCATTGGTCACCATCGCGATGACACCGCGCTTGCCGATCCGATCAGAGGCCCAACGGATCGCCAGTTTATAGCTGTCATAAAGAGTGTTCTTGTTGCCGGCCTTGCTATATGCCGCATAAGTATTGCGAACCCTTTCTTCGATATCATGATAAGTGACATTTTGATTGTTCGCCGACCACGGCGGATTGCAAATAATCACCTCGATATCGATCTCTCGCTGGCGCGCGACCCGCTCGCTATTATCCGGCAGCCATCGGGCGGCAAGGCCATCTTTGTCGGCCAGCAGGTTGAAAGTATCGGTCAGTACGATACCGGGGAAGGGAGTGTATTCCCCTCCTCTTCGCTCTTTATAGGCAGACTCGATCTGCACCGCCCCGATATAGTATGCCAAAAGGACGATCTCGTTGGCGTGGATCTCTTCTCGATATTTGCGTTCGAGGTCGCGATCTCGGATCAGATCTTTCGATTGCAGCAAGCGCACGGGGAAAATTCCGGTGCCGGTGAAGGGATCGAAGATATGCACCCCTTCATCGCTCAAACGACGTCCGAATTCCTCATGTAAAGCATGATCGGCACTGTGCAAGATGAAATCGACCACTTGCACCGGGGTATAGACGATCCCCAAGCGCTCGGCATCTTTTTTCATCGCGATCTGGAAGAAATTCTCATAGAGATCCATCAATATCTGTTGGCGAGCGTCGGGGGTGTCGATATTGGCAACGCCGGTGCGCACGCTTTCATAGAAACGCTCGAGTCCGCGCAATTCGTTCTCGAGTCCGTAGTCGCCGAACTCCCGCCGCAGGCGATCCAACGCTTGGGCCACCGGATTTCCTTTGGTGAAATCATAACCATCGAAAAGGGCATCGAAGATCGGGCGCGTCAATATATGCTGGGCGAACATCTCGATCGCGCTGTCGAAATCGATCTCGTCGTTGATCTGGCTTTTGAGTTCTTCGTGAAAGGCTTCGAATCGATCGAGAAGATCTCGATGCCCTTCGCTTTCGAGCAGCGCTTTGATACGAACGACGAGGGATTTGAAAATATCGGCGACCTTGCCCGCCCATTCCTTCCAATAAAGCCGGTCGCCGCATTGCTTGACGATGCGGGCATGGATGAGATCGACCGGTAGATCGAGGGGCGGAAAGGGAAGATCGAAGTTCTCGCGTTCTTGTTCTTGCCCGTCGCCGCGGGCGAAGATGATGCGCTCCGGCAACCGTTTATTGAGGACGATCTGATTGATCTCGGCATCCAAGCGCTCGTCGTGGGAGCGCAAGGCGCGCAACACGCTCCACACCGCGGCGAATTCGTTGCCGGATTCCAAGACCGCCGCCGGATCTCTCCCGGCGGGGATCACCACCGGCAGCACGATATAACCGTATTCCTTCTCCGTACCCGGCGCCCGGCGCATCACGCGCCCCACCGCTTGCACCACATCCACCGTACTCTTGCGCTCGGCCATGAACAAAACGGCGTCGAGAGCCGGGACATCGACCCCCTCGGAAAGGCAACGGGCGTTGGAAAGAATATGACATTCGCCCTGCGGGACATTCTTCAAAGCCTCGATCCTCTTCTTTCGATCGAGGGCGTTGTGTTGACCGTCGACATGCGATGTTTGGCAGCGCAGAAACTCCTCTTTGCGCTCGGGGGGAAGATCGGCCTGCGCCCTTTCTACGATCTTGGGCCAATGCTTCTCCAACCGCTTGGAGTCGCCGATGGTGTTGGTAAAGGCGATCGCCCTTCGCAATGGTCGAGGCTTGGGGCGGGGCTCGGTTTGCGAATCGGGCCGAGACCGGCTCGATGCCTTGCCCGCAAGATTCTCCGGATCGTGCAACGCCCGCCAACAACCGACGATGCGGGCGGCATCGGACATTTTGATATCGCCACCCTCGTCCGCCAAATGCTCTTGCAAGGTTCGAGTGGCGGCGGCTTCGGAAAATGCCAGCACCACCACTCGATAATCGGAAAGCAAGCCTTGATTCAGAGCATCGGAAAAGGAAAGACGATGGAATTCGGGGCCGTAATCTTTGGGGTCGTCCATCGAAAACAAGCGCACTTCGTTTTCCCCGGCCTTGGTCTTGGTGGCTTCGGTATAGATCCTCGGGGTGGCGGTCATATAAAGACGTTTGACCCCGCGGATACGCTCTTGATCGTGCACCAGCACGAAGGGTGAGACTCGGGTCTTGTCTTTGACGCCGCTTGCGCTCACTCCGGTGGTGCGATGGGCTTCGTCGCACAGGATCAGATCGAATTCCGGGGCGCCCTTATCTTGGGCGCAAGCGATGAGCTCGAGGGATTGGTAGGTGCAAAAGACCACCCGCATCGCATCCGGCCTTGGTTGGATCAGGCTTCGTTGGATGGTCATTGCATCGGTGGTGACCGGAATTTCCAGTTCGACCAGCGAGGCATCCTCGTCATTGCGGCCGGCCTTGGTATCGGAGCAGATGCCGATATAACGATGCTCGATGCTCTTTTGCTCGGCAAAGGCCCGCATCGATTGCTGCATGAGGGAGATCGAGGGAACGAGATAGAGCACGCGGGCACCGATACCCGCCATCTCCTCGGCAAGCCTCAAGGCGGTGAAGGTCTTGCCGGTACCGCAGGCCATGATCAGGCGGCCGCGGTCATGGCTTGCGAAGCCTTTGCGGATATCGGCGATGGCTTGACTTTGATGAGCGCGAAGGCGGTGCTTGGCGGCCGAATCGGCGATGATGGATTCGGGCTCGTCTTGGGTCAAATCCGGCCAACGGACTTGGCTGTTGGCCAAGGTCGTATAGTCGATCACCGTGCAGGGGGGCTGCACGCCTTCGATCTTCTTGCGCGCCATCGCTCCCCATTCATCGCCGGTATCGATCACCATGCGGGAGGTGAACGGGGCGCGATTCGAGGCGGCGAGGAAGGAATCCAAAGCCGCGCTCGATATCCTCGTCTTCGATGAATGGAATTTGCACTGGATGGCGCAAAAGCCCTCGGAGTCTCGCTCCTTGGCCACCAGATCGATGCCCATATCCCGAGCATCGAAATCCGACCGATCGGATGCCCATTCACCCCATGAATAAACCTCTAAGAAGCGACCTGAATAAAGCGGATCGACGCTCAGCCATCGCTTCATCAGCCGCTCGAACAGCCGCCCTTGCATGACAAGGGTGTCGGATTTGCGCAGCCTTTGCAGTAAACCCTCGAAATCGTCGCTCGCCATCGCCCAATCTCCCCCCACCTTGGAATCGGCTTGGAAACTCATCTCTTCGATCCCGCGCTTCCTTGCATAGCACGAGAAAAAAGGGCTGGATGATACTTGCCATCAACTTTGATGAGGCATTTTACAAGGTTATGCGGGCATCGGGTCATGCATCTGCCCGCCGAAAGGGGTATCGAGTGCATTTGCCGAGTCAAAGCCTTATGTGGGGCTCGTTCCCGGGGTGTGGTGCACTCGGGCTATCGGCCCACATCCCTCCGGTGAAGGATGCTTGACAATACCTGCGAAATTTGGTAATGGTTGAGTCGTAGCCATCAATCACTTTGACTTCGGGAGATCGACCGATGCGTGAACTTACGATGATGATCGCATTCATGCTTGCCGGGTTTGTCGGCTCGGCTCACGCCGACGCTTCCTGCGATGCCCAAGGAGGCCCGCCGAGCGACTCGGCTTCGCTCGATAGCACCGGATGGATCGAGTATCAACCCGCCTCGAGCGAGCCGATCCAAACTGCCTCGACCGGCAACGGCGGACTTTTCGATGATGCCGATCTTTTTATCGCTCCCGAGTCAACACAGATTTGTGATACGAATGTCTTCGCTTGCTTTCACTTGCCGAACGAGGATCCATTGCTCGATACTGCCGAGCAGCAGCAGGCTATTCTTGTTATCTTGTTTGTCTACGGAGCGGTATGCGCCATCACGAACGGCGGTCCGGGCTGTGGCTAGTCGGCTCGCTCGGCAGCGCTGCGAGTGGGCTTGATCGCTCATCCCTTCTCATCGGGGTGGGAGTAGCCGATAAAGTTGCTTCCACCCCTTTTGCGATTGAAGGCAACCCGGAAAGGCCAACCCCAAAAACTTAAAGCCGAAAGCAATATCCTCATCGGCTGATATGAAGCACTCGAAGAAAAAGAAAATTCGAGATACTGCCACTACGGGAACGATGACCGCCAAGTACAAGCCAAAGCACAACGATTCGTACCGACTCTCCTCGTTTGCCTGCAAAATCCACATTCCCCGGCGCTTTGCCGGGTTTTTTATGTCCGTTCTCGATCTCTTTTTTGATCCTTCACGCGGGTGAAGATAAAGCGGCGAAAAAAAAACGAGCGTTCAACTGCTCGTCAAGGATCAAAAATACTCCGAGACCAAAGGATTTGTGTAGGTTCATGCCGTCACAAATCATCGCTTTCAACTCGCTATCTAATCATGCGATCAGTCATCATAGTTGAACTCAATACGGCTTTGAAGCAGTATTTCTTCAATCACGGGACCAGACTTTCCAGCGTCGGCAATTTCATCAAAGCGTTCTAACAAAACAGGAATATTGATGATCTCTTCAATGCAATCCATATAACGTTGGACCACTCTCTCCACACTAAGTATCCTTTTGGCTTGTTGCTCTATCTTTTCGTACAGAGTATCCGCCGATTCCGATGATTTGATGACGAAGGTAATAGGATATCTCTGAATTTTTTCAATATCAAGAAAATACTTCTTGACATCAGTTGTTTCCGTGACCTGAAAAAATCGCCCCAATGGACGCATAACGAAATCGATTCCACCATCGTTCGCATTGCATCGTCCTGTCTTATAAAGAAATAATGACTCTTCTGATATCTTATCAAGGCTCCAACCCCAATAGATAGACTGGCCAGCGAAGTACTCCTTCAAAATTCCAAAGCTAGCGATTTCGAATATGCGCGCATCCATACTTGGCTGAATCATAGATACAATGAATCGACGAATCGCAGTTGGATTTTCTGTCTTTATTTTCTGCATCTCTTGGCATGTCGTGATGAAAGACTCGAATGCATCTCGTTTTGCCTCAATGTATGAATCAATGATCTCAATCACCGCATTCGCAATATTGAATATCTTATTTGTGACTTCGATATTCAAAAGATTTTCATTGATCCAGTATTTGTTAGTTGTCACATCTCGGAGTATTGGAGTGAATTCACATACTTTGAAGTATTTTTCAAATTCTTTATTCATTCGGTGGTTGAGAGCATGATTTTGCAATTTTCCACCAAACGGCAGCTCACGCATGCGTCGAAGGAGATCAGTGAAACGCGCTCCCTCGTATTCTTTATATCCACCAAGCTCATGAAAGGATTTGGCTAGATAATCTTCAACCAGCACATAAATCGCATATATATTACCAAACGACGAGCGCGACTTCGATCCGCCGTGATGCAGATTTGGTTTTGATATTCAGATACTGAATCAATTCGCTGGTATGAAATACAGCCTTACCGCGATTCCCGAACGCGTCTTCAAGAATTCGTACAATCTCAGGCGTGAATTCGTGCTCCACGACAACTATTCCCCAAACAGCAATGGCTGGCTATCGGCTGGACGAGACGAGACCCCGTTGCGACGCACATAGGTCTTATTCGGTGCCTTGAGAGGGTAACCATCTAGCTCTTGTCCAAACCTGAGCCGCCGTAGGCCGATTTTCACATACTCCAATTCTCGTTCGATCCCGATGCTTTGTCTTCGAAGGCGCTGCGCGACGGCGCTGGTCGTGAATGTCCCGGAAAAAGGATCGAGGACGACATCGCCGGGATTGCTGCTGGCCTTGATGATGCGCTCCAACAAGGCTTCGGGTTTTTGAGAGGGATGCTCCTCGTATTCGGGCATGCGGTATCGCACTCTCGGGAAAAACCATGCATTGCCCGGCACCTTCGTTGTGCTGTATGGGGTCGGCTTTGACTTCCGGTAATCGATGAGATTCCTTGTGGCGCCGGTTCTGGCCTCGACCCTGATATCATCGGCGTTGAATGTATAGTTGCGCTCGTCTTTTACGCCGAACAGGATCGGTTCGTACATCGATCCGAATTTTTTCTTTGCTTGCACGCCGGAACTATCGTAGTGCCATACGATTCGAGCGAGAATCTTCAATCGCTCGCGCAGGTGAATATCCAAATAGGGCATGGATTGCGTGCTTGTCATGAGATAGAGGCTGCCGTTGGCCTTTAGTTTTCCGATACAGAGATTCAACCATTCCTCGCACCATTTGACGTACTCTTTGATCGATGGCCATTTATCTTCGAAGTCCATGAAGCGTTTGCCGATGTTGTAAGGGGGATCGGCGAAGACGAGATCGATCGAATTGTCCGGGATTTCACGATTCAATACCTCCAACGCTTCGCCATGGTAGATGCGATGCGTTTCATGCTCGAACGCTCTGATCGTCGTCTTTTGCATTGGTCTCTTCCTTGGCATCGATCACCGCACAGGTATTCGATGGCCCGCTTCGGTGCGATATGCCGCCACCGACAACCCACCCTCGACATGATGCAGATTTCAAAGCATCAAGAAAGCATTCCGGCGCTCTTTCAACGGCTCCCGTAGCAAAAACGCCTTGTCGATGAGACTCGAAAAGCACCGCAGACGGGTTGCCGCGGTCCAAAGAGCCAAGCGGATGGATATCTCGCCTTCGAATGCGCCACTGCTTGGCCGATTCAACTCATGATGCTGCCGAAACTCATCAACAAGGCAGGCAAGGACTCCCCGCTTTTATCAACCGGAGTTCAAAGCCTGGCTACGGATACGAACGCCCTCTTGCCCGATCACCGAGTCGAGCAGGCGGATCAGATCGTAGACGGTATCGATCGATGGGGTCGGGGTGTCGGTCAGGCGGGCCAGTTCGACGATGGCGCCGATGATCGCCGCCGCTTCCAAGGGCTTGCCGGCCTCGACATCCTGCAGCATCGAGGTCTTGTGCTTGCCCACCCGCTCGGCGCCGTCAATCCTTTTTTCGATCGATACCCGCAAGGTGATGCCGAGTTTATTGGCGATGGCCTCGGCCTCGGTCATGATGCGCGCAACGAGATCTCGCCCCGGCGGGCAAAGGCAAATATCGACCAAGGTGGCGTGGGTCAAGGCGCTGATGGGGTTGAAGGGCAGATTGCCCCATGCCTTCAGCCAGATTTCGGCGCGAATATCATCGAGTACCGGGGCTTTGAAGCCCGCATTTTTCAACGTTTTGGACAAGGACTCGACTCGTTTCGAGGCGGAGCCGTCGAGCTCTCCCACGGGAAAGCGCATCCCCTCGATATGGCGAATACACCCCGGGGCGGTGATTTCGGCCGCCGGATAGGCGATGCAGCCGACGATGCTCTCGGCGGGGATCGCCTGCGAGATCGCCCCTTCCGGATCGAGGGACCTTAAAACGGTGCCTTCCAAAGGCCCGCCATGACGCTGGAAATACCACCAAGGAATTCCATTTTGCACGGTGAGGACGATGGTTTCGGGGCCGATCAGACGGCGCAGGGGCTCGACGATGGGGGCGATCTGATGCGCCTTGACCGCCAGTATCACCAAGTCCTGCGGGCCGCATTCGCCCATATCGGCGGTGGCGGCGATATCGCTCGCCCGCTCCACGCTGCCGTCTTTGAAAGTCAGCTCGATACCCTTGGCCTTGATCGCTTCCAGATGCGCTCCCCTTGCGATCAAGCAAACCTCCTCGCCTGCCAGAGCGAGTTTGGCGCCCATCAAACCCCCGATGGCCCCGGCCCCTACCACGCAAATTCTCATCGATCGGATCTCCTGTTCATCAAATCGGTCCTCGATCAACCGCCACGATCTTTCTTTTCACCGGACGGCTTCCCAAGCGGATGATTGTGCACTGCAACAAGGGGAATTTGCAAGTATTTTCTATGGGTTAGGGGCGAACAGGCGGAGAAAAAACGCAAGGGATCGATCGCTCTTGATTTCTCATCGAGGAAGAATGCTTTGGATTAGGAAAATATATCAAGCGGCTTTCGATTGAGAAGGGGCCATAACGCTTGCGGAAAAAACTCGCTCGGCGAGGGAGGGCGAATCGACGAAGACACTCGGCGATGCTCGCTCGACAACCAGCGAGGGGGCGCTGAGACCCCCTTGGACGAAAAGCCTCGGAGGTTCCTCGAAATGCCCGCCTCGGCTTCGATGCCGACGAAAGAGTCTTCCTCTCTTCGGGGCTTTTTTCAGGCTTTTCTCAGGTGCCGAAACGATTCCCGAGCTCGATACCCGATTCAAGCGCCCAAGCCCCGGCGTCGACCTTCTTTTGCCCCTCGATCTGCAAGCGGCGGATCCGGATTTGACCGTCGGCGGTGGCCACGCAAAGGCTCGATTCGTCCTTGGCAAGGATCTGCCCCGGCTGAACGCTGCGAGGCGAAAGAATAGCCTCGGCGTCGAAGATATTCACCTTCTCGCCCTTGAAGGTGGTCCATGCTCCGGGCTGCGGATTCGAGCCTCGGATCAGATTGAATACCGAGGGGGTGGGCAGATGCCAGTTGATCTTGACGAGGTCGGGGCGACACCAGCCCTCGTAGGTTGCCAATGAGTGGTCTTGTTCGATCCGGGGGGCTTTGCCGTCTCGAACGAGATCGACGGCTTCGAGCATGGCCTCGACCCCCAAGGGATAGAGGTGATTGAAATAAAGCGTCCCCAGGGTGTGATCGTCCTCGATATTCACTTCCTTTTGCAGCAGGATCGGGCCTTCGTCGAGACCCTCGTCGGGCCAGAAGATCGTGAGGCCGGTTTTCTTTTCGCCCCAGATGATCGGCCAGTTGATCGAGCTCGGCCCGCGGTGGGAAGGCAATAAGGAAGGGTGGTACTGAATGGTGCCGTGGCGGGGAACGCCGAGCACCTTCTCGGGGACGAAAAGGGTGACATAAGCCATCACGCAAAGGTCGGGCGCAAGCGATGCCATCCGTTCCACGACCTCTTGCCCGCGATAGGAGCGGGGCTGGAAAAGGGGCAATCCTTTTTCCTGCGCGAAGGTCTTCAAGGGATCCGGACGGCGACCCTCCTTATCCGGGGCGCAATAGACCCCCACGATTTCCTCGCCCCTTTGTAAAAGGGATTGAAGCACGCTCTTGCCGAAATCCTGCTGACCGTTGACGATGATTCTCATGCTCGAAGACCTCCGGTTGCAAGGAGCGAAGCACCGGCAGGCCGGGCTTTTGGGGCGTGGTTTTGAAAAAGGATTCGAAAAGGGATTCGAAAGAGGATCGATCCCTCTAAGCGCGCAAGCGTTCGTTATGCGGATCCCGAACCGCTTCGCGCAAGCGTTTGGCCAGGCGCATCTCGCCCAAGATCTCGACTTGGAAGGCATCATCCTCCGCCCGCCTCGCCTCGACGTATGCGAAAGCCAAGCTCTTGCCGGTGCAGTGACCGAAGGCTCCGGAGGTCGTGATCCCGACGGGTCGGCCCTCATCCGAGGGGTCTGCGGAAAAGACCGGCTCGCCGCCATGGGCATCGCAATCGCCGGGCTCGACTTCGAGGTAGACGATGCGCTGATTGATATCGCCTTCTTTGGCGCCCTCCAACGCTCGCTTGCCGATGAAATCCTTCTTTTTGAAGTCCACGAATCGTTCGATACCCGATTCGAAGGGGCCGATCTCATTGGTGAGATCCGCTCCCCATCCCTTGTAGGCCTTCTCGATACGCAAGGAATCGACGGCGTAGGCTCCGAAATCCACGATGCCGAAGGCCTCCCCCGCCGACCGCAAAAGGTCATAGAGATCCGCAAGGTCTTCCATCGGGCAGTGCAGTTCCCAACCGAGCTCCCCGACATAGTTGACCCGCAAGGCTCGAAGGCGAACTCCGCCCACCGGAATCTCCCTTGCGCTCATCCAGCCAAAAGCGTCGTTATCGAGAGGATGGTGCGTCAGTTGCGCCAGCACATCGCGCGATTGAGGCCCTGCAAGCACCAACACGCCCCAATCGGGGGTTACCCGCTGGATGTGAACATCGCCTGCGAATCTTTCCGACTCGGAGAGGATATCGAGATCCCGCCGATCGGAGGTCGCCCCCGAGACCACATAGTAGAAATCCTCTTTTTCGGGAAAGCGGACGATCGTCGATTCCCCTCGAATACGACCGGCGTGGGAAAGGGCGTGGGCCAGCACCACCCGACCCGGTCGGGGCAGGCGATTGGCGAAAAGGACATCGAGAACGGCATGGGCGTCGCCGCCGGTGACCTCGTATTTGGCGAAACTCGACATATCGAAAATGCCGACCGCTTCGTGCACCGCCCGACACTCCTTCGCCACCACCTCGAAGACATTGTTATGACGAAAGCCCGGGGCTTCCTCTCGTGCGTCGAGGGAGAACCATTTCGGGCGCTCCCAGCCGTTGACCTCGGTATGCACCGCCCCCCGCGCGACGAGGGTATCGTGCACCGCCGATTGGATCGCCGGGCGCCCTGCCGGGCGCTCCTCGCCGGGCAGATGCAAGGCGTACATGTGCTCGTAGTCCTGACGGGATTTGGCGATGGTGTACTGCCCATCGGAATAATCGCCGAAGCGCCGCGGATCGAAAGAGGCCATGTTGATCTCGCTATCGCCGTGCACCATCCACTGCGCGAGATATTTGCCGCAGCCGGCGCCGGCGGCGATACCGATCGACGCCCCGCAGCAATGCCAGAAATTGCGCAGGCCGCCGGCCGGACCCAGCAAGGGATAGGAATCCGGCGTATGGGGAATCGCCCCGCAGACGATGCGCCGAATGCCGGCCTCGCGCCAGATCGGCATCCTTTCCATCACCCGCTCGATATAGGGCGAAAGGCGGTCGAGATCGGCCTCGAAGAGCTCGTTCTCGGCCTCCCATTCGGGATCGCCGTCGTTATGCTGCCAGCAGGTGGCGGCGTTCGCCGTCTCGTAGATGCCGATCAGCCCCGCCTTTTGCTCCTGACGGTAATAGGCGGAGGGCCAAGGATCGCGCATCACCACCATCTCTTCCGATCGTTCCACGAACTCATCGATGGGATCGGTGACGAGATAGGTATGTTCCATATTGGCGATCGGGACCTCGGTTCCGACCATCTCGCCGATCCGGCGGGCATAGCAACCGGCGGCGTTGACCACCATTTCGCAGACCACCGTGCCTTGATCGGTGATCACCTCCCATTCCCCGCTGCGGCGCTGCGCAAGATCCATCACCCGAGTGCGGCGGGTGATGGTCGCCCCCATCTGTCTCGCTCCGGCGGCCAAGGCGTTGCAGCAGCCGGCGGGATCGACATGGCCGTCGTTGGCGGTCCATGCCCCGGCGAGCACTCCGTCGAGATCGACGAAGGGGTTGAGGCGACGAATTTCCTCGGTATCGATGATCTCGCAGTGAAAACCCACCGATTTGCCGATCCCTTCGACCTGGCGGAACCAATCCAGTTCCTGATCTTTAAGGGCGAGGCGGATACCGCCGCAGCCATGCCAGCTGACATACTGCCCGGTCTTTTCTTCCAGCGTCGGATAGAGACGAATGCCGTAGTCATGGATTTTCGCCATGTTGTAATCGGCGATGAAGTTCGGGCATTGTCCGGCGGCATGCCAAGTCGAGCCGGAGGTCAACTCCCCCTTCTCCAGCAGCAGGATATCCCTCCAACCCTCCTCGGCGAGGTGGTAAAGGAGCGAGACTCCCATCATTCCCCCGCCGATGACGACCACTTTGGCATGCGTTTGCATCACGAAACCTCTTTATGCGGATTTTTATGCTGATTGACGAAGACGGGTCACATCGATACGCGGATCGATGCGGGTCGATCAGGATCGGTCCTCTCGGTCCTCGGCCAAGGCCGCCGCCAGCGCTTCGATATGTTCGATGCCAAGACCGCAGCAACCGCCGATGATCTGCACCCCCTCGCTCGCCCAGCGCCGACCGGCTTGCGCGAAATCATCGATGGGGATCACGTCGACGAATTGCCAATTGGGCATCTTGAAAAAACCGCTATCCGGGTAGGCCATCTTTATCTTGGAAAAACGACGCCCCAAACAGGCCAAGGCCGGGGTGACGACATGCGTCTTGGTATGCATGATGCCCGCAGCCTGCACTCCATCCAAGGAGATATCATCGAGCATCCGCTCGAACGATATATCGGGTCTGCTATAGGAAAAAAGCGCCGGTTCGCCTTCGCTCTCGGAGCCTTCCTCGAACCCGCCTCGACCGGCTTGCCCGGGGCGGGCCGAAAAACCGACCCAAAGCGGTAGCCCGGTGGATCTTGCGGCCTCGATCGCCGGATTGATGAAATCGGGATCGGACATCATCTCCAGCAACAACAGATCCACCCCGGCATCGGCGAGGGTCTCCGCCATCTCCCGAAAGCGTCCGGCGGCGATCTTGGCATCGGGAACCCGCTCCTTATCGCGCTGGGCGGTGCCCTTTTGTATCGGGACCTGATGGGACATCGATCCTGCAACCACCACCTCTTCTTCCGCCTGCGCCCGCTCCCGGGCGAGTTTGGCGATTCTGACCGCCGAACGGTTGAGCGAATCGAAGCGATCCCCCAAGCCTGCGGGATCGAGCATATTGCGGTTGGTGGAGAAGGTATTGGTGATGATCACCTGCGCCCCCGCCCGAATATAGTCCTCGTGCACATCGGCGAGGATCTCGGGCGATGTTTCGGTGGCCGTGGCGCACCACACCTGATCGTGCATCTTCGCGCCGCGACGTTCGAGCTCGGTTCCGGTCGCGCCGTCGATGACGACGCACTGACCCGATTGCAAGCGGGATTCGATCCTTCCCATCGGCCCCGAGGCGGGCGACCCGGCGGAATTCACGGAAGCATCGGCGGCAGAGATATCAGGGGACATGATTTTTCCACCTCTCAATCCAAAGGACGACAAGCATTCCTCGCGATCTAATCTGATCTGATCGAATCGAATCGAATCGAATCGTTTCGGGTTCCGAATTCACATATCCCGGATCGAAGCGTGCGCCTTGTCCAGGAACGCTTGTCTAGGAACGATCGCGCTCGATGGCTTGGATCATCGCCGAACGAATCTCAGGGGTGGGATCGGCGGCCCGGCGAGTTCGGTGATCGAAAAAGACGTTGACGCATTCGGCGCTTGCAAGGCAGCGACCATCTCGAAAGACGGCGTAGGCCGATTGCACGGAGCGATTCCCCACCGATACCAGCCGCCCGCCGATGCGCACCTCGCCGGGGTAGTTGGTCTCGTGCCAGAAGTTGATCGTCTGCCGGGCGAGCACGGTATCGAGCCACTCGGGCTTCGCCTTCATCAAATGCGTGAAAAAAGGCACCCGGGCGGCCTCGACCCATACCGAATAGGCGGAGTTGTTGACATGGCCCATGCGATCCTCATCGGCGAAACGGATGGTGATCGTCGTCCAATGCGAGTAGGAGGAGGGATCTTTGGGATCGAATCCGGCGCACTGCGCATCGCTCGAAGTCGTCTGAGTCATGGAGGATTTCCTCAAAATCGATTCACATTGTCCGAAATGTCGTTTTATCCGAAGCGGGCATCGATTTCGCCTTCGATGCGTGCGCATGCCGCTTGGTATATTTTCTCGGATGCTTCGTAGCCGATGGCCTTTCGTTGCGAATGCACGGCGGCGATCAAGGTGCTGCCGCTGCCGGCGAAGGGGTCGAAGACCGTCTGCCCTTGTGCGCTGAACATCTCCACGAATCGAACAAGCAAGTCGAGGGGCTTTTGGGTGGGATGGATCCGAATTTGGGGGGATGGCGATCGGTATTTGAAAACATTGTGAACGACGCCGTTGCCGTGGAACTTGGTGCCGGGGCGTTTGCCGACGACGATCGCCTCCCAAGCATTGACCGGTTTGTGTTTGGCATTGAAGGGAACCGGATTCGTCTTTTGCCATACGAGGGTGCCGACGGCGACGAATCGATGTTCTCGCAAACACGCTTGATAGGCGCCGATTTGGGCCTGCGCACAAAAACTCACGGTCCATCCCGATACCTTCGGGAGAACGATATTCAACCACTTCTCGGGATCGACCTCCTTATCCCAATCCCCGAAATTGCCTTTGGGCATGATGAAATCACGCCCGTTCGTGCGTAGGCGTCTGGGGATCTGGCTTTCGCAACCGTAAGGGGCGCTGATACCGTATGGCGGATCCGTCAAGAGCAGATCGATCGACTCGTTCGGCAATCGCCCTGCCGCCTGTACGCCATCGCCCTTGGCGAAGCGATAGTCCGGGCCTTCGAGGCAATCGTCGAATCGCTCGTCCTCGGTCTCGCTTTCGAGCATGCGATCGATGCTGCGGGCGATCGCGGCGGGATCGTCGGCGCGCACGACGGCTCCGCTATCGTCGAGGGCCAAGGTGCCCAAGTGGATGGATCGACCGTTGAATTTCTTGGTCGCCAAACTCACGAGCCACCCGCCGGATCCGGGATCCGAAACGGGACGGTGATGGCAAAGATATTCCCGATGCGTCGTGAAATTCGCCATCAGCCATTGATTGACCGTGGCCCGGATCTCGATCAGGGTCCTCGTATCGATATCGCTCATGATCGAATCGTCCGATGAATCGTCTATTTCGCCATTTCGGATAGCACCCGCTGCTTGAGCAGATCGACGGAGATTTCCTCGACCGGCTCATTGCCCTTGGGAGCGGCGAGACCGGCATGGAGCGTGGAAGAACGAGGGCTATCTCCACCGGAGGACGCGCTCGACGATGCCGCGCCTTTCGATCCCTCGCCTTCCGGCTCGGGCGGGATCATCCTTTGCGGCCATTTCACCACCGACTGCCCCGCCTGATTGACCTCGACCTTGTAGTGTCCCTGCCACCACCCCACGAAGGGATTGATATAGCGGCGCCCGTCTTTCCAAAACAGAAGATGCTCCTCCCCTACTTTGAATACGGGCATGCCTGCGACATGGATCACCGACCCGTCGGGCATCTCCCCGCCGACGAATTCCACGGTGATGGTGCGCTCGTCGTTGCCGCCTTTCCACCAGTTGAGCGAATCGAAACGCACTCTCGTGACCGGCAAGCCGTCTTGGGCGGCGTCGTGGACGACCGTGATATCGCCCACCGTTCCCACCGCGATCTTCTCGGCATCCTCGACGAGCTCGGGGAATTGCACCTGTATCACGCTGGCGGCCAGCGCGCTACCGACAAGGCAAATACCGATCAGCGAAAAAAGCGCTCGGATCACCATCTCCTGCCTCCTTTAAGGGCGATATGGGCTCTCGGATCTTACGATCATCGAGACATGACATCTTACGAGACGGGCTTTTACGACACGGCCTCCACTCTCGCCGCGCAATATTTGAATTCCGGGATCTTGCCGAATGGATCGAGGGCGGGGTTGGTCAGGCGATTGGCGGAGGCCTCGGCATAGCAAAAGGGGATGAAAACGATGCCCTGAGGGACGGCGGTATCGGCTCGGGCTTTGAGTTCGATCTCTCCTCGCCTGGTCTGAACTCGCACGAGATCGCCGGCTTCGATGCCGAGATTGCGCAAATCGACGGGGGAGATACTGGCCACCGCCTCCGGCTCCAAACGATCCAGCATATCGGCGCGGCGGGTCATCGCTCCGGTATGCCAGTGCTCGAGCTGCCGACCGGTGGTCAGAACCATCGGATAGCGCTCATCCGGCTGCTCGTTCGGCGGAATGATCGAGGCGGGCACGAGACGCGAGCGGCCGTCCGGCGTCGGAAAGCCCTCGCCGAAAACGATATCCATCCCCGGGCGATCCGGAGCGGGACAAGGATAGGTGACCGCGCTCTCGGCGCGCAGTCGATCCCATGAGATATTGTCGAGCGAGGGCATCACCCCTTGCATTTCGGCGAATACATCGGCCGGCCCTTCATATTGCCAGTCAAGGCCGATCCGTCGGGCAATTTGCCCAATGATCCACCAATCCTGACGGGCTTCGCCGGGCAGGGCGAGGGCTGCGCGCCCCATCTGCACTTGGCGGTTGGTATTGGTGACCGTCCCGTCCTTTTCCGGCCACGCCGATGCCGGCAACACCACATCGGCATGGAAGGCGGTCTCGGTCAGGAAGATATCCTGCACCACCAGATGTTCCAAGCGGGCGAGACCGGCGCGGGCATGCCCGACATCCGGATCGGACATCGCGGGATTCTCGCCCATGATGTACATGCCCTTGATCGTCCCCGCATGGACCGCATCCATGATCTCCACCACGGTCAGACCGCGTTCGGCATCGAGCGCTCGCCCCCAAAGATCCTCGAAGCGGGCGCGGATCTCCTCGCTCTCCACCGATTGATAATCCGGAAATACCATCGGGATCAATCCGGCGTCCGAGGCGCCTTGGACGTTGTTCTGGCCCCTCAGGGGATGGAGTCCGGTGCCGGGGCGACCGACATGCCCGGTGATCATCGACAAGGCGATCAGGCAGCGGGCATTGTCGGTGCCGTGGGTATGCTGCGAGATCCCCATCCCCCAGAAGATGATCCCCCGCTCGGCGCGGGCGTAGGTGCGAGCGACCTTGCGCAGGAGATCGGCTTCGATACCGCAGATCGGAGCCATCTCCTCCGGCGTGAAATCCTTGATATGGCGAGCCAAGGACTCGAAACCCGAGACCTTAGCCTCGATATATTGCCGATCGTAGAGCTCCTCGGTGATGATGACATTGAGCAGGGCGTTGAGCAAAGCGACATCGGTGCCGGGGCGAAACTGCAGCATGTGCGTGGCGTGGCGGCGCAGGGAGTGGCCTCGAGGATCCATGACGATCAGCGTCGAACGCTTGGCCGCCTGTTTGAAGAAGGTGGCCGCCACCGGGTGATTCTCGACCGGATTGGCCCCGATCACGATGATGACATCGGACTCCTCGCAAGCGGTGAACGGTGCGGTCACCGCCCCCGAGCCGATCCCCTCGAGCAGTGCGGCCACGGAAGAGGCATGACAAAGGCGCGTGCAATGATCGACGTTGTTGGTGCCGAAACCCTGGCGGACCAACTTCTGGACGAGATAGGCCTCCTCGTTCGAGCCCTTGGCGGAGCCGAAGCCGGATAGGGCGGAAGAGCCGTCTCGCTCAGCGATAGCAACGAAGCCGGCGGCGGCGCGATCCAGAGCCTCTTCCCAGCTCGCCGGGCGAAAGTGGGTGAAGGGATCGGCGGGATCGATCTCGCAATCGGCGGATTTGGGGGCATCATCGCGCCGGATCAAAGGGGTGCGAAGACGGTGGGGATGGGCGACGTAATCGAATCCGAAGCGACCCTTGACGCATAGACGCTTGCGATTGGACGGACCGTTGCGGCCCTGCACCGCCATGATCCGATTTTCCCGCGTTTGGTAGGTGATCTGACAACCGACCCCGCAATAGGGACAAACGCTATCGACCTCTTCGAGCGCCAAGCGGCGATCTTTACCCGTCTCATCCACCAAGGAGGATTCCATCAACGCCCCGGTCGGGCATGCCTGGACGCATTCCCCGCAGGCGACGCAGGTGCTTTGCCCCATCGGATCGTCGAAATCGAAGACGATCTTGGCCTTCGATCCGCGCCCCGCCATCCCGATCACATCGTTGACCTGCACCTCGCGGCATGCGCGCACGCAAAGATTGCAGTGGATGCAGGCATCGAGCTGCACCCGCATCGCCGGATGGCTGGCATCGGGGGCGGGGGAGGCGTGGGCGGGAAAGCGGCTGCCTTGCAGATCGAGGCGCTCGGCCCATTGCCAGATCTCGGCATCGTGTCGGTGGGCGTTCTCGCGAGGCGGCTGATCCGCAAGCAGGAGTTCCATCACCATCTTGCGCGAGAAGAGGGCGCGGTCGCTGCCGGTGCGCACCTCGATATCGGGAGCGACGAGACGCTGACAGGAGGCGGCGAGGGTCCGCTCGCCTTCGATCTCGACCATGCAGGCGCGGCAATTGCCATCGGGGCGGTAGCCGGGTTCGTCGGCATAGCAAAGATGGGGGATATCGGTGCCGATGCGCTGCGCGACCTGCCAGATGGTCTCGTCGGGGCGGGCTTCGACCGGCCGACCGTCCAAGGTGAAACGTATCGTTCGGTCGATCGATATTTGGTCGGTCGATAGTTCGTTGGTCGAAGGCATCTTTCGATTTTCCCGGTTCTTACGGATTTCTTCGGCGGATTATCGGGGCGCTCAAGCATCGGCCATGACTATCCGGCGTCTCGTCGATGATCTCGCAGGCGCTTCTCATGACGATCTCATCGGCGAGAGGGACGAAAAAGCGGCATCTAGCGCGAAAGCCCCGCCTCTTCTTTGAAATATCGCAGCACGGCATTGAGCGGATTGGCCGCCGCCTGCCCGAGCCCGCAAATCGAAGCGTCGCTCATGACCTGTCCGAGTTCGGCAAGCAGAGCTTCGTCCCAAACATCCTTGTCCATCAAACGCACCGCCTTGGCCGTTCCCACGCGACAAGGCGTGCACTGCCCGCAACTCTCGTCTTCGAAAAAGCGCATCAAGTTGAGGGCCACCGCCTTCATGTCATCCCGATCCGAGAGCACCACCACCGCATGGGAGCCGACGAAACAACCGTGCTTTTCCAAAGATCCGAATTCGAGCGGCAGATCCGCCATCGATGCCGGCAGGATGCCGCCGGAGGCCCCGCCGGGCAGGTAGCCGCGTAAGCGATGGCCTTCGAGCATGCCGCCGCAGAATTCATCGACGAGTTCGCGCAAGGTGATGCCCGCCGGAGCCAGTTTCACCCCGGGGGATGCAACCCGCCCGGAAACCGAATAACTTCTAAGCCCCTTGCCTCCGTTTCGTCCTTGGCTTGCGAACCACTGCGGGCCTTTTTCGACGATATCGCGAATCCAGTAGAGGGTTTCGACATTTTGCACCAAGGTGGGGCGAGAGAAGATCCCTTTCTCCGCCACATAAGGCGGGCGGTGTCGAGGCAGGCCGCGCTTGCCCTCGATCGATTCGATCATCGAGGACTCCTCGCCGCAGATATAGGCCCCGGCGCCCCGGCGAAGATGGATACGGGTGTGGGGGATGAGCCCGGCGTCTTCCAGTGCCGCGATTTCGCGCAACAGCAACTCGCGAATGAAGGGGTATTCGTCTCGAAGATAGAGATAGACCGCCTGCGCTTCGACGGCCCAGGCGGCGACCAAGACCCCTTCGAGAAAGCGATGCGGGTCGCTCTCCAGATAATGGCGATCTTTGAAGGTGCCCGGCTCCCCCTCGTCGGCGTTGACCGCCATCAGTCTCGGCCCGGCGAAGCTGCGCACGATGCGCCATTTGCGTCCGGTGGGAAATCCCGCACCGCCCAGCCCTCGCAGCCCGGACTCGTCCAATATCCCGGCGATCGCGTCGAAATCGATCTCCTCGCCCAAGCAGCGGCGTAGAAGGTCGTAACCGCCATCGTCCCTATAGGCGGCCAAGGGGCGGTAATCGGGAATGCGGGGGGAGAAATCGCCGGACTCCACGACGGCCCGGATCGATGATTCATCCGCATGATCGACATGGCGATGGCCGACTTCGGCCACCGGAGCGCGGTCGCAGCGACCCATGCAAGGTGCGCGAATCACCCGCACTTGCCCTTCGTCGATCTGCGAGGGAAGACGCTCGAGCAGGGCCTTGGCGCCGGCCAGTTCGCACGACAGGCTGTCGCAGACCCGTATCGTTATCGGCGGCGGCGAAGGCTCGCCCTCGCGCAGGACATCGAAATGGGCGTAGAAGGTGGCGACTTCGAAGACCTCCGCCATCGGCAAGCGCATCTCTTGGGCCAAGGCGGCGAGGTGAGCGGCACCGATGCAGCCGAACTTGTCTTGGATCAGATGCAGATGCTCGATCAGCAGATCGCGCAGCCTCGGGCGATCGCCGAGCAGATCTCGAACCTCTTCCAAGGCCTTCGGATCGACCTGCCTTCCTTTGGGAAAGGGACGAGCGGCTCCGCGGCCGGATCCGGGATGACGGCGGCGACGAGGCGCCTCGTGATGTTCAGGTGGCATGCGTTTTCGGATATCGGATGAAGGGCGAGAGATCGTTCGCACCGTCGGGCTCAAAAGCGCGCATCTTCCGGTGGATGACGGGGATTTCTCGTGGTCACCCCCTTGTCGGGGAAGACGAAGAAACCATGGAAATACCCGTATCCAGCGGATGCGACCATGTCGACGGGGCTCGCACAATGCTAAAAGTGGCAAATATAAAGCCAATTGGAATGGAAAAAGGCGAAAAGATTATCGGGCGGCGCTTTTTTCTGTCTTCATTCGGCGGGCTTGGTCAGATGTGACAACCGAAGGTTATCCGCTCCCGGCACGAGCATCGACGGGTAGCCGTCAATATCGTCGACGATCGAGGCATCGAAAGCCTAAGGGTGCTCGAGATTCCTCAAGACCGGGCAGAGCGGTGACAGGCTTTTATGGAGTCGATATTGTGGTGCCGAATATCAGCCAATCGCATTGAAGAAAGGGGTTGACAACACTCCCTGAATTTGCTAATAGTGGAGTCAGGTTTTCGAAACGATGCGTCAATCCACAATCGGCAGTCAGCAACCGGCAAGAGGAACAAGACGATGAAACAATTCATGGCGGTAGGTGCAGCGGTGATGATGCTCTTCGGCTTCGTCGGGGCGGTTCATGCGGATCCGCAAGAAGCGACCGGTCAAGGCGGAATTCAGTATCGGTCTTCGGTCGAACAAGAGATGCAGACCGCCGCAATCGAGTGGCTGAATGAGAATGTCAAGACGCTAGATCAAGCCGATGCGTTGTTTGGCATCCAGACGGCGATGGATTGTTCCGGGGGTTGCAATGGAGACCCTTATAACGGGCAATCGGGGCATTTGAAGGTCGAGCCTGATGATGACAGCGAAAGCATCAAACTGGAAACCGACCCGCTTTGCGCCGTCGATGCGTACTCTTGCTTTCATCTGGTGAATAACGACACTACGGTGGATTTCAGCGAGGATGAGCGTCCGATGCAAGTGTCGCCGTTGATGATCTTCTTCATAGTCGCTTGGTTTGCCACATGAACGAGTGATATGCAATAAAAAAGGGGCTCCATGCGAGCCCCTTTCCCTTTGGCTTGGCCATTCTTTTACGCATATCAGGCTACCCCTTTTTTATCCGCCACCCTCTCTTGAGTGAACATTAATCGAAGATTCGTCGGGTGCCTGCAAAGCGCATCCTCGATAATGCGAACTCGCTTGACATCTCGAACGCCTCATTGAAGGGTTCCGCATCGATGCCGCTTTATTTGCATTGTCAGGGCAGAAAATTGGAGAGTTTATCAATCTCCTATCCTACCGATTGCCCGGTGATATTGCCTACGAGGCCTCTCGTAGTGCGCATTCTTCGTGCACTCGTCCCCCCGGCGGATCCGAAGGGCGGCCATGATCGAATCCGCTTCGATCGAGGGATCGATCTTGATGGTCGATATCGCTTTCGAATCTCGATCGGATTCGATATCGATGCTAGCGGGGCGGGATTCAAAAGCGGGACTTCGCCTCTTGCGCCAAGTATTCCAAAGCCGCCCCGACCCCGCCTCGACGATGGGGCACCTGCGCCAATTCCAGCCCCATCTCGATCCCGGCGAGCGTCCCGGCGAGCATCGGATCGTTGAAGGCCCCCAAATGCCCGATACGAAAGACCCGATCGTTCAAGCGCCCGAGACCGTTGCCCAAGGACATGTCGAAACACTCCAAGATGGTGCGTCGCAAGGCATCGGCGCTGTGTCCGTCGGGAAGAAGCACCGCGGTCAAGGACGATGATTGCTCTTCCAATCGACGAGCCCACAACTCCAGCCCCCATCCGCAGACCGCCCGGCGCGTCGCCTCGGCATGGCGGTCGTGGCGGGCGAAGACATTGACAAGCCCCTCCTCCAAGAGCATGTCGATGGCCTCGGCGAGACCGAAGAGCAAGTTGGTGGCCGGGGTATAAGGGAAATAGCCGCTCTCGTTCGCTTCGAGCATCGCATCCCAATCCCAATAGGAGCGCGCCATGCCCCCCGAACGAGCGATGGCCAAGGCTTTGTCGCTGATGGCATTGAAGCCGAGCCCCGGCGGCAACATCAGGCCTTTTTGCGAACCCCCGATGCTGACATCCACCCCCCATTCATCATGGCGATAGTCGATCGAGCCCAAGGAGGAGATGGTATCGACCAGCAGCAACGCCGGATGGGAGGCGGCGTCGATGGCGGCTCTCACCTTGGGAATATCGCTGACGATTCCGGTGGAGGTCTCGTTATGCACCACCGCCACGGCCTTGATGGCCTGCGCGGAATCGGCGGCGAGAGCGGACTTTATCCTTCGATGATCCGCAGGGCTTCGCCAATCCCCTTCGATGACCTCCACCTCGAGACCCAAACGAGCGGCCATCTTCGCCCAAAGGGTCGAGAAATGTCCGGTCTCGCAGATCAATAGCCGTTGACCCGGCTGCAAGGTATTGACAAGCGCCGCTTCCCAAGCGCCGGTGCCCGATGAAGGAAAAATCGATACCGAGGCCTTCGTTGCGAAGATTTGCCGCATCCCGGACAGGACTTTTTTGCCCAACCCGGCGAAAGCCGGACCCCGATGGTCGATCGTCGGTCGCTCGATCGCCCGCAGGATACGACCGGGGACATTGGTCGGCCCCGGGATCTGCAGAAAATGTCGTCCCGCCGCTTCGTTCATGCTCTTAGTGCCCTATCTTGGTTTCGAACTGCAATCGATCGATTGAAGAATACACCATCGGATCGGCGCAATATCCGATGCTCGATATCGATCGAAGCCCCCCTTTGTCCATCCGGATCGTTTCATCGATTACCGGTTTTCAAGATGACCTTCTTGCGATATCGCATCGATTCTCTTGCATCTTGACTTTCGTACATCGGGGAAGCGATGAAAGCCATCCTTTTCGATATGAAGATGAGGCCCATCGATCGTTATATAAAAACCCTATCACCTCGCTTTATATGCTTTGCTCGGCCATCGTCGGCGGCGGCTCGTCATTGACGAATCATCCTTGGAGGGTGAACTCACGGATATGCCATTTCCTATTATCCCTATCGGCAACCACTCGACGACCCCTTGACAACCTAGGCTACGGATCGGAGGCTTGGAATTTTTCCAGCCTTGCGACCGCCATCTGAAAATATTCGGGTTCGAGTTCGCAGCCGACGAATTGCCGATCGTTCAAAAGGGCGGCCACGCCGGTGGAGGCGCTGCCGGCAAAGGGGTCGAAGATCAAATCGTTTCGATGGCTGCCGGCGCGGACGATGCGTTCGAGCAATGCAACCGGTTTTTGCGTCGGATGCCGCTCGATCGATTCATAGCCCGTTTCATTCGTCTTTTCGCGCGCCGGTATGGTCCAGATATCCTTCATCTGCATACCGCCGTTTTCCTCGCGCATCTCCGGATAGTTGAAAACATGCTTGGATTTCTCGCTCTTTGCCGCCCATAACAGGGTCTCGAAAGAATGCGTGAAGTATCGGCACGAGAGATTCGGCGGCGGATTCGGCTTTTGCCAGATGACGGTATTGAGGATCTTCATCCCCAACTGCTGCATCGCAAATCCCACGGAGTGGATGATGTGATGGGTCCCCGAAACCCAAAGGGCTCCGTCTTGCCGAAGCAATTTTTGGCAGCGCGAAAGCCAAGCGGTGTTGAACGCATGATTGATATCGGCCCCTTGGGAGCGATCCCATTCACCCTTGTCGACGCTCACCCTCTTTCCACCATGACAGGTGGTGCCGCCGTTCGAGAGAAAATAAGGCGGGTCGGCGAAGATCAGATCGAAACACCCTTCCTCCCCGACGTGCTCGATATAGTGATCCATCACTTCCAAGCAATCGGCCTGATATAGACGCACCCTTCCGGAAAGAGCATGGCTTTTGCGAAAGATGTCTTGCCGCATCTGCGGCAGCATCTCGATTTTCTCGGCATCTTCTATGATCATCCAATGCCTTCCCTTGGGGATGATGGTCCCGCGGCATCGATCGAAAGAGGGCTATCCACCCGATAACCCCATCCGATCCGGTCAACGAAAAACTCATCGAGACAGAAAAAACAGAGCGATCGGCGCGCATCGAAGCCTTCGAGCCTTGAAGCGCGCGATGATCGATCTTCGCGAAAATCGTCGGAAAACGGACGAAAATCCGCCCAATCCCGACCCCTTGAAAGGGGGAATTATATCGGATAGCGCCGAATATCAACCCATCGCTTTGAAGAAAGGGGTTGGCAACCCCCTTTCCGATTCGTATGCCCATCGCATGCAATCGGCGCGATTCGTGTTCGCCTTGGGTGGGCGATGACCCTTGCGATGGGGGGAAGGGCGAAGGGCGAAGGGAGTCTGGGAGGAAAAGCGTTTGCTTCCAAAATCGAGATCTCGGGATCTCGGTGATATCGAGCATCGAACGATATCCCCAAGACTCTTATAATTCCTTCTCGGGGAGGGCTGTTTCTTGGAGCACCCCAAGGAACGTGGCAAGGGACTTGACAAGGGATATCGGTGCGCAAAGGCAAATGAAATCATCCCGGCCCTCTTCGAAGGCCGATGGGAACTCCATCACGAGGCGCGATCGACTTCGCTGCGAAAGAGCGATCGAGGAGCGATCGAGCCTTTTTTCGAACCCGACTCCTGCTTTCGAAAACTGTAAGGAGGAATAAGTGAGCCACCGGATAGACTTCGAGGATATCGTCTCGATCGATAGCCAAGAACCCGAGGCCGCTCGGGGCAGCGCCTTGAATGCGGTGCGAGAAGATCCATCCCTTCTCGATTGGTTCGGAACGGAGGACGCCCTCACCGAGCTCGATGTGACCGAGGACGACTACGACGGGAGCGACGAGACATTGGCGGCGATGCTCTTGGCTCAACGGCTTGCCGAATCCCCTCTCGTCGATTACACGGACGAGTTGGAAGACCCCGAATCCGAGGAAAACGCGCGTTTCGAGGTGATCGGGGCGACGATCGAAAAAATAGGGGGCTTTTGAAAAGACATCGTTATTTTTATCGTATCATCGAAAGCGGCACGCTCTTGGCGCCCTTCATCGAATGGCGCTCGAGGTCTTGGTTCCTTGGATCTTTGCCTTGGCCATCGAGCGGGATATTCGCATCGGTCCATCGCATCCGATGCTTCGGGGATTTTTTCGAGGACCGAGGACCCAAGACCGCCCCCTTGATAATCGCAACGGAGCGGATATCTTCATGGAGGCATCCGATCGATCGCGCCACTTTGTTATCCATCGATGCGTCCTTTCGAACGCCATCTCGTCCTATCCGCAAACGGGGGTTGTCATCGATCCCTTCATCGGCGCGCCTTGATCCCCCGGTCTCGATCGATTGCATGACCTTGGATATGGCATGAGCGAAACCCCGACCCCTTCCGACTCCCTGATCCCCGCCCTCGGTGCCGCCGGATATTTCGCGGCCGAGCCGGTGAGTATTCCGGTGGATCGGATCTTGCGTCTCCAAGGCTATCGCGAGCCGGAAAAGGTGCGTCGCCCCATTCGTCGGGCGGCGAAAAAAGCGGCGGATATCGCCGATGACATCACCGCCGGGGAAGCCGGCTACCGACGAATAGCGATCGAATCGTGCATCGAATCGCGACTGACGCTGGCGAGCGGGGAGTGTTTCGAGTGCGGGGCTTTCCCGCATTTTCTCCACGAGAGCGACTCCGTCCTGGTCTTTGCGCTCACCGCCGGGAGCGCCTTGGACAGTGCCATCGACGAACTGATGGCCGCGGACGATGCGGTCACCGCTCTTTTCCTCGATAGCGCGGGGTGGCTGGCGGTGGAATCGATCACGCGCCAATTCGTGCGCCGTCTACGGGTGGATTGCGAGCCTTCCGGTCTTCGTATCACGCGCCGAATGGGTCCTGGCTATACCTACCGCGTGGGTCAGGAGATGCTGTCTTGGCCCTTGGAAGAGCAAACGAAACTCTTCGCCGCGCTCGGCGATGATGCATCCCCGGTGGAGGTGCTCGAAAGCGGGGCGATGCTTCCCAAGATGTCCCGCTCCGGGCTTTACGGCCTGCGACCTAGGTCTCCGGCGGGCGAGCGCGAACAGATGGATGATTGAAAGCCTCGGCGATCGATTTTTTTCGAAGGATCGATCGTTTTCGAAAAAAAGAACAAGGGGGAATCATCGATGACCGAAAAGAGCGAGCGCGGATTCGATTTCGTGCATGCAAAGGCCTCCGAGGCCCTTTGGAATCCCGGTCTGCGAGAGATTTTCGAATACCGAGATCTTGGCATCGAGAAGGGAACCGGCGGTCGATATATCGCCCATATCATCCGCGCGAACGGCAAAAAGGCCGATGACGAGGTGCAAAAATGGCATCGGCACCATTGCGATTTCCAACTCGTATTGGTGCTCGAAGGCTGGGGGGAATTCGAATACGAAGGCCAAGGCATTCACCGCCTCGAGCCCGGGGATTGCGTTCTCCAACCACCTAAGATCCGTCATCGGGAAATCGCCTGCTCCGAGGACTTCAAGGTGCTGGAGATCGTCTCCCCTGCGAACTTCTCGACCGAGATCACAAAGGCTCCCTAAGGTCTTTGTTTCGGGGAAGTCTTTCGGGCCGGCGAATCGAGAGCGAATCGAACGAGAATCCATGCGTTCGTTATCGGGCGATATGGTGGGGCTTTTATCCTCGAACCGTCATCTTGGTCGTTGATCGAGTCGACAAAAAATGATCGAGTCAAGCAGATGATCGGCCTTTTGCAGCGCGTGGATTTTGCGAGGGTGGAGATCGAAGGCGGGGTCGTCGGGGCCATCGATCGCGGACTGATGACGCTGATCGGGGTGGAACGCGGCGACAGCGAGCGCGAAGCCGAGCGCCTGATCGAACGATTGATCGGCTACCGCGTTTTTTCCGACGATAAGGGCAAGATGAATTTGAGCCTCGCCGATACCGGGGGCGGCCTGCTCTTGGTACCGCAATTCACCCTTCCCGCCGACACTCGCTCCGGTGCCCGCCCCGGGCTTTCCCCCGCCGCGCCCCCGGAGATCGGGCGCAGGCTTTTCGAGCACGCACTGGATTTCGCTCGCTCGCATCATAAGGTGGTCGAAAGCGGCCGCTTCGCCACCCGCATGCGCGTGGTCTTGGCCAACGACGGCCCGATCACCTTCACCTTGCGGGTGAATCCCGCCGGCGGCGATGCGAAGGGGTGATATCTCGGCGCCCATCCCGACGCCCACCGCTCGATATCTGAAAACGCTATCGAACCCGCTCGGGGACCCGACAACCCGGCAAGGGCTTCAAGAAGAAAGCCCCACCAAATTGGGCTTTCTCCGCCCCTCTTGAAAATAGAAGGCTTCGAAGCGTTCCATCTGCTTGATCCGATCCATCAGATCTCGCTCCTGCTGCGAACCCGCCACATTGCGCACCAGCGATTTGGCATCGGCCTCGTTGAGCCTTAGAACCAGATAATTCGCGATCGCGGAAAAAACCGAAGGATCGAAATCCTTCGCCTCTTGCGATGCAAGCACCAAAGAAATGCCGTACTTTCGACATTCCTTGGCCATGGTGGGGATCAACTTCAAACCGGCGGCACGATGCGCCTCGTCGAAGATCAACGCATGGGTGATTCGATCTTGCAGGCCGCGTTGAAACATATCTTTATAAAGACCGTAAAACACCAACGAGGCGAATGCCCTTTGAAGATTGTCATTTTGCGTGCGGTGCACCCGAATCACGATCGGCTTGTCGCTATCCCATAGACTGCTCTTGACCTCTCGGGTCTTGAAAAACCCGTAATCCTCGAGTTCGTCCAAACGGGTCAGCAAGTTGCGCAAGCCCTGATCCGGCTTCGGTTCCTGCCTTAGAATCTCGACGAAGCGACCGAACTTAGGGGTTTGCATTTCATCCGAGATATCACCCTTCCCCCAGCCCTTCTCGATAAAACTTTGTTTGACCGCCTCTCGAATCCTTCCCGCTTGGATACTTCCGAGACCGGGAAAAATCGCCAAGAAAATATCCCGGATCGCCCCCGCCGCATCGAGGTGGGCATTGCGATGGGCTCGGTCCATGACCTGCAAGGGATTGAAATCAAGCCCGTCGAAATCGACGAAGCGCGTCGAATCGATCTCCTCGACGAGTTTTTCGTCGATATCTTGATGGAAGGAAAAGATGATCGGCACGATTCCCTTGGCGCTCATCTGCTTGCAAAGATTCAGCAAACAAGTGGTCTTGCCCATCCCCGGCAACCCGCCGATCAAAAGATGGGGATTGCCTTTGATGGTCACGCTCCAATCGACATCCGCTCCGGTATGCCGATCCTTTCCGAAGCGGATCGAGGGGGAGGTCGGGTCTTGAGTCGGTTCCGGCGAATGATCGTTCGTATCGGGTCGCCGGCGAGGCATCGAATCCAACAGATCCGCAGGGCCGAAAAGATAGATACTCGTATCCCCGTCATCGAGCGATATCTTGGTCGGCTTCTTCGATGAATATTCGGGGCAAAATACCCAGCCCCGATCATCCTTGGGCTCCTTGTCTTGGGAATTCGAGAAGGAATAATCCCCGCCCTTTTCGATCATCTTGTCGATCTCGGCGGTAATTTCCTTGTATTTCTCATCCGAAAGACAATGCCGCTGCGCTTTTTTCGCATAGAAATGCAGCACGCGGGCGAGTTTGGCTCGCCGAATCGACCGTATGGATTGGCGTTTTTCCTCGAAATAACCCTTTTCCCATCGATCGCGAAGGGTGCCTATTTGTTTTTCGATCCTTTCCAGCAGATCCGGATCTCTTGCGCTATATAGATTGGAGCGATATTTCACCTCGATGAATTGAAAGCGAAGACCCCGACGAGGGCTCACCGAAACATAGATCAGATCCGGACGAATGCCCTTGATTCTCTCGCCCCCTTCTTGCAAAGGCGGCAGGATATCCAAAACATCGTCGACGGGGATGAAAAATCCCTGATCGAGGGGCAGTGAGCACTCGTCGTCTTTGGATCTGTTATTGCAAAGAGCATGAGAAAAAGCCAGAGCGACGATCTCCGATATCTGCGCTTGGATATTGCCGGTCAATCGAATCACGAGCCTTCCGCTCAATGCTTTGAGGCTTTGCATCAGAAATTTCGTATTCCTAGCGCTATGATCGAGACCCATATCGCCCAAGGCGCGGGCCAAGATATCGTGCATCTCCTCCAAATTGCCGGTGGATGTGACCAGCTGCAGGCAGCCGAGATCATCTCGCTCCGGCACGCAATCGATCACATACGTATCGTAAACATCCCGGTTATCACGAGGGGAATCGAAATATTCGACCCCGGCATTGCGATCCAAGGTGATCACCCAATCGCATCGCCTGTGGATATTTTTGAGGCTCCTTTCTTTTTCATCCGAGATACCGGTTTTTAGAACCGGCCACGGATCTTTGGCCTTCGCCCCGATATGCCGAGCCGTTGCTTGATAGATCGCTTGTTGCAAGCGATTCAAGCGTTCGGAATGCGCCCTTTTCGAAGGGTGTTTTTCTCCTTGCCTCTCCCCCTTGCCCGCCGGGCGCACCACGCTATGCCAAACCGGCATCGGCGAGTTCTCGTATTCCCGATCGAAAAAAGAAAGCAGCCCGAAGGCATAAAAAGGAGCGGGGGCGGGCGAAGATCGGCCCTCCCCGTCCACGGATACGACATTGGAATCGAAGGTATCGAAGGCGATCGCAAGATGGGCCGCCTGATCCGGAACCTCATGATTGCGTTTCGCCCAGCGCAAGCGCGGCATATTGATATCCCCGTGGAGCCTGACGGAATCGAGCATCCATCGATCTCTGGCTTCCAGGGTTCCGGCTCCGCGCCTGCGTTTTTCCGTCGCTTCGGCGATGAAACGCCCGGCGACCGAGCGTTGTTCTTTCGATGGATAGAACTCCAAGAGGAATAGAGGGCCGCTCTCCGCTTCCTCATCTCCCCGCATTTTTTTATCCCTCGCCTCCTCCTCTTGGAATACCTCGCCCAAAGCCCGGGCAACGGTCAGCCCCGCTCCGGCGCGCATGGCATGGATGCGGATCTGTCGCGGGATATCATCGCGGCGGATATCATGGCATTCGATATATTTGAGAATTTCATTGCCCAATATCTTGGCGCTTTTATCCCCGGTGGTCGGGCTTGCATTCTCCGCACCCGCACCGCCCAAGGCCCGGGCCAAGATAGCGATCGAGGCTTTGGGTTCTTTATTGCTCTCGGGCACCATCCCCACCGCATGAAAACCCAAGGTATCGGCGAAGACGAAAGCCCCGCCTTCGGCATTGGGATTGGGCAAGAAGGCGGGGAACATGGCTCCGTCGAGTCCCTCGAATTCCTTCAAAAGATCCTTTGCCGGGGGGCCACCTTTCGATTCTTCGAATGCGGCATGCAATAAAAGATTGTCATAGGCGACATGCCAAGCAACCCGCAAGGGATGCGAGGGAAGAACGATCAGACCGATGGATTTTTCTCCCGAAAGAGGCTGTACTTCCACCGTATGGCATAGCGTCAGATTCGGGTCATCGTTTTTCGAAAAGGCATCCGACCATGCCTTGAGATAGCCGGAAACCGTCTCGAAAATCTCGCTATTCTTTTCATCGTAAATCTGCCCTGGCCCGCCGCATAGCCCGAAAAGCCTCGACATCTTCGCACCGGCCGTCATCAGACGTTCATGATGCGACTTGTCGATTCTTGCGAATCCCTCCATCGGTTTGAATTCCAAAGCGTCTTTTTCTTTGGCCCAATCCCCCGATTCTCGCACCCTGATCGTCCACCGCCCGAGCGCCCCGTTGCCGGCAACCCATTGCCTTTCCACCTCCTGTATCAACGGGGGATAAAAGACCCGGTAATTTTTATTGCGATTGTTTTCTTTGAAGGTCAAGGCGAGGAAGTCTTTGGGATCGATCCTCCCGCCCTTGCTCTTATCCAAAGACTTGGCCGGAATTGCGATATTTCCTCGATCGTCGAGATCGATCGCCCCTTCGGAAAAAGTCCGTACCCTCTTGCCGGTGCTTTCTTTTTCTTCTTCCTCTTCCGTTTCCCCGGAGACGATCGCGAAAATCTCGCTTTCTGCGCTCACTTCCTCTTTGTTGACAACGCTGATCAGCACTTTGGCGGATGAGATGCTGAAATCATCGTCAAGGGATGTGAAACTATCGTTCGTGAAGATGATCTTTTCTTCGCCCTTCCCCGAATGCGGCTGATCGACGGGCTCGGTGATTTCTTCGTCTCCGGCCATGACCACGATCCGATAGAAAATATCGTTTTTGCGTATGCCCTCGGGTTTGACCTTCCATTTGACGGTGAGCTTCGAATACTTTCCGCTCTCCTTGGCATTCGGATCGATGATCAAAGAGGGAACCTCGTCATCCTCTTTTTGTTTGAGCCCCGACCATGGGAAGGGGCGACCGTTCTTTGCTATCCAACTCGTCATATTGATCGATTCGACATTTTCCGGATCGACGGCTTCGATCTTTCCGATCCGAAGATCGTCCCCGATCTCGGCCATCATTTCGAGGGGAGAGACGGCCTTGGATCGATTGAGAATCTCATGCAGTTTTTCTTTCTGCTCGTTGCTCGGACGCAATCCCAAGGCTTCGAATTCCTCGTCGATCGAATAACGAGATGTGGCGGAGAAAAAACGATCCGCCAATTTGCGCGACAGAATCAGATCGTTTTTATCCTGCTCTTCGCTGACATTCTGCGAAGCATCGATCGGCCATAGTCCGATCGAATGAAGGCGCTCTCCGGGCGGACGACCGGAATCCAAGACACCGCAGAGGAAATCGAATTCGCTCCACGGGGAAACGCCGCTTCGTCTTCTCGCTTCCGTACACGCTCTACTTGCAAAATCACTCACTCGGTTGAGTCGTTCTTTTTTTATCTTGGCAATAGCGATCCCCTTCGCTTTGCCGAAAAGCGTCTCTTCGTCGATCTCTCGCGCGGCGCTGTAAATTCCATCCATCCCCGCACCCGCAAGATCGGTATCCACCAAGAGCAATGCCGGATCGCTTTTATCCTCTCGAATTTCCACCGCACGATCCGCGGTGATAGTGCGACGAGCATCGTCCGTACGATCCGCAACCCGGTAGACCTTCCAGCCTCCGACCAAAAATTCGCTTGAGGAAGCGGCCTTCTCGATGACCTCGGAATCCAAACAACGCACGAAGGCCATGGTGCCGTTTTCGAGGGATTTCGAATCGGCATCGTCGGTCGCCAGAACTTCTTCGAAGGCCTTGGCCAACAAGGCACCGTGTGTATCAGTCCATCCCATCTCGAATCTCCTTGTCGAATTCGAAGCGAGGACGCAAACGTTTCATCGATTCGGCATCGTTGACCCCGATCAGCAATCCGAGATCGCGCAAACGCCTTTCGAGGATCGATTTATTTCTTTCCAAACAGGTATTCGATATATCCATCCCCGGTGGGGAACGATCGATATGAAATCCGTATCTTTTGCGGATCAGATCGATGAAGGCTTTGAGAGAAATTTCCGAACGCTCGCTACCCTTTCTCTTCGGCAGCGCATGTAAATGAACGAGATATCCCAATGCCGCATCGCTCAATACCAAGGATCTCGCATCCACTCTCGTTCCGTCTTGAGTCCTCTTTCTTTTGATAACGATCCCGTTGGGGCGATTGGTATGGAAGCACGAATCCATCATGCTCGTGAATTTCCCGTAGGTATAGGATGTCCCCATCAGACTCGTCAATCCTCTGGCCAAACGAAAGATCGGGTTGACATGGTTTGCCGTCTTCGGCAATTCCCCTAAGAGCAGACTCTTGGCTTCGGCATATTCATTCTCTTGCGGATAGTTCTTCATCAACTCCATCGACAGCATTTCCGTTTTATCTTCGATCCGAAGATGGAGCCTTTGCGCCTGTTTATGCCGAAGATAAAGCATATCTCCCAAGAAATTCAGCCATTTTATCGAATGAGGCCAAGTCGGAAAATCCTTGTCATCAATTTTAGGATCGGCCGATACTTGAAAATCGAGAATACGAAGAACCATCAAAATCACGGGAAGATCTCTTATGTGCCGCTGCTGCTCATCCATCGATCGCTCGGCCGTTTCTCGGATGTTTCTATCCACCCCGAGCGAGCAGTCAACGAAAAGATCGGCCGGTCTTTGGTTCTCTTTTTCATAGATCCGACCCTCTTCCGCCCAATACGATACTGCCTTGGTGGTTGCGGTCAGCATCGATGTCAACCCGATCGCCATACATGATTCGAGCATTTCGATCAGGTAATGACGGGGGATCGACTTTGCATAAGATTTTAGAAAAAGACGAATATCCTCGGAAAATTCCCGACTCGTCTTTTCGACGATCGGACGTTGGTTGGGAATCTTGGCCCCCGATGCACGTTGGACATAGCTCTTCACCTTCTCTCTCGATGGATCGGGAGCCTTGCCGATGAATTGAGCCAAGCGAATCATCAGCAGCTGATCCAAACCGATGGTTATCTCGTTTTCATCGAAACGATCCGATGCTCTATCATCGATCAAAGCGTTTTCGCTTCTTATCACCCCCTGATTGAAGGCTCGAATCAAAAGGTTCTTCTCCGAACCGAAACCGACGGCAAAGGGATTCTCCGGCTTGCCCTTTTCGGAATCATCCTTGCCGGTCTTGACGAACTCCTCTTGACCATCGGCCAAGATGGAAACCATCATTTCCGGTATATTACGCAAGTTGGCTTGGCGATCAGGGAGATCGATCCAACTCGATAGATAGTGTGTCGGATAGACTCTTTGTATCTTTTTATCGCGGCCCGGTTCATACGACTTATTTCCCAAACAGGAATTCAGCAGGAAGTCGCCCAAGATCGCCTTTTCAGTCTCGTCATCGAAACCCTTGAAGTCATCTTTTTGCGTCAACGCCTTGCCGACTTGATCGATCGTCGCTTTCTTCTCGCTTTTTCTGGCAGGCTCGGCATCCAATGCGAAGAATTTGAAGAAGGCTCCGGTGCCTCGACGCTCGCCATAACGAAAGAGATAGAAGATCGAAGGTAGCATCGTCGAGATATCGAAATCCTGCATCGTTACCGGAAAGACCTTGTAGTAGTTATTGGTCCAAATTGCATCGAACATCGTCCGAGTCAGAGTATCTCCGACGATCTTTTGTACCGTTTGAGGCTCGGAGCCGGACATGGTGATCACCTTACCTCTGAGACTGCTTCGATCATCGATCGAGCGATTTCGAAGCGAGGGCGCAAGCGTTTCATCGATTCGGCATCGTTGACCCCGATCAACAATCCGAGATCGCGCAGACGCCTTTCAAGGATCGATTTATTTCTTTCCAAACAGGTATTCGATATATCCATCCCCGGTGGGGAACGATCGATATGAAATCCGTATCTTTTGCGGATCAGATCGATGAAGGCTTTGAGAGAAATCTCCGAACGCTCGCTATTCTTTCGCTTCGGCAGCGCATGCAGATGAACGAGATATCCCAATGCCGCATCGCTCAATACCAAGGATCTCGCTTCTCCTCTCGTTCCGCTCCGAGTTCTCTTTCTTTTGATAACGATTCCGTTGGGGCGATTGGTATGGAAACACGAATCCATCGTGCTCATGAATTTCCCGTAGGTATAGGATGTCCCCATCAGGCTCGTCAATCCTCTGGCCAAGCGAAAGATCGGGTTGACATGGTTTGCCGTTTTCGGCGATTCCCCCAAGAGCAGACTCTTGGCTTCGGCGTATTCATTCTCTTGCGGATAGTTCTTCATCAACTCCATCGAGAGCTTTTCCGTTTCATACTCAACCCGATGGTGGATACTTTGCGCCTGTTTATGCCGAAGATAAAGCATATCCCCCAAGAAATTCAGCCACCTCGTCGAATGAGGCCAAGTCGAAAAATCCTTGTCAACAATTTTAGTATCGGCCGATACTTGGAAATCGAGAATACGAAGAGCCATCAATATCACGGGAAAATCTCCGATCCGCCGCAACTGCTCATCCATCGACCGCTCGGCCGTTTCTCGGATATTTCTATCCACCCCGAGCGAACAGTCAACGAAAAGATCGGCCGGGGCCTGATTCTCTTTTTCATGGATCCGGCCCTCTTCCGCCCAGTACGATACTGTCTTGGTGGTTGCGGTCAGCATCGATGTCAAGCCGATCGCCATACATGATTCGAGCATTTCGATCAGGTGATGACGGGGAATCGACTTTGAATAGGCTTTGAGAAAAAGACGAATATCCTCGGAAAATTCCCGACTCGTCTTTTCGACGATCGGACGTTGGTTGGGAATCTTGGCCCCCGATACACGGTGGACGGTGCTCTTTACCTTTACCTTCTCTCTCGATGGATCGGGAGCCTTGCCGATGAATTGAGCCAAGCGAATCATCAACAACTGATCCAAACCGATGGATAGCTCGTTTTCATCGAAACGATCCGATGATCTATCATTGACCACAGCCTTTTTGCTTCTTATCACCCCCTGATTGAAAGCCCGAATCAAGAGGTTCTTCTCCGAGCCGAAGCCGACGGCGAAGGGATCTTCCGGTTTGTCCTTTTCGGGATCATTCTTGCCGGTCTTGACGAATTCCTCTTGACCATCGGCCAAGATGGAAACCATCATCTCCGGTATGTTGCGCAAATGAGATGCGCGATCGGGGAGATCGATCCAACTCGATAGATAATGCGTCGGATAGACCCTTTGGACTTTTTTATCACGACCTTGCTCATGCGACTTATTTCCCAAGCAGGTGCTCAATAGAAGATCGCCGAAAATCGCCTTCTCGGTCTCATCGCCGAAACCCTCGAATTCATCTTTATGCCTAAGGAACTCACCGATTCGATCGATCGTCGTTTTTCCTTCGCTTTGTCTGGCAGCCCTGGCATCCAAGGCGAAGGTCTTGAAGAAAACTCCATTCCCGCGGCGCTCGCCATAGCGAAAGAGATAGAAGATCGCAGGCAGCATCTTCGAGAGATCGAAGTCCTGCATCGCTACCGGAAAGACCTTGTAGTAGTTATTGGTCCAAATTGCATCGAACATCGTCCGAGTCAGGGTATCTATGACGATCTTTTGTACCGCTTGGGGCTCGGAGCCGGACATGGCGATCACCTTATCTTTGCGACTTTTTCGATCATCGATCGAGCGATTTCGAAGCGAGGGCGCAAGCGTTTCATCGATTCGGCATCGTTGACCCCGGTCAACAATCCGAGATCGCGCAGGCGCCTTTCAAGGATCGAGCGATTCCTCCGCAAGACCAAATTCGAAATATTCATACCCGGAGGTGAACGATCGATATGGAATCCATATCTTTTTCGGATCCTTTCCATGAACGCATCGAGCGATATTTCTTGGGATCCCGAAGGGTCGGTCTTGTCCAATACGTGTAAATGGACGAGATAATCCAAAGCGCTGTCGCTCAGGATCATCGATCTTGCATCACGTCTTTTCGTTCCACCTCGGGTCGTCTTTCTGCTGATGGCGATCCCGTTGGGGCGATTGATATAAAAGCAGGAATTCGTCATGCTCTTCAAATCGCTAAAAGAAAAAGACGGACCCATCAAGCCCATCAACCCTCTGGCCAAGCGCAAGATCGGATTGGGTTCCCGTTTTTCATCATCAAGAGCGCTCTTGATACTTTCATATTCTCCATCGGGATAGAATTCATCGAGGGCAGCCGATAGACTTTCGAGTTTTTCTTCGATCAAGATACGAATCCTCGGCGATTGATCGTGTCGGTTGTGCAGCATATCTCCCAAAAGTTCAACCCATCCCGTCGAATAGGGACGGGTCGATAGATTCAGATCTTTGATCCGGCGATTATTCGATGCTTGAAAATCGAGGATGCGAAGCGTCATCAAGACCACCGGAAAATGCTCTACTTGGCGGATCAGATAGTCCATCGATATTTCAGCCTGATCCCCGATTTCATCATCCACGCCGGACGAACAATCGACGAACACCTCCGCCGGGGATTGATCCTTGATCGAGGGGACGTTTCCCGTTTTCTCCCAATGCAAACAGGCATCGACGACGGCGGTCAATATCGATGTGAGCCCGATCGCCATGCACGATTCCAACATCCCGATCAGACAATGACGAGGAAGGGATTCGGAATAAGCCGCCAAGAAGAGACGGATATCTTCGGAAAATTCCTGACTCGTTCTTTCGACGATCGGATGTTGATTGGGTATCCTTCGATCCGATTCGCTCGGTGGAACCCCCGGTCTCGAGCGCAAGGGTCCCGGAGCCTCTTCGATTTGCTGCGCCAAACGAACCATCAATAGCTGCTCAAGACCGACGGATGTTTCGCCTTCATCGAAGCGATCCGATTTTCTATTGTCGGTTTTTGGATCTTTTTCTCTGACTACCCCTTGATTGAATGCCCGGATCAGGACATTCTTCTCATACCCTCGGCCGACGGTGAAAGGACTATCAATTTCACCGTCTTCGGAATCGGGCTTGTAAGGCTCGACGAATTCCTCTTTCCCGTCGGCCAAGATCGAAACCATCATTTCCGGTACGTTACGCAAATTAGCAGAATCTCGAGGGAGATCGATCCAACTCGATAGATAATGCACCGGGAAAACGCGTTGGATCTGCTGGTCTCGTCCGGTTCTATATTTTATATTTTCAAAACAAGAACTCAGAAGGAGATCGCCGAGAATCGCTTTTTCGACCTCGCCGGTAAATCCCATGAAAGCATCGCCCTGCAAGAGTGTTTCACCAACCTGATCGATGGTCACCTCTTTTTTCTTTTTCCCGATACCCTTTGCGTTCGGAGCGAAGGCTTTCAGAAAGCGACCGGCCCCTCGGCGTTCACCGTAGCGAAAGAGATAGAACATCGCCGGTAACATCGTCGAGAGATCGAAGTTTTGTATCGCTATCGGCAATACTTTGTTATAGTTATTCGTCCAAAGGGCTTCGAACATCATCGGGGAAAGAACATCGGAGACGATGCCTTGCACTATTTTGGATTCGGATGCAGACATGAGATCGACCCTTAAGATTCCCGTCGATAGCGATCTGAAAGCCGACATCGGCACTCGATGCTCATCGATAAAATCCTTTGGCCTCGAAACGAGGACGCAGACGCTTCATCGACTGGGCATCGTTGACTCCGATCAGCAGGCCTAAGTCCCGCAGGCGTCTTTCGAGTTCCGCTCGATTGCTTTGCAAGATCGTATTCGAGATATTCATTCCTGTCGGCGAACGGTCGATATGAAATCCATATCGTTTGCGAATCCGTTCGATAAAATTCTGGAGCGATATCTCCGGACGATCCGATTTCTTCTCATCGAACAGCACCTGCAAATGAACCAGATATTCCAATGCGCTATCGCTCAAGATCATCGATCGCACATCTCGCCTCGTTCCGCCCCGACTGGTTTTTCTTTTCTTGGCGATGCCGTGGGGGCGATCGATGAAAAGACATGAATCCACCATTTCCATCAAATGGCGATGACATGAATGCCATCCCATCAAACTCGTCAATCCTCTGCCCAAACGTAAAATCGGATTCGCCTGATTTTTCCTTCGCTCGTCATCGGATAATATGCTCTTGGCCTCGGCGTATTCATTGTGCAAGGATCGATCATGCAAGGCACTGAGCAGGGCTTCCGATTTTTCCTCGATCAACTGATGAACGAGCTCGGCTTGATCGTGTCGACAATGGAGAATATCCCCCAAAAGGTTCAGCCATTGCGTCGAATAGGGGCGGGTGAGGATATCGAGCCCTTTGATATTTTGATTGCTCGCCACCTGATAATCGAGCAGCCTCAAGGTCATCAAGACCGCCGGGAAATGAGCCACTCGACGCATCAGTTGATCCATCGAGCGCTCGGCGGCATCGCGGATTTTGCCATCGACCCCGATCGAGCAATCGATAAATAGCTCGGCGGGTTTTTGTTCTTCGTATTTCGGAATTCTGCCCTCTTCTTCCCAATGGAGAACGGCATCCACCGCCCCGGTCATGATGGTGGTCAGCCCGATCGCCATGCTCGATTCCAACATCCCTACCAAGGTATAACGAGGAAGGGGGTCGGAATAATGGAATAGGAAGGATGCGATATCTTTGGAAAAATCCTCGCAAGATCGTTGTGAGATCGGACGCTGGTTGGGGATATTCCTGCTTCCTTCCGTACTCCCCGAGGGTGCCGGGGCTCCTCCGATCTGCTGAGCGAGGCGGATCATCAACAGTTGATCCAAGCCGACCGAGTTTTCGTTTTCGTCGAATCGATCCGAGACCCGGTCATTCCACAAGCCTTTTATCTCGATGCCTTGATTGAAAGCCCGAAGCAGAGGATTGTTTTCACATCCGGCACCGATGGAAAATGCGCTTTCGTTCGCTTTTTCAGAACTCTTTGAAGTCCGGCTACTGCCCCGCTCCAACCACTGTCCTTGCTGATCCGCCAGCACGCCGACCATCATCTCCGGTACGTTGCGCAAGTGAGCGCTCGCCTGCGGAAGGTCGATCCAGCTCGATAGATAATGCGCCGGCAGAGCTCTTTGGATTTGTTTGTCTCTCCCCGGTTCGTGCCTTCTATTTTGCAGGCAATGGGCCAAGATGAGATCACCGAGGATCGCTTTTTCGGTATCGTTGTCATCGTCGTCGAACCCTTCGAATGCGCTATCACCCTTTTCCAACATGGCATCGACGATGCGATCGACGGTCACCGCTTTTTTAAGGTTACCTGCTTCGATTCCCTCGGGGGCGAAGGCCTTCAAAAATCCGCCTTTTCCTCGACGCTCGCCGTAGCGAAAGAGATAGAACATCGCCGGCAGCATCGTCGATAGTTCGAACTCCTGAAAGGATATCGGCAATACCTTGTAGTAATTACCGGTCCATAACTGCCGGAACATCGCCAGAGGGAGAACATCCCTGACGATATTTTGCACTGTGGCGGCTTCGGATCGGGGCATGATCGCTACCCTTGATCCAATGGCTGGATGACGATCGGCTGCTTGCCATCGGGTCCGCTTCTTTGCCTTGCTTCGATCTCGTAGATCGCATCCTCGTTCATCGGATTCCACGCCAGCAGACGACGATCGTCCTCTCTTACCAACCGTTGTACGAAAATCGAGAGTTGGGCGAAAACATCGTCGCTCGATATATCCCCTAGTTGATAGCCCTCACCGAGTTCAAGCAGGAGATGGAAAAGGTCCGCCCCCATCGAGAGTCTTTCCGTTTTACCGTCCTTGTACCGATAAACGAGGGTCGCTTGATGGTGAAAGCGATGCACGCCATCCTGTTGGGGCGGAACATCGGCCTTCAATGTAAAATTCCCGATCTCTTTCTCGACCCAAAAAGCGGTTTCCGTCGGCGTTCTCGGGGTGATCCGCAAAGGAACCTTGCCTTTTCGATCCAAGGCCTTGGGCGGAAGATTCTCGATTTGGGAGATTCCCTTGCATAGGCGATCTCGCAATCGATCTCGCTCTTCCTCGCTGCAAATTTCAAGGTTGCGAAAATCCTTGAAATGCCGCCCTCGGGCCAAATCGAGTGCGTTTGCATCGCCCGCCACATCCTCGGTCTCGCCTTCGCTCCATGAAAAATAGGCCCATCGGCGCGCCGAGGACAGGGCTTGTCTATCATCGCCGGGATAGCGAGGGGCTTTGTCTTGATCCTTGATATAGGGGCGACTCAATAGATAGCGATCGATTTGCGGATGCGATTCGAGCGCCGGATCGAAGCGGACCAATTCACTCAATACTTCTCCTTGTCTGGCGGGAGAGCGGGGAGAAAAGGCCCGATCCCACCAAACACTCGCTTCGTCTCTTGGAATTCCATCGGGGCGGTGATAGTCGACGCAGTGATGAATGCCGAAGAGGATATAGGCGAGGCTTGCGCGCAACTCGCGCATCGTGATATGTTTTTCACCTCGTAGATGAACCGCCTGCAACATTTCGAAAAGACGAAGGCGCGCACGCTTTCTGCGAGACTCATCGGGTCTTTGAGGAAGCGATACATCGGCGGGAGCGAAAAGACGGGTGGCTTGGAGAATATCGCAGCGATCTTGAGCGGTGCAGGAGGCGCAAGGAGCCCATATCTCGTTCGCCTCTTCTTTGCCATAAAATCGATCGATGAGTTCTTCGAGAAAATCGGTATCGATAGATTCTTTTTCCGGATTGCAATCCCCGACCAGCGAGCGCTGATTGAGGCTGACGAATCTGATATGGGAATCGGTCGGTAGATCCTCTTGATCTTGAACCGCTTTGATGCAGCGATCGAGTTCTTCGGTCAACGGGGTTTCGCCGTCGGATTGATTTTCGATGCGCTCGATCCACTCGAGCAACCGACCGTCGTTGATCGCCACCAGATGAACCCGTTTATCCTTCGGTTTCCCCTTTTTGAAAGGCTCCAAGGATCGATCCAGGAGTTCATCGGATGTTTGCCCCTCCCACGATGCGGATCCATCGAGATTGATATGAACCGCTACTCCATCGATTTTCTTTTCCAAAATCCGCTGTTTCGATGATGCGGATTCCTCGATTCCCAAATACTTGGCCAAGCGCTGCAAGATCGCGGTCTTTCCGTCCCCGGCGTTGCCGCAAAGGATGATCAGGCTTTTGCGCTGCGATTTGATATCTTCGAGCAGCACATCGAACAAGGCGGTTTTGACGTAAGTTTGTTCTGCGAAGTCCGAATCGAGTCCTCGAGTTTCCTGATTGCCTCTTTTCGATCCCGGATAGGATTGCAAAAGGGAATGCAGGAAGTCGATTTGATTTTCCCTTCTTTCGGCCTCCGGCACTTCTTCGATCGTTTCGTCTTGGATGATCGCTTTCGGTGCCGCAGGCAATTTGGCCGTCTTCGGCGCCTTCTTTGCCTTGGCCGCTTCTTTTACCGGTGGTTCCGGCCTGGCGGCATCTTGATCGACATCTTGATCGATCTCTTTCGTTTCGATGCCTTCCAAAAAAGTCAAGGCTTGCTTCGCCGACTCGAAACGCTGCTGTGGATCGGGGTGGGTGGCTTTATCGAGAAAATCGGAGATCGCACCGTAGCGCTCTCGATCCAAGTCCTTCCAATTCAAACCGCGATCTTTGGCGAATTCGCCTCCGTGTCTGAAAGGATCCCGGCTATATAGAATTTTGAAGAAACTGGCGGCCAAAGAGTAAAAATCATTGGCGGGCTTGGCGATATTTTCATCGGAACTATAAGCGGAATAATCGAGGGTGCCGATACCCTTGATCTCCTCGCCGATAATCGCCACATGATCGTAATCGATCACGATCAGATTCTGCTCGGAAACGATCAGGTTGCGAGGGCTGATATCGCCATGCACCAAATTGTTTTTATGCAGTAAATCCAGTGTCTTGCAAACCGAACTCAGCCACCGCACGATGAGATCGTTTTCCGACTCGTCTTGCATATCCTCGGCATAAAGCCCCAAATATTCGCTATGAACCGCGAAAGCCTCGCCCGGTATCCAAGACATCAAAGCCACGAAAGACTTTTCTTCCCATTCATCAGCGACATCGATAAGCCTCGACAGGGATTTTTCGCTCTCGGAGAAAAGATGGGCGAGACGCGACTCGACGAGTTTATAGGCCTTCAATGAGCGCTCGCTTTTTTTGCGCTCGGGAACGACCTTGGCGACGAGGGAGGTGCCGATAGAGGAACCATCATCATCGATCTCCTCCACCCGAAAGGCGATTCCGCCACCCCCTCTTCCCAAGCGGGAGACGATCTTGTACCTTCGATCCCGATAAGGGATGATTTCGCCTTCGGTCCAATATTCAGGCAATGGAAGATGACTCGTTCTCGGCAACGACTCTTCAAGCTCTTCGAGCGCATCGTGCAACGCCGACAAAGCGATGCGATCATCGGGTTTTTCTTGCACACCCTTCGAAAGGGTTTCGAGAGCAGCACTGCCTTTCGAATCGTCTTCGGAAAAAAGAATTTTCAAACTACTGCACAAAGAGTAGATATCGGAACGATGATCCGCCGCCCCGAAACCGTAGCCGGCGATCTCGGGCGGATGATATTCGCCCGCCGAACCTGCGGGAATATCGATAGTGGCGATCGTTTGCTGCGCCGGAATGCGGGCGTAGTTGAATCCGGTCAGGATCGGGGAGTTATCCTTGCCGACCAAGATGGTCGAAGGATTCAGGTTCCGGTGCACCATGGACCCGTCTTCGGGTCCGTCTTTGAACTCATGCAGTTCCTGTACGGCCTTGACCGCTTTTCGACAAAACTCCAAGCGGGCGGCGATATCCCAAGATTCATCTTCTTTTCGCTTGAGAATATTCGATGCCGCCGGGTCTTGGATCGTGAAAAAACATAACTCGTCGATACGCCCCGAGACATCCTGAAAGGACTCGATGATTCGAGGCGCCCATGAATAACTCTGCAGTCGGTGCAAAGCCTGCCACTGCCTTTCCGCCTTGGTTCTTATATCCGATGAAAGATTGAGATTTTCCGGGGATGTGAGATCGTAGAGATAGAGTATCGATGAGGTGCGACGACGAGAATGCACGGCTTGGTATATCCGGCAAAAATCGTCATTGCCCGATGGATAGGGCTGCACCTCCTTGAGTTGCATATAAGAGTTCACCCGCTTCGGCGGGGCATCGCTTCTTTGATCGCTCGGCTTGGAAAGCGAGTCGACCAGTTTCGCTATTTGATCCGGCGACAAGCGCGCCGCCCCTCGAAGGCCGATGGCCTTGTCACACGCTTTGAGCGAGTGAAAAGAAACGCCCTTGACGGGCTCCGCTTCGTCGACCCCCTTGGTTTTCGATGCCGATTGGGTCAGTAAAAACGCACCGTCGACAAGACCGATATCCTTGACCTTGCGGCGTAAAAAACCGGCCAAGCGGCGCGCCTTCATCGTCAGCCGATCCGCTTCTTCGCCGACATCCTCGGGATCGCTCTTTAGCCGAGCATAAGACCAGTGCTTGACCTCGATAATCCGCACCCCGGGCGGGCCGATGGCGACGATATCGATTTCGTCCGACTGACGATAGGGGTTGGAGGAAAAAAGGATATTGGTCAACAAGCACCATGGATCGTCTCCCGGCTCGGATATCAGTCGGGATTTGATGCGTTCGATAGCGGTGCGCTCGCTATGGTTGACCGGCGGGCCGTGCTGCACAACGGTGACCTTCATAACCCCACCTCTTCCTTGTCCGAAGAAGCATGAGCATGACGCTCATGCATGGAGGAGACAAATATATCACAAGAAAAACGTGATTGGAGGTGACGATTTTTTAACGAGGTAACAAGGCAATGATTGCCCTTGCACTCGTCGGCAAGGGGTTTTCCAAGCGCCTATTTGCGCCCGATATCAAAGGGGATCGAGGCCGCATCCGAGAGGATGGTTTTCGGCCAAGTGATTGATCAATATAGATTTTATGGATGTTTTGACGATGAATTCGATTCGCCCGACTTGATAAGGGAAACCACTTCGAGCTCTCGCCACGCAATCTATCCCAAGGGCTCCTTGTAAGTAGACCCTCATCGAACCCTAGGTCGTCGCCTCGGTCGGGGTCGGCATGGTCGATTGCGGTGCGGTCGGTCGCTCCGATGCTTGCGATAGCCTCTTCCATCCCTCCGCCATCGCCTCGTGCAGACAAAGCAGCGCGGGAACCAAGAACAAGACCAAGAAGGTGGCAAGAGCCAGTCCGAAGGTGATGGTCGCGGCCATCGGGATCAAGAACTGGGCTTGGGTCGAGGTCTCGAACATCAAGGGGGTGAGCCCCCCGATGGTGGTCAGCGAGGTCAGCAACACCGCCCGCAAGCGACGGCACGCCGCCTCCACGATCGCCTCGCGCCACGGCATTCCTTGCTCCTTCAACTCCTTGTAGAAGGTGACGAGGATGATCGAATCGTTGACGACGATGCCGGAAAGGGCGAAGAGGCCGAAGATCGACAAGATGGTCAGATCGATACCCATCAACCAATGTCCGGCGATCGCCCCGACCAAACCGAAGGGGATCGTCGACATCACCACCAGCGGCCAACCGTAGGAGGCGAAGACGAAGGCGAGTATCAAATAGATAAGGGCGATGGCCAAACCGGCACCCCATAGCATATCCTCGATGGTTCTCAGCTGCTCCGCTTGCAAGCCCTCCACCGACCACTCCACTCCATAGCGGTCGACAATATCCTGCAAAGGCCCGGCTTCGAGCTCGGCATAGACGGCGTTGGCGTTGTTGACCGACTTGTCGACGCTGGCGGTAACCTGAACCGCGAGTTGTCCGTTGCGGTGACGCAGGAGATCGAAACCGCGTCTTGATTCCAGATCCACCGCGGTCAACAAGGGCATGGTGCCGCCCCCGGGCAACTGCAACACGAAACGCTCGATGCTTGCCAAGTCGTTGCGCTCATCGTCGGGCAGGATCACCCGCACTTCGATATCCTCGCCGGCGTCTTGGAATACTTGCGCGACATGGCCGTTATAAGCCGCGCGCAGCTGGGCTCCGACATCGGCCACCGTCAAGCCGACCGCATCGGCCTGCGGGGTCAGGCGAATGATCAACTGCTCCTTGCCGAAAGGCAGGTTGTCGCCGATATCGATGACCCCGCTCATGGTCCTGAGCACCCCCGCCAGATCCTGAGCCGAGGCCTTGAGAACATCGATATCGGGGCCGACCAGACTGATATCGATATCCCTTCCGGGCGGTCCGCCGAGGCGCTCGTAGACGGATATGCTGTCGATGGCCGGGGGCATTTCGATCATCTCTTGCCAAGTTCTGACGAAATCGGCATTTCTGACGATGCGCAGCTCCGGATCGATCATTTGCACCTGCAGGTTGGCAAGGTGATCCCCGGTTGCGAAGACTCCATCACCGCCCGGAGCGGTTCTCCCCAAGGTGGTGATCGCCCGCTCCACCACTTGCTCGTCGAAGGCGGCTTCGGCTTCGCGCAGCGAGGCGTCGAGCAACGCCATATATCGCTCCACCTCTTGGCTCGATGTCCCGGCAACGAATTTCACATCGCCGTAGACGATGCGCCCTTCGGGGGTGGGAAAAAAGCTGAAAGGCACCCGACCGCCGGCGAGCAGACCGATGACCAGCAGCAAAGCCGATATCGCACAGCATAAGGTGGCGATCGGGCGAGCCACGGCGCGGGTGACGAGCGGGCGGAAGATTTTGTCCCGCAGACGAAGGAACCCTTGGTCGAGCCCGTGCCGGACCACGCTCTTCTTTTTGACACTCTGTCCGGTACGACGCAACGACTTGCGTTCCTCTTTGGCAAAGGAATGATGCAGGTGCCCGGGCAGAATCAGAAAACTCTCGATGACCGAGGCGATGATCACGCAAATCACCACCAACGGGATCGCAAAGAGAATGGTGCCGATGATCCCTCCCACCAGCATCAGGGGCAAGAAGGCGGCGATGGTGGTCAAAGATGAGCAAATCACGGGCACGAACATGCGCTTGGCACCGGCTTCGGCGGCGGCCAAAGGACTCGCCCCCGCCTGTCGCCAAGTCAGCGCATCCTCCCCGACCACGATGGCATCGTCGACGATGATCCCCAAGGCCATGATCAAGGCGAACATGCTGATCATGTTGATACTGCCGCCGAGGGCGAGCAACACCCCCAAGGTCGCCATGAACGAAATCGGAATTCCCACCGCCACCCAGAAGGCGACCCGTAGTTTGAGCAAAAGAAAGAGCATCGCCAGCACGAGAATCAACCCCCCGAGGCCGTTCTTGAGCAGCAGATTCATGCGCGATACCACCAGCTCGTAGTCTTCCTCGTAGGTAAAAACTTCCACCCCCGGGGGGAAGCGACCGGCTTGGCTATCGAGCCAGTCGTTCAAAATACCCGCCATTTCAAGAGTGTCGGTGCCTTGGGCGCGATTCAAGATCAGGCTGATCGCCGGGCGCCCCTCGTAGGTGATGCGGGTTTGGGATTTGCGGGAACGGCGTTCGACGGTGGCGATATCACCGAGAATAAGCAGCCGATCGTCTTGCGCTTGAAGCGGCAAATGCTCGAAATCGAATTCCCGGCGTTGTTGATCGATGGCGCGGATTTGCTTGGACGCCTCGGTGATTCCGATCGTTCCCGATGGCACATCCCGAGAGGTATTGCCCACTCGCCGGGCGATATCGTCGAGCGTCAGATCCAGCTCCTGCAAAGCGGCGGTGGGCACCTGAATCGCGATCTCCTCCTTGGGCAAGCCGGCGATCTCGATCTTCGAGATACCGCGATCCAGCAGCTCGCGCTCGATCCGGCGCACGATCGGGCGCAAGGCGAAACGATCATCGCCCACCACCAGCAACTTGGCGATGGGTTCGTAGGGGATGATCTTTTTGATAGTCGGCTTCTCGGCGCTCTCCGGCAGATTGCTCAACGACCCGATGCGCTCATTGACCTCATCGAGCGCAAAAGCCATATCCGAGCCTTCTTCGTACTCCAATCTGATGACGGAACTTCCTTGCTTCGAGTTCGAGGTGACCCGACGCAAAGAACCCAGACCCAGCAGTTCGCTCTCGATGGGGTCGGTAATCGCAGCTTCGACATCCTCGGCCGAAGCCCCGGGCCACGATGTCGTCACAATGATGAAATCGATCGAGAACTCGGGGAAGAACTGCTTGTTCAGCTGCACCAACGAGTAGGCCCCGATGAGCAGCATGACCACCATCAGTAGATTGCAAGCCACCGGATGCCGGGCGAAGGCTTGGAGCACGCCGACGCGCTCGGGGGGTGGGGAATGAGAATCCTTCGCTTGCGAACGATCCTCCAATGCCGGATGGGGAACGGTCTGCCCTTCGATGACCACCCCGGTTGCGGATCCGGCTTGCACCTCGATCGAGGGCGGGATCGATTCGCTCGGCACCGCTTCTAAACCTGCATGTTCCCGACCCGTATCGACCACCGGATTGGCTTTATCCATAGGGTTTTCTTTCATGGTGCGGATCGTTTTCTAACCGTCGCTCTTCGATGGATCGGTCGATGGATCGGTCGATGGATCGGCGCCCGCCCGATCATCGTCCCCTTCTCCTTGGGGCTTTTCCCCGCTCGACTCCTCGCCGGAATCGATGGCAAGGGATGCGCCCGAGGCATCGACCACCCGCAGTTTGAGCCCGTCGATGGCATTCGGCAACTGGGTGACGACAACCATGTCACCTGCCTTCAAATCGGGGGAGGAAACCAATATCTGCGAATCGCGCGTCTCGAGCCCGACCTCCCCGAGGCGCTCGACTCTCACCCCCCTCATCCGGCCTTGATCGACGACGAATACTCGATCGGTTCCGTAAAGGGCCGAGCGGGGCAGGACGATCCCCCGATCGACCGCCGGCAGGTCGGCGATGAGGCGAAGGGTGCGCCCTAGTTGCAGCCAATCGCCGCCCTCGACCACCCGGAAAAGCGCGTCGGCACCGCCGGAGCCGCGTCTCACCTCGGCCGTGAGGCGATGCAAGCGAGCGCGAATCTGCCTTCCGTCCACCGTCGCGCGCGCATCGAGCTCCACCCCCTGCCCCGTCGCCCGATTGAATTGCGGCAGGTGGCGCAAGGGGATCTGGGAGCGCAGTTCCAACGCGGAGGTGTCGAACAAGGTCAGCAGGCGATCTCCGGGGCGCACCCGATCTCCGGGGGAAACGAGCACTTGGGTGATGCGGCCCTCGAAGGGGGCCTTGACCGCGGTGCGCTCGAGATCGAGGCGAGCCCGCGCCAAACCGGAGCGGGCGCGGGACAAGGTCGCCTCCAAGCGTTTTTTGCGACTCTCGTAGCCCTCGATGGCGAGGGTGCGCTGCTCGATCGCCAAGAGCTGGCGTTGCTCTTCGCGCAGTGCCTGATCGAGATTGGATTTCGAGCCGAGATTCCTCTCTTCCAAGCTCCTCGCTCGTTTGATATCCTCGCGAACGAGGGCCAGAATTTCCCGCTCCCGCCTCGATGCCCGCTGATCGTTCCGGTATTGCAGGGCTTCTCGCTCGAGTTCGAAGATCAGCTCGTTCACATCCGCAGTGCGCTGTTCGACGATCAGTTCGGCCTCGCTCCGATCGAGATCGATCAACGGCGCATCGGGAGATACAAAATCCCCTTCGAAGACCTTGACCTCGATCACATCGGCGCTCAAAGACGCCGAGAGATCGGCGGTGCGAGGGGATTCGACGCGGGCGAAAAGGGCGATTTCCGGAGTGACCTTCGTGTATGCCACCGGCTGCGCCGTCACCGTCCATTCTTTTTCTTCCGGCTGCCGGGGTTCGACCTCGGGCTTGCTTTTCACCAAAGCCACCATGCCTGCGGTTCCGACGACAAGAATCAGAACCGGCAACAGCATGCGTCGGATCAGACGAAAGATTGCGTAAAAGGCTTTCAAGACCATGACAAAGGATTTATCCCGCTTTGACCGAAATGACGAAGACCTGCAAGAACGATCGCTCGCAAACACATCCTCGACCGATGGCTAGGAAGGGCGATCCTCCCGACCCGAGACCCCGAGTATCGAAGAGTCTTTTCGATGGTCGGCGATCGGAAGTGGCGATCGTATCGGGAAAGGATCGTTCTTGGGGGCTTTGGAAAAATGCCATGAAGGCACTGCCGGAAAAGGACGGGTAAGACGGGTAAAGAGCATCGAGTCCTTGACCGAAGGAAGTCGCTTGCGTGATTCTATTACCAAAAGAGCGAAATCGCCACGAAACGATGGCGACCGGCCATGCCGAAAACCCGCTCATCGAGGTCGATCGTTCGGGCGGGGATTTGCTATATCATCGGAATTTGTGTAGAAAAGGGGATATTCCTTCCAAGACGATCCTTCGTTTCTTCGTTTTTTCGTGAAATGTCAGGCGTTTCGTCACGGCAGAAGATGGCCGATCCGAAGCGATGAGGGTCGGGTGGCCGTCGATGCCCTTAGGCCTTGGGATCCAAGACGCCGCCCTTTATCGACGCTCGTGGATTGGCAAGTCATGGACGGGTATCCTCGAGCCGGAAGGAATCGCTCGAAGGAAGGCTCGGGCATCGATGAGAGCCGGTCGCCCGCGGATGACGAACCGATCGATTCTCGTTCGCCGATGCTCGTCGGTATCGAATCCACTCGTATCGAATCTGCGGCGATCCGAGATCGAAGCGCCCGACATCGAAACACAACCGAATAGGAGTGGTGAATGAACAGAACAAACCGCCGTCGATTTCTTCAAGGCAGCGCCGCCGGCGCCGCCGCCATCGCCCTGCCGATGCGCTTCGCCTCGGCCGCCAAAAGAGGCGGCGTCATGCGCATGGGCAAAGCCCACGGCCAAACCAGCGACGCTTTGGATCCTGCGATTCACGATAACGGCTTCGTCATCGCCATGACCCATGCCTACAACGGCTATCTGACCGAGGTCATGGGGGATGGTTCGCTGGCCGGGCAACTCGCCGAAAGTTGGGAACCCTCGGCCGACGGCAAGGTTTGGACTTTTCGCTTGCGCCGGGGCCTCACCTACCATAACGGGCGCGATGTCGTCGCCGAGGACGTGATCGCCTCCATCGACCACCACCGAGGCGAGGATTCGAAATCCGCGGCCGCGCCGATCGTCAAGCCGATCGTGAATATCGAGGCCGATGGCAAATACGCCGTCAAATTCACCCTCGATGCCGGCAACGCCGACTTCCCCTTCGTCCTCAGCGACTATCACCTGCCGGTCATGCCGGTCAAGGACGGCAAGGCCGATTGGCAATCCGGCATCGGCTGCGGCGTCTATCGCCTGAGCAATTTCGAGCCCGGTATCAGGGCCGATTTCACTCGCTACGAAGATCATTTCGATTCGGATCGCGGGCATTTCGACGAGATCAATATGTTGGCCATCGTCGATCCCACCGCCCGCACCAATGCCTTGATGACCGGACAGGTCGATGCCATCGATCGAGTCGATCTGAAAACCGTCGATCTTCTCAAAAGTCGGCCCGGGATCAAGGTGCACTCGATCGCCGGCACCCAGCACTACACCTTCCCGATGCGCACCGATGTCCCTCCTTTCGACAACGTGCACGTGCGCTTGGCCCTCAAACACGCCATCAAGCGCGACGAGTTGGTCGAGAAGATCCTCCAAGGCTACGGAGCGGTCGGCAACGATCATCCGATCGGACAGGGGCAACTTTTCTTCGCTCGCGATCTCGAACAACGCCAATACGACCCGGAAGCCGCGAAAGACCATCTGAAAAAAGCGGGGATCGATGGGGTGCTCGAAGTCGATCTCAATGTCGCGGATGCCGCTTTCGCCGGGGCGGTGGATGCCGCGGTGCTCTTCGCCGAAAGCGCCAAAGACGCCGGGATCGATATCAATGTCGTGCGCGAACCGAATGACGGCTACTGGTCGAATGTGTGGAATAAAAAGCCCTTTTGCGCTTGCTACTGGGGCGGAAGGCCGACCGTGGATTTGATGTTCCAAACCGCTTATCAAGCCGGGGTGCCGTGGAACGATGCAGTCTGGGAGAACGATCGCTTCAACAGCCTGCTGCTCGAGGCGAGAGCGGAGTTCGATGCCGCCAAGCGAGAAGAGATGTACTTCGAGATGCAGCAGCTGGTGAGAGACGATGGCGGCACCATCGTCCCGATGTTCGCATCCTATGTCTTTGCAACTTCCGACAAACTGCAGTTGCCCGAGGACATCGCTTCGAACTGGGATCTGGATGGCGAGCGCTGGGCGGAACGCTGGTCTTTCGTCTGATCCGACTCGTCGATTCGGCCTTGGGACTCAAGGAGCGCTCGGCACCGCATCGCCGTTTCAGGTGTCGGTGCCAAGCGCCCTTATCCCAAGTCCGAGATTCTTCCGGTTCATGAACATTCCCGCGAGCGTTCGGACCTTCGAAATATCGAAAATATCTATCGGGAGAGATGTCGGCCCCTACGATTCGCAGCGACGTTGGCTAGATGAATCCGCTTCGAACCTCGCCGAAAAGGGCTATCGACCGATAGTTAGGAGGACATATCGATGATCGGCATCATCAAACTGGTCGCGAAACGATTGGGGTTCGGGCTCGTCACCCTCTTCATCGTTTCCCTGATCATCTTCTGGGCGGTGGAAGCCCTGCCGGGAAACCTTGCCGAACAAGTCCTCGGCCAAGCCGCCACCCCGGAGACGGTCGAGGCCTTGAGCAAAGAGATGGGGTTGGATCGCCCGGCTTTTGTACGCTATATCGATTGGTTGTCCAGCGCCCTGCAAGGGGATTTCGGATCCTCTTTGGCCAATAAACGTTCGGTATCCGAGCAACTCGAACCGAGATTTTTCAACACCATGTTCCTGGCGGGGCTGGCGGCGGCGATGTCGATCCCGATCTCGATCATCTTGGGGGTGCTGGCCGCCCTATGGCGCGATTCGATCTTCGATCGCGGCGCGAATGTCGTCACCTTGACCTCGATCTCGTCGCCGGAGTTCTTTCTCGGCTACATCCTGATCCTCTTTTTGGCGGTGCAAAATCCGATCTTCCCCTCGATCTCCAATGTCAGCGAGGGAATGACCTTGGGGGAGCGGACATTCGCCACCATGCTCCCCGCCATCACCCTGACCCTCGTGGTGATCGCCCACATGATGCGCATGACCCGGGCGGCGATCATCGCCCTGCTGGCCTCGCCCTATATCGAAATGGCGCGATTGAAGGGTGAGCCTCGTTGGAAAATCATCGTGGTCCATGCGCTCCCGAATGCACTCGCTCCGGTGATCAATGTGGTGGCGCTGAATCTGGCCTATCTGATCACCGGCGTGGTACTGGTCGAGATCGTCTTCGTCTATCCCGGGGTGGGACAGCTCTTGGTGGATAGCGTCCAAAAGAGGGATTTCCCGGTGGTTCAGGCGTGTTGTTTGATCTTCGCCGCCACCTATATCCTGCTCAATCTATTGGCCGATGTGGGGGCGATTCTCTCCAACCCCCGGCTTCGGCATCCGAAATGAGGAGCAAGCCATGAGCCTGTTCGTCATCGTTTTCTATGGTCTTTTGATCGCGGTCTCGTGCCTCACCGCCTCCTATCGCCGACACGATGTTTTCATGGCCACTTTCAGCCTGACGCTGATCTGCTTCCTGATCGGGCTCATCGGCGGGGAGCCGTGGCTGAAACGCATCGCGATCGGGATCGGGATTTTCCTGGCGGCGGGGGGGATCGCTTACAGCTTCCGGAAATTCCTCTCCTTGCTGCTCCCTCGAGATGCGGCGCGACTGATTCGTACCGCACCGCTGACCGCCTCTTTCGGGCTTTTCGTCATCCTCGTCTATCTGGTGGCGGCCATCTTCGCTCCGATCATCGCCCCTTACGGCGAGGCGGACGTGATCGCCGGCGCCTACGCCCCGGCGGACGAGAAGATGCTCCTCGGCGGGGATCAGCTGGGCCGCGACCTGTTCAGCCGCATCATCTACGGGGCGCGCAATACGGTGGGGATCGCGCTGCTGACCACCGGCATCGCCTTTTTCGTCGGCTCGCTCCTCGGACTGATGGCGGCGACATTGGGGGGATGGGTGGATCAGATCTGCGGGCGGATCGCCGATACCCTGATGGCCATCCCCCAATTGATCTTCGCCTTGTTGCTGCTGTCCATCCTCGGGACCAATGTCGTCAACCTGATCTTGGTCATCGCCCTTCTCTACTCCCCCTTGGTCTTTCGTCTGGCGCGAGCGGTGGCGGGCAATATCGTGGTCATGGACTATATCGAGGCCGCCAAGTTGCGCGGAGAGAAGACTTGGTATCTGATCGTGCGCGAGATCCTGCCGAATGCGACCGCTCCCTTGGTCGCCGAATTCGGTTTGCGCTTTTGCTTCGTCTTCCTTGCGATCTCGGCGCTGTCCTTCTTGGGTCTGGGCATCCAACCCCCGACCGCGGATTGGGGCTCGATGGTGCGCGATAACTCGACTTTGATCTCCTTTAGCCAAGGGACCCCGTTGATCCCGGCGGCGGCGATCGCGCTGCTGACCGTCGCCGTCAACTTCGTGGTCGACTGGCTGCTCCACATCTCATCCGGATTGAAAGAGTGAGCGATCCCAAAAGAGAAGACGAGGCTTTTTTGCCCCCGGATCCGCCTCGACGGATTCAGCCTCGACGCATTCCGCCTCGACACATCCTGTCTCGAAATACGGGATATCAATCTCGCTCGACGATATCGAAGAGGGCGTCATGAACGAAACGGTCATGAACGAAAAAAAAGCGGTATCGGAAAAAGCGATATCGGCGGAGGAAAAGAGTGCCCGCCTGTTGCTCAAAATCCGAGGCCTTCGTATCGAGGGTCGGGTCGATGACTCGTGGCTCGAGATCGTCCACGGCGTCGATCTCGATCTGCGGCGCGGCGAGGTGCTCGGTCTGATCGGCGAATCGGGGGCCGGCAAATCCACCATCGGATTGGCGGCGATGGGCTTCACCCGCGACGGCTGTCGCATCAGCGGCGGCACCATCGAATTCGACGGCATGGAGCTCACTTCCTCGCCGGAGGAGGACTTGCGGATGCTGCGCGGGGCGCGCATCGCCTACGTGGCGCAATCGGCCGCGGCCTCGTTCAATCCCGCGCATCGCCTGATCGATCAACACACCGCGGCCCCGGTACAACACAAGATCAAGACCCGCCGGGAAAGCGAAGAGGATGCGATGGAACTCTATCGCCGTCTGCGCCTTCCCAACCCCGGAGAAATCGGCTTTCGCTATCCGCATCAAGTCTCCGGGGGGCAGCTGCAAAGAGCGATGACCGCGATGGCGATGAGCTGCCGCCCCGATCTCATCATCTTCGACGAGCCGACGACCGCCCTCGATGTCACCACCCAGATCGAAGTGCTGGCGGCGATCCGCGATATCGTCGATCAATTCGATACCGCCGCCCTCTATATCACCCACGACCTTGCGGTGGTGGCCCAGATGGCGGATCGCATCAAGGTTCTGCTCAAAGGCGACGAGGTGGAGGAGGCCGATACCCGCTCGATGCTCGAAGCCCCGCGCGAGGAATACACCCGCTCCTTATGGGCCGTGCGCAGTTTCCAGCGCCACCAAAAGCCGGTGCCGCCGGCGGACGAAACCCCGGTGATCGAGGTGCGCAATGTCAGCGCCGCTTACGGCCCGGTTCTGGTGCTCGATGATGTCTCTTTTTCCATCCACCGGGGCCGCACGGTGGCGGTGGTCGGAGAGTCGGGTTCGGGTAAATCCACCGCCGCCCGCTGCATCACCGGCTTGTTGCCACCGCTATCCGGCGAAGTCCTCTATAACGGAACGCCCTTGGCGCGACACTTTAGGGATCGCTCCAAGGATCAGCTGCGACAAGCCCAGATGATCTACCAGATGGCCGATACCGCCCTCAATCCCAAAAAGCGCATCGGCGAGATCATCGGCCGACCGGTATCCTTCTATGGGGGATTGCGCGGGGCGGAGTTGAAAAAGCGAGTGGACGAACTTCTCGATCAAATCGAGCTCGAGCCCTCGCAGTATTACCACCGCTACCCTTCCGAGCTCTCCGGCGGGCAAAAGCAACGGGTCGGTATCGCCCGGGCCTTGGCCGCCGAGCCGGAATTCATCATCTGCGACGAGGTGACCAGCGCCTTGGATCAAATCGTGGCCGAGGGCATCCTCAAACTCCTCGACCGCCTGCAAAACGATCTCGATCTCGCCTATATGTTCATCACCCACGATCTGGCAACGGTGCGGGCCATCGCCGATCATGTGGTGGTGATGAAGGAGGGAAAGGTGGTCGAAGCCGGACCCAAGGAGGATATGTTCCGTCCGCCGCATCACGCCTATACCGATCTCCTGCTTTCATCGGTGCCGGAGATGGACCCGGATTGGCTCGACGATCTATTGGCCAAGCGCGGAGTGGATAATATCGGGGAAGCGGCCCAACAAAAAAGCGCTCTTTGACAGGATCCGAAGATCGATAGTCTCGGGGTTTTCAGCCAGCGGATTTTCAGGCGACGGATTTTCAGGCGGCGTCGAGGGCTCGCGAAGCGACAGTCATTTTTTTTTGGAAGGTAAAGCACGAGGAGATCCTCCATGAGCAGCACGATCGGATTCATCGGTGTCGGCAATATGGGACTACCGATGATTCGCAACCTGATCAAGGCCGGGCACGGGATCAAGGCCTTCGATATCTCGGCCGAGGCCCTCGAGGCCGCAAAAGAAGCGGGAGCGACCATCGCCTCCGCCATCGCCGATGCCGCCACCGATACGAATGCCGTCATCACCATGCTCCCCCAAGGCCAACACGTCCGAGAGGCTTATCTGGGCACCGGCGAAGGCAACCCCGGCATTCTCTCGGCCGCCTCTTCCACCGCCATTTTGATCGACTGCTCCACCGTCGATATCGAGAGCGCGAAAGCGGTGGCGGAAAGAGCGGAGCGGGAGAAGCGTTCCATGGTGGACGCTCCGGTTTCAGGCGGGATCTCCGGAGCGGCGGCGGGAACCTTGACCTTCATGGTCGGGGGAACGAAGGAGAATTTCGAGCGCGCCCGCCCGATATTGGAGGCGATGGGGCGCAATATCGTGCATATCGGGGGATCGGGGTTGGGGCAGGCGATGAAGATCTGCAACAACATGATGGCGGGGATCGCCCTGACGGGAACCGCCGAAGCGGTGAGTTTGGGGCAGGCTTTGGGGATCGATCCCAAGACCTTGCATCAGGTGATGTCGACCTCCTCGGGGCAGAATTGGATGATGGATACGATGTATCCGGTCGAGGGCGTGGTCGAATCCGCCGCCTCCAACCGCGGCTTCGCCCCCGGATTTCGGGCATCGCTGATGGCCAAGGATCTCGGGCTTGCACAAGCGGCGGCACAGACCACCGGTACCGGCACCCCCTTGGGGGCCCTCACCGCCTCGCTCTATCGCACGCTATGCCTCCAAGGCGGGGGCGAACTCGATTGCAGCGCGATCTATCGTCTGCTGCACGGGGATTCGATGAAGCCCTAGTCGACGAAGCCCGCTTCGAGCGGGTCTCGAGCGGGTCGAATCGCTCTTGGGCTCGCTCGAAGGGTCAGTCTTGAAGGGCCGGCCTCGAAGGGTTGGTAAGGAGGATCCCGAGGAGGCTTTCAGCTCTCCTCGGGATCCTCCCCGCCCATCGACCATGCTCGGCGAAGGGCTTCGCAGGCAAGCCTTTGGGCGTGCACGGCACCGTCCACCGCCGGAGCCATCGTAAAAAATCCGTGGATCATGCCCGGAATCTCGTGGTATTCGACCTTGACTTGCGCCGCCTTCAGCCGATCCGAAAAGGCCGCCCCCTCGTCTCTCAGGATATCGAGTTCGGCGGTCAACACGAAGGCGCTCGGCAAGCCTTGAAGGTCTTCGGCTCGTAATGGCGCCGCCCGCCAATCGAGGCGATCCTTCTCGCTGCGCAAATAGTGATCGCGAAACCAAAACATCGATCGAGCCTCGAGAAAGCCGTAGCCTCGGGCGAATGTTCGATAGGACTCGCTATCCCCGGCGTAGTCGGTAACCGGATAGATCAGCAGCTGCAGACACGGCGAAGGGATCGGAGCATCTCGGGCCATCAACGCCACCACCGCCGCGAGATTGCCGCCTGCGCTATCGCCTCCCACCGCGATCCTTTGCGCGTCCAATCCATGCCTTGGGCCTTCTTCCACGCACCAAGCATAGGCGGCGAAGGCGTCTTCGACCGCGGCGGGAAATCGATGGTCGGGGGCCAAACGATAATCGACCGAGACCACGGCGCAAGCCGCCCCGACGCAAAGATTGCGGGCGACGCCATCGTGGGAATCGATGCTGCCGACGACATGCCCGCCGCCGTGAAAATAAAGCAGCGTCGGCAGCGCCGATGTGTCGATGGAAGCGTCGATGGAAGCGTCGATGGAAGCATCGATGGAAGCGTCGACGGAAGCGTCGATAGAAGCATCGATCCCCATCGATGGACGATAGATGCGAATCGGCAAGGCGTTGTCGGCACCGCCGGAGATGGTGCGATCTTCCGTTTCCGCTCTCGCATCCCCGGGGGGCCTCGAACTTGCCAAGCGTTCGTATTGTCGGCGGGCTTGGTCCGGGCTTAGATCGTAGGTCGGCGTCAAATCCGCCTTGCGCATGGCATCGAGGATCTTCCGCACTTGGGGATCGATCCTGGGATCGGGCGATGATGCGTCCATTGATAGCTCCTTGGGATCGGGCTTGCAATTCGCAAGTTGCGATCATGATGGCACCGAATCTCGCCTCGAGGCCGAGAATCGATGTTCAAGAAACGAAATCGAGAGGATAAAGAAGATGAACGATGAAGTGCGTCTTTCCTTGGAAGAAACGCATGCGCTGGCGGTGTCGGCGCTACGGGGGCAAGGATACGCGGATCGGCATGCGCAGGCCATCGCCGATACCCTCACCGCCGCCGAACGGGACGAATGTAAATCGCACGGATTGTTTCGCGTCCCCTTCTACGTCAAAGCCCTCCACGAGGCGGGGGTTTCGCCCGACGCCGAACCTGTTTTGCGCGACCTCGCCCCGGGGGTGATCCAAGTCGATGCCCATTTCGGTTTCGCCCCGCTCGCCTTGCAGGTCGCCGCCGATCCCTTGGAGAAACGAGCGCGAGAGCAGGGTATCGCGGCGCTGGCCATCGTCAACGCCTTCAATGTCTCGGCCTTGTGGCCGGAGGTCGAGCGGCTCGCCGAGCGCGGGCTGGTCGCCTTCGCCTTCACCGCCGCCCATCGCTATGTCGCCCCCGCCGGAGGCATCCGCCCGATTTACGGGACCAATCCGATGGCCTTCGGGTGGCCCCGGAAGGGGAGCCCTCCCCTGATCTTCGATCAGGCATCGAGCATGAGCGCCCGGGGCGAGATTCAGATTCATTTGCGCGACGGCAAGCCGCTACCCCCGGGGTGGGCCATCGACGCCGAGGGACAACCGACCACCGATCCGAAGGCCGCTCTTGCCGGAGCCCAGTTGACCTTCGGGGGATATAAAGGAGCGGCGATCGCGCTGATGGTCGAACTGCTGGCCGGAGCCTTGGTCGGAGGCCCCTTCAGCTTCGAAGCTCATGCGAAAAACACTTCCGGCTCCGGCGCTCCCTGCGGGGGAGAGTTCATGATGGCCATCGATCCCGCCCGCTGCCTTGGCAGCGAGGATCGCGAGGGTCAGCTGACCCATGCCGAAACCCTCTTCGCGGAAATCCTCGCCCAAGAGGGAACTCGCCTACCTTCGGATCGCCGCTACCGAGCCCGGCAACGCACCCCGCAAGAGGGCATCGTCATCCCCGCCTCTTTGCATAAAACCCTGCTCGAATTCACCGGTTCGGATTGAAGTTGTCTGTTGTCACAGCACCCCATTCCCACTATCGCCCGTCGGGGCGATGCCCACCTGCACGGGTGGAGCGAACCCGACCTGTTCGAGCCCGATGGCTTGATCCATTAATTGCGGAAGCCCCAAAGGATAGGCCGATGAATACTCATCGATGCATGATGGCCATCGTCGGGGACATGACGCTTTCGATCTCGATTCGGTATGACAGTAGGCTTACCTCCTCCTTGCGGAGACCGAAAACGCTTCGTCTTGGCAGTCCCTTCGAGGTTGATATGCCTGCTGTACCGACCATTCGACTTGGCCATTCGGTGTTCTAACCTCGAGTGCCCCGGCTATGAGACTCGAATCGCCTCGATATCCTCTGTCTTTCTTCCAGCGTTCGGCGAATATCCGATTCCGTGAGACTCCCGCGATCCTCGATCAAGGCTTCCTTCAAGGCTTCTTTCGTTGCGCAGGTCACTTCGGCGTAGCTAAGGCCTATGGATTCGGTGGCGAGGCGTTTCCAAGAGATGCCTTTCGTGGACATCCTCCCCAAGCGAGATTCGAGGATCGATGCAATGCGGGTTTCGTCCGGCAGGCTGTAATGCAAGACGTCGTCGAAACGGCGAAAGAGTGCGTGGTCGAGGATATCGGGGTGGTTGGTCGCGGCCAAAATCAGGCTGTGGGAGTCGTCTTGCTCGATCATTTGCAAGAAGCTGTTCAAAATACGCCGGACCTCGCCGATATCGTTGACGAGACCACGCTGTGAGCCGATAGCGTCGAATTCATCGAAAAAATACACGCCTCGGGTGCGCTCGGTGGTATCGAATACTTGCCGTAGCTTGGCGGCGGTCTCTCCCATGTACTTGGTGATCAAACCATCCAAACGCACTCGCAAGAGCGGCAAGCCGAGTTCGCCGGCGAGCACCGATGCCGTCATCGTTTTTCCGGTGCCCGGTGCACCCACCAGCAAGAGTTTGCGTCGCGGGCTCAGCCCGTGGGAAAGGATCTTCGATGCTTGCCTTTGCTCTTTGATCACCCGATTGAGCCCGCTCGCCAAGATATCATCAAGCACCATCTCCGCAAGCCGCGATTTCGGGCGACTGACCGCCAAGACACCTATCGGATCATCGCGCGAACGCCTGCTCGAAAACGCCCCCTCTCCACCTTCGTACGGTGGCAACCCCCGGCGAGCCTTGGCTTGGTCGATAAGAGCGCGTAGTTCCTGCGCGAGCTTGCCGTGACCGCGCTTTGCTTCATGCGCTGCCACCTGCATCGCCACGGAGAGGAAGCGATCTTCATCCCCCTCGAGATGCGATTTCAAAAACGCCTTCAACTGGTTCGCGCTGGCCACTTCAAGTCCTCGAACCTCCGCTGACTGCCGACTTCGATGTCTGGCCCACCGACATCGGGCCGAGCATCGTCGTCATGGCAAAGGACGATGCCTTGCCAATTATGTGGGAATACGGGAAAACGAGCCCCCGCCTCGATGAGAGGGGAGAATCGAAAAAGGATCTCGCCCTTTCGATCGCATTCGCCCTTGGGGCTTGGAAAAACCCATCAAGCCAAGCCTGCGTTAAGGGCCGCCTCCACATCTTCATCGCTCATACCCACCTTGCGGGCGCCGGCAAGAATATCCTCCCACGCTCCTTGCGATAGGGGCAGCCCTTCCTCGCTTCTTTGTCGCAAGATCCGCTCTTCCTTCTCCCCCGGGATCAATACCTCGCCGGTGGCCTTGGAGGGCCGAGCGCTCTTCCAATATTCGATATAGTCCTCGATTTCGCGCTCGAAGAAGTCGGCGGTTCCAAGGCTCGAAAGATCGATGTAGACCGAAAACATGCCGTTGCAAAGAGAGCGCCTTTCGCGCTCGTTCGAAACGGCGGCGGTGCCGGATCCGGTCAGGGCTCCGGCGAACATCTCCATGAAAAAATTGATCCCCGAGCCTTTATGGGCCCCGAAGACGTTGAGGGCCCCGGGACCGGCGCTCGGATTCGGAACCTCGGTTTCGGCGCTTTTCCCGTAAAGAGGGCGCGGATCGGAGGTCTCGTTGCCCATCTCATCCACGAGGGCGTCGGCGGGCAAGGTCTTGCCGCCGCGCAAGGCCACCAAGGCCTTGCCCTCGGCCACCATCGAGGTGGCGAAATCATGGATGATCGGCGGGGCGCCGTCGGCGCGCGGCAATCCGAAACAAAGCGGGGAGGTTCCGCAGCGGCGTTCACCGGCGCCGAAGGGAGCGACGAGCAGGCTGCCTCGAACGTTGACCGCATGGATCGAGGCGCAACCGGCTTGCGCGGCCCGCTCGGCCCAATCCCCGATACGCCCCAAATGACCGGAATGTTTCAAAGCGGTCAGAGCGACCCCGTGCTTTTTCGCCTTCGCCACCCCCAAGTCCACGGTCTGTTCGCCGATGGTCTGGCCGAAACCATAGCGCCCGTCGATGACCGCCAAGCAATCCGTCTCATGCTCGATTTGCACGCTGCGACCGGCGAAGACCTTGTCATCTTGCATCCAGGAAATGTAGCGGTGGGTACGAAGAACGCCATGGGAATCGTGGCCCCGCAGGCTGGCTCCGGTCAACCGGCGGGCGATGCGGCGAGCCTCGACGCTCTCGCATCCGGCACGTTCGAAAACCACCCCGACGAGTCTTTCCATGGCCCTCGCATCGACGAGAATCTCATCGCCCTCATGGCGTAGCGCGACCTTCATTCGATCAACTCTCGCCCCGGGTCTTCGAAAGCGCATCGGCGCAAGCCGAGACATAAAGCCGCAGATCGCTACCCAAGGTGACCAGATCGAAACCCCGATCCAGCATCTTGCGGGCATAGGCGGGTTCGAGGCAGTGGATCCCGCAACGCACCCCCGCCTTGCGACAACTTGCAAGGATATGCCCGATGGCCTCGACCACCGCAGGCTCTTCCTGATCCAGTTTCGGGGTATAGCCCATCGACAACGCCAGATCGCTCGGCCCGATGTAGATACCGGTCAGCCCTTCGGTGGAGACGATCGACTCGATATTCTCCAAGGCTTGGGCGGTCTCCGCCATCGCCAGCAGGATGATGGAATCGTTGGCCTTGGTCGGATAGTCCGCTCCGTAGACGAACTGCGCCCGAGTGGGACCGAAACTGCGGCTGCCGGCCGGGGCGTATTTCGCCCAACTCACCAGACGCTCGGCATCGCTCTTGGTATTGACCATCGGGCAAATGATTCCCAACGCCCCGGCATCGAGGCTCTTCATGACGATGCCCGGCTCCAGCCACGGCACGCGCACCATCGGGGTGGCATCGCTCGTCGAAAGGGCTTGGAGCATGCTCACCGCGATTTGGTAGTCGTTGAGGCCGTGCTGCATATCGATGGTGATGGAATCGAATCCGGCTTTGCCGGTGAATTCGGCGACGACCGGAGCGGCCGAGGAAATCCAGGAATTGATCCCGGGGCGACCGGCATTCCAACTATCTTGCAATCTTGTTTTCACCGCGAATGTCTCCTTGATACGAAGATCGGAAAATCATGGGAAATGGGAGGGTGTCAACCGAAAAGCCAACTCGTCGCAGCGCCGAGCCAAAGCGAAGTCCAGCTCGTGCAAACCCTTGATCTTGTGGCTCCACCACTTGACCGTCACCCTCCCCCATTCGGTGACGATCTCGGGATGATGATCGAAGCGCTCGGCCAAGTCTCCGATCCGATTCGTCAGCGCCAAGGCTTGGGCGAAATCGGGGTATCGATAGCTGCGATGCAGCTGATCGATCCCGTCGACATCGACGATGCGCCAATTCGGGAGAGACTTCGCAAAGTCGGCGATTTCCTGCGGGCTCAAGGCCTTCGCATCGGCCCGACAAGCCTCGCACTCGGGGATATTTGAATTCATCGTTCACCCTTCGGGATTCGGTGATCGCCCATCGAGGCGATTTTTCTACGCCGCCGCCCCTTCGAGATGGGCGAGCAGAGCCTGCCACGATGCGCGATCGGCATCGGCATGGTATGCCAACGGCATCGAATACTTCTCGCCATTGGCCGTGGCCTGCGGGTTGGTAAAGCCATGCATCGCATCATCGTAGGTGATGATGCGAAAATCGGCGTCGGCGGCACGCATTTCCTCGGTGAAGGCCGCCAAATCGTCACTCGATACGAGGGTGTCCTCGGCGCCGTGGCAAACGAGGATCTTCGCCCGGATCCCGCCCGGGGAGGGGCGATGGAAGGAGCCCAAGGCACCGTGAAAGCTGGCCACGGCTTGGAGATCCATGCCGATGCGGGCGCAATGCAATACCATCGCCCCGCCGAAGCAATAACCGATGGCGGACAATCGGGAGGAATCGCATCGAGGATGATTCGCCAGCGTTTGCCGAGCGGCTTTAAGACGAGCGGTGCCGCTTTGCATATCATCGAGCACCGCTTTCATCATCGCCCCGGCGTTCTCGGGATCGGCGGCGGTGCGACCCTCCCCGTACATATCCACCGCCAAGGCCACGTAGCCGAGTTCCGCCAACATCTGCGCTCGCCCGCGGATGTAATCATTCAGCCCCCACCATTCGTGCACCACCATCACTCCGGGGCGGGGGCCGTCGATGGATTCGTCGAAAGCGAAATGGCCTTGGCAACGGATTTCGTCCGCCGAGTAGTTCACATCTTCGGTGCGTAGTCGAGTCATGGCACGGTCCTCGAAGCAAAATCTCCCAAGGATAAAGGAGATGGCGAGTGCGCGAAAGAGCGAGCGACTGTTTTTTTCACAAGAAAGACAGCCCTTTCCTTTGCATTCTCGTTCGAAAGCGCATCGAAAGGAAAGTCTATCGCACCCGATATCGAAAATCCCCCGATCACCCTCCCGTTATTGCAAAATCGAGCGCTCGGCGATCGAACACATCACACATAAGGAGTATCGGCGATGACCGACACCGGCAATCGACCCGACACCTTTTCCGCCTCGAAAAACGATATCGCCCGCCCGCGCCGCCTGCGACACAGCGCATCCTTGCGGGCTGCGGTACGCGAGATACGTCTAGGCGCGGCGGATTTCATCTACCCCCTTTTCATCGTCCATGGCAAGGGGATCCGCCGCCCCATCCCCTCGATGCCGGGGATTTATCAACTCTCCGTCGACGAAGCGGTGATCGAGGCTCGAAAGGCGGTGGATGCCGGTATTTTGGCGACGCTGCTTTTTGGCATTCCGGCGACGAAAGATCCCGTCGGATGCGAGAATTTCGCCGATGACGGCATCATCCAACAAGCGATCCGGGCCATCAAGAGTGATTGTCCCGGGATTGTCGTCATCACCGATGTCTGTCTATGCGAATACACCGACCATGGTCATTGCGGGCTGTTGAGCCATGAGCACCCCCATCTTCCCGATGGCTATGTGTTGAATGACGAGAGCGTCGATATCCTCGCTCGGGTTTCGCTGAGCCATGCCCGTGCCGGAGCCGATATTCTCGCCCCGAGCGCGATGCTCGACGGGATGGTCGCCGGCATTCGCCATGCCTTGGATGCGCATTCGTTTCACCATCTCCCGATCATGTCCTACGCGGTGAAATACGCCTCGGCGTTTTACGGTCCTTTCCGGGATGCGGCCCAAGGCGCGCCGAAATTCGGCGACCGCCGCACCCATCAGATGGATCCCGCCAATGCCCGAGAAGCGCTCAAAGAAGCGGGGATCGATGTCGCGGAAGGGGCGGATTTCTTGATGGTCAAGCCGGCTTTGGCTTATCTGGATATCATCCATCGCGTGCGCGCGCACTACCCGCAGCTGCCGATGGTCGCCTATAACACGAGCGGCGAATATGCGATGATCAAGGCCGCAAACGAACGCGGATGGCTGAACGAGCGCACAAGCACCTTGGAGACCCTGACCGCGATCAAGCGCGCCGGGGCGGATCTGATCATCAGCTACCACGCATTGGAAGCCGCCTCTTGGCTGGCAGGCGAAGAGAGGCTCTCGCCCTAGGATGGACATCAACGGTATTCAATGCGGGTAAAGTGTCGATCTTCGGATGGCAGGCATCATCCCGAAGCCCTTTTCCGGCTTCTCGAAGACGGCGGTGATCGCCGCCGGTGGCTTCGAGGCGATGACGATGCTTCGTCGACCGCTTCGGTCATCATGCACGTGTCGTTCCTCGATATTATTGAGATATCTCAATCGATCGACCTTTAGTCGAGGAGGCGCAGGTCAACCGTTTTTTGACCTTCGGCCTTGATACACAAGTATCTAATACAATAAAAAAACCGAGGGTAGCGTGACCTACCCTCGGTTCGATAGAGGCGCAAACAGAGCCTATCGATGCGGCTTTATTGTGCGAGTCGAGTCGTTTTGATCGACAGCGTGAACGGTGCTCCCGACTTTGCCGAGCATTGCCGATACCACGGAGACGATCGCTCGGTGTCGGATGAGTGAGTGAACGATACGGATTCCCCGGCTTCCACTTCCTTGGCATCGAGCAGGTTGCCGCTATCACCGCAAAAGACGCCGAACCCGTAATCTTTTCTGATGCGCTCTCTC